>NZ_JAMXSH010000010.1:2500-5813 GCF_024124505.1 Tenacibaculum sp. XPcli2-G
GTTGTTTCAGAGTGCTGCACGAGTTGCACTGATAAATACTTATCAGTGGCGATTCGCCACGTTCATTGACATATTGGTAAAATGATATCGTAAAGAATCAAGATAGAGAGTTAGATAATATCTAACAACATATTTTTATAAGAACAAGAATTATAAAGAGCTCGTTGTAGCGCAAGCTACAGCAAAAAGTACAATAAGCTAAATAAGGGCGTATGGAGGATGCCTAGGCTTTCAGAGGCGAAGAAGGACGCGATAAGCTGCGATAAGCTACGGGGAGAAGCACATATTTTATGATCCGTAGATTTCCGAATGGGGCAACCCGTCATGTTGAAGACATGTCACACCTTCGGGTGAGCAAACGTGGTGAACTGAAACATCTAAGTAACCATAGGAAGAGAAAACAAAAGTGATTCCGTTAGTAGTGGCGAGCGAACGCGGATTAGCCCAAACCAATGTTGTTGCGGCAATATTGGGGTTGTAGGGCTGCGACATTAGAATCTAAGAGAACTGGAATCGTTTGGAAAGACGAACCGCAGAGAGTGATAGTCTCGTACAGGTAATCGAAGAGGATATAGCAGTACCCTGAGTAGTGCGGGACACGTGTAATCCTGTATGAATCCACCGGGACCATCCGGTAAGGCTAAATACTCCTGAAAGACCGATAGTGAACTAGTACCGTGAGGGAAAGGTGAAAAGAACCCTAAGTAAGGGAGTGAAAGAGAACCTGAAACCGTACGCCTACAAGCGGTCGAAGCACATTTACTGTGTGACGGCGTGCCTTTTGCATAATGAGCCTACGAGTTACTGTTGCTAGCAAGGTTAAAGATTTAAGGTCTGGAGCCGAAGCGAAAGCGAGTCTGAATAGGGCGGTTATAGTTAGTAGTAGTAGACGCGAAACCGAGTGATCTACCCATGGGCAGGTTGAAGCTGTGGTAACACACAGTGGAGGACCGAACCAGTTGACGTTGAAAAGTCTTTGGATGACCTGTGGGTAGGGGTGAAAGGCCAATCAAACTCGGAAATAGCTCGTACTCCCCGAAATGCATTTAGGTGCAGCGTTGAATAAAAGTTTTATAGAGGTAGAGCTACTGATTGGATGCGGGGGCTTCACCGCCTACCAATTCCTGACAAACTCCGAATGCTATAAAATGTTTTTCAGCAGTGAGGGCATGGGTGCTAAGGTCCATGTCCGAGAGGGAAAGAACCCAGACCATCAGCTAAGGTCCCCAAATATATGTTAAGTTGAAAAAACGAGGTTTGACTGCCCAGACAGCTAGGATGTTGGCTTGGAAGCAGCCATTCATTTAAAGAGTGCGTAACAGCTCACTAGTCGAGCGGTCGAGCATGGATAATAATCGGGCATAAACATATTACCGAAGCTATGGACTTTTAAAAGTGGTAGGGGAGCATTCTATATGTGCTGAAGGTGTGCTGTGAGGCATGCTGGAACGTATAGAAAAGAAAATGTAGGCATAAGTAACGATAAAGGGGGCGAGAAACCCCCTCACCGAAAGACTAAGGTTTCCTCAGCGATGCTAATCAGCTGAGGGTTAGTCGGGACCTAAGGCGAATCCGAAGGGAGTAGTCGATGGACAACAGGTTAATATTCCTGTACTTCTTATAATTGCGATGGGGTGACGGAGTACTGAAAGCACCGCGAACTGACGGAATAGTTCGTTGAAACATTTAGGTATTAGACTGGTAGGCAAATCCGCTGGTTTAGCTGAAGTGTGATAGTACCACAAGTCTTCGGATGCGTGGATAGTGTGCCTAAAAACTTCCAAGAAAAACCTCTAAGCTTCAGATTATAAGAACCCGTACCGTAAACCGACACAGGTAGTTGGGATGAGAATTCTAAGGTGCTCGAGAGATTCATGGCTAAGGAACTAGGCAAAATAGACTCGTAACTTCGGGAGAAGAGTCGCCAACAGCAATGTTGGCCGCAGTGAAAAGATCCAGGCGACTGTTTATCAAAAACACAGGGCTTTGCTAAATTGAAAGATGATGTATAAGGCCTGACACCTGCCCGGTGCTGGAAGGTTAAGTGGAGTTGTTAGCTTCGGCGACGCAATCAAATGAAGCCCCAGTAAACGGCGGCCGTAACTATAACGGTCCTAAGGTAGCGAAATTCCTTGTCGGGTAAGTTCCGACCTGCACGAATGGTGCAACGATCTGGATACTGTCTCAGCCATGAGCTCGGTGAAATTGTAGTATCGGTGAAGATGCCGATTACCCGCAGCGGGACGAAAAGACCCCGTGAACCTTTACTATAGCTTCGTATTGACTTTGGATAAGTAATGTGTAGGATAGGTGGGAGACTTTGAAGCGGCGTCGCTAGGCGTTGTGGAGTCATCCTTGAAATACCACCCTTTGCTTATCTAGAGCCTAACTCAGCAATGAGAACAGTGCGTGGTGGGTAGTTTGACTGGGGTGGTCGCCTCCAAAAGAGTAACGGAGGCTTCTAAAGGTTCCCTCAGCACGCTTGGTAACCGTGCGTAGAGTGCAATGGCATAAGGGAGCTTGACTGAGAGACATACAGGTCGATCAGGTACGAAAGTAGAGCATAGTGATCCGGTGGTTCCGCATGGAAGGGCCATCGCTCAAAGGATAAAAGGTACTCCGGGGATAACAGGCTGATCTCCCCCAAGAGCTCACATCGACGGGGGGGTTTGGCACCTCGATGTCGGCTCGTCACATCCTGGGGCTGGAGAAGGTCCCAAGGGTTGGGCTGTTCGCCCATTAAAGTGGCACGCGAGCTGGGTTCAGAACGTCGTGAGACAGTTCGGTCTCTATCTGCTGTGGGCGTTAGAAATTTGAGTGGATCTGACTTTAGTACGAGAGGACCGAGTTGGACTGACCTCTAGTGTATCTGTTGTCTCGCCAGGGGCACTGCAGAGTAGCTACGTCGGGAAGGGATAAGCGCTGAAAGCATATAAGCGCGAAACCCACCACAAGATGAGATTTCTTTAAAGGGTCGTGGAAGATCACCACGTTGATAGGCTATAAGTGTAAGTGCAGTAATGTATGTAGCTGAGTAGTACTAATAACCCATAGGCTTATGTACGTATCCCGGTCCTAGTGGCCGGGAGCAAACTCTTTGATGAATTTAGGATATGATTTTACTAATATGTTAACTTTTACAGTTGAAATATACTGAAACGATTTAAGGTGATTATCGCAATGGGGCTCACCTCTTACCATTCCGAACAGAGAAGTTAAGCCCATTAGCGCCGATGGTACTGCCAATGGTGGGAGAGTAGGTCGTTGCCTTTCTTTATCAAACCTCAATCTTTTAAAGATTGAGGTTTTTTTT
>NZ_JAMXSH010000001.1:0-1013434 GCF_024124505.1 Tenacibaculum sp. XPcli2-G
TTATATAAAACTAAATGTTATTTAGTCCTTCTCATTAAGCTACTGGCCAACGGTTATCTAAGTTTGCGTTACCAATTAATAATTCTTCAGCTGAGAAAGTAACTGTTAATTTCATTGGAATTTCGTTGTTTACATCTAATTCTTCTTTGAAGTAAACGATGTAAGCGTTTTTAAATTCTACTTCTTTCATTTTTGAATCTTCATCTGTTTTCTTGAAAACAATTTTTCCATCTACAGACTTAAACTGGCTATTCACCATTGCCTCGATAACAGAAGTATCTGATGTTGATTCAATAGTTAAAGTAACTCTTCCTCCGTTTACACTTGAAGATGGCTTACCTTTTGTGTCTGTGTTTCTGTTTAAGCTGTACTCAGCTTCTAATACGTCGAATTCTTTTCCTGCGAATTCGAAACTTGCTCTAAATGATCCCATAGTTTCTTTTTTTTGGGTTTAATAATTAATTTTAAAATACTTTTTAGAGCTTTCTCAATAAAAAAAGAGAAAGCTTTAAACAATATAAAACCTTCTCTTTTTTTATTTTTGGCGCCATTCTATAAGAAGAAAGAAGATAACAAATATTGCCTTATGTGGTGTAAATGTATATTATAGTTTTATTACTGCCAAATTTTTATGTAAATAAATTGTTACTTTTCTTAAAGTATTTTCTCAAGATAACTTAACAATCTTAACTAAACAAAGACTACTACTGATTAAATTGATTTTACGCTCTTTTGATAATCAATTAAAATACTTTTTTATTTCTACTAAAAAGATTTCTAATTCTTTTTCAAAATCTTTCCATGAGGTTTTATTTATCTCTTTACTAACCTCAAATTCTTCTAAAAAAGTTATTAACTTAGTAGCTTTTAATTGCCTAAACATTCCCAACATTTTATGACTAACGTCATTAAACCCTTGTACATCATTATTTTTCACTAACTCTTTTAATAGCAATAAATTCTCTCCGGTATCTTTTAAAAAAGATTTTAATATTTTCTTTATCTCTACTTCGTCATTATTCAAAAATGTTTTCAAGGAAGTAATATCAAAGCTATTTGTTGTTATTTCGTTGTCAATCTTACTAATAACCACATCTTTTTCCTGGGCTTTGAAATCAAAAAATCGCTGTAAAATTTCTTCCAATTTTTTAGCGTGAAATGGTTTTATTATGGCATCTGAAAAACCATTTTTAACATATTCATTCTCCGATAAATTTGCTCTCCCTGTCATTGCTATAATGGGCTGACCTTTGTAAGATTTGTGTTTTTTTAAGGTTTCCATAAAATGAATACCATTCATTTTAGGAAGTTGTATATCTGTAAGCACTAAATCATAGATAATATTATCTATTCTACTTAGTGCCTCTTGCGCATTACTAAAAGAAGTTACCGCTATTCCTAATTCTTCTAAAACATTTTTCAAAAGTATTCTCAAAGAAGCATCATCCTCAACTATTATAGCATTAATATTAAGGCTTTTATTTTGTGGGATTATCCCTTTTTCATTTGATTTTTCTTCAGCAAAAGTAATAGGCACGAACAACGAAAATATACTGCCTTTTCCTAAACTACTTTGTAAAGTTAAAGATCCTCCCAAAAGTTCTGCTAGTCTTCTAGAAATGGTCAAACCTAACCCAAATCCATTTTGCCTATTCTCTTTTTCATGTGCTTGCGTAAATTCTTTAAAAACTTTTTCTTGTTCATCTTTTCCAATTCCAACTCCAGTATCAATCACTCTAATCTCTATATATTTTTTTTCTTTTACGCTTCTTAACTTACTTTTTATTGTTATTGAACCTTCTTTTGTAAACTTACATGCGTTAGTTACTAAATTATATAGTATTTGTTTTATTCTAAAAGGATCACTAACAATTAATGAATTTATATTTTCATCATGATTTACATTTATTGAAATTGGTTTATTTTGAACAAGGCTTTTAGCGCTATTAGCTACTTCCTCTATATTTCTTTTTAAATCAAAAGGAATAGTTTCAATAGTTATTTTACTATTCTCTAATTTAGAAAATTCTAAAAGATCGCCGACAAGCTGCCCCATGTAAACCGATGCATTTTGTATATGCACCACATAATTTTTCTCTTTAGTACTAGTAATTGATTTTTGTAATAACTCGCTAAAACCGGTAATTGTACTTAAAGGAGTTCTTAAATCATGACTTACCATGGATATTAGTTGCTCCCTACTTTTTAAAAGTGAAGAAGTAACTGCATTTGCACTTTCTAATTCTTGCCTATAATGTTGACTCCTCCAAAAATCATTTAATATTATTATTGAAAAAAGTATAATTATTACAAAACCTACTCCAGCTGCTAATAGAATTATGTTTCTACTACGTTCTAACGTTTCTTCATGTTTTTTATGAGCTATGTTAGCATTAACAATAACATCTTTTTCTAGTACATTTAAAACCTCCCGTAATTTTCTTGAAATTATAATATCATTTTCAATTAATTCTCTCTCTTTTATTCTCAAAAACCTACGTTTAATAACTGTTTCTCTCTGCGCTTTTTGAAGTATTTCTTTAGATGCAGAAACTAATGAGTCAATTTTCTTTTGTTCTTCAACATTAACAGGCTTCTCTTCTCCTTCTTCTTCATTATCAAACAGGCGTAAATACTTTTCTAAACTTAATCCTGTTTTCTTATTAAAAACATCTGGATTATCTACAAGATCTTTTACTGAACCTTTGCCTAATAAAGAATCTATAGACCCTAGCTTGTCTATAGCCTCATCTATTGATTTTTCTGAAGCATTCCTTTGGTTTAACCTTCTTAAACTTGTTATGTTTTTTCGTTTTTTATTTAAAACCAGCTTAACACTGTCTAAAATAAATGTTTTAGATACGTCTTTTGCTATGAAGTTAAGTGAGTCAATTTTTTTCAACAATAATTTATTCTCGGTAACATATTCATTATATCGTTTATAAGAATTTAACTGAATGGCGGCTCTCCCTAAATTTTCATTTTCATATATATCAGCAATTAACCCTCCTGTTTGTATAATATTATTCCTATCAGAAACTCCTTGTTTTTGTATCTCTATGTATGTTTTTATTTCAGAAAACAACAAGATTCCTGAAATAACCGCTAAAACCGCTAGGGTAGCATACCCCACTAAAACCTTAAAAGCTATTTTACGTTTAGATTCTTTCATTAATTAATAATCTTTGGTAAAAATAACGATACTTCGTCTTTCTTGTTTTAAATATATCTATTAAATTTTGAATTTTTAATAGATATTATTTTGCCTAAAGACCTCGTAACAATCAAAGATAGTTTGTATTTTTGATGTTTATAAAATCATGTCAAAATGAGAAAAATTCAAATGGTTGACTTACAAAGTCAATATCAAAAAATAAAAGAGACAGTTGATACTTCTATTCAAGAAGTTTTAAATTCTTCAGCATATATTAACGGACCATATGTTCATGGATTCCAAGCAGATTTAGAGAATTATTTAGGTGTTAAACATGTGATTCCGTGTGCTAACGGTACTGACGCGTTACAAATAGCTATGATGGGCTTAGGTTTAAAGCCAGGTGACGAGGTGATTACAGCTGATTTTACATTTGCTGCAACTGTTGAGGTTATCGGTTTATTAAAATTAACTCCTGTTTTAGTTGATGTTGAACCTGACACTTTTAATATTGACATTGAAGCTCTAAAAAAGTCAATTACCCCTAAAACAAAAGCTATTGTTCCTGTTCATTTATTCGGACAATGTGCTAATATGGAAGCTATTTTAGAAATTGCTAAAGAACATAACTTATTAGTAATAGAAGATAATGCTCAAGCTATTGGAGCAGATTATACTTTTTCTAACGGAACGAAGAAGAAAGCAGGAACTATTGGTGATGTTGGTACTACCTCTTTCTTCCCTTCTAAAAACTTAGGTTGCTATGGTGATGGTGGAGCTATTTTTACCAATGATGATGAATTAGCACATACACTTCGCGGAATGGTTAATCACGGAATGTACAAACGCTACTACCATGATGTAGTTGGAGTAAACTCTCGTTTAGATTCTATTCAAGCGGCTGTATTAAAAGCTAAGTTACCTTTATTAGATAGCTATTGTGATGCCCGTAGAAAAGCTGCTGAATATTATTCAAACTCATTTGCTAACAACCCAAATATTATCACACCAACTATTAGCGATTTTACAACGCATGTTTTCCATCAGTATACATTGAGAATTACTAACGGAAAACGTAATGAGTTACACCAACATTTACTAGATAACGGAATTCCAAATGCTATTTATTATCCTGTTCCGTTACATGCTCAAAAAGCATATCAAGATGATAGATATAATGAAGATGACTTCACTGTTACCAATCAATTAATAGATGAAGTTATTTCATTGCCAATGCATACAGAATTAGATGAAGAGCAGCTAGCATTTATCTCTAAAACTGTAAATGATTTTATTCAATAACTTGGATTGAAATCTTATGAATCAAAAAATTAAAACTTTAAAAATTATTCACCTTGCCTTAATTGCTGGAATTACTCTTGCTTTTACATTTTTAGGTAATTTCAAGACCATGTTTGACATGGTGATTGATGACTCATCTTTGTTCTATGCATTTATTCCTGCAATAGCTTATGTTGCTAGTAACTTCATCTTTAAAAACATGTTGAGAAACATTCAAAAAGATGCTAGTAATGAAGAGAAACTTGCTATTTATCAGTCTGCTTCTATAGCTAGATGGGCTATTATTGAAGGTGCTTGTTTTTTGATTTTAATTTTAAAACCTGATTTTTTATTGTTAGGAGTAATCTTATTAATTTATTTAATTCTTTTAGCTCCAAAAAAAGCACAAATATCCCAAACCTTAGATATCAGAAGCTAAGATTTCTTATATAAAAAGACAAAAAATCACTCATTTTTGGTTGTTTTTAATCATTTTTGAGTGATTTTTTATTCATTTTAGCAAAAAACAGCTTTTTTACACCTCTAATTTGTGAATTGTTTCTACTTCCTATTATCATATTCTTAAAATAATACACTCTAAATTTAACAACACATATTTATTAGTTGATTTTTAATGTTTTAACGATTATTAATTGACATCACGCTTTAAGCTTATTAGCTTTGTACTCTAATTAAATGATACTAGAATAATGAAATTGATTAAAATTAAAAGAGAAACACGTTTGGAAAAACGATTTTCAAGAAAAATGGGTAAACTTCATACTAATGTTACCTACATTAAAAAAATGTTTTTAAATATTATACCGTTAGAAACGGTGCACAAATACAGAGAAACCTATTATGGTGAAGTTAAAGATTGTGAAGACTGTGTCTTAGCTAAATAACAATTTTATTTTTACAAAAAAAATCCCGTTCCAAAAGAACGGGATTTTTCTATACTATCTGTTTTTACTATTTATACTAAAGAAGCACCACTAGCAGCTACACTTCTATCAATTTTACGCATTAATCCCTGTAATACTTTACCAGGACCAACTTCAACAAACTCAGTACCACCATCAGCTATCATTGCCTGCACACATTGTGTCCATCTTACTGGCGCTGTTAATTGCGCTATTAAGTTTTCTTTAATTTCAGCAGGGTTTGTTACTGCTTTCGCTACCACATTTTGGTATACTGGACACATAGGTTCGTTAAATGTAGTTTCTTCAATAGCTGCAGCTAACTCCTCACGAGCTGGTTCCATCATTGGTGAATGAAATGCTCCTCCTACAGGTAAAAGTAATGCCCTTTTAGCGCCTTTTTCTTTTAATACTTCACAAGCTTTTTCAACAGCTTCAATTTCTCCAGAGATTACTAATTGTCCTGGACAATTATAGTTTGCTGCTACCACAACTCCGTCAATCGACGCACAAACTTCTTCAACTACAACATCTTCTAATCCTAACACAGCTGCCATAGTAGATGGTTGAATTTCACATGCTTTTTGCATTGCTAAAGCACGCTTAGAAACTAATTTTAATCCATCTTCAAAAGACAATACACCATTAGCTACTAACGCTGATAATTCTCCTAAAGAGTGACCAGCAACCATTTCTGGTTTAAAATCGTCTCCTAAAACCTTAGCTAAAATTACTGAGTGTAAAAAAATAGCTGGTTGTGTTACTTTGGTTTGTTTTAATTCTTCAGCACTACCTTCAAACATTACGTCAGTAATACTAAAACCTAATATATTATTTGCTTTTTCAAAAAGTTCTTGAGCTAATGGAGAGTTTTCATATAAGTCTAACCCCATTCCTGTAAATTGTGCTCCTTGACCTGGAAAAATATACGCTTTCATTTGTTTGTTTTGTTGTTTATTTAACCTTGCAAACATACAACTTTTAAAATTACTATCTTCGTTTTATGACTGTACAACAAAAATCTCAAGCACAACTTATTTACCTAGTTTTAGCTTCGTTATTTATAGCCTCTCTTGTAACTTCAAACCTTATTTTTCAGAAGTTTTTTTATTGGGAACCCTTTAATTTATTTCGTTTTGAAGTATCTGTTGGAATACTTCCATATCCTATTACTTTTTTAATTACAGATATTCTTTCTGAAATTTATGGTAAGAAAAAGGCCAACAGAGTTGTTGTAGCAGGAATTTTTGCTTCCTTTTTTTCTATGTTAATTATTTTAGTAGCTGATTATGCTCCTGCAATTAATAACTCTCCCATTGGCGACGAAACTTTTACCAAAGTTTTTGGGCTTTCTCCTTTTGCTGTACTAGCTTCTATGCTAGCTTACTTAGCTGCTCAGTTTATAGACATTCGAATTTTTCATTTTTGGAAAAAATTAACTAAAGGAAAACATTTATGGCTTCGCAATAATTTTTCTACCTTTTTGTCACAATTTATAGATACTTTTACCGTATTATTTTTATTGAGTTCTTTTAAAATACTTCCTTGGAGTATTTTTGGTAGCCTTTTACTTAGCGGTTTTTTATTTAAAGTCATTATAGCAGCTCTTGACACTCCTGTTTTGTATGTTGTTATATATTGGTTTAGAAAAAAATTTGACTTACAAATAGGTGAAGAAATCAGCAAATTTTAAACGAATATTACTTTATGTTAAACAAGTTTTTTTATAAAATTTTTAAAGAACAGCTTTCACTTTCAGAAACATTAGCTACATACCTAAATTTATTTGCAAATCTTATTGTGTTTGGAATTTTAGGTTATATCTTATTCAAAGTTTTTAGATACGTTGGAAAAAGAACAGTTAATAAAATGGCAGCTAAAACATCAACTAGTTTTGATGATATGCTTATTAAAAACAAAACCTTTTTAAACCTTTCAAGAATTGTTATTCTTACTATTGTTTTTAATTTTTTAAAAGATATTTTAGTCGATTTCCCTAATCTGTTTACCTACGCTGAACGTATTGCTACTATTGCCATTATTTTTGCTATTATTTGGTTTATACGTAGTATTCTACTAAGTGTTAAAGATTTTCTTCGTACCACAAATGCTTTCAAAGACAAACCCTTAGAGAGCTATGTGCAAATTTTCATGGTAATCATGTGGCTTATTGCTGCTATATCATCTTTTTCTGTATTAACTGGAAAACCTTTAATTAGATTCTTAACTGCATTAGGTGCTTTTTCAGCAGTATTATTATTAATTTTTAAAGACACCATTCTTGGTTTTGTATCAAGCATTCAAGTAGCAGTAAATGATACTGTTAGAATTGGAGATTGGATTACCATGGAAAAATATGGCGCTGATGGTGATGTAGTTGAAATTAACCTTACTTCTGTAATTATTAGAAATTTTGATAATACAATATCTAGCATTCCTACGTATTATTTAACATCCGATTCTTTTAAGAACTGGAGAACAATGAATACTTCAGGAGGTAGACGTATAAAACGATCAATTTTAATTAAAATAAATAGCATTCACTTTCTTACCGATGAAGATATTGAGCGCTTTAAAAAGATTGAGTTAATTTCTGACTATATTGAAAAAAGTAGCAAGGAAGTAAAAAAATACAACGAAGAAAACAATATTGACAAATCTGTAATATTAAACGGTAGAAACTTAACCAATTTTGGGTCTTTTAGAATTTACTTGGATAAATACATTGAAAATCATCCAAAAATAAATCAAGATATGTTGTTAATGTCTCGTCAGTTAGAGCCAACTCCTAACGGAATTCCACTAGAAATTTATGCCTTTAGTAGAGAAAAAAATTGGGTAGATTACGAACGTGTTATGGCGAACATTTTTGATCATATTTTAGCTTCTGTAAAATATTTTGATTTGGAAGTTTTTCAAAATCCATCAAGTATTGACATCAATAACTTGAAAGAAATACAAAAGAGTGAATAATAATACAGGTACATCTTTATGGCAAATAGCTATCCAAAAATTTAAACATAGTAAAACAGGTATGTTTAGTTTTGGATATATTATTTTATGCGGGTTTATTGCTGTTTTTTGTTATGTTTTAGCTCCAGACAACAGTAACTCTGCCAATCAAATGCATTTAGAAATTCACTCGAAACCTCCTGGTTTTTCTGTGCAACTATTAAGCATTCCTTCAGAAGTAAAAAATCAACAATCGTGGTTTTCTGTTTTTATGATGGGAAAACAACATTCAGCAACAGAAATACCTATAAAATCATTTTCTGTTAAAAACAATCAGTTAGAAGTTATTAAATACTCCGATGGTTTACCAAAAGAGTTTCCTGTTTCCTTTGAACAATACATTCAACAAAAAACATTTTATTTAGGAACTGATAAATATGGTCGTGATTTATTAAGCAGGTTGTTGATTGGTGCTAGAATTTCATTTTTTATTGGATTTATAGCTGTGTTTATTTCGCTTTTAATAGGAATTCCTATTGGCGCTATTGCTGGCTATTTTGGTGGAAAAATTGATGATTTTATTATGTGGGTTATCAATATCACTTGGTCCATTCCAACACTTTTATTAGTAATCGCTATTACTTTGGCTTTGGGTAAAGGTTTTTGGCAAGTTTTTATTGCAGTGGGATTAACTATGTGGGTAGAGGTTGCTCGTGTAGTTCGGGGTCAAGTAATCACTACTAAACAGCAGCAATATGTGGAAGCTGCCAAAGCTTTAGGTTTTTCTGATTTTAGAATTATTTTCAAACATATTTTACCTAATATTTTAGCTCCTATAATTGTAATTTCCGCCGCAAATTTTGCAGCTGCTATTTTAATTGAAAGCGGACTGAGTTTTTTAGGTATTGGAGCCCAACCTCCTACTCCCTCTTGGGGTGCTATGATTAAAAATCATTATAATTATATCATTTTGGGCAAACCATTTTTAGCATTGATTCCAGGATTAGCAATTATGAGTTTAGTAATGGCATTTATGTTAATTGGAAATACACTTCGTGATGCTTTAGATGTGAAAGCTTAAAATTTGTAAATTCGCTTTCTTAAATTTTTTTGATATGAGTTTTAGTGTTGAGTTTAAAACAAGATGGGCAGATTTTGATGCCAACATACACATGCGTCATACCGCATACAATGATTACGCTGCTGAATTACGTTTACGTTTTTTTAAAGAGCATAATGTAACTGTTCAAGATTTTACTAAGGAAAAAGTTGGTCCTATTTTATTTGAAGAAAACACCAAGTTTTTACGTGAAATACACATGGGAGAAGACATAACTGTAAACTTAAAAGTTACTGGTTTATCCGGAAAAGGTGAACGTTGGAAAATTCAACATGAAGTTTTTAATCAAGCAGGTAAACTTTCTGCAATTATCACTGTTTATGGTGCTTGGTTAGATTTGGTTAAGCGTAAATTAACAGTACCTCCTGTTAAATTTCAAGAGATTTTTAACGAAGTTGAAAAAACTGAAGATTTTAAAGAAATCGTTTTAAGTAATTAAATGAGTACTTCAAGGAAAATAAAGGTTGTTATTACCATTATTGCTTTACTTGTAGGTTATTGGTTACAACAAAAAGAAGAAGCTAAGAACTCTTCTGAACCTACAACAGAAACAGCCAGTAATAAAACTAATAACTTTAATTACTTTCCTACCTCAACAACTGGAGTCATTATAAAACATAATGGCTACCAGTTATCATATAGCGAAAAACACGAGCAAGCTGAATGGGTTGCTTATCCTTTAGATAAAAGTGATATTGCTTATACCAATCGTAAGCGTCCATTTTTTATTGTAGACCCTAAGGTGAAGACTAAATCTGCAGATTGGAGGAATTATAAAAAGTCTGGTTATGACAAAGGACACTTATGTCCTGCTGGTGATAGACGTGCCTCTAAAAATGCTCATGATGAAACTTTTTACACCTCAAACATTTCTCCTCAAAACCATGAGTTTAATGCTGGTATTTGGAATAAACTAGAGCAAAAAACTCGTTATTGGGCTAAAAAATATAATCACTTATATGTTGTTACTGGTGGTGTTTTAGAACCTGATTTGAAAACTATAGGAAAGGAAAAAGTAAGTGTTCCTAATTATTTTTACAAGGTTTTACTAGATTATACTCAACCTGAAATTAAAGCCATCGCTTTTTTACTTCCACATAAGGAAAGTAGCAAACCTCTATCTGATTTTGTAGTTTCTATTGATGAATTAGAACAGAAAACAGGTATTGATTTTTTCCCTGAATTACCTGATAATATCGAAAACCAACTAGAGGCTTCTGCTAATTATAAAAATTGGAGTTTTAGGTAATAACTCCATAATACTCCTTTTAATACCTACGTTTTTTCTTAAAAACATACGAAAGAATAACTCCATGACTATTTCCTAACACAGAATCACTAAATGCTGCATTATAGAAATACACAAATTTTAAGTTTTTCAAAGCATAAATACCTGCTAAAAAATTAATTGAGGAACTACTTCTATAGCCCGTACCGATTTCGAATTTGTTTTTATAGTTAACAGCAACATTTGCGTCAATTTGCATAGGTGCTCCACCTTCATATTTCAAAAAAACACTAGGTTTAATCATTACTTCCTCAAATCGATTGGTAAAAAAACGGTATCCGAAATAACCATAAACAGGATTTGATATATCTAAATCATCTCTTGATGCTAATTTATCTCCTAAAAGATTTGGCAGTGAAACTCCTGCATAAAAATCTGCATGATTGTACAAAAACCCAACACCTACGGTTGGCACAGTTACATTCATGTTTTCAGAAAATTCTATATCATCTGTAATACCTAACTCTAACAGATTCTCATGAAACTGTTGAACTCCCGCTGTTAGTCCAAACGATATTACATGTTCGTTATAATGTTGCCAATAAGGTCTATCAATCTCCGTATCAAAAAATATTTTATACGAATATGTAGCATATGCATTTGTATAAGTACTTACCCCTATTTTATCTCGTACAATAGCCCCACCTATCCCCATTTTTTTTCTTGCAATAGGAGTATGAAAGCTTAACGATAATGTTCTGGGACTTCCTTCAATACTATTTATATAACCATAATTGCTAAGTGTAATTTCTGCCCCATCAGACATTCCCGTGTAAGCAGAGTTTATAATAAACGGATTATAATTATACTCTGGATACAAAGCTGTTTGTTGTCCCCAATTATTCTGAAATACCATTATAAAAATTAATGGTAAAATATAGTTTCTCATCTCTTTCATCTTATCTTTTTAAAACTAAAAACCCTTTCTTTTCTGTTGATTTTTCCCCTTTTGAAATTTTTATATTGAAAAAGTATGTTCCTGCTGGCAACTTATCGCCTCCCATACCTGTTAGCTTATTGGCAACGCCTCTAAAAACATTAAATTGATTATCATATTCTTTCATCTGAAAAACCATATCTCCCCACCTATTAAAAACAGTTACTATATTATTAGGATGTTCTTCAATTCCCTTTATTTCCCAAAAGTCATTTACTCCATCACCATTTGGAGAAAAACCGTATTTGGTTTCCCCTACTAAGCTTGCTTCAGTTCTAAAACTAATTTCAGAACACCCATTAGCACTTCCTAGCGAGTTGTATGGAGTTACTAATACATAAACTATGGTGTTCTCTGGTAAATCACTAGTTAAAGTATAATTCGTTCCTGTTACTGACTCGTTGTTTACAATATCGGTTCCACCTGAAGTTGTTCCAATTGACAGGTAATACCCATCGGCATCTGAAACAGTGTCCCAAACAATTCCAGTACTAACACTAACATTTGTTGCTTTATTGGTTGGAACTGTAATTGTGGTGCAGTTTGGTATAATTGCAACGGTTTCTGTGGTAAAACGAACTTCACCACAGCCCGTTGCTAAGCCCCCCGACTTATATGGTAATACTGATACATAAATTGTTGTGTTCTCTGGTAAATCGCTCGTAGGATTGTATGTTGTTCCTATCACTAGCTCATTGTTTACAATATCGGTTCCACCTGAAGTTGTTCCGATTGATATATAATACCCATCTGTATCAGCTACTGCGTCCCAAGTAATATTTGTATCGACTGCTACATTAGTTCCTCCATCACTTGGAACTGTAATTGTGGTACAACTCGGTGTGGTTGGTACTATTTCCGTAGTAAAACTAATTTCAGAACATCCTGTGGCACTTCCTACCGAATTGTAAGGTATCACTGATACATAAATTGTTGTATTCTCTGGTAAATTACTAGCTAAAGTATAGCTCGTTCCTACTACTGATTCGTTGTTTACAATATCGGTTCCACCTGAGGTTGTTCCGATTGATACATAATATCCATCGGCATCTACTACTGCATCCCAACTAATTCCTGTACTAACACTAACATTCGTTGCTCCATTACTTGGAACTGTTATTGTTGTACAATTTGGTGAGGTTGGTACTATTTCTGTAGTAAAGCTAATTTCAGAACATCCTGTAGCACTTCCTACCGAATTGTATGGAATTACCGATACATAAATTGTCGTGTTCTCTGGTAAATTACTAGCTAAAGTATAGCTCGTTCCTACTACTGATTCGTTGTTCACAATATCAGTTCCGCCTGAGGTTGTTCCGATTGATATATAATACCCATCTGTATCAGCTACTGCGTTCCAAGTAATATTTGTATCGACTGCTACATTAGTTCCTCCATCACTTGGAACTGTAATTGTGGTACAACTCGGTGTGGTTGGTACTATTTCCGTAGTAAAGCTAATTTCAGAACATCCTGTAGCACTTCCTATCGAATTATATGGAATTACTGATACATAAATTGTCGTGTTCTCTGGTAAATCACTAGCTAAAGTATGGCTCGTTCCTACTACTGATTCGTTGTTTACAATATCGGTTCCGCCTGAGGTTGTTCCAATTGATAGGTAATATCCGTCAGCATCTGCTACTTCATCCCAACTAATTCCTGTACTAACACTAACATTTGTTGTTCCATTGGTTGGAACTGTGACTGTGGTACAATTCGGTGCGGTTGGTACTATTTCAGTAGTAAAGCTAATTTCTGAACACCCTGTAGCACTTCCTACTGAATTATACGGTATCACTGACACATAAATTGTCGTGTTCTCTGGTAAATCACTAGCTAAAGTATAGCTCGTTCCTACTACTGATTCGTTGTTTACAATGTCGGTTCCGCTTGAAGTTGTTCCAATTGATAGGTAATATCCGTCAGCATCTGCTACTGCACCCCAACTAATTCCTGTACTAACACTAACATTCGTTGCTACGTTACTTGGAACTGTTATTGTGGTACAGTTTGGTGCACTTACCACTGCATCTCCAGTAGTAAAACTTTCTTCTACACAACCTGTAGCGTCTCCTACATCATTGTATGGAATTATACGAACATAATGTATTCTATTTGCTTGTAAGTCTTGAGTAAAACTATAAGTTGTTATGTTTCCTACATCAATACTATTCACAACCTCTATCCCTCCTTGAGTAGTTCCTACACTTACTAAATACCCGGTTGCTTCTGTAATTTCATTCCAAGAAATATCAGTATTCAACGGAACATTCGTTGATCCATTTATAGGATTCACTAAACTTGTACAACTAGGTACTACTGGAATAAACTCTGTTTTAAAAGACTCTTCTCCACAACTTGTTGCATCTCCTTTATCGTTATAAGGAGTTATAGTTACAAAAATATCGGTGTCTTCTGGTAAATCTACAGGTAAATCGTATGTTGTACTATTACCTACATCAATACTATCAAGAATATCTATTCCACCTGAAGTAGTTCCTACTGTAAGCCTGTATCCATCTGCATTACTTATAACATTCCATTCTAAGTTTGTACTTACAGATATATCTGTACCACCAGCAAGTGGTAAGGTTAAGCTGGTACAATCTGGTACTGTAGATGGAGTTGTAGACACCGTAAAGCTTTCTTCTACACAAGGTCCTACTGCATCTCCATTTTCGTTTGAAGGTACAATAGTAACATAAACTATTTCTCCTCCTGAAAAATCTGTAGCAAATTCATAAGTGGTAGCATTTACAACAGTTTCGTTTATTATCATTCCTGAAGGTTCAATTCTAATTGTTAAAGCATATTCACGTGCATACAAAACAGGTTCCCAAGTTAAATTGGTATTTACAGGAACATCTGTTGCTCCATTTAAAGGCGCTATTAACTGTGTACATTCTGGAATAGGACAATCTAAAACATCACCCGTAAAAGACCATCCAAAACTATCAATCATTGATTGTCTTTCTTCTACAGCATCACAATAGGGAAGAGTGTTAGCTCCTAGATTTATTCCAGGTGTTAGTGTTTGTTCAGACCATGCAATAAGCGTATTGTCGTAATTCACTCTAGTAAGAGCTGTATTATCTAACATATTTTGCATGTTGGTTACGCCACTAATATTCCAATCACCTAAATCTTGATTAAAAACTGTAGCGTTATTAAACATAGCGTTCATCGATACCGTATTTAATAACCATTGGTTTAAAGGTTGATTAAACAAACTTGCACCTTGAAACATTCTATCCATGTTCATTACTGCTGTTGGCCTCCAATTATTCATTGGTTGATTAAAGTTTGTTGCACCATTAAACATGTCTTGCATGGTGGTTACTCTCCTAATATTCCAACTTCCAATAGCACCATCAAAAGCTATTGCTGTTTGAAACATGCCTTGCATATTAGTTACCGATGCTACATTCCAAGAATCTAATGGTCTATTAAAAGACGTTGCTCCTCGAAACATTTCTTTCATAGTGGTTACAAAAGATACATTCCAATTATTAATATCTTGATTAAATTTAGACGCCCCATGAAACATTTCAGCCATTGTTTGTGCTTCGCCTGTATTCCAATTCCCTAAGGGTTGGTTAAATATTTCTGCATTTTTAAACATTGCTTCAAAGTTTGTTACTACAGAAACATTCCATTTTTCCAACGGACTATTAAAAGCAATAGCTTCTTCAAACATCGAAGGCATTAAGGTTACTGAACTTACATTCCAAGAATTTAATGGTTGGTTGAAAACTGTGGCTTCTTGAAACATTTGACTCATGTTAGCAACAGCACTTACATCCCAAGAGTTTAATGGCTGATTAAATGCTTCTGCTCTTCGGAACATACCTGACATATTAACTACTGAGTTTACATCCCAAGAATTTAACGGTTGGTTATACATTTGAGCATTGTAAAACATTAAACTCATGTTGGTTACATTGGTTACATTCCAGCTATTTATGTTCTGATTAAATGCGCTAGCACTCTGAAACATGCTCTCCATGTTGGTTACTGAAGAAACATTCCAATTACTTAGGGCTTGATTAAAAGAAGAAGCGCCTTCAAACATCGAAGTCATGTTTGTAACAGCACCTACATTCCAAGAGTTTAAAGGTTCGTTAAAATCAACACATCTCTGGAACATTTCAGACATATCTGTAACATTACTTACATTCCAATTATCAATATTTTGGTTAAAAGCCATGTTTGAAATAAAACCATTAAACATTTCAGACATATCTGTAACATTACTGACATCCCAATTATTAAGTGGTTGGTTAAATGCTTCTGCTCTTTCAAACATGCTACTCATATCTGTAACACTACTCACATTCCAATTATTAATATTCTGATCAAATACTTCTGCATTTTGGAACATCCCTCCCATATCTGCAACATTTCTTGTATTCCAATTTCCTATGTCTTGATTAAACTCTATGGCACTACCAAACATGTAGTTCATATTAGTAACATTACCTACATCCCAATTATTAAGTGGTTGGTTGTAAATTGAAGTTCCACTAAACATACCACGCATGTTGGTTACATTACTAACATTCCAATCATTAATATTAGCATTTAATTTTCTACAAGAACTAAACATTCTTTCCATATCCGTTACATTGCTAAGATTAGGAGTATCTGTAGCATTGTGCTCCATATTTACACAACTTTCAAAAGCTTCATACATACTTTCCCAGACTTGAGTTCCCCACTGATCTATGGATAATAGTTTGTCAGAGTCTCCAATAGTTTCATGTTTTGGAGAAGGAAAAACACCAATAATACTTACGGTATAAATTCCTGGTGTAAGATATATGTGTGTAATATCACCTGTAACATTATGGTTGTACTGTCCATCTCCCCAATCTATAGAATAATTGTATGTAAGATATTTTGGATAGCCTGAATTTGTTTCTATTCTTAACTGATTTGTTGGTGTAGTGAATGAAGATTGTATACTTGTATCGTAGGTAAGCTTGAATGCATCTGGGCTATTTACCCAACTTTCTATTACTGTAAAACTAATTTCTTGGCAACCTGTAGCTGGTCCTTCTGCGTTATACGGGACAACTGTTACATATACAGTATCTCCTGCTATAAATTCGTTGGTAAAATCTACTCCTACAACATTTCCTACATCTTCATTATTATATATAACCTGTGAAGTCGCTCCGTTTTCTCTTCTTACACTAATTCTATATCCTGTAGCATTAGGAGCTGGATTCCAACGAATATCACTGTTTGCAGGCACTTGCGTGTCACCTGCTTGCGGCATTGTTATTTGAGTACATAATACATAAGAACAGTTTATAACATCTCCTGACATAGTCCAACCGTTATTATCAATTAAACTTTGTCTTTGGTTTAATGCATCACAATAATTAAGGTTCGTCGCTCCTAAGTTAATGTTGTTTTGAACTGTTTGAGCACTCCAAGCTATAAGAATATTATCATAATTTTCTTGAGAAATACCACTATTCGACAACATGTTTGTCATGTTTGTAACACTAGATATGTCCCAAACTCCTATGTTTTGATTAAATGAAGTAGCCTGATTCAACATATAAGACATGTTTCTAGCATTTCCTGTTTGCCAACCACTTATATCTTGGTTAAAAGACGTAGCTCTATCAAACATATACTGAAAATCAGTGATATTACTTACATCCCAAGTATTTAAAGGTTGGTTAAAAGCTTCTGCTCGTTGAAATATGTTGCGTATATTAGTAATATTGCTCACATCCCAAGTATTCAATGGTTGATTGAAAGCTTCTGTTCTTTCAAACATACTTTCTACATTGGTAACCTTGCTAACATTCCACAAACTAATATCTCGATTAAAAACAGTGGCGCCTTCAAACATTCCTCTCATGGTAACAACATTACTTACATTCCAAGTTCCTATACCTTGATTAAAGCCTGAGTTATCTCGGAACATGTAACTCATATCAGTAACATTACTAACATCCCAGTTACCTATGGGTTGATTAAAAACTGCTCCCCAAGCCCATCCATCAAACATACCCGACATGTTTGTTACATTACTAACATCCCAGTTATTTAAAGGTTGATTAAAGGTTCTGTTTCTAAAAAATAGCCTAGACATATTTGTAACATTACTAACATTCCATGTATTTATAGGTTGGTTGAATTTAGCTTGACTAAACATTCCCTCCATTGTTGTAACATTACTTACATTCCAGTTGTCTATTGGGCTATTAAAATTAGAGCCTTTAAATGTGTTATTCATATTGGTAACATTACCAACATTCCAATTATTCATTGGCTGATTATATGCACTTGTATCGTAAAAGGCTCCTTCCATATTAACAACATTAGCTACATTCCAGTTATTAATATTTTGATTGAACCTACGGGCTCTATATAAAAAGTTTTCTAAAGTAGTTACTGCTGATGTGTTCCAGTTATCTAATGGTTCGTTGAATTCCCTTGCATTATAAAAAGTGTAAGACATGTCTATTATACTAGATGTGTCCCATTGATCTAAAGGTCTATTAAAAATTTCGCAATTCATAAATAACCCTGAAATATTAGTTATGGTGCTTACATCCCAATTATTCATAATACCATTAAACAATGAGCAATCTCTAAAAGCATTTTGTAGGCTAGTAGCTTGACTTAAATTTGGTGGAGTAATAGCATCAAAATTTAGATTTGAACATCCATAAAATGCGCTTTCCATACTTTGCCATTGAATAGTACCCCAAGACAAGATTTCGATAATTTTGTCAACGTCTCCAGTATTATTAAAATAAATTGCAGGAAACGTTCCGCTAATGCTTACGGTATAAGTTCCTTGTGTGGCATAAGTATGGGTAATGTCTCCTGTTACGTTTGAATCAATATTTCCATCACCCCAATCAACGGTGTATGAATACGTGTAAGCTGAATTCGTTGGGATGCTTATTTCATTAACTCCAGAAGAGCCAGTACTAATATTTGCCGTGTTCCATAAAGAAGTGAACGACTGCGAAAACAATTGACTACTTAAAATTAAAAAAAGTACTACTAAACCACTTCTTAAAAATTTACCTATTAATGCCTTCATTCTTTTTAATATAATTTTTAACACTTCTATTTTAATCAAGCTTTTTTACATACTACATAAAGTAAGAACTACCCAGCCATTAAATATTGGTTTGATAGGTGTTGTTTGTTTGGTGATATTACCAACTCAAACTGAATCTTCATATATAAAATAAAAGCTAAGTATTACTTAATAATATCGTTTATATTAAGTAATGAGGCGCAAGATATAACCGTTGATTGTTATAGAAGTATCATTCTATAGAGTGGAACCTAATTTATTAGTTTTTTTCGATACTCTGATGGGGTATAACCTGTTTGTTCTTTAAACACACGGTTGAAAGTAGTTTTACTTTTGAAACCAGAATCGTAAGCAACAGCGAGTATTTTGTGGTCTTTGCTTGTAGATAATTGTAACATTTTCTTGGCTTCTTTAATTCGATACGAATTGATGAGTTGATAAAAATTCTTATCAAATTCAAACGAAAACACTTCAGACAAATGATGACTGCTTAGTGATAATTTTTTAGCAAAACTTGCTTGAGTTAAGTTATGGTTTAAGTATATTTTTTCTTCTTCAATTTCCTTTAATATTTTTTGTTTGTAAGAGCTTCTATCTTCTTTTGATAATGAAGAATTTTTATATTTTTCTTGGATTACTTTTACTTCTTTTGTTTGCTCTTTTATTTCTTCAATAGCACTTTCTTCTTCATTCTTTTTTATATAAATCCAAAATAACCCACCTAAACCAATCATACATAACACACTAAACCACAAGGTTGTTTTTTGTTGGTCTGAGAGTAAAGCTTCTGTATTTTCTTGTGCTGAAATAGTTTCTTCTTTTGCTTTAATTTCTGCCTTTAGCTCTTCTGTTATCGCTTTTTTTTGATTCTTAAGAAAATTTATTCGACTCTCATTATATTTCTTTTCTGTATTTAAGTAAGCTGTCGTTTTGTTTAATTTTTGATATATCATAGTCAAGTTTTCATAACATATCATTTCAATTTCTTCTATGCTTTTTTCAGAAGCTATGCTTAACGCTTGTTTTAAGTATTTTTCTGCTTCACTATAAAACTCTAGTTTTAAATTTGCGACTCCTAAATTAACTAAAAGCCATGCTTTTACCCTAGTATTTTTCTCAAAAGACTTGTATTTTGTTGCTTTGTTTGCTGTTTCAATAGATTTTTGATACGCTCCTAATTTATAATAGGAACTACTAATATGGTTTAAGGATGTTAAAATGATATTTTCATTACCTGTTTCTTCTCCTATTTCTTTTACTTGTTCTGCATATAGTAATGATTTTTCTTCTTTATTTAAAGCTGAATAACTTATCGATAATCCGTTCAACGCAGCCATTTTTATTAACTTTGGTTTTTCAGTATAGGCTGCTTGCTTTAGCACCATCTTCATGGTTTCTATACTCTTTT
Source organism: Tenacibaculum sp. XPcli2-G (assembly GCF_024124505.1). Taxonomy (NCBI): domain Bacteria; kingdom Pseudomonadati; phylum Bacteroidota; class Flavobacteriia; order Flavobacteriales; family Flavobacteriaceae; genus Tenacibaculum; species Tenacibaculum sp. XPcli2-G. Next base: position 20,142 of record NZ_JAMXSH010000001.1, read on the forward strand.
CATAAAGTTCTACATTATTATATATATTTCCTAAGTTAACTAACACAACAGTTTCAGCTTGTTTGCTTTCTGGTATCGTTTTAGCAATAGCTAATGCCTCTTTATACAGTGCTATACCTTCTACATATTTTGTTTGCATGTTTAAGCTTATTGCCTGGTTAACCATTGCTTTTACTTGTAATGCTTTCAGGTTATTCTTTTTAGATATATTGTATAAAGAGTCACTATAAATTTTATGAAGCTTATAATTTCCTTCTGTATAATTTTCTTGTAGTTTTTCTAAATAATTCTCTGCTTTTTTTTGAATATTTAAGAACTGTAATCCTGTTTTATCCTGGCTATAAAACAAAGTTGTAATACTAAGCAATAAATATGTAGTTATTTTTTTTAACAATTTCTGTTACTTTATTACAAAAATACGTCAAAAATACTTTTTCTTTTTCCATCTATAAATCATTTTTTCAATACAAAAAAGTGTCTTGTAGATATGATAACATACTACACGACACTTTTCATCAAAAACCACAAAAATTTATGTTCTTATTTGCTAGGCTTTAAAGAGTTTAAATTATTTATAATCATATATTCAAGTAAGACTTCTCTTGGGTAATTTTTAAATAAGTTGTCAGCATTAAACAATCTCCCTTCTAAATTACTTAGATACAATTTACTAAATAGCTCAAGATCTACATCTTTCCTTATTTCTCCGTTTACTTTAGCCTCTTCTAGTAAATTTATCACATCTTTAGATACAACATTCTTCGTTACTTCTATATAGGCATCATAGGCATTGGGATAGTATTTTTTTAATCCAAAAATAAAAGAAGGTTTAAACTTTATTACGTATTTAAAAATTACCTCATATATTTCTATTATTTTATTTAATGCTAATTTATCAGATTTTAAAATAGGTTCTATATCAATTTTAAATTCATTTATTAATTCTTTGATACTTTCAATTATCAATTCTTCTTTTGAAGAAAAGCATGCATAAATAGTTTTTTTTGAAATTCCAAGTAACTCAGCTATTTCATCCATTGTAGTATGCTTACTACCAAATGCTATAAATTTTTCTTTTGCAACATTGATAAGTTTTTCCCTATTATTCATAATCAACCCTACTTTATTTCCATCCTCCTCCTAAAGCTTTATATATATTTACTGTACTTAATAATTGATTTAATTTGTTATTTATAACGTTTATTTCTGCGTTCAAAACTCTTTCTCTTGCTGTTAATAAATCAAGATAATTTGCATACCCATTTTTTAATAACTCCTCAGAGTTAGTTTCTGCTCTTCGTAAAGCTTCAACCTCATTTTGTCTGTATTCAAATTTCTCGGTTTCAACATTATAATCGAAAAGTGCATTTGAAACCTCATTCCCTGCTGTTAACAAAGTCTTTTTGAAACTTAACAATGCTTGTTCTTGTTGTGCCTTAGCTACATCGTGCTGCGTTTTTATTTTTCTTTGATTAAAGATAGGCTGTATTAAGCCTCCTATAATATTAGCAAATAAGGAATTAGTACTTAGTAATTCATCTAAATCTAAACTCTGAAAACCACCTGTTGCAGTTAAAGTTAACGATGGATAGAAATTACTTTTAGCAACATTTGTCATTTCAAAAGCATTAATTAATCCATATTCAGCAGCCATTACATCTGGCCTGTTTCTTAACAAAATAGTAGGAACACCTAGTTTTATAGTAACATCTAACTCTTGTTGTGAAAGTTTACTTCTTTTAACAACTACTGATGTTCTTCCTAATAGCAAGTTTAAGGCATTTTCTGTTTTAAAAATAGAAGCTTCTAAATCTACCTTTAACGCTTTTGCATTGTTATATTGTGCTATATTTTGGTCTACAGCTACTTGATTAACCTGACCTGCTTCTTTTAAAGCTTTAATAGTATTTACACTACTCTCTCTGGTTTCAATAGTTTGTTCAGTAATTTCTAATTGAGCATCTAAAGCTACTAACTGATAATAGGTAGTTGCTATTGCTGAAACTAATTGAGTTTTTACTGCTTGGTGAGCAGCTACACTTTGTAAATATGCTGCTTTTCCTGCTCGTTTATTACTTCGTATTTTACCCCATATATCAGCTTCCCAAGAAAGGTTTCCTGTAATTTCATATTGATCTATACTACCATTAAAAAAAGATCCAAACTGACTGTTTTTTGCTAATTCTTGATGTGTAGCTTTTGCTCCTACACTTAAAGTAGGTAAATACCCTGCTTTACCTTGTTTCATGTAAGCTTCAGCAGCAGCCATTTGTTGTATGGCTACACGGATATCTAAGTTATTCTGAAGTCCTTCATCAATGTATTCTTTCAAATGAGCATCAGTAAACATATCTTTCCAAGACACATCTGCCATTGAGATACTGTCTTTTGGTAAATTATCTGTTCTATACAAATGTTCTGTTTCTTTTAACTCAGGTCGCACATAATCCTTCGCTACGAAACAACTTTGTAGGGTTGTAGCCATAATGACTACAACCAAAGTTTTATTTAAAATAAATTTCATAATTAATCTTCTTTAATTTCAACAACAGCTGGTTTACTTGATACTTTTTCTTGTAACCATTGGAATATTACAAATAATACAGGAATAACAAATACCCCTATTAAAGTACCAATTAATAATCCTCCTGCAGCACCGGTACCGATGGAATTATTCCCTTCAGCTCCTACTCCTTTTGCTAACACTAATGGTAATAACCCTAGAATAAAGGCAAAAGAAGTCATTAAAATAGGTCTTAAACGTACTTTTGCTCCCTCAATAGCAGCATCGTATAAGCTATTTCCTTGCTTACGACGCTGTATTGCGAACTCTACAATAAGAATCGCATTCTTAGCCAACAATCCTAGTAACATAATTAAAGCTATTTGGAAATAGATGTTATTTTCTAACCCTGCTAAATATGTTGTATAATATGCTCCTGCTACCCCAATTGGTAATGATAAAATTACTGATAGTGGTAATAGATAACTCTCGTATTGTGCTGCTAATAAGAAATACACAAACAGAATACTAATCATAAAAATAATGGTAGATTGTCCTGATGATGCTATCTCTTCTCTAGTGATTCCAGAATAAGCAACACTATATCCTTCTGGTAAATTATTTTCTGCTAAACTATTTATTTTAGTAATTGCGTCTCCTGTACTGAATCCTGGTGTGATTCCTCCATTTACTGTTACTGAATTGAACAAGTTGAAACGATTAACTGTTTGTGGTCCATATACACGTTCTAAACTAACAAATTGAGAGATTGGTGTCATTTCTCCACTTGGTGTTTTTATAAACATACTATTTAAGCTTTCTTCATTTATTCTGTCTTCAGGCAACGATTGTACGAAAACTCTAAATTGTTTTCCAAATCTACTAAAGTCAGCTGCATAATTTCCTCCAATATATCCTTGTAAAGCTGAAAGGATAGCACTTGTTGATACTCCTGCTTCTTTAGCTCTTTCTACATTTATATCTAGTTCTAACTGAGGGAATCCAGTGTCAAAAGAGTTAGAAGCAAACGCTATTTCTGGTTGTTGATTTAACAAACCAACAAATTGTTTGGCTGTTGCATCCATTTCTGTTAATGGTTTGGCTGCACGATCTAGTAATCTCATTTCAAAACCGTCTGCACTACCAAAACCCGGTACACTTGGTGGGGTAAAGAAAATAATGTTTGCATCTGGTATCATAGCTGCTTTACCAAAAAGTTGACCTACTATACTTTTAACTGATTCAGCATCACTTTCTCTTTCACTCCAATCTTCCAGAATAATAAAGCCCATTGCGTACGAACTTCCTTCTCCTGAGAAAAAGTTTCTTCCACTAATAAACGATGCCCCTTTGATTCCTTCTATTTCTTTAATACTTTCATATAACTTTTCTGTTACTTTATACGATCTGTCTAAAGAAGAACCTGCAGGTAATTCAGCATTCATAAAGACTACACCTCTATCTTCCGAAGGTACAAATCCTGTAGGTATCGTATTACTTGCCCATACAATAGCCAAAACACTTAACCCTAAAATACCTGCTGTTACCCATTTGTGCTTTACTAAAAACCCTAAAGATTTAGTATATTTATTAGTTACCGCATTAAATCCTGCATTAAATGCATCATAAAATCGCTGTAATAGTCCTTTTTTCTTGTGAGTATCGTTATGTGGTTTTAATAGTAATGCGCTTAAAGCTGGTGTTAGTGTTAGTGCGTTTACTGCTGAAATTAAAATAGCAACCATTAGTGTTACCCCAAATTGCTCATAGAATACTCCTGATGGACCTTGTATAAACGTAATTGGTACAAAAACCGCCACCATTACTAACGTAATAGACACAATAGCCCCACTGATTTCACTCATCGCTGAAATTGATGCTTTTTTTGCACTTTCTGCTCCATCTTCCAGTTTAGCATGCACCGCCTCTACTACTACAATAGCATCATCTACCACGATTCCAATTGCTAAAATTAAAGCGAATAGGGTTAATAAGTTGATAGAATACCCAAATAGATTTAAGAAAAAGAAGGTACCAATAATTGATACTGGAACCGCTATTGCGGGTATTAAGGTAGACTTAAAATCTTGTAAGAAGATAAATACTACTACAAACACTAATAAAAAGGCTTCTATTAAAGTACTTTTTACTTTGTTTACAGATGCTGTTAAGAATTTATTGGTATCATAATTAATAATGTAATCTAATCCTTCAGGAAAATCTTTCTTTAAATCTTCTAGTTTTACATAGATGTTTTCAATAATTTCTTGTGCATTAGATCCAGGTGTTTGAAAAACACCAAAGTTAAGTGCTGGATTCCCGTTTGTACGTGATAATGACGAATATGAAAATGCATCTAGCTCTACTTTTGCTACATCTTTAACACGTAAAAACTGCCCATTCCCTAGAGCTTTTACAACAACGTTTTCGTATTCTTTTGCAGTTTTATATCGTCCTTTATATTTAATTACATATTCAAAAGATTCTCCTGAGTTTTGTCCTAAAGACCCAGCTGCTGCCTCTAAACTTTGTTCATTAATCGCTGCAATTACTTCTCTAGGTTCTAACTTATAAGATGCCATTTTTGCTGGGTCTAACCACACTCGCATCGAATAGTCTTTTGCCCCAAACACGTTTACTGCTCCTACCCCTGATACACGTTGTAATTCTGGTTTTACGTTTATATTTAAGTAATTTTGAATAAAAACATCATCATACTCAGGATTTGTAGAGTAAACTGCAGCATATAATAATGCTGAGTTTTGTTGTTTTGCTGTAATAACTCCTGCTCTTGTTACCTCAGAAGGTAATAACGCATTGGCTCTAGCAACTCTGTTTTGTACGTTTACAGCTGCAATATCTGGATCATATCCCTGTTCAAAGAAAACTTGAATACTTGCTGTACCTGTATTACTTGCAGTAGAAGTCATGTAGGTCATTCCTTCTACTCCGTTTATTTGTTCTTCTATAGGAACAATAACACTTTCTAAAATTGTTTCGGCACTAGCTCCTGGATAAGAAGCAGTAACCTGCACCGTTGGTGGTGCAATATCTGGATATTGCGTTACCGGTAATTGTGTTAATGACAGTACTCCTAATATTACTATAATAATAGAAATTACTGTAGAGAGTACCGGACGCTCTATAAATTTTTGTAACATAACTGGTTTTATTAATTATTTAAATACCGTATCGAATGAATTTACTATGCTATCTAAAGGCGTAGGAATAGGTTTTATTTTTGCTCCAGATCGAACTTTATTTAAGCCTTTAGCTAAGATTGTTTGTTCTGTTGTTAACCCTGATTTTACTACATAAAGCTTTCCTATTTGGGCTTCAACTTCAATAGTTTTTTCTGCCAAAGAATCATTATTTACGATATAAACATATACCTTACCTTGACGCTCAAATGTAGATTCTGATGGTATAACCAACGCATCATTATGCTCTTGAGGTATTAAAATTGTACCACTACTTCCATTACGTAGCAAACCTGCTTTATTATCAAATTTTGCTCTAAAACTGATAGTTCCTGTTTGCTGATTTATATCACCAGCAATGGTTTCAATGGCTCCTGTTTGCTCATACTCTTTACCATTAGCTAATAATAATTTTACTGGTGGTAACTTTTTTATTTTCTCATCCATTGTCTCTCCTTCAGCGGAAGAGATAAAGTTTAAAAACTCTTTTTCATTCATAGAAAAATATGCATATACATTTTTTATAGAAGCTACTTTTGTAAGTGGCATTGCACTTTGTGCACTTACCAAAGCACCTTTTCTATAATTAATTGAACCTACAAACCCGTTTACAGGACTTTTTATATTTGCGTAGTTAATATTAGCTATAACACTATTATATGTACTTTTAGCCTGTGCCAAATTAGCTTTTGCCGTTTCTAATTGTACTGGACTAATAATATTTTTTTCTACTAATGGTTTTAGCTTATTAACTTCTACTTGTGCTGTGTTTACAACTGCTTTTGCCGCTTCAGCATCTTGACTTAATGATTGCGTTTCTAACTTAAACAACAATTGTCCTTGTTTAACCTTTTGACCTTCTTTTACCAAAACGTTTTTTACATATCCAGAAACTTTAGGTCTTATTTCACTATTTACTTCTCCTTCAATAGTTACAGGATATTGTTGGTAATTTGTTATTGATTTTTTTGCAACCTTTACTACTGGAAAAGGTAGCGTTGGCATTTGTTGTTGTTTTTGTTGTTGTTTTTCACAACTTGTAAAAAATAATGCAACAATGCTAAGAATAGCAATACCGTATATGTGTTGATATTTCATTTTATGTATATATAGTTATTGTTTGTGGTTTATAATTTTTTCTTTTAATTTAGTTACAGACGCAATTGCTCCATCTAAAAACTCAATAAAACTATCGTGGAAATCAAGATCAAATCTATCTTCTTCTTTTAGAGTTTTGTTAATGTCTTCTTTGTATTCTTTAACTTCTATGTGTAGTTCTTTTTCTCCTTCCCACTCTTCTATCATATTACTTATTCCTTTTAGCATTGTATCGCTATTTAGAATAAAGTATTTTTTTCTATCACCTGTTTTTGTAAAGTAACTCACTTGTTTTAAACCTTGTAAATGATTAAGATGTGTTGAAATTGTGCTTTTACTAGCACAAAGACCAGATACTAAATCTTCAAAGGTTGCTCCTTGTTTTCCTGTTAAAATAATATGTGAAAGTATTCTTGCTGCAACTGGGGCTAACTGTTCTTTTTTTTCTAAAAAAATTCCCAATTTCTCTACCAATTCACATTTTTTCTTTTCTACTTGATTCATCTCCATAAAAAATTTGCCATGCAAAAATAACCTCAGTTCGGAACAAACCGAACTAATCGAAGTTAAAAAAATGTTAATACATTCTTAATACACTTTCCTTTATTCTATCATCTCTATTTTCAAAGCTTACAAAAGCTACTAACAAGCTCTTTTTCTTTTGTTTATAATATTTTTTTCACTATCTTCACAAAAGATCTAAAAGAAATTTATTATAATGTAATTAAAAGTTATAATTTTTTCTCCCCTTAAAGTTAAAATACTGTTGACTGTTAATAATGCATTATTAACTGTTGTAAACTAGGTAAGCTTTTTTAAGTTTTACTGAGAATATGTTTAAGCTATTTTTAATTTAAGTCTCTCGTGTTATGATTATTTATTTTTTTTCTTATTCAAAAGGTTAGCTATAATTAAACTATTAGTTTTTCCTTAATCCGTATTCCACATACTGCTATACTAATAATTAACTATACAGTTACTTTTAAGATTTTCATTAACCTGAAATTCATAAGTAATTATTATTTAGAATTATTAATAGCTCTGTAAAAAGAAACCTGAATTACTATTTGTTGTATTAGTAAATAAAAACTAAACATGTTTACTAAACTACAAATCGCATAATACTATCCTTGCTTACCAACCACTAATTAAAGCTTGATAGTTATTTATAACACCTAACTAATCAACTATTATGAAAAGAATTACTCTAACGTATTTACTCTTACTAAAAAATTATAAAAGATTCAAATTTGTTGAATTAATATTATTGCTCTTAGTATTATCCTCTTTTGTCAAAAAAGAAAATTCGAGTAATAATAATATTAATTATTCTCCTCCTATTACTGTTCCCTGTAATACCGATGCTCCTGTTGCTATCTCTTCATCTAGTTTCACTGATTTAACTGTAACTGAAAATACTAGTGGACTTTGTTTATTGGGTTGCGGTATTTCAAACCTCAACAATTTGACAGACACAAATCTTTCAAACTACACTACTATTTCTACACTTTTAGGTTTAGGTGTAACTCATACAATAACAGTAACAGATAATACCACGGATGAATTTTTTGAAGGAGGAAGCTATGCCGGTTTTTTAATAGAAAATGGCTCTGTTGCTCAAATAGATTTACTAGGAGCTATTACCATAAGAACCTACCTAAACGGTGTTCCTCAAGAAACTAATTCAGGAGCTTCGTTAGTAACACTTGGTAGTTCTCTATTAAATAATGATCAATTCTACGCGGGGTTTTACACTACTTTAGACTACGATAGCATTGAAGTTTCAATAGCTAGTTTAGCAGGTATTGCTTCTAGTACTAATATTTATTATCCGGTTACTAATAGTTTTTGTGTTGGCCCTAATTTAGAACCCAATACTCCTACTTTGATTAATAAACCTGATTTTCCTGCTCGTGTAGTTGACGAACATACTGGAATGGGAGGTGTTTTAAATGTTGGTAGCGTAACCAATACTAATGCTGCGGTAGACTCTAATAGCAACTCATACGCTAGTATTGATTTTACTTTAGGTGTTATAGCTACTGGAAGTATTTCTATAAAAGATGAGCTGACAAATTATCCTGCACAAACGTATGTAGGCTTTGACATTGAAAATGCTTCTGTTTTAAATCTTGAACTACTTGATGAAATTACCATAACAACTTATTTAGATGGTGTTCAACAGGAAGTAAAAACAGGTAGCTCTGAATTATTATCGGTAGACAGTGGTTTATTATTTACTGGTACTGAACGCTCTCAAGTAGGTTTTGTTACTTCATTACCTTTTGATGAAGCTCAATTATCCATTCAACAAACTCTTACTTTAGACTTAGGGAGTACTCGAGTTTATGGTCTTATATTAGAAACTTTTAGCGAAGGGAATTTAAACTGTGATACTGCTACTTTATTAAACAATCCTTCTCAACCTGTAATAATTAATAACACAAACACTGGTGTAAACGGAGTAGCTTGTGTAGCTTGTGAAGTAGATAACGCAACAAATGTTATTAGCGAAAGTGAATCTGACTTTGCTATGATAAATGTAACTGCTGGTGTTGCAAGTACAGCTTCTATTTCAGTTGAAAATGTTCTAAGTAACTTTCCTTCTGGAAGCGCTGCTGGTTTTGTTATTAGGGATACAAATGACCTTTTACAATTAGATTTATTAAATTCTATAACCATAACAACTTATTTAGATGGTTCAGTACAAGAAACACAATCTGGAAACAATTTATTAGCTCTCGAAGCATTAGGTTTAATAAATATAACTCCTTCTACAACTAATGGTTTTTATTTGGTTGGCTTTTCTACTTCACTTGAATATGATGAAATTCAACTTACAGTTAGTTCACTCGCTGCTACTATTAACAGCATTGAGGTTTATGGTAGTTATGTAGACAATTCCATAAAAATATCAGGTAACACAATAAAAGAAACTTCTATCGGAGCTTCAGATGGGAATATTTCTTTATCCGTATCTGGAGGAACACCTCCTTACACTTATCTATGGAGCCCCGGAGGCCAAACATCTTCCTCTATTTCTGGATTAACTCAAGGAAGCTATAATGTAACAGTAACAGATGCTAGCGGATGTCAATCAACAGCAGAGTATATTATTTATACAGACGGAGTACAATACCCTGTTCCCTGTAATACAGAAAATCCTGTAGCAGTAACAAATGATAATTTTACAGATTTAACAGTAGATGAAAACACTTCTGGACTCTGTGTAGTAGGTTGTGGCATTTCAGATGCTAGCAACATTATAGACACAGATCCTTCTAACTTTGCTTCTGTATCAACACTTATTGGTCTTGGAGTAACACATACATTAACTGTAACTGACAATACAGCTAGCGAGTTTATCGAATCGGGTGGTTATGCAGGTTTCTTAATAGAAAACACTTCCATTCTTCAAGCCGATCTTTTAAATGCTATTACAATAACAACCTATCTTGATGGTGTACAACAAGAAACTAACACAAGTACTTCTTTACTTGCTTTAGACAGTCCTATTTTAGGTCAAGATCAATTTTATGTCGGCTTTTACACCTCTATGAATTATGATGCTGTTGAAATCTCTATTTCAAGTTTAGCAGGAGTTGCTTCAACAACTAATGTTTATGCTGCTGTAACAAATAGATTTTGTGAAGGTCCTGAATTAGCCTGTAACACCGCTACACAACTAACTAAGCCAAACTTTCCTGTAAGAGCTGTAGAGGAACACACAGGAACTGGAGGACTTTTAACACTAGGAAGTGTTAACAACACAAATAATGCTATCGATTCTGATACTTCAAACTATGCTTCTATAAATTTATTAGCAGGTGTTGCAGGCACAGCTACTATAGCCTATAAAAATGAAATTACCGATTACACCGCAAATACTTTTGCTGGTTTTGATATTGAAAATACTACACTTTTAAACACTCAATTGTTTGATGCTATAACCATTTCAACTTATTTAAACGGAACACTTGTTGAATCTAAAACAGGCACAACCGAATTGCTCCCAATTTATTCTGGTTTATTATTAACGGGAAGTGAATCTGTACGATTAGGGTTTATTACTACCGCTCCTTTTGATGAAGTACAACTTTCTATGACACAAACTCTTTCTTTAAACCTAGGTAGTACCAGAATTTACGGAATGGTACTTCAATCTTTCTGCCCAGGAATAATTAATTGTGATGAACCTTACGTAATATCAAATCCTAGTAGTTCGGTTATTATTAACAACGAAAATACAGGAACCGACGGTGTTGCTTGTATCGCTTGTGAAGTTGATAATGCTGTAAATGTTATATCTGAAGACAATTCTGATTATGCTCTTATAAACATTGTAGCTGGTGTAGCAGGAAATGCTTCTATTTCAGTTCAAGATGTACTTGTTGATTACCCTGCTGGTACACAAGCAGGTTTTATAATTAGAGATACAAACGACTTACTTCAGGCAGATTTATTGAACACACTCACAATTACAACTTATCTTGATGGCGTTCAACAAGAGCAACAAACAGCAAATAATCTGTTAGCCCTTGAAGCTCTTGGGTTAGTTAATATTACTCCTACTAGTACAGATAGCTTTTACGTTGTAGCTTTTGATACTAGCACTAGTTTTGACGAAATTCAATTAACAGTAAACTCATTAGTTGCCGCTGTAAATTCAATTGAAGTTTACGGTGGATATATAGATGCTACTAACTCAACCTTTTGCCAACAAGCAGGCATTGCTTTATTAAAACAAGGTATTTTTAATGACACAGACAGTGACGGATGCGCAAATCCAGGTGAAACAATTACATATACGTATACCGTAACCAATACTGGTAATGTAAGTATTACAAACGTTGAATTAACAGACCCTATTTCTCCATCTCCTTTAACATTAGAGTCTGGTGATACTGATGGCGATAACGAACTAGATGTTGATGAAACATGGATATACTCATTAGACTATATTATCACTCAAAACGATATTGACAATGGCTCTGTTACTGGTCAAGCCACTGTAACAGGAGTAAGTACAGGAGGAACTAACGTAAGCGACTTGTCTGATGACGACAGTACTCTGGAAGACGACCCTACAGTAACCAATTTATGTCAAAATGAAGGTATTGCACTTATTAAGCAAGGAACCATTAATGATGAAAATGGTGACGGTTGTAGCGATAACGGAGAAACAATAACTTTTACCCTTTCTGTTATAAATACAGGAAACACAACACTAAACTCAATAGTTGTAACCGACCCTTTACTTACAGTTTCTTACAGCTCAGGAGATACTGACTCTGACAATGAGTTAGATGTTGATGAAATTTGGATATATACAGGTTCTTATATTGTTACTCCGCTAGATATTACAAACACTTTTGTACAAAATCAAGCTACAGTGCAAGCTAGTACTGTTTCTGGAGGTACAGTTAGTGATCAATCTGATGACAATAGTATCCTGGAAGATGATATCACTACGATTGATTTATGTCAAGCACCAGACATTGCTATTGTTAAAACAGCCACTTTTAATGATGAAAACTCAGATGGTTGTAGCAATGTCGGAGAAACAATAACCTACACAATGACGGTTACAAATCAAGGTAATACTGGTTTAATTAATGTAACTGTAAATGATCCTTTATTAGGCGGACCTGTTACACTAAATTCAGGAGACCTGAACACAAACAACACACTTGATGTAGGTGAAATATGGATTTATACAGCTGATTATGCCATAACTCAAACCAATATTGATAATGGGTCAATTACGAATCAAGCTACCGCAAGCGGAGAGTCATCGCAAGCTGTCGTTGTTACAGACTTATCTGATAATGATAGTGTGCTTGAAGACGACCCAACACAAACTACAGTGTGTCAATCCGATAGTATTGCACTTATTAAGACAGCTACTTTTAATGACGAAAACACAGATGGATGTAGCGATATCGGAGAAACCATTACCTATAGTTTTACCCTTACAAACACAGGAAACACTACTATTACCAATGTAGTTCTTACTGATCCAATGCTTGGTGGTACAATTACTCTTGCCTCAGGCGATACCGATAGTGACAACCAACTTGACATTAATGAAACTTGGAGTTATACTGCCAATTACACAATTACTCAAGCAAATATTGATAATGGTTCAGTGACCAATCAAGCAACAGTTACGGGTACAAGTATTAGCGGCAACAATGTAAGCGACTTATCTGATAATGATAGTATACTTGAAGATGATCAAACTCAAACCAACTTATGTCAGTCTGATGGAATTGCCCTAATTAAAACTGCCACTTTCAATGATGAAGATACCGATGGATGTAGTGATGTAGGAGAAACAATAACCTATAATTTCACTCTTACAAACACAGGAAATACTACCATTACCAACGTAGTTCTTACTGATCCAATGCTTGGTGGTACAATTACTCTTGCCTCAGGTGATACCGATAGTGACAACCAACTTGACATTAATGAAACTTGGAGTTATTCTGCTAATTACACAATTACTCAAGCAAATATTGATAACGGATCTGTTAGTAATCAAGCAACAGTTACAGGTACGAGTATTAGTGGTAACAATGTAAGTGATTTATCTGATGACAATAGTACTCTTGAAGATGACCAAACACAAACCAATCTATGTCAGTCTGATGGAATTGCCTTAATTAAAACTGCTACTTTCAATGATGAAGACACTGATGGTTGTAGCGATGTAGGAGAAACAATAACTTATAATTTCACTCTTACAAACACAGGAAACACTACTATTACAAATGTGATCCTAACTGACCCAATGTTAGGCGGGACAATTACCCTTGCCTCAGGTGATATCAATAGCAACAACCAACTTGATATAAATGAAACATGGAGTTATTCTGCTAGTTACACTATTACACAATCTGATATTGATAATGGTTCAGTTAGTAATCAAGCAACTGTTACAGGTACAAGTATTAGTGGTAACAATGTAAGTGATTTATCTGATGACAATAGTATTCTTGAAGACGATCAAACCCAAACTACATTGTGTCAACCTAATAACAGTATTTCTCTTGAAAAAGTAAGCACCTTTAATGATGCTAATGGAAATGGATATGCTAATGTTGGAGAAACCATAACATATAGTTTTATCATATACAATACTGGAGATTCAGTTTTATATAATATTACTTTACAAGATAACTTACCTGGAATTACAATTAACGGTAGCACCATTCCTCAACTATTGCCTGGCGAAGTTGATAGTACAACCTTTACTGCTATTTATGTTATAACTGAACAAGACTTAACAAACGAGTCTGTTACCAATCAAGCATTGGTTACAGCTGAAGACTCTTCAGGAGGTTCTGTAACTGATACTTCTGACGATCCAAACAACTTAGACGATATTGATATTGATAATGATGGTGATCCAGATGACCCTACAATAACAGACCTACCCGTCGAAGAAATTCCTTTTGAAATTTTTAATGCTGTTTCTCCAGATGAAGACGGGGCTAATGATTTCTTCCGCATTAATGGTATTGAAAATTATCCTAACAATAATTTAAAAGTTTTTAATAGATGGGGTGTTTTAGTTTATCAAACTGATGCTTATGGAATTAACGGAAATTTATTTAGAGGAATCTCTGAAGGACGTACAACAGTTAGTAAAGATCAAAAACTACCCACAGGTACCTATTTCTATATACTAACACGATGGAACTCCGATCAAGAAGCCATGACTGATAAAGGATATTTATATCTAAAAAGAAACTAAAAACCACTAAACCTAATGAAACATTATTCTATATTACTATTAATAATTATTAGTGTAAATGTGTGTTTTTCTCAACAAGACCCACAGTATACACAATACATGTATAACACCCAAGTTGTAAACCCGGGTTATATTGGTTCAAAAAATGCTCTTGGTTTAGGGTTACTATACAGAACACAATGGGCTGGATTTGATGGAGCTCCAAATACCGGAACTTTTACTTTTAATATGCCTTTGGGTACCTTAAAACGAAACGCTATAGGACTTTCTATTATTAATGATAAAATAGGTCCTTCTAACGAAACAGGTATTACAATAGATTATGCATACTCATTACTTTTATCAGGTCGTTCAAGAATATCGTTTGGTATTAAAGGAGGACTGAGTATACTAGACGTAGATTACTCCAAACTAAACATATATGATGAAAACGATTGGCAATTTGCAGAAAACATTGACAAAAAAGTACAACCTCAAATAGGTGCAGGTATTTACTATAATAACGACAGACTCTATCTTGGATTATCAGTACCTAATTTTTTCAATTCAAAACATTATAATTCAGATAGCGTCAATAACAACAATGAAGATGCCATAGCCATAGAACGTTTACATTACTTCTTTATAGCGGGTTATGTTTTTGATATTAGTGAAAACCTAAAACTCAAGCCTGCAACTATGTTTAAGTGGGTTAATGGATCTCCTCTGCAAGCCGATTTATCTGCAAATTTTCTGTTCAACAATAAATTTACCCTTGGAGCCTCTTATCGATGGGATGCTGCAATTAGCGCCATGGCAGGGTTTCAAATAACTAATCAGTTATTCTTAGGAATGGGATATGATTTTCAAACTACAGATATCGAAGACCATAGTAATGGTTCTTATGAATTCTTTTTAAGATTTGACATCTTTAATAACCCTGAACGCATACTAACACCAAGATTCTTTTAAACTCTTAATATCATGAAAAAGCATTATTTAATATTCTATTTTTTAACTGCCTTAACAAATACAAACGCTTTTACTCAAATTGCACTAGTTGAAAAGGCAAACATCAAATACAATACGTATGATTTTATAGATGCACAAAAAATCTATTTAAAGGTCGTTGAAGAAGACTATGGATCAGCTGAAATTTATAGAAAACTGGGAAATACGTACTATTTTAATAGTAATTATTCAAGTGCTGCAAAATGGTATTACAATTTAATAGACCGATTTCCAAATGAAGCCCTTACAGTTGATTATTTTAGAGCAGCTCAATGCTTAAAAAGCATTAATCAACCTGAAGAGGCTGAAAAGCTCATGGAAATTTATAGATTAAAAGGAGGTAAAGCCATCCCTTTAGAATCCTATAGAAATGTTGCTGACACTTTATTTAAAAAAGGTGTTCAGGATAAACTTTTTGAAATAGAGAAAATTCCTGTTAATACAGAGTATTCAGATTTTGGTCCAGCCTTTTATGGCAATAATATTGTTTTTGCTTCAAGCAGAAAAGATCCAACTTTATCAAAAGAACATCCTACCGAGCTTGCTGGATGGGATAAACAACCTTTTCTTAACTTATATCAAGTTCCTTTAGATAAGGATATGAACTTTGGTAAAGTAAAAGCTTTTAACAGAAGTATTAACTCACCTTACCATGAATCTACCGCTATTTTTACAAAAGATGGAAACACTATGTATTTTACTAGGAATAATTATTTAAATGGTAAAAAGAAAAAAGATAAAAATCATGTTGTTAGACTCAAAATATATAAAGCCACTAAAAAAGGTAATACTTGGGGAAATATACAAGAACTTCCTTTTAACAACGATAATTACTCTGTTGGACATCCAGCCCTTAACCCTGAAGAAGACAAACTCTACTTTTCATCAGATATGCCTGGTAGCTTAGGAATGTCCGATATTTGGTATGTCAAAATTTTAGGAGAAGACATTTATACAAATCCTATAAACCTTGGTAACAAGATTAACACTGTTGAAAGGGAAACTTTCCCTTTTGTAAGTGACGATAACGATTTGTATTTTTCTAGTGATGGGCATTCATCAGGTATGGGAGGCTTAGATATTTTTGTAACAAAACTAACAAAAGATTCTCATGGTGAAATATCTACTTTTGGAGAACCTATAAATAGCTCAAAAGACGATTTTGGCTTCATTATAAAAGAAGATAGAATAGGGTATTTTACATCTAATCGTGATGGTAAAGAAGGTAGTAAAAGTGACGATATTTATCAAATTTGGGAACGTTGTGAAATCACCATTCAAGGACCTGTGATTGATAAAAAAACTGGTGAACTAATTCCAAATACAGAAGTTACTTTAATAGATAGTAACAACAAGGAAGTAAAAACAATGACTGTAGGTAATGATGCTACTTTTTCTTTCTTATTGGATTGCCAAGAACAATATACCCTAAGGGCAAAGAAAAAGGAATATTTTCCGAAAGAAAAAGTTATAGAAACCCCTAGCAACCCAAAAACTATTAAAATGCCTATTAAACTAAACATGCCTTTAGCTTTAGAGCTTTCTGACCCTTGCCCTCCAAATGATTTAGGATGTAAGTTAACGTTACAACCTATTTATTTTGATTACGACAAATCTAATATTCGCCCTGATGCAGAAATTGAACTAGCTAAAATTTTGGCCGCATTAAAAGAATATCCTACTTTAAAAATTCATATAGAATCACATACAGACTCTAGAGGTAATGATTCTTACAATTCAAGATTATCTGAAAATAGAGCACAAGCTACATTAGATTGGTTTCTTAAAAAAGGAATTGATATAACAAGGCTAAGTGCAAAAGGATATGGAGAATCAAAACTTATTAACAAATGTAATAACCAAACTACGTGTAGTGAAGACGAACATCAACTGAATCGTAGATCCATGTTTATAATTAAAGAATAACTCAAAAAAGCTCTTTTTGAAGAATAAATAACGATAAAACTTCTTAAGAAAAAGAAGTTTTATCGTTACTCTTTTTGTAACTTAACTACAAAATAGGAGCTAACAATCTAGCTAATCTCTCTGTAAAACGTATTAAAACAGGTCTACTATTCCATTGATGTAAGTCTATTTTCTCACTGTTTTTTAAATCTTCCATAAAAGCATTTTTCAACTGACTTGCAAAATCTTTATCATAAACTAATGCGTTAATTTCAAAATTTAAATCAAAACTACGTTCATCTAAATTTGCTGTTCCTACAGAAGAAACTAACTCATCAAATACAATTGTTTTCGCGTGCACAAATCCTTTTTTATATCTATACACCTCCACTCCTATTTCTAACACTTCTTTATAGAAAGAATTTGACACTGCATTAACTAATTTCGAATCTGAAATACTTGGTACCAATAGTTTTATTGTAACCCCACTCAAACTAGCTATTTTAAGAGCATCTAAAAAAGAAGTTCTCGGGACAAAATAAGGGGTTGTGATTAAGATTTCTTTTTTTGACAATAAAATTGCTTGAATAAGAGCATACATAATGTCTGGATGATCAGAATCTGGTCCACTAGAAATTACTTGAACTAATTGCTTATGTTCATTTGTTTTTACTTGATCTCCCGCTGGAAAAAGCTCTTCCTCTATAATAACATTTTGATTAGCACAAAAATTCCAATCCGCTAAAAAAACTCGTTGTAAGTTTAAAACAGCGAGTCCTTCTATTTTAATATGTGTATCTCTCCAATAACAATTAAATTTATTAGGATTAACATACCTTTCAGAAACATTAACACCTCCTACAAAACCAACTTTTCCATCAACTACAATTATTTTTCTATGATTTCTATAATTAATTCTATTAGCTAACAATAACCATTTAATTTTATAAAAAGGGTACGCCTCCACCCCACTATCAATTAAAGACTTCACAAACGATTTACGAATATCTTTACTTCCAAAATCATCATAAATAAAACGTACTTTAACTCCTTCTTTAGCCTTTTCTTTTAAAACATCTCCTATTTGCTTACCAATAGTATCATTTTGAAAAATATAATATTCTATATGTATATGATTTTTTGCAGCTTTTAATACTTTTATAACTTCTGGAAACTTACGTTCCCCGTTTATTAGTAAATTAACTTTGTTATTACTAGTTAAAATATTTTCTTTATGTATAAACTTCGTCAGATTATAAAAATGTCCTAAATGGCTTTTAGACGTTGATAGTATTTTTTCATTATACTTTTTTAGCTTCTCTTTAAGGTCGAAGAAAATGTTTTTGTCTACTTCTAACTTTTTATTATATAACTTATACGTTCTATGGTTTATTCCAACCATTAAATAAATAATAATACCTCCTACAGGAAACAGAATCAACAAAAATAGATAAGCTATTGCTTTTGGTGGTGTTGAAGTATTAATAATAATAACAGCAACTGTAGCAATAATAGCTACATATAAAATTATAAGTAGTGTAGTTATCAAAATAAAAGTATCTTTTTCTGCTAAAGGTATTTAAAATATTAACACCTAAGAGACTCAGTTATAAAAAAATTCAACTAACACAACTGCATAACTAAAGGTTATTAATAAAACCGAAATAGTTAGTTTTTACAGTATTAAAAACAAAAAACCTTAATTCTAAACGAATTAAGGTTTTATCTTTAAATTAGTACGGGCGGAGAGACTCGAACTCTCACACCTCACGGCACTAGATCCTAAGTCTAGCGTGTCTACCAATTCCACCACGCCCGCGTACTTATTGGGGTTAAGACTGTAACAGGCTTAATTTCACAACATTCTTAAATCACCACATTTTAACTGTTTTTATGCTTTAGTGTGCAAATAGTGTGCAAAAAATGGCATCAATTAAATTTATTTTTAGGTCTATAAAAGACTTTGGTTCATTAACTATGAGATTTACTCATAAGGATAAAAACAATAAACTCGATATTTTTATTAATACCGAATTTAAATCGAAAAGAAGTTACTGGTTTGATTCTAAAAACAAGCAATTAAAATATCCCTAAGGCGAACTGTAAGGAATCTTTAAAAGTAAAATCAACTATTATTAATCTTGAAGAATTCGTTTATAATAGGTTCAATATTGATTTTGAAGTTACTGACATTAATAAACTTTGGTTGCAAGACTGTATTAACAACTTTTTTAATAGAACTACTAACACAAAACATAAACTTCCTTTAACTTTAGTTAATTATGTAGATTACTACATAAATAAATCATCGACTATTAAAAATGCTAAAGGAACTTTTGGTTTATCTAAGTCAAGAATTGACGATTTTAAAATCTTAAAAAAGTTTTTAGTAGAATTTCAAGGAAAAGAAGCTATCAAAATTAAAGATGTAAATCTTGATTTTAGCAACCGTTTTGTTAATTGGATGATTGATATTAAGAAATATGCTTCTGGTTATGCAGGCAGAATGTTAAGTGTAATTAAAACACTTTGTAACGACGCTAAATTTAATGGTTTAGAAACACATTCACAGCTCTTTAAAGTCTCTGGATACAAGACAAAAAACGAATATATAATCGTTTTAAGACCAGAAGAATTGGAATCTATAAAAGATATAGAACTTCCTTTAAAAAGCCTTAAAAACGCCCGTAAATGGCTTCTTTTAGGCTGTTATACAGGTCAAAGAGCAGGAGATTTACTCAACATAACTTTAGATAATTTTCATACTAGAAATGACCTAGAAGTTATCGAATTAAAGCAACAAAAAACGGGGAATTTAGTTACTATTCCTGTACTTGAAGAAGTAAAAGAAATTATATCAAATGGATTTCCTCATAAGATTAGCCAACAGAAGTTTAATCAATACATGAAAGAAGTATGTAAACTTGCTGGAATTAATCAATTAACCGAAGGGTTTCTATTTAATAAAGATACTAAACGTAAAGAATTTGGTAAGTATGAGAAATGGAAATTAATTTCGACTCATACTTGTAGAAGAACTTTCTGTACGAACAACTTCGGAAAGCTACCAAACTATTTAATCATGAGCGTTACAGGTCATAGAAGTGAAAAAACATTTCTTGGTTACATAGATAAGACATCCTATGATTATGCTAAACAATTTAAAGAGTTATATTCTAAAAATTAGAAAACACCTTTATATTGTTTCAGTAGTTGTTTCGACTCTTCCTTTTAACTTTTGGATAGAGTTCCTGAATTTGAGCCTATTATAATGAAATCAGGTGAAGAAAATCGTAAAAGATATACTGATTTACTTCAGTTTATAAAGTCTGAAAAAGAGAAAAACGGAGGAAAGTAGGTAAAAATAACGTGCAAATCCTGGGGATTAGTTTTTATTCTATTAATAGTAGGGAAAATCCCCAGGATTTGCATGTTTTTTTAAACTTCTTGTTTATTAAAAATATGATTAAAATCATTAGGAATTGAAAGATTAATTATTAAAATAATAACTAATTTATTTTTAAGTAAATTTATTTATACAAACTAGGACTTTGTTTATTATTACGTTCATGTTATGTTTAAGGCTTACTTTTCCTCAAACGTGTTTCTGTATGAAATGACTGTATAAAAATTTTCTTGTTGATTCTTAATGGAATTATTTCTGAATACCCTACTATCTCAACCAATTAAAGAACGTAATTCCTTCCTATGAAAAGCATGAAAAATTAACAAAACTTTAACTGCAAATCCTGGGGATCGGTTTTTATTCTATTAATAGTAGGTAAAATCGCCAGGATTTGCACATTTATTTGAGTTAAAAATTACAAGCTTTTACAACTTTAATTCTAGTGTTTCTTACCTGCTTATTAATTATTTTAATTTATTTTCGGGAGTTGGGAAAATCAAGAAAAAAAAATTACTTTATAGAATTGAAAAATATGAAGAGTTAGGTTTAACTCCTTAGAAAGAAAAATGACCCAAATTTGGGTCATTTTCTTAAAATTTTAACTGCAAATCCTGGGGATTAGTTTTTATTCTATTAATAGTAGGTAAAATCCCCAGGATTTGCACATTTATTTGAGTTAAAAATTACAAGCTTTTACAGCTTTAATTCTAGTGTTTCTTACCTGCTTATTAATTATTTTAATTTATTTTCGGGAGTTGGGAAAATCAAGAAAAAAAAATTACTTTATAGAATTGAAAAATATGAAGAGTTAGGTTTAACTCCTTAGAAAGAAAAATGACCCAAATTTGGGTCATTTTCTTAAAATTTTAACTGCAAATCCTGGGGATAGGTTTTTATTCTATTAATAGTAGGGAAAATCCCCAGGATTTGCACATTTATTTGAGTTAAAAATTACAAGCTTTTACAGCTTTAATTCTAGCGTTTATTACCTTATTATTTATCTCCTTCCCTAAACCACAATTAGCCCCTGTAAATTTTGAAACTTTACGCTTCCTAATATCCTTATTTTCAATCTTTGGGTAATATGTGTAACTATCATTACAATATGCAAAAATATCATCTGTATCGCTTCTTTTAGACTCCAACAGAAAACCTTTTAATTCTACTTTATCTTTTAACTCTCCATTTGCATATAACTTAAACACCGTGTTTATTTCATAAGAATTAACAACTATATCAAACTTATCATAACGATACTCATAATGTATCTTTTCAGATGTATATAAGGCGTTTTTAGACACTATATTAGACTTAATAGACAAGTTATATCTTATTCCATTTTCATCTGTTACAGAAGAGTTATTCATGTAATAGCGAAGCTTTTCTAACTTCTTTTCTTCTTGTTTTTTCTTTGCTAATTCTTCTTCCTTTTCAGCTTGAATAACCTTCTCTGTTGAGTTATCTTTCTCAGAGCTCTCCTTAGGGGTTTCTTCTTTTGTACTTGTTCCACACGACACTAGAAAAGCAATCATAATACTTGCTAAATATTTTTTCATAAGATTTTATTTTAATTCGCTCAAATATAGAAGAAATATTTCTTTTTGCGGTTGTTCGTCCGCATTATTTTTTTCAACTATACATTCATTTGTCTTATGGATGTAAATAAGAAAGTCTGCAATTACATAGCTAAAGAATGGATTAAACCAAGTAAGTCTAATAGAAACTTTGGTCTTGACCATAATATTGACGAGAAGACTGTACGAAAGATTCTTCAAGAGGAAGGATATAGAATTCCTTTAAAAACTTTATTCAAGATTTGTGAAGCAAGAAATCTTAAACTTGAAGATTTTTTTAAATTAGTTAAAATTTAGAGATCTTTTATTTAGCCTATTCAACTTACAAGTATATAAATAAACATTTACGATTAATCGTAGGTGTTTATTATTCTCCTTAAATCAAGTGAAATATTGAAGAAATTCACATAGAAATTTGGGGGATTTTGCAACTTAATTAATAGAATAAGAAACTCTCCCCCACATTTGTAACTGATTATAATGAGATTACGGAAAAACCTTACTTTAATTACGGTTTTCCGCATCTGTATTAAATTCCTATCCTTTAAATTTGTTTGATAATAATTTTAGCTTGTTAATTCATTTAAACAACTAAATTTAATTCAAATTAAATGAAAGATTATAGCATAGAAAATGCTACCACAAAAATTAATTCAAAAAAAACAAAAGAATACTTCAAGGAAGTTTCTAGTTCCTATTTTAATGGAAATTATAGAGCAGCTATAGTTACATTATATTCTGTCGTGATACATGACATATTAATTAAACTTGAAGTACTTGAAGAAGTTTACGCAGATTCTACAGCTAAAACTGTTCTTGATAACATCAAAACCATTCAACAGACTAATCCAAAAAATTCAGAATGGGAACAAAGAATAATAGAAGAAGTAAAAAACAGAACTAGTTTATTAGATAACGTAGATTATGCTCATATACAAGCTTTGAAAAACGACAGACATCTATGTGCTCACCCTGTTATAGATAAACAAGATAAACTTTATACTCCTAACAAAGAGCTTGTCGCATCCCATATAAGAAACATGCTTGAGTCTCTCTTCCTTAAGCCTCCTGTGTTATCAAAAAAAATACTCTCAACAATTTTAGAAGATATAGAACAAAAAAAAGATATTTTAATAGATGAAACAAGTATTGAACGATATATAGAATCAAAATACTTAAACAATCTTAACGAATCGGTTGAAGCAACAATATTTAGGGATTTATGGAAGTTTATTTATCGTCTGGATGATGACAGATCTGAATCAAATAGGCAAATTAATTACAAACTACTATATTTCTTATACAAAAGAAACACACCAATTTGTATAGAAAAAATTAAATCAGAGAAAGAATATTTTAATAATATTAAAAATGATGAAAAAAATGTAAAATATCTAATAATATTCCTTTCTGAAAACGAGTTCATGTTACCTGAGTTTAATGATCATGTTAAATTAATCATGTCTAATATGATAAAAAAAGATAATGGTGCAAAGATTGTAGCATGGTTTATGAGTGAAAATTACACACAACATCTAACAGAGTTAAGAGAAATAATACCTAAGGATATATTTAACAATTTTCCATTTAGTGCTCCTATTTCAGCTTATAATAGATTAATCAAAATTGGAATTTCAAAAGGGTATTCTAAAGAGATAGCCGATTTTATTGCTTGGAGATATAGCATAGCAAAAGACTACAATGATGGTGATAAAATATTCTCAAACATTTTAAAACTTAACTTAGATATATTTAATCTTGAACAATTCAAAACACTATGTGAGTTGTCAGGAAAAAATTCTCAAACATATTCTAGAAATCAAGCAAAGGATGATCATAGATATTTAAAAGAATTTATAGAAAAAAAACATCCAAAATTCGATTTCGAAAAATACAACAAAGTGTTTAATCAGAAGTAGTAAACAATAATTCCAAACAAAACCAGTCCTAGTAAAAATAAAATTTTAATCAAACAAAAATGGCTAGAGGAGAAATTATTAAAGTGAAAAGAAAAGTTAATTATTATGAATTAGAATTAACATTCTCGGAAGATTCAGATTTTGAAAGTTTCTTTGAAACCTTAACTAGATTAGCAAAAACTAGAGCAAAAATAAGATACCAACGATTTGGTAATAAGTATGTTTTTATACAAGGAATTGAAAATAAAAACAACCTTATAAAAGCTAAAATGAGGTGTGTTAGAAAAGATTTACTTCCTGAATTAATGAATACTGAAACTGACGAAACCAAAGGAATTGACGCAAAAGAAGAGGAAGGACTAGTTGAAACTACTCATTTCATTTTAGACTACAGAAAGAACGGAAAAGTTTTTCTAGCTCTAGAATACAACCATTATGGTTCTAAAATTACCGACTTAGTAAATTATATCGAACGTGTAGGTATAGATCAAAACGTTTTAGAAAGAGTTGGTTTTAAACCAATTGTTAAAGACGAATTAGAAACATTTAAAGATAGAGTAAATCGTTTTTCAGAATTTATTGTTAAGGTACACAAAGATAATATTGCAAAAATAAAAGAAGTTGATCAAAAAATTTGGAGTGCAGTAAACTACTCAATAGAACACTTTTCAAGTGAATACGCTACTTTAACCCTTAAATTTGATTATAAACAAGCTCCTGAAGAATCAGCTATTAAACAATCAGTATTTAATATAATTAGAAATTTTTCTAAATCTCCAAAAAATAAAAATTTATTTAACAAACTGTCTTTAAAAGCAGAAGATGGAGAAAAAGATAATTTATTAGAGAATTTTGATTTACTTTTAGAGAAAGTAAACAGTGAAATTAGAGTTGAAAGGAAAAAAAAATATAGAACTATAATATCTAATGACATGTTTCAACAAATGTTAAAAGAATTAAATGACAAAAAACTCCAATAGATATCGTGAACTTGTAGATTATTATTTACAATATGCTTTGCTTATTGATACCATTGTTATTGGATGCTTATGGTTACTAAATAGTAAATTAAGCTTGTTTGATTTCATTCTTAAATCCAAAACAGAACACATCACTATAATTGAGAATATTATTGGTGCTTCAATTTCATTAGCAGGTTTCATACTTGCTTCATTAACTATTATAGCATCAATTCGCTCAAACGTATTAAATAAAAAACCTAAAAATTCTGAAACCCCTTTAGAACTTCTATTCTCTGTCGGTATTTATAAAGCCATAGTTAAAGTATTTAAAATAGCGATTATAGAGTTAGTTTTATGTTTTATAATATCTTACATCATTACATTGTCATCTGCTAACCTGAATAATTATTTTGTATTTAAATCTTTGATTGTGTTAATTTATTTACTTTCAGTTAGTACTATAAGAAGCTTATTTGTCCTCTTTTTATTAATAGATTCTGAAAAAAAATAGTTAATTATTTTTTCTGCAAAGTTTGTAGAATACATATAATTATTAATATACAAATGTGGGGGAGAGTTTCTTATTCTATTAATTAAGTTACAAAATCCCCCACATTTGTAGTTTTATTTAAGGTCTATTTTACTCGATTTAAACCTTATTATAAAACAATATTCATTGTAAACAATTAATTACAAACCTACAGTAAAGTAATAATTCAGAAAAAATGTGCAGATAGTGTGCAAACCTTAAGAAACAAAAAATGCAATTAACTAAAAATAAGCTAATTGCATCTTGATTAAGTACGGGCGGAGAGACTCGAACTCTCACACCTCACGGCACTAGATCCTAAGTCTAGCGTGTCTACCAATTCCACCACGCCCGCGTACTTTTGAAATTGTGGATGCAAATATAAACAATACTTGCAAACTACAAAGAAGAAGTATACTATTTTTCTTATTTTTGATGCTAATTAATATACAACACATGCAAAACGTAAAAGATTATATAGCTCAACATAAAGATCGTTTTATTAATGAGCTTATCGATTTATTAAAAATTCCATCAGTAAGTGCTGATCCAGCCTTTAATCAAGATGTATTAAATACTGCTGATACGGTTAAAGAAAGTTTAGAAAAAGCGGGATGTGATAAAGTAGAAATTTGTGAAACCCCTGGATATCCTATCGTTTATGGAGAAAAAATAATAGATCCTAATTTACCAACAGTATTGGTATATGGTCATTACGATGTACAACCGGCAGACCCTATCGATTTATGGACTTCTCCTCCATTTGATCCTGTTATCAAAAAAACAGACATTCACCCTGAAGGAGCAATTTTTGCACGCGGTGCATGTGACGATAAAGGGCAAATGTATATGCATGTAAAGGCATTAGAATACATGACTCATACTGGCAACCTACCTTGTAACGTGAAATTTATGATTGAAGGTGAAGAAGAAGTAGGTTCAGAAAGTTTAGCGTGGTTTGTTCCTAGAAACAAAGAGAAACTTGCCAACGACGTGATTTTAATTTCTGATACAGGAATGATTGCAAACGACATTCCTTCAATTACTACTGGTTTACGTGGATTAAGTTATGTAGAAGTTGAAGTTACTGGACCTAATAGAGACTTACATTCTGGTTTATATGGAGGTGCTGTAGCAAACCCTATCAACATTTTAACACAAATGATTGCTTCATTACACGATGAAAATAATCATATTACCATCCCAGGATTTTATGATAAAGTAGAAGAATTGTCTCGTGAAGAGCGTGATGAAATGGCGAAAGCACCTTTCTCATTAGAAGAATACAAGGCTGCTTTAGATATTGATGATGTTCACGGAGAAGCTGGTTATACTACTAACGAACGCAACTCTATCCGTCCTACCTTAGATGTAAATGGAATTTGGGGAGGATATACAGGTGAAGGGGCAAAAACTGTTATTGCTTCAAAAGCCTACGCTAAAATTTCAATGCGTTTAGTACCAGGACAAGAATGGGAAGAAATTACTGAATTGTTCAAAAAACACTTTGAAAGTATCGCTCCTAAATCAGTAAAAGTAGAAGTAAAACCTCATCATGGAGGACAAGGATATGTAACTCCAATTGATAATATTGGTTACCAGGCAGCAAGCAAAGCGTACCAAGAAACCTTTGGAGTAACTCCTATTCCGCAACGAAGCGGAGGAAGTATTCCTATCGTTGCTTTATTTGAACAAGAATTAAAGAGTAAGACTATTTTAATGGGATTCGGATTAAATTCTGATGCCATTCACTCACCAAACGAGCATTTTGGAGTGTGGAATTACTTAAAAGGAATTGAAACCATTCCGTATTTTTATCAATATTTTACGGAATTATCAAAATAATTCATCTTTAATAACATCAATAAGATAGTCTTGAAAATCCCTCAAGGCTATTTTTTTTGCAATATTTTAATCTCTACACTTGTAGAATTAAAATTTATTTCTACATTTATAGAATACAATTCAAATTTTATCGAAATGCAATTATCGAAAACTGAAGAACAAGTGATGCAATATTTATGGAAACTAAAAAAAGCTTTTATGAAAGATATTTTAGCAGAATTTCCTGAACCAAAACCTGCTACAACTACAGTTGCTACACTATTAAAAAGAATGAAAGATAAAGGATTTGTAGATTATACATTAGATGGAAAATCAAGAGAATATTTTCCTTTGGTAAAAAAGTCAGACTACTTTTCAAAGCATGTAAACGGATTGATTAAAAACTTCTTTAATAACTCTGCTAGTCAATTTGCTTCATTTTTTACTGAAAAAACAGATTTATCAGTTTCAGAATTAGAAGATTTAAAAAAAATTATCGATCAGCAAATTAAAAAGCAACAATAATGATAACGTATTTTATCAAATCAGGAATTTGTTTAGCATTGCTGCTTCTCTTTTATCATTTGATATTAGAACGAGAAAAAATGCACCAATTCAATCGGTTTTATTTATTAGGTAGTGTATTATTTTCGTTTATAGCTCCTTTTTATAAGATCTATATAGAAACTATTCCGAATACTTTAAAGGCTGTCCCTTCCTTGATTACAGATTCAAATTTGGATGTAAATCCTGTTAAGGAAATTAGCTATACCCAATATTTATTTCTTGGATATACAATTGTAGCAATCATTTTATTAATCCGCTTTACAAAAAACCTATTTAATATCTTCTTAAAGATAAAACAGTATAAAAAAATAAAAAAAGACAAAGTTACCCTTGTTTTAGTTGACGATTTAATTAGTCCACACACCTTTTGGAACTACATTTTTATCAACAAAGAGGAATACAATTCAAACAAGATTGAAACTGAACTCTATACACACGAGTTAACACATGCTCTACAAAAACACACGTTTGACATATTATTTATTGAATTTTTACAAATCATTTTTTGGATCAATCCAACATTTATATTTCTTAAAAAAGCAATAAAGTTAAATCATGAGTTTTTAGCAGATAATGAAGTAATTATTACACATAAAAACACTACTAAGTATCAGTATTTACTATTAAATAGAGCTACTTGGAACAACGAATATTACTTGGCCAGTAATTTGAATTATTTATTAACTAAAAAAAGATTATTAATGATGACAAAACAAAGTTCTCGTACCAAAATTTTGCTAAAAAAACTGGCAGTAATACCAGTAATAGCAGGATTCGCTTTTCTCTTTGCTGAAAGAGTTGAAGCAGAAACAACAAAAAAACATGTACTCTCTACTGAAACTTCAAAAGATTCAATTCCTTCATCAGTAACAGTTTATAAAAAAAGTATTAATCATGAAGACGTGGAAATAACTTATCATGATGAAAAAGGAAATAAAATAACTAAAAAAATCTCAGAATTAACAGAGAATGAAAAGGGACAACTCCCTCCACCTCCAAGCCCTACAAGTAGAATTGTTATAAAAGGTGAAGCTTTAAACATACCTCCACCTCCACCCCATAGCTATGAAGTTATTAGAGAAGAAGAAACCTCAAACATTCCACCTCCTTCAATAAATGCTATCGAATACATATATCAAAACAAAAATGCTGATTTCTATTTCGATGACAAAAAGCTGAGTTATAATGAAGTTATTAAGTTAATTAAAAATAAAAAAGGACTAAGAACCTTAATACAAGCTAAAAACAATAAAAAAATCATCAAGTTTTATAGCAAAAAAGTTACTAAAAACACAAATAACATTAACACCTCTGATATAAAATATTACTTAGATGGTAAACTTATTTCTAAAGAAAAATTACACAAAATTGCACCTAAAGACATAAGAAAAGTTGATGTTAAAAAAATAAAGATGGTACAGGGTTAGTATATGTAACTAGCAACAAATAACTGATATTCAAAACACATACTTGTTAAAAGCCTCTTAAATGAGGCTTTTTTTGTAACAAAATCCTAAATCTGTCGTTATTAAGCTATAAGCTTATTTTATGTTAAAACGATTTTTCCTTCTTTGTTCTGGAGCTGATTTAGATTTGCTTGAAAATTGTGCTAATGGTGAACAAAACAAATATGCTGGTATTGGTGCTACCGTTTTTTTCACTGCTTTAATGGCTACCATTGCTTCTGCTTATGCTTTATTTACAGTTTTTGATAATATTTACACCGCTATTTTCTTTGGTATTGTTTGGGGGTTACTCATTTTTAATTTAGATAGATTTATTGTTTCTACTATTAAAAAAAGAGAGTCTAAACGAAAAGAACTTATACAAATACTTCCTAGATTGTTACTTGCTATGATAATTGCTGTGGTGATTTCTAAACCATTAGAATTAAAAATTTTCGAAAAGGAAATCAATCAAGTATTACTGACTGAAAAAAATCAGATGACTTTGAATAACAAAACTCAAATTGCACAACAATTCACTCCTGAAATAACAAAAATTAATTCTGAAATCACTTCTTTAAAAGATGAGGTCACAACGAAAGAAAGCGAGGTAAATAAATTATATGAAACCTATATAGCTGAAGCCGAAGGAAGAAAAGGTACCAAATTAATTGGCAGAGGACCTGTTTACAAAGAAAAAAGAGATAAACACGATACTGCCCTTGCAGAACTTAATCAATTAAAAGCTGAAAATACCGAAAAAATAAAACAGAAAGAAACTGCTATTGCTAATTTGATCGAAAGTCAAAAATTAAAAGAAACACAAACACAACCTATTATTTCTAATTTTGATGGATTAATGGCTCGTGTTAATGCTTTAAACAAACTACCTTGGCTACCTTCTTTCTTTATCTTCCTACTATTTTTAGCAATAGAAACTGCTCCTATTTTTGCCAAACTTATTAGCTCAAAAAGTGAATACGATTATAAATTGGAAAACCATGAATCTCAAGTTAAAACTTGGATTCAACAACAAGTTCATCAACGAGAAGCTATTTTACACACTGATATAGACCTCAACAACAAAATATACTCTGATTTAAAAACAGAAGAAGAACTCTACAATTATAAACAAAAGATGGCTCGTAACCTTATGAAGCTACAGGCTGATTCTTTTTATAAAAATCAACAAAATATTTTATAAAGCTATTGCTATTGAGTTTTTAACCTCACCTATTGTAAAAATACTGTGAGTACTTCCAACATGTTTTAATGCTGTAATTTTATTAATCATAAACTCTCTATAAGCATCCATATCTTTCACATAAATTTTTAACACATAATCATAATCTCCACTTACATGAAAACACTCTGTTACTTCTTCTAATTTTTTAATTTCACGCTCAAAAAGAGCTATATAATCTTTGTTATGTTTCTCTAACTTTATATGACAAAAAACTAAAAATGATTTTTCTATTTTGTTTTTATTTAGCAACGCAACATACTGTTTAATGACCTTCTCTTTTTCCAACTTCTTTATTCTCTCATAAACAGCTGTTACAGAAAGACCCAATTGCAATGATAACTGTTTTGTTGTTTGTTTACTATCTGTTTGAAGTAACCCTAATAACTTCTTATCTATATTATCTAACTTCATCTGAAAAAAAATCTATTTTATTACAACTTATCTGAACACAAACTAATAAAAAACTAAATACAAACATAAAATTAGTGTGATTTTCTACAAAAACCGCTTTGTATTGATTTTTAAACAACTAAAACAGAACTTAGTAGTCTACTAATAATTAACTTTAATCGATATGAAATTTAAACCTGCAAACAACATACAAGATCTACAGTACTTTGGAGAATTTGGAGGAGTTAACCCTTCTATTTCAGATTCTTCTACCTATACTTTTTTATCAGCAAAGACTATGTTTGATACTTTTGAAGGGAATACAGATGGTTGTTATTTATACTCTCGCCACTCATCTCCTTCAAACTTATACCTATCTGAAGCTTTAGCTGCTATGGAAGGTACTGAAACTGCTAATGTTTCAGCTACTGGTATGGGAGCCATTACTCCTACTATTTTACAAATATGTGGGGCTGGAGATCATATCGTTTCAAGTAGAACTATTTATGGAGGAACTTATGCCTTTCTTAAAAACTTTACTCCAAGAATAGGAATTGAAACTTCATTTGTAAACATTACAAAGTTAGACAGAGTAGAAGCTGCCATTAACAAAAATACTAAAATGATTTACTGCGAAACTGTAAGCAATCCGTTATTAGAGGTCGCAGATATTAAAGCTCTTTCAGTATTAGCTAAAAAGCATGATTTACAGTTGGTAGTTGACAATACATTTTCTCCTCTATCAATTTCTCCAGCTCAATTGGGTGCCAATATTGTTATTCACAGTTTAACAAAATTCATCAATGGTTCTTCTGACACTATGGGAGGAGTTATTTGTGGAACTGCAGATTTTATCAATTCTCAAAAAAGTGTAATTGATGGGGCAAGTATGTTATTAGGAGCTTCTATGGACTCTTTACGCGCTTCTTCAATCCTGAAAAACATGAGAACTTTACATATACGAGTAAAGCAACACAGTAAAAATGCGAGTTATTTAGCTGAAAAATTTGAAGCTGACGGATTAAAAACAGTATATCCAGGATTACCATCACACCCTTCTCATAAGGTGTTTAAATCAATGATGAATGAAGAATATGGTTTTGGAGGAATGCTAACTATTGATGCTGGATCTCTAGACAAAGCCAATGCTTTAATGGAATTAATGCAGGATGAAAATCTAGGGTACTTAGCTGTAAGTTTAGGTTTTTATAAAACTTTATTTTCAGCTCCAGGGACTTCAACGTCATCAGAAATTCCTTTAGAAGAACAAAAAGAAATGGGACTTACCGATGGATTAATTCGTTTTTCTATTGGATTAGATAATGACATAGAGCGCACCTATCAAATGATGAAAACTTGCATGAAAAAAGTAGGCGTTTTGTAAAACACTTATAATATCTTCTCGATTCTGTCATTTTAAACAAAATGAAAGGCACTAAACCATTTCACATTTTTTAAAATGACATTTTTGTTTATATAGTATTTCTATTCCATTTTTTTTAAAAAATATTGTAAACTAATTCGATTTGTGTAATTCTCTACAAAATCGTAACATTACAAGCCGAAAAAAATACCATACATGCAAGACGACAAAAACCTATCTAAAATTAAAATAGAAAATCAAAAAATAATTCAAAATAAAGAGTTGAGTATTTGGGAAGCTTTGATTCCTGTTTTCGCTTTAATAGGTATGCTTGCATATAATGTATATGTATTTGGAGACGATGCTTTAAGTGGAAGTAATCAATTTATTTTATTATTAGGTGGAGCTGTTGCGGCTATTGTAGGTTTTAAAAATAAAGTTTCCTACGAAAGAATGATTGAAGAAGTTGCTGAAAACATAAAATCAACAGCAGGTGCTATTTTAATTTTGTTAATGGTAGGTGCGCTTGCAGGAACATGGCTTGTAAGCGGTATTATACCTTCAATGATTTATTACGGGCTTCAAATTTTAAACCCGACTATCTTTTTAGTAGCTTGTTTAATAATATGTGCAGTTATATCTGTTGCCACTGGAAGTTCTTGGACAACTTCTGCAACAGTAGGTATAGCTTTAATTGGTATTGGTGAAGCTTTAGGTATTTCTTTAGGTATGACTGCTGGTGCAGTTTTATCTGGTGCTTATTTTGGCGACAAGATGTCTCCAATGTCAGACACTACAAACTTGGCCCCAGCCATGGCTGGAACAGATTTGTTTACACATATAAGATATATGACTTATACTACTGTACCTACATTTATAGTAACTATTATCTTTTTTGTTATTTTAGGATTTACCCAAACTACAACTGGTGACGCGAATACTCAACAAATGCTTAGCGACATTAACAAAGCTTTTAATATAACCCCATGGTTATTTCTTGTACCTGTATTAGTTTTAGTTCTAATTATTAAGAAGACACCTCCTTTAATCGCTCTTTTAGCTGGAACCATATTTGGTGGTGCTTTTGCTTTGATTTTTCAACCTCATGTTGTTTCTCAAATTTCTGGAGTTGAAAAGCTAGATTTTGAATCTGCCTACAGAGGAATAATGCAAGCTATAACCGTAGAAACCTCTGTAACTACTGATAATGAAGTGTTAAAAGATTTATTTACTGCCGGTGGTATGAAAAAAATGCTTGGAACCGTATGGTTAATTTTATTAGCAATGGTTTTTGGTGGGGTCATGGATGCTATTGGAGCCTTAACTAAAATTAGCAGTTTTATGTTAAGCTTATTTGATTCAGTATTCGGATTATTTGCCAGTACTGTTGGTACATGTATAGGTTTAAATTTCACCGCTTCTGATCAATATTTAGCAATTGTTGTACCTGGAAAAATGTACGCACAAGCTTATAAAGATAAAGGGTTGGCTCCTGAAAACTTAAGTAGAACTTTAGAAGATTCTGGTACTGTTACCTCTGTTTTAATTCCTTGGAATACTTGCGGAGCTTATCATTCTGGTGTTTTAGGTGTTCCTGTTATAGATTATGCTTTTTATGCCATGTTTAATTGGCTAAGCCCTTTTACAACATTACTATTTGCTGCATTCAGAATTAAAATAAAACAACTAGCTTCTAAATAATAACGTTTATAAACCTCACCTTTTGTGAGGTTCTTTTTTTATGATTGTAAAAGCTCAAATACAAGACGCTAACTTATTAACTGAAATTGCCATAAGTTCAAAAGCATATTGGGGATATTCCAAAGAACAAATGGAAGAGTGGAAAAACGACTTAACAGTCTCCCCTAAAATGTTTACCAACTGTAATGTTTACAAATTTCAAGTTAACGATACTACAGCTGGTTTTTATGTTTTATATCGAGCTAATATTAGAACAAGTTTTTTAGATTTTTTATTTGTCTCCCCTAAATTTATAAACCAAGGAATTGGTTCTAAACTACTAGAACATGTAAAAAAATCTTGTATAGGCGGTTCTTGTGCTGTATTAAATGTTTTATCAGACCCAAACTCGGATGCTTTTTATTTAAAACATGGTTTTCAAATAATTGGGAAACGAGAGAGCAGTATTAAAGGACGTTTTTTACCTGAAATGGAGCTCTATTTTCCTGAAAATATGTAATAAAGTTGATACTATTAAAAGTACCCAAGGAGTTCCATGCAAAAAAACATCAAACCAATCCATAGACTGCATAGCGTGCTCTCCTGAAAAGGCATTCCCTCCTGCTATCCATTGTAACTTTCCAAAAATATGTGGTGGTCTAAAAGGTGCTAAACCTAAGGTTAAACTTGCTATTAAAAACAACTTCCAATTTTTTCGCAGCTTTTCTTTCATTTTATATAAACCAGTTCCACACTACTCCAAAACGAATTACGAAATCTCTATACGGGTAATTCGGAGCCGAAAAATAATTCTTTTTTAACACAAAAGAACTTATGTTATCTGCTTTAAAATAAATTCTAGTTCTACGAACCCTAGCATTGAAAAACAAATCTACTGTAGGATATCCTATTTCTGTGTCATTTTGTAAAGTAAACTCAGCTAATAAAGGGTTATACGCATTTGCTTTATATTTTGAAAAGTACTTAAATGTAGCTCCTATTTGTACCAACAAAGGTTTTCCTTTGAACCATTCATCTGTATAGTAAAGTGTATTACGAGTAACAAATTCTGGAACCCTAAAAACACTATTTCCACTTGCTACTTTTTGATACATTAAAGTGTTATCTAAAGCAAACTTTCCAAAGGTAAATTCTTTAGATGCCTTTGCCTTTAAATAGTTTACATCTCCTGAAAACTGTTTCGGTTGACCATTTTCATCAAAATACGTGTAATTACTAATATTAGTGATATCCAACGAAGCATTTCCCCATTTAGACTCAATAACCCCTCCCAATGTACGTGTCCCTATTTGAGAAAAATTATTTTCCCAATTAAAATCATCGTAACTACTTTGATGTAATAAAAAATTAAAATTAGGTAATTTGTTACTTATTCCTAACCTCCCTTTCACAGTAAGTACACTATCTTTTTTATAGAAAGCTTCCCCTGAAAGATAATTCCCTGACAATCGACCACTTCCTGGGGTAAGACTTCCAGAAGCATTTACATGAAAGTTCCCTATTCTTCCATTCCAATCAGCTCCAAACGAAATTGCATCTCCCTTCAGCTTATTCTTTGTAATTCCAACTGTATTATTCTGTAAGTTTTCATATCCATATGTATAATTTGATAATTCTGTTTTTACACGAAATTTTCCTAGTACATATTTTGAATTAAAATCTAAAAAAAACTGATTATTATATAGTAAATAAATAGTTTTATTATTAATGTTACTCGAAATATTTGCATCACCAAACATATCTGATGCTGTACCTTGAGTAAATCGATAAAACTTAGAATCTCTAGTAAATGAATGCCCAAGTTTTAAATTAGAAAAGTCTTTTTGACTCACACTATCTTTTGAAGAAAGTAATTTAAAAGTATGTTCAAAGTATAATCTCTTAGCATCTAAAGTACTTTCAGCATTACCCAAATTCACATCCATTCTACCTCTGTTTCCGCTAAAATTAGGATCATCTGCTAAAAATGCCTCTAAAGAAGTTTCGGTTAGTCCTCCACTTTCTTGATTAAAAAAATCTTGATTTACAGCATGCCCTCTAATCCCGTATTGTCCTTTAGGAGTCTCGTAACTAAAACTAACCCTAAAATTACCCGTACTAGCTAAAGAACGCCTGTAAGCTCCTAAAGAACGAAGTCCTTTATAAGCTATCGATACGTTAAATCGTTTAGAAAAATTTGTTGTAAAAAGCGCATCCAATACCTGACCTTGCTCTAACCCTGTACGATACATTATTTCTGTTGTAGGGGTGGGCACATGATAATAATTCACATCTTCAATTTCAAAATAATTGAACATTTTTGCTCTAAAACCTATATTAGGAAACTTAGAAATATTAGTAAAATCGTACCCTAAATTGTTAAAAGTTTGTCCTTGATTATGAAAAGCCAATAATTCAAAATTATCCTTTCTTAAGAAATTGAATTTATACTCTTTTTGAATTGTTAATGTAGTATCTACAATGGTAGTATCATTTTTATGTGATATAATTTTATAATCAGTGTACTTAGTTTTTCCACTAAGTTTTACATTAATCTCATTATCGGGCAATGAATCTATGTTTTGGTCAAATCCACCTCTTCCTATCCCCAAACCTCCATCAACCGTTCTTTTTTGGGCATAAATTATCTGAACACTTATCAAACAAAAAAATACTAAGAAATTTTTCTTCATAACAACAAAAGTAAAATAATTTAACGACAAAAATCACGATTAATTTCTTTGAAAACTGTTAATTTGTAGCATGTTGCAATTAAACTATAGCGGGCATAAATTAGAAGCAGGAACAGATGAGGCTGGTAGAGGCTGTTTATCAGGACCTGTAGTTGCAGCAGCTGTAATTTTACCAGGTGATTTTCAGCATGAATTGCTAAACGACTCCAAGCAACTTTCTGAAAAAAAACGACAAAAACTTCGACCTTATATTGAAGAACATGCACTAGCTTTTGGAGTTTCTTTTATACATCAAGAAGAGGTTGATGAGCTAAACGTTTTACAAGCATCTATTACTGGAATGCATCGTTCAATAGAACAATTAAATGTACAACCTGAGTTTATTATTGTTGACGGAAACAAATTCAAACCCTATCAAGAAACTCCACATCAAACCATTGTAAAAGGCGACGCTAAATTTATGAGTATCGCAGCTGCTTCTGTACTTGCCAAAACCTATCGTGATGAGTATATGGAGAAAATTCATCAAGAATTCCCGCAGTATAACTGGCAGAAAAATAAAGGATACCCTACAAAAGAACATCGCGAAGCTATTCGTCAATTTGGAGCAACTCCCTATCACCGAAAATCATTTAAATTGTTGCCAGAACAATTAAAATTGAAACTTTAATTTTTCTATTTTTGTCTTCCAATTTTTTAGAAGATGATTAAAAGAACTCGCACCGAAATTAACAAATGTATCATTCACAAAGTAGCTAACAAATACAATAGCGGGCAGAATGCCTTTTCTGAAAGTCTAGTGCGTTTTGATGAAGAAAGTTACGAATTGTTACTCCCTTTTTTACTGAAGCCTTTCGGTTCAGTTACTCAGAGTTACCGCTTTAGTCATCATGCTGATGTTCGTCTAAACGAAATCAATAAATATACTTCTGATATTTTTGAAGATGATAGCAACGAAGTTTTTATTGAACATTCTAAAAACATTGTTAATCACCTATACGAACAATCAAACTCTGCCAATATTAAAACGGGGGATGTAATTGTAGCTTATTTTGAAGGCATTGAATATAAAGATGTTTTAACTGAGGCCGTTGGTGTTTTTAAAATTGAAAGTAAGGTAGACTTCTTTCAAACCTATTTAGATGACGATAGTTTTGATGTAGTAGTTCAAAAAGGAATTTCAACAAAAAGATTGGATAAGGGTTGTTTAATTTTAAACTCTACTGATGCAGAAGGAACTGTCGTTTTATCGGTAGATAACAACCAATATGATGCGCAATACTGGATTAAAAACTTCTTAAGTGTTAAATATGCTGATGATCGTAACTTACATACTCAAAATTACTTAGAAATGTGCAAAGAGTTTTCTGAAGAGGTTATAAAACCTGAATTTGGAAAACAAGAACAAAGTAATTTCTTAGCCAATACTGTTGATTACTTTAAAGAGCATGAAAGTGTAGATTATCATGGCTTCAAAGATGAAATTTTTGAAGAAGACAAGCATAAAGATCTTTTTGAAGATTACAAGCAGCACTTTGAAAAATTAAACGATGTACTAATTCGTAATAATTTTGAAGTATCTGATGTTGTTTTAAAGAAAGAAAAAAGTAAGTTTAAAACTGAAATTAAATTAGACACCAATATTCAAATTAAAATTGATGTTGATGCTCCTGATGCTTCTGCTGAATATTTAGAACAAGGATACGATGAAGACAAGAAAATGAAGTTTTATAAGGTGTATTATAATACTGAGAAGTAAAAAGTTAGTTTAACTCCGAAATTTCTTTTTCCAATCTTTTTTCTAACTCTTTCAATTCTTTTAGTTTTTTCTTATCCTGATGTCTGCTAGAAAAATGATAAAGAATGCAGAAAATCATATAAATAGTTGCGCAAAGCATTACTAACTTTAAATAACTATATTCTGTTTTTTGCAGCATTGATTTTTTATTAGAAAAAGAATGCCCCACACCATAAGTTGGAGCCCAAAAGCTAAAAACAATACCAGCAGCAATTACTTTCCATCTGTGTCTTAACAAAAAATCTTGCTGCCTGATAACGTTCTCTATTTTATATCTTGTTGCTTGTAAATGTTTTTCTTTGTAATATTTAGCAGACATTTTATTCTAAATATAAAAAACTATTCCTTTTCAGCCATTTTTTTTACATAATCGGTAATAATCACAATAGTTTGTGCTCCCACTTTACCTTCAATATATTTAGCATTTTCAGGATCTAACGAAATTCTACGTACAGCAGTTCCTTGCTTTGCTACCATGCTAGAACCTTTTACTTTTAAATCTTTAATCAACACAACATTATCTCCTGCTTGTAAAATAGCTCCGTTTACATCTCTATGAATTATTTTTTCACTTTCATCTAAATGCTCACCTGTAGCTTCTGCAAAACGTAACTCTTCATCTTCTAAATACATCATATCTAACAAATCTTGTGACCATCCATCTTTTTTGACACGGTGTAACATTCTCCAAGCCACAACTTTCACTGCTCTAAACTCACTCCACATACTATCATTTAAACAACGCCAGTGATTAGCGTCTGTAGCTTCTGAGTTTTCAATTTGCTCAATACAAGTACTACAAGCCAACAAACTCCCATCAACTCCTCCTGTTGAAATTGGTGGTACTTCATAAATTGACAAATCGCTTTTTGATCCGCATAATTCACATTGATTTCCGCTTCTATCTTGTAATTCTTGTAATAAACTCATTTTATTCTTTTTTTGCTTCGCAAAAGTACATTTTTAATTATATATTTAGGCTATGTTATTAGAAAGCGAACGACTAATTATTAAGGAAGCTCTAGTGAGCGATGCACCTTTTTATTTTCAACTATTTAATGATCCTGATTGGATTCAATTTATAGGAGATAAAAATTTAAAATCTATTGAAGAAACCCGTATCTACCTAAAGGATACTTTGTTTAAAAACTCTAAATTAAATGGACTTGGTTTTTTCACGGTTATTTCAAAAGAAACCAACAAACCCATTGGAGCCTCTACAGCATTGCAAAGAGACAAGTTAGATTTTATTGATATTGGGTACGCATTTCTACCAGAAGGAAGAGGTAAAGGATATGCAACAGA
Source organism: Tenacibaculum sp. XPcli2-G (assembly GCF_024124505.1). Lineage (NCBI taxonomy): Bacteria > Pseudomonadati > Bacteroidota > Flavobacteriia > Flavobacteriales > Flavobacteriaceae > Tenacibaculum > Tenacibaculum sp. XPcli2-G. The sequence continues at coordinate 60,301 of NZ_JAMXSH010000001.1, forward strand.
GGCTACAAAACTAATTATTGAATACGTCCGTACTAAATTCAAACAAGACAAAGTATTAGCTTTGACGATGCCAAAAAATGAAAAATCTCAAAAACTATTAAAAAACCTAGGTTTTGAGTTTATTGGGATGCAACAAGTTTTTGAAGACGGAGAAGATTGTGTATTTGAGTATGTTTTTTAACTCAAATACAAATCAATTAACCCTTCTGGTGTTTTAACTTCAATAGTTTTAGCATCTCTATCTACTTTCTTAATAAAGTCATCAATCATAGGAATGAAAATCTCTTTTCCGTCTCTATCAATTTCAAATAAAGGTTGAGCTGAAGAGTCATTAATACTTACTATATTTCCTACCTCACCAAAAGAAGTATCAACAACCTTAAAACCTATCACTTCATGATAATAAAATTTATCTCCAGAAAGTTTAGGAAGCATATCTAATGGCAGGTAAACTTCAGAACGTAAAATAGCTTCGGCATCTGCCTCCGTATCAACATCCTCAAACTTCACTCTAAACATAGTTCCTTTACTCAGGGAAGATTTTTCAATAAAAAAAGGAATCAGATTATTGCCTAAATCGACAAAAACTGATTCCAAATTTTCGTAAAGATCGGGTTCATCAGTATCTAACTTAATAACTACCTCACCCTTAAAACTATGTTTTTTAACGATTTTGCCAAGATAAAAGCAATCTTCTTTTTGCATCATCGTAGTACAGTTTTTATTCTTCGCTATCAGCACCTGATTCAGCAGCAGCATCCTCGCTATCTTCTACAGCAGGAGTTGCAGCAGCTATACGTGCTTCGTTTACAGCTTTTTCAGCTTCTAAAGCTTTTGCTTTAGCGTCAGCTTCAGCTTTTGCTAAACCTTCTGTTTTACCAGCAACTTTAGCTGCTTTTTCTTCTAACCAAGCAGTAAATTTAGCTTCTGCTTGCTCTTCAGTTAAAGCACCTTTCTTAACTCCACCAGCTAAGTGATTCTTTAATAAAGCTCCTTTATAAGATAAAATTGCTCTAGCAGTATCAGTTGGTTGAGCTCCATTTTGTAACCACTTTACAGCTCCGTCAACATCTAAATCGATAGTTGCAGGATTAGTATTTGGATTGTAAGTTCCGATTTTTTCTAAGAAACGACCGTCTCTTTTAGCTCTTGAATCAGCAGCTACTACCCAATAAAATGGTTTTCCTTTTTTACCGTGTCTTTGTAATCTAATTTTTACAGGCATAATTTTAATTTTTAAGGTTCGCGACCTTGGTTATTAATAAATCTTATTATCTCGTAATAAGTGGGCGCAAAATTATAAAATATTTTTCAATTAAAAGTAAAAAAACAACTTTATCACAATAAAAAAGAGCCTGTTAAACAGACTCTTAAGAAAAATAAATTGTGAGGTATATTATAATACTCTAACGCTAACTGCGTTTAATCCTTTTTTTCCTTCTTTAAGTTCAAACTCAACAGTATCACCTTCTCTAATCTCATCGATTAAACCTGATACGTGTACAAAATGTTCTGTGTTTGATCCTGACTCTGTAATAAATCCAAAACCTTTAGATTCATTGAAGAACTTTACTGTTCCTTCTTTCATTGTAAAAAATATTATATTAAAGTACAAATGTAATCTTATTAATTGATTATCAATCACTTTTTTTTATTTTTATTTTAAAATTAACCTACACTTAACATCTATTCACTGATTACAATCAGCTATTCAAGCCTTTACATTAAGTAAAAACGCTCGTTAATAACTTCTCTTAATAACAATATAAATTCTTCGTATTTTTACACTTTGTTTTATCCAAAACACTTCAATAAGTAATTTTTGCCCATGTATTTAATTTTCGATACCGAAACTACTGGATTACCTAAAAGCTGGAATGCTCCAATAACCGATACCGACAACTGGCCTAGAGCTATACAAATTGCATGGCAATTACATGATGAATTAGGAAATTTAATTGAACATAACGATTTCTTAATACAACCTGACGGATTCAACATTCCGTACGATGCAGAACGTATTCACGGAATCTCTACTGATTTAGCTATTGAGCAAGGAATTCAGTTGAGTGAAGGGTTAGAACTATTCAAGAACGCATTACAAAAAACAAAGTTTATTGTTGGTCAAAATGTTGGTTTTGATGTCAACATTATGGGGTGTGAGTTTCATCGTTTAGGTGTTGAAAACAATTTAACAGAATTACCTGTTTTGGATACTTGTACCGAGCATACGGCACAATTATGTCAAATTCCTGGTGGTCGTGGAGGAAAGTTTAAACTTCCAACTCTTACCGAATTACACAATCATTTATTCGGAACAGGTTTTGGAGAAGCACATAACGCTACTGCCGATGTAGAAGCAACTACAAGATGTTTCTTAGAATTAATTCGTTTACGTCAGTATACAGAAGAACAGTTAGACGTTCCTTCTGATTATTTTCAACGTTATACAGAAGCAAATCCGAACCCAATACAGGTAATCGGACTTAAGCACTTAAACCTTAAAAAGGAAAGTGAAAAAATTCGCAAAAGAAAGTCATCTGAAACTGAAGAAGCTAATACAATTTCTACCGCAGAAGGATTAGCAGAACTTGAAGGTGTTAAATTTGCTCATTTACATAACCATACACAGTATTCTGTTTTACAATCTACCATTCAAATTGGTAACATAGTAAATGCCGCTGCTAAAGATAATATGTCTGCAGTTGCCATGACCGATACGGGTAACATGATGGCTGCATTCCATTTTGTACAAGCTGTTATAGGACATAACAAAGCTGCTGAAGCGGCTAATAAAGAAGCCTTAGAAAAAGGAGAAGAACCTACACAAAGTGTTTTAAAACCTATCGTAGGTTGTGAGTTTAATGTTTGTGAAGACCATACCAATAAAAGTCAAAAAGACAATGGATATCAAGTCGTTTTACTTGCTAAAAATAAAAAGGGATACCACAATTTAGCAAAAATGTCTTCCATTGCTTTCGTGGATGGTTTTTACTATGTTCCAAGAATCGACAAAAAAGTTATTGAGCAATACAAAGAAGATGTAATTGTATTAACAGGAAATTTATATGGTGAAGTTCCTAGTAAAATATTAAATGTAGGTGAAGCTCAAGCAGAAGAAGCTTTACTTTGGTGGAAAGAACAATTCGGAGAAGATTTATATATCGAATTGATGCGTCACGGACAAGAAGATGAAAGAGTTGTGAACGAAACTCTACTTTCATTCTCTAAAAAGCATGATATTAAAATTGTTGCTACGAACAATACTTTTTACTTAGATAAAGAAGACGCCAATGCTCACGATATTTTATTGTGTGTAAAAGATGGTGAAAAACAAGCTACTCCTAAAGGTCGAGGAAGAGGCTATCGTTATGGTTTACCTAACGACGAATACTACTTTAAATCTACTGAAGAGATGAAAAAACTCTTTGCTGATTTACCTGAGGCTATTATTAACATTCAAGAAATTGTAGATAAAATAGAACCTTTTGGTTTAGCTCGTGATGTATTATTACCTGCTTTTGATATTCCAGAAGAGTTTAGAGATGAAAAAGATCTTGAAGATGGAGGAAAAAGAGGTGAAAATAATTTTTTACGTCATTTAACCTATGAAGGAGCCAAAAAACGTTATGGAGAAATTACCGATAAAATCCGAGAACGTTTAGATTTTGAGCTTGATGTAATTGCTAAAACAGGATATCCTGGATATTTCTTGATTGTAGAAGATTTTATTCGAGAAGCCCGAAACATGGATGTATCAGTAGGTCCAGGACGTGGTTCTGCAGCTGGTTCGGTAGTTGCTTATTGTTTGTGGATTACTAATATAGATCCTATCCAGTACGACTTACTTTTTGAGCGTTTCTTAAACCCTGAACGTGTATCGATGCCCGATATTGATATCGACTTTGACGATGAAGGTCGTAGCCGCGTAATGGATTATGTAATTGAAAAATATGGTGCTAACCAAGTAGCACAAATTATTACCTATGGTACCATGGCAGCTAAATCATCTGTACGTGATACCGCTCGTGTACTTGACTTACCTCTATTTGAAGCCGATAGAATTGCCAAGTTAATTCCAGGAATGAAATTGAAAAAAATCTTTTCTTTAGATGAGAAAGGATTAAAAGAAAAGCTTCGTTCTGAAGAAATAGAAATGGTAAATGAGCTAAAAGCTATTGCTAATGGTAGTGGGTTAGAAGCTGAAACCATTAATAAAGCGCGAATTTTAGAAGGTTCAGTTCGTAATACTGGAATTCATGCTTGTGGGGTAATTATTACTCCTGATGATATTACCAAATTCGTACCGGTATCTGTTGCCAAAGATTCCGACATGTATGTTACCCAGTTTGACAATTCGGTAGTAGAAAGTGCAGGATTATTAAAAATGGATTTTTTGGGGTTAAAAACATTAACCCTAATCAAGGATACGGTAAAAATTGTAAAAGCACGTCATGGTGTAGAGCTTGACCCTGAAAATTTCCCTATTGATGATGAGGAAACTTATGCACTTTTCCAACGTGGAGAAACCGTAGGTATATTCCAATACGAATCTCCTGGAATGCAAAAGTACATGCGTGAGTTAAAACCTACGGTTTTTGCTGACTTAATTGCAATGAACGCTCTGTATCGTCCTGGTCCTTTAGAATATATTCCTTCTTTTATTAGAAGAAAACATGGGGACGAGGAAATTCAGTACGACCTTCCTGCAATGGAAGAATATTTAGCAGAGACCTACGGAATTACAGTATATCAGGAGCAAGTAATGTTACTTTCGCAAAAGTTAGCTGATTTTACCAAAGGTGAAGCCGATGTACTTCGTAAAGCAATGGGTAAAAAGCAAGCTGCGGTACTAGCGAAAATGAAACCTAAGTTTGTGAATCAAGCAAAGGCCAATGGTCATGATGAAAAAGCCTTGGAGAAAATTTGGAAGGACTGGGAAGCTTTTGCATCCTATGCCTTTAACAAATCGCACTCTACTTGTTATGCTTGGATTGCTTATCAAACTGCTTATTTAAAAGCCCACTATCCTGCTGAATACATGGCAGCAGTACTTTCCAACAACATGAACGACATTAAAACGGTTTCGTTTTTTATGGAAGAATGTAAACGCATGGGGTTAGAGGTATTGGGTCCAGATGTAAATGAATCGTATGCTAAATTTTCTGTAAATAAAGATGGCGCTGTTCGTTTTGGTATGGCGGCAATTAAAGGTGTTGGTGGTTCTGCTGTAAAAGCAATTATTGATGAACGTAAAGAAAATGGACATTACACTTCTATTTTTGATGTAGCCAAACGTGTTGATTTACGTGTTGCTAACAAAAAAGCTTTTGAAGGTTTAGTATTAGCTGGTGGTTTTGATTCCTTCACAAATACTCACAGAGCTCAGTATTATGTGAAAGATGAAAAAGGACAAACTTTTTTAGAAAAGGCTATTCGCTTTGGAAATAAGTTTCAAGAAAATCAGAATTCATCTCAGGTATCTTTATTTGGAGAAGCTTCGGATGTTGATTTACCTGAACCTTTAATTCCTGAGTGTGAAACTTGGGGAACTATGGAATTGTTAGCTCGTGAAAAGGAAGTCGTTGGAATGTATATTTCTGCACATCCACTTGATGATTTTAAAAACGAACTAAAGTTCTGCAACGCTTCTCTAGCACATTTTAAAAACATCGCTCAATATGAAGGTTTAGGACTTTCTTTTGCTGGAATTGTTACTGATGTACAGCATCGTGTATCAAAAGCAGGTAAAGGATGGGCTGCTTTTACAATGGAAGATTATAACGATAGTTTTGAATTCCGAATTTTTGGTGAAGATTATTTAAAGTTTAAACACTTTTTGGTTCCAAATTCATTCCTATATATCAAAACTACGATTAAACCTGGTTGGACTAATAAAGAAGGTGTGAAAGGTGAACCTAGAGTTGGATTTAATGAGTTTTTACTATTACACGATATTATGGATAAAATGTGTAAAAAACTCACCATAAAAATTCCTCTACAAGAAGTAAAAGACAACACTATAAAAGAACTACAACACTTGTTTGCTACTAACAAAGGCTCACAAAGTTTGTATTTTACCATTTGGGATGCCGAAGAAAAAATAGAGTTAAATTTACCTAGTAGAACAACTAAAATTAAAGTGTCTAGTGAGTTTTTAAAAGCATTAGACGAACAGTTTATAAATTATAAGTTGAATTAATAACCAAAATGCTACCTAGTTATCAAAACAGTATCGACCTATTAACAAATGTAGCTAACCAAAAGTTATATAAACAACTTATAGTTCAACTTAACAAAGATTTTAGTCTAACTGGATTTGATTTAGATTTTTCTGCAAATAGCACCCCTTCTGAGTTAAAAGAGCAACTTCAAAAATCAGTAAAGGAATTAATTTTACATGATTTTAATTTTTATACAAATCTTTTATACCGTATAGATGTTTCTGAAAAAGGCACACAAAATATCGAGTCAACAGATATTAATGTATACACCGAATGTCTTACTTTTTTGATTTTAAAAAGAGTTTGGAAAAAGGTTTGGTTTAAAAATCAGTTTACCAAATAAAGCTTTAGGCTGTAATTTCTTCTATAATAGCATCCAAATTATGATTTTCTTCAAAACCGCCCAACCATGTTGCTGTTTCTTCGTGATTTAAAAAACTATTGAGTGCTTCTCGAACTGCTATTTTGTTTTGTTGCGGTAAATTTTCAATTACTTCTGTTAAGTTACTTAGTAAGTGTTTAGGAGAAATATTTTCTTCATATAACTTGAATGCAATTTTTCCTGTTACATCTAAAAACTTTATATAGTTTGCTTTTGTAGTTATAGGTGTATTAATTCCTAATCTTTCAAAAACTTCTTTTACTACTCCTGAAGTTTGTCTTCCCAAAATACCGTCTACCAAAATTTCTTCTTTATATATATGCTTTAAAACTAATTGTAAATACAGTGTTTCTGATTTTGAGGTTTCATTATAATCAACAGGTACACTCGTATCAACATGCCAATGATCTTTATGGTTTGGGTAATAATAGTTTAATACAATACCGAAGTGCTTTCTTAAAAAGGACTCTATTCCAAGATATAACTCTTTTTGATGAATAAAATTAGTTGTAACTAAGGTTTCATTACTCCAAAAAACAGCATCTAAATCAAATGCTTTTCCGTGACTATGCTGCCCTGGCTTATCAACAAAAATTCCTGCAGTTGTAATTACTTCAGGTATCCCTAGAGGACAATGCTCAAAAACTTCTTGAAGTGCATTTTCTAAAATACTTAAGAAACTTTCATCAATTGAAAAATTACGTTGTTCTCCTCTTGTTCCATAAGGGTGATTCGTTAATCTGGCATAATGTAGAGGAATACCATTTATATTATTGATTGTTTTCATTATTTCTCTTTTTAAAGTTTGATATTAATTGTTTTTCCTTCTTTTGTATATTCCCTCTTAATACCTTCTATTAAATATTGTTTTTGTATTGTTTCTTTCTTATTAGCAATAGTTTGTAAACATGCATATTGAATAATGTTCACTATATTAGAACCTGTTAAACTAAATTTCTTAGCTAACTCTTCTACGCTTACAGTATCTTCTAATTCAACGTTATCTGGCAAGTTATTTTCCCATAACATTAATCTTTCTGTATAACCAGGAGCTTCAAATTCTATAATATTATTAAAACGTCTGGTAAAAGCTGTATCAATATTGTTTTTAAAGTTTGAAGCCAAAATAATTAGTTCTGGATGCGACTCTATTCGCTGTAATAAATAAGAGACTTCTTGGTTAGCATATTTATCATGAGCATCTCTTACATTTGTTCTTTTACCAAAAATTGAATCGGCTTCATCAAAAAATAAAATCCAATCTTGGTTAATGGATTTATCAAATAATTTGGACAAGTTTTTTTCTGTTTCTCCTATGAATTTTGAAACAACCATTGACAAGTCTACTCTGTAAACATCTTTACCTGTATATTTTCCAAGTAAACTAGCTGTTAGTGTTTTTCCTGTTCCTGGAATTCCACAAAACAAAACTCTATATCCGGGTTTTATTTTTGTTTTCATTCCCCAATCATTTAAAAGTATCTCTTTATATGCTAACCAGTTTTCTATTTCTTTAACATCGTTCAATGTTTTTTCTTGTAATACTAAATCTTCCCACTCTAAATCTGTAGTAATTAAACTTGCAGGAAAATCTTGACTCATTTGTGGTTTTAATTCTTTCCCTGTTAAAAACAAGTGTACATATTCCTCTGCCAAAATTAGCTTACCACTCATTAAAGGCTCTTCTTCAAGTTGCTTTTCAATTCTCAACACCTTATCTCTAAACAATTTACTTTCACTTAAAATAAATTGTAAACCTCTTTCTCTTGAAGCAAAATCATTACCTCCTAAAATATAAAGGGCTGTTTCACCTGTAGGTATAATTCCTCTATGATTTTTCCCTTTTACTCCTCCAAACTCTGGAAACTCACCTCCTTGTGGCAAAAACTCACTAATGATATTGTTTAAAAAATTTGGAAACATGTGAGGTACAAAAGCCAATAGTAATAGAATAACATCTTCAGTTACTAGATTTTTATCATTCATAAAAGCAATCACAGGAGAGGGTACTCCATTATAGTTTAATTCAAAATTTGGTTGCTTATACCCATTAAATTCACTATCAATTCTATTGGTAATAAAATCTTGCAGTACTTTAAATACTCCTATTTTATTTATTTGATCTACCTCTATGTACATAATTACCTTATTTTATAATTTCTTTTTTTTCGTTCCGTCATTAGCAAATTTTGCTTTATAATTTTCTATAGATGCATCATAGCCTTGATCGGCCCCAATAGATAGCTCTGTACCTTCTCCATTTTTAGAAAAATCACTTCCTAGTTTTTTGTATTTGTCTTTATCGTATCGCTTGTCTTTTTTCATTTCTACACCAATTGTTTGTAGATTATCTCCTTCTACCTCTGTATCGTCTTTAGAAGCAATTCCCTTTGATTTGTATGTAGTATTTAAAAACTGACCTGGTAAGTTATCAATATCCATAGTCATAGCTTGTTGTAAAGCCTTTGTCAAAGTGCTTTTCGCCTTTGCTTTAATTTTCTCATCTACCTTTTTCTTCCCTTTATTGTCTTTACCGAATTCAGTATCTAAAACTCCTTTTAGTTGATTATTAACATTTACATCATCCTTTATTTTTGCAGTAACTTCCATATTAAAGTTTGTTCCTCTAGATTTGAAGAAAGAGGCCAACTTATTCTCAACATGCGCCATTTCTTTTTGATTATACATTGGTGATGATGGATAAATATTCATTGCCGAATTAACTCCTGAACCTCCAAATTGATCTCCAATAATATGAGCATTATCAAATCCTGGAGTACCATCTTTTCCTGCTGATCCTCCATCCCATTTTCCTCTTCCAATTCCATCTGGCTTACTTGACAAATTGAATCCTTTTACTTTTCTAGTTTGTACTTTGTCTGAAATACCTTTTATAGCCTCATCAAAAGTGATATTTATCTCAAATGTTGGACTATCTTCTCCTGCTTTTGCTTCCTTTGCGTCTCCAGCTCTTTTTGTCTTATATTCGGCTGTATATACTCCATTCTTTTCCGTTAATTCCATTTCATCTGGAATAAAGTTTCCATGTGCTGGTTTGTAAGACTTGGATTTTCCTTTTTTTAAGACTCCTTCTTCAGCTCCATCACTTTCAATGTATATATTAGGATATGAACCAAATCCTTTTCCTGTTCTAAACTTATAGCTAGAATTTCTCTTATCAAGAATATAAACTTGTTTCTTGTCTATTTTATTAATATCTGTTTTTAATGCTTTGGTAAAAGACTCTAATGGAATACCTTCTTTATCTACCACCTTTTTATTTAAGTATTGATCTAGCAACGGTAAATTATCCTTTTCATCTCCTTTTGCTTGTACCTTACCAATAGTATCATTAGGTGCTATTTTAATTTTAATATCTACATCGTTATCTTCTTTATCTTTAGCTAATGCATTAAACTTTATATCTAAATTTATCCCTTTTTTTAATTGTGGTTGGTATTTATTTTCTAGGGTTTTAGCTTCTTTCTTTTTTCTTGTATAAAACTTATCAAACGGTTCTCCTTTTTTTGCTTTTTCTCCTAATTTCTTTTCTATCTTACCTACAATCTTTTTATGTTTCGCTTTATCTTTTGCTGTTAATTTTGCTGGTTTTTGCTTTTTATTATCATCTTTTATCTTTTTTGCATGCCCTTTTTTGGGTTTCTTTTTCCCTAAAATCTTATTAAAGATTTTTTTAGCTTTTTTAATAACTTTATTAATGGCTTTGTCAATTTTCTTTCTAACTTTTTTAATTATTTTTTGGATTTTTCCGGTGAGTCCTGTTACTCCAACCAAAGCAGCTAAAAAACCTATTAATACTGGTATTGCTTTGGCTAAAGCAGTTTCGATACCTTTTGCTACAGCTTTAACATTTCCTTCTGCTAGCGCTTTAATACTATTTATAAATGCTGTAACTAATTCAAAAATTTGTGCCGCCCTTTCAACAAAAAACTTTACAATATCTATAATCATCATCGCAGCTTTTACAAAAGCTCCTGCTGGACTTAACAAACCCATAACCCATTTTATACCCGCTTCAATAACTTTGGTGATTATCATATCTCGAATAGCATCCATAACCATTTCTTTGAGATTACTGAACTGTTCTTTTATATACTCCCAGAGCCCCATTACACCATCTTTTCTAACTATCTGAAAAATTTCAACAGCTTTTTCCATACCAGCAACTACGGGTTCTCCTAATAACTTTACCGCTTTACTCCTAAAATAATCCCATGTCAATCCTAACATTTGAGTTACTAAGCTGAATATTCCTGAAAGACTAAATAAATTATCTGGTAAAGTAATACCCACATTACCTAGTGAACCTGTAAGCCATTCTATTACTCCCTTAATCATGTGTTTTTTGATATTGTTTCCAAAATCAACAAAACCTTGTTTAACCCCTTGTATTAGATTGCTTAAAAACCCTATTGGGTCAGAAATTATAGCTCCTATTGCACTTACAGCTGCTGCTAGTAGATTAAGCAGCATATCCTTTATTTTTAAAATAGTTTTTATAACACCAGCTAATGCATTTAACGCAGCACCAATCCAACCGGCACTTACGCTTTCTTTTATTTCATTAAACTTTTCTTGTAAACTATCAACATTTTCTTTGTATGACTGTGCTAAATCAGCCGCTAATTCTTCCTGTTTTTCATAAACAGTATCTTCTAAATCTGCATACTGGTCATTAAAATCACTATAAGCATCTTCCGCTAATTTCTTTTGCGACTCGTCTAAACTGTCAAATTTCTCTTTTGATTTTTTCTTTCCTTCTGCAATAGCATCTAAAGCTCCATTCAATCCATCAGCTATGATAATTGAAATATCATCAAGAACCGAGTTCATTTTACTGATAAACTTTGCTTTTTCAACTCTAAATAATTTATCTATAGCTTCCGTATCTTCACCAAAAATCCAATCATCTATTACTGTCCATCCATAAATTTCGCCTAAGCCATCTTCAACATTTTCTTCAAAGGTTTTTTGAGCGCTCTCTGCTTCTTCACTAAACTTTTTATCTACATCTTCTGAGAGCTTCTCTAAACTTTCTGTAACTGTCTTTTTTGTCTCTTCATAAATTGCTTCAAATTCAGCGTATATTTTTTCTTGCTCTGTTTTATCATTTGTCTTATTCTCCGTTTGATTAGCTAAAACATTATTCTCTGACAATACTTTAGCTGCTTGCATTTGATCTAACCCCTCTTTACTATTTACAGCCGCTGTTTTTTGAGCTACTCCTAACTGAACTTGTTCTTTTTTTCTATACTTTACTGGCGCTAACTTTGCTTCGGTTTGGGCATTGTTCTTTTCTTCTAAAGCTCCTGTAAATTTAGGTTCATTAGATTTTGCTAATTGTTCATCCGTTACCTTATTTTCAGCCATATAATCGTCTAATGACTGACTTTCTTTTTCCATTGAGATCTCTTGAGATGTCTTAGGTTTTGGAATTGCTGCTTTAGCATTTAATGGTTTTGGAGTATTCCCTGGATTTGTAGGAGGTAATGGAACAGCTTCTACTGTTAGTTGTCCTGAAGCAGGAGCTGGTTTATCTGCCTCAGATTTCATTGGTCCTGCTAACTTATCGCTTTCAGCTGTAACTTGACCTGATATATTTTCCTTTATGCCTTGAATAGGCTTCTCATCTCTAAACTCTTGTGCTTCTTCTGAATTTTTAGGAAGTTGTTTTTCTAAATCATCTAAATTCTTTTCTAAAAGTTTTTTAAACGATTCTGGTGTAAATGGCTCTCTCTTTTTTTCTTCTTCAGAGGTTACTGATAATGAATCTGCATGTGCTTGCTGATCGTTTTTAGCTGATTGTACAGCTGCTGATGGGTGACCTGCTTGCTGCTGTTCACCTACCTTAGCTTCTGGATCTGGATGTTGTGATTTTTCTTCTTTTACCTTTTCTGTTTTTTTTATTTGTTGTTGAAAAGCGGGATCATCTTCTGGCCTTGTTGGTGCTTTTGGTATTTTCTTTTCTTTAACTACTCCTTCTTCTTTTTCTTTTTTTCTTTCTTTAGCTTCCTTTTTTACTTGAGTAGTAGTATTACTTTTCGGTTCTGTCACAGAAGCGCTTGCTTCTTTAGTACTATTCTTTAAACCATTAAAAGATTGTTTGTCTATTCCTTTTTTGAGAGCCTCAACTTTATCTCCTCCTTCATTTTTTTCAACTTTTTCTTTTTCAGAAACTTCTAAAACCGATGCTTTTTGAGTTACTGACTCTTCTTTTTTGGTTGAAAGGCTATCTCCTTTTTTTATTTTTTTAGGTTTAATCACCTTCATTTCTGGCTTAATAAAAGGTGATGCTTCCTTACTTTTTAAAGAAGGATTAGAAGGTTTTGCTATATTTTGTTTTCCTCTAAACATTACTTATTGTCTTTACTGCCAAATACGGTAGTTTGCATCAAGCTTTAAATGAGATCTTGAATAGATTTTTATGTAATAGCTATCTCCTGGTGTAACACTAGCTATAGAAAAATTTAAAGTCCCAGGTATGTTAGGACCTAATCTTTTACTTCCTATGCGAGTATCCCATATCATACCACATTTATATACTTGCACACTAAAATCTTCTGGTCCTATACTCCCTGATCTATTATAACTTACTGAAACCTCCCCTTTAAGAGCTGAACTACTCGATGGCTTAAACGTTTCTGAATAACACGTATGAATAAAACCACTTCTACAGCTTCCTCTATGAGGTAGTGAGTGGGTTGGTGAACATTCAGGATCAGAAAGTTTTTGAATTTTCTTCTGCACCATTCCTTTTTGTTGAATTGTATGTGTTAACTCGTGTGCTAACAAATGCTTTCCTTCTTTGGAGTTTGGATTGTATTTTCCTTTATTAAAATAGATATCGTTTCCATGCGTAAATGCTTGTGCACCTATTTCTTGATTCATTTGAGCAGCCTCTGAGTTGTTATGGATATTTACACGGCTAAAATCGGCTCCAAAACCTGACTCCATTTCACTTCGTGTTTGTGCATCCATTTTTTGACCTCCTTTTCCTCTTTTTAACTTACTTTCAAAAGAAGGTTTATTTTTTGTTGAAGTAGATTTTTCCGTCTTTGACTGCACAGCTTCCTCTTCTTCTTGCTTTTGTACTTTCTCTTCTTTTTCACAATCATCGCACTTCGATTGTACTGTTTCTTCCTCTTCCTTGCTTTGCACCGCTTCCTCCTCCTCCATCTTTTGAATAGGTTGCTCATCTTCAGCAGTTTCCATTTTTTGTACTAAAGGTGTTACTTCAGAAGCCAATCGTTTTCGTTGAATTTCTTCTTCATTTTCTTTTTTTTGTATTGAATTAGCTTCATTATTATTTCCTACAACTTTATCAGCCATATTATCTGCTTCAACTTCATATTGATCTCCTTTTCTTCCAAATGCTAGCTTCGGCTGAATAAACAAATCCTTTTTTTTATCTTTTGCTTGAACGTTATTAGCTTCTGGTTTTTTATCTCTTTTAAACATGACTTTTAAAGTTTTAGTTATATTTTACCAATTCGTAAAGATTAATTCCTTCATCCAAGGAAGTTTACATAAGCTTAAATTCCATGGTAATTTGGTATCTAATAAAATATCTTGTGTTTTTCTTTCAACTGTTAGATTAGGGTTGTCTTTAGTTAAATCTAGTTTTCCTTCTCTTTGTAAATACTCATTACGCAATAGATCGTTTGAAGAGTTTTTTAAAACCGCCCAATTTTGAAGTACTGCTCTTAACAATTCCTCTGACTTTTCTTTAAGTTCATCACTCAATACTATATTTCTTTCAATAGAACTTTGTATGGGTAGGTTGCACAAAAACTTTTCAAAAATTAAATTGTTTTCAAACTGTTGTTCTTTTTTAGTTGCTACATAATGTAGTAAGTGAACTGCTTCATTAGGTTTGATAATTTTGTTCTCATTGTCTAGAAAACCACATGATTTAAAAAACTGTTTTAAAAAGGGATGTAATAGGATTAGTCCTGCATTTTTTATAAGATGTGATGTAGGTTCGCTTATAACTTCTTTTTTGCTTGAAAAAGTGTTTTTTAACGCTTCTTGATGTCTCCTTTTATATTCAGCTCTCTTTCGGTCTTCAGTAATTTTCTCCGTTTTTAAGTTTACTTCTTTATTTTCATAAAGATTCTTACTTTTCGCTTGCATTTTTATTCTTAATTCTTCTTTTACTTCTTTACTTTTCTCTTTTGATGATGTTTGCTTCTTTAAGGTTTCTTTTTTGTTTTTATTCTCTTTTTCTTCAACTGAAATAGGTAATTTAAGACTGTTTATTTCTTTATTTTTAAATGTTAATTTTTCATCTACAATTTTATTCTTCTCTAGATTTTCTTCCTTAATTATATCTTGACCATGGTTGGTAACTTCAAAGTCTATTTTATTTGATTGAATGGTATTTACTTCTTTATCTTTTTTATGATTTTTATCAAACCCTTCAGAAACTTCTATATTTCCTTCTTTTAGCTTTTGATGTTTTTTATCAACATTTTTAAGTTTATTTTTATCAATTTTAATCCCAAGCTCTTTTAGTTTTTTAACATTAATTTGATTTTTAAATATTGTGCTTTCCAAAATCAATTCTCCTAAAAAAAACATTAACTCTTCTGTATAATCCTTTAGAAATGTTGTTCTTTTTAATATTATTATTTCTTCTAGAATTTCATCTACTATTCTTGAAAAATCATTATTAATTGTTGCTTTAATAAAAAACTCCCATACGCTGTTTTTTATCTCATGATTCTTAAAATCAAACTTTTTAATTGTTGATAGGAAAGCCTCATATCCTTCTGGTTTACTGAAAACTCCTAGGAATAATATTTGTAATTCTTCAGTCTTAAACTGTTGAATCAATCTATTCTGTTGAACTTGATCTCTTAATGATTTTAAAAAGCGCTCTTCAAAAAATTGACTTTCTGTTATTTCAAACAACATCTTTTTTGTAAAACTTTTCTCTTCTTTTTGATTCCACCAAGCTGTTGTACCGTGTTGCAAAAAGTGAAAAAAAGTATCTGATTTAGATTCTGTTGTAGTAACCTTTTTTATAGTTACTTTGTGCAATTCTGGTGCTTTAAAAATTGCTTTTAGCTTTGTTATAAGTTGTTCTTTTATTTCTCTCTTTGTGCTGCTATCGTTTATAGATGTATTGCTATTAGATATATTAACCTCAATATTTAAATTTTCTATTTGTTGAATGTTTGCTTCATACTCTATTTCTTGAGAGTTAAAATATTTTTCTATTTCTGGAAATACTTCTTTCTGTAAAAAGTTTTCGATAGTATTTTTACACTCTTCTGCTACTTTTTTACTTTTCGTATTTACCTCAACAAATGCTTTTTGTATGGTATGTTCTAGGGCAGTCATTATGCGGTTTGTATTAAGTTTTCTTTTATAAACTTAGATATGTATTCGGCTTGAATTTCTACTGAACATTTTCTTAAAAACTCTAATAAAGCTTCTTCTTTTTTTATTTGTCCTTCCGTAAACCCTGTGTTAATTTCAATTAACAAATCTTGAAGGTCTTGTTTGATTTCATCTGACTCTAAAACTGTTTGCTTTTGACAATGAAGTATATTAAAGAATAATCTTGCCTGTGCTTTATAATATTTTACAAGTAACGCTCTATTATCAGCGTTCTGTAAAGAAAGTATCCACGTATTATTTAATAAATCTAAAAACAGTTCAGTTAATTGATTGTTGTTTTTTCCTGTTAAATAAGAATTGCTTTTATCGTCTATTATTTTTATATATATATCATTTGTAGGAACTACTACAGTCATGTTAACCTTACTTCCAACAATTCCATCATTCATACTAAATTTATTCGATTTATAGTAATTGTCAATTGCTCCTTTTGTTATTTCCTCACAGGTTTTATCTTGTATTTTTTCTATTTCTATAACTTCTGTTGTTGTATGCTCTCCGCACTTACTTACTACCGTTAAAGAGACTTTTACTGAATCTCCATCAAAATTGCTCAGGTCTTCTGTTATTGTTGTTCTTTTTATTTGAGGTTCTCTTTCAACTCCATTAATTACCCAAACATACTCGTCTCCCTTTTCTGAAGTATTTGTTAATGATACTATTCTAGTTTTTGAATCAAAACTATGTGTAAAACTTGCTTGTGGTGTTGCTGTAAGGTTAATTGTTTGTGTTACAAATGTTCCTACAATACCAATACTTACAGTTCCTGAATTAGTTAGTCCAGAATTAGCTGGTACAAACTCCCATGATTTTATTTCTTCATTAAACTTTACATTTCCACCTGTAAGTTGTACTCCTTCAATTTTTGGTCTTACTTCAACAGGATAAGGCTCTTTATCACTTAAACAAAAAGTGGTTGGTATGTTTATTGTAAACTCTGGAAATGCAATAGTCTTTGTAAACTTTGCAGTTGAGAAACAGCCATTACCATCAGTAATTGTAAGTGTTACTGTATATGTATTTTCTATTCCTTCTTTAACTAATAATTTAGGATTAAAAAGTTCAGCTCCCGACTCAATACCATTTACACTCCAATTGAATTTTAACCCTTCTGGTTTTACTCCTTCTGGAAGGATAGCTTCGAAAGCTGCTTCATAAAATAATTGTCCATCTTTCCATATAAATCTCGATTCACTTCGTTCTGAAATACTTATTTGCTTAACTTCATGAATCGTGATTCTTGCATTGGTTGTTTGCCCATCTTCTAAAAACTCAATTATTTGACCATAATTTTCAAAAACTGCTACATCAACAACTAGTTCATTGTTTTCAATCGTTACTCCATTTATGGCTCCATCTGCAATGGTTATTGTTCCATTAACATTCGTAAATGGAATTCTTGCTGTTTTTTCTTTAGTAAAATCGATACAATATAATGGTTGAATAGCTAATTCAGATGGTGTTAGTGTATCAAATTTTATTGGATTTACAGGTATTTCTTTCGAACATGGTCCTAATGAAATTTTCAATCCTGGTTGTATCTCATTGTTTATATCATCAATTGGTAATTCATAATTATAAAAAACTTTATTATTTATAGGTGTACGTTCCACTCTGGTACCATCTCCCATAAAGTCCCAAGAGTACTTGACGTTATTAAAGAAATTAGCATTTACAAAATCAGTGTCTTTCCAATGTAACACGTAGGTTACTCTTGCTTTCGATTTATTCTCATTATATTCAATAGGTTGTTCTACTTCAACTAATAACTCTAACGCTGGATATACAATAAGTTCACAATCTGTAGGCTCATCATTAACCATAAATTTAATTGGTTTACCTAATAAACTTTTATCTATTTTAGTTACATCAATTTTCCATCTTTTATCTTCTTCATCTAAATAAACTCCTGACTCCACACCTTCAGGCACATTTGCTTTTACTTCTCCATCTAATGGTCTTACAGTAAATAGTAAAGAGTCAATTTCTATATCTTTTTTCAAACAAATAGTACTTACTGGCAAGCTTAAAAATGGTGGTTCTTTAGGAATTATGAAATTCACTGGAGCACAATCCGAGCAACACATATATGGTAGCGAAAAGTCTGCTACAACCGTGTTTTTTAACGTTTCGTTTTCACGAATTACTTCGTTTTCGTCGAAATACAATCGCTTGTTGGTTTCTAAAACAACAGGATTATATAACTGTAAAAAGTATTTGTTTTTAGGTACTAAATGGTCTTTAATAGTAATACGAATTCCTACAGAACCATCTTCGTTTATAACTGTTTCTTCAGCTTTTAGAGTTTTAGACATTCCTGTTTGAATCCAAATCCCATTTAAAAAAGCTGAAAAATTACTAACTGTTTCTGCTAATGTTTCACCTACAAGCACTATATTGTTACTAATATATCTTGCATGTGCTGTTTTGAAATAATTCGCATCTACAAATGAAAACTCTATAGTTGAACTTTTATCCCATAGCTTTATTATTCCTCCATTTTTATAACTAATCTCATCTTTACTGAAAGCTAAATCTTTCGAGTTTATAAACTTATTTGTAATGTCTGATTCTTTATCTGAAGTTACTGGTTGATTTTTAAATACGATGTTTAGCACTACATCATCAAACGTGTTTTTATCTACTGCATTTTCGGTAACGTATACCATTACAAAAGTTCCTCCTGGAATAACTCCTGCTTTATGTTCAAGACCTGGATGTTGTTTTACAAATTCTGAAAGTTGTATTCTTTCTAGAATCTTTTTCTTTCTTTTTTCTATTTCTAAAAATAGTGTTTCTAACTTTTTTCCTGAACAACAAACAATAGATAATTGGTTAATTAATAAACCTAAAATTTGTTTGGTTGAAACTTCCAATGAGGTACTGTTGTACTTTGCTTGTAGGTTTTTTACTTTCTTACAAAGCTCTGCTATTGTCAGTTTATAACTTGTTAGCACAAGACTATCTATATCTCTTATATTTAATGGTATTTTTGTGTCTAAAATATACGTATGAACTAAGGTTTCTGTAAGGTCTGTTAATATAAAATCACTAAGTGTTGGTTCTTCTTTCCAAACTTCTTTTTCTTTTATCGCCTCGGTTTCTTTATTCAATTCAACAATAATATCACTTGCGGATCCTTCTTTATTTTTACCTATTACACGATCTATTAAATAGCCTATTGAGTCTTCCTCTTTCGTCAAGTTTTCTTTTACAATATTTTCTTTCTCCAAAAACTTATTATATTCTTTGGTTCCAATATTATACTTATACGCAAAATCTTCCTTAGTACTTACCTCTTTAGAAAGCAAATCCATTCTACTGATGTATTCTTTTACTAATGGAGTTTTTTCTTTTATAGGTTCTTTTTCTAAAACACTTATTTTGTCTTTATAATTAACTACACTATCCACTACTATGTTAACCTTTGGATTGGTTAATTTAAACGCTGAAAATGTTTTACTTACTTCTGATAAAATGCAATTTTGTTCTGCTCTCCATGCGTTTAACAACATTTTTAAATCTTCAAACTCACATTCATAATTATTAATGTTGATGTTTTGTTTCGTAGTATTGATGGAAAGTGTTTTCACATCAAAATTTAATCCGTATTTTTTTTTATCGTCCAAAATTTTCTCTAGTGCTTCGCGATACATTTTTCCTTGATGCCCTTCAATTCTATAAAAATCATTGTTATCAATGTTGTAGGATAATGGGTTTTGAATTGCTTCTGATTTTTTAAGATTCTCTTTTTGATAGCTTAAATTTTGGTTGTCTCTATAATTTTTTGTTTTATTAAAATCCCAATTCTTTAAAAACTGTGAAGAAACGTCGTAATAAAAAGGAATTGCTTTGTCGCTTAAAGGAGTATATGCTTTTGATGGGGTTATTACCACATCTTCTGATTTTGTTTTTCCTATATAATTACTCGAAATAGCAATTGCTCTATTAATTAACAACTGTATTTTTTGAAGGTTTTCATTTTCATGACCTACAATAGTTGATTTATAAAGTCGGTGACGTAATTCTGGATATGCTGTTTCTTTTTCCAACTTTCCTAACATTACATGCTTTGGAAAAGCTCCTATATTTGGACAACAGTTTACATTAATATGAAGTAAAAGTTCTTTAATTTCATTATACGTATCTACCAAATCTTTGATAACATCGTACCTGTATTGAAAATCTAATGGAATAGCAAACGGACTATAATTAAATAATGCTTTTATTTTAGTAGTTATTGATGGTTTTTGAAATTTTGAGAATATCGTATCAAAACCATCAATTAAATCTACACTTATACTTTTGTCTCTAATTACACTATCAAACTGAGCTTTTAATTCTGAAAATGTTTTGGTGTTTTTCTCATTTAACAACACTCTTTTTGCTTTTACAACAGGTAACTCATCATTAATTTTATACCAATTGTGTTTTAAAAAAATAGTGTCTTTTGATGCTATAGCTTCTAAGTCTTCAATACTTATAAGTAATACTCGTAGCTTATTAATCTGCTCGACACCTTGATTATCACATGTTAGTTTATTACATAATACATCTTCGTTTGGATATTGTTCGAGATACAATAAAACAGCCATTTTTTGTATCTCTGGAAACTCAATTAAAGGGGTATGCGACTCATTTTCTTCACTATGTAATTCCCATAAATTATATTGCTTTTTTTGAGTATTTCTAAAACGCTCGTATTTGCCATCGGTATCCTCAAATTTTTTGTAGAATGAAAACTTTTTTGATTTTATGTTTTCTTTTATTAAATCAAAAAACTGAATTAAATCTCCATCAGTAGTTACTGCTACTCCTTGAGTGATTTCAATACTCGACACCGCTGTTTTATCTATAGTAAATTTTGGAGTTACCTGAAACCCACAGGCTATTCCAACACCACTTAAGCCTAGTCTCGACAAACGGTTTTGATCTTCAAAATAGTCGATAAATGTATTGAGTTGTGTTTCTGTTAACACTTGATTAGCATTAAACTTACTATATTCAGTTGTAATTTCTCTTAGTTTCAGGTTAGTCGTTTCCATACGTATTATGTTTTGGCTGTGTTAATAAATAAACACGTACTATTTTTATGAGTTTTCTTCGTTATTATTTTCTTTTTCTGATTGTATGTTTCCTATACTAGATTGGTTTAGTATAATTCTTCCATCTAATGCTTCGTCTTCTGCATTACAATCGGTTAATCTCCCTGATGGATAGATAGTATTTAATTGCTGTATAGCTTGTATTAAATCTAACAGCTCGTTATTTTCTACAGGTTGTTTTTGTTCTAAGTTTGTTTTTGTATACAAGTATGTTTTGTATGCGTTTTCGAACTGTAACAAATCGTTTTCTTCATCTGCAACAGTTCCTTTTCTCTCTCCTACCCAACATATTCTTGGTAGTACATGTGCTGGAAGTTCTTGCCTGATAACATCTTCCATATAGCGTCTAAAATCTGGGTTTGAAAAACGATATGTATATCCTGGTAAAACAATACTGACTCTATAAGAATAAGGATCAATCGTTCCACAATCTTCACAATCTTTTGCACAAATAGGTAGGAAGTTTTCTATTTTGTTACTCGTGTTTTTTGGTCGTAAAATCATCTGTTCTTCATTATAAATCCCTTTTTCTAAAAAATCTTTTTTTAGTAGGCAGAGAAGTTTCTTTAAAGCATTCTTTAATGCGTTCCTATTTTCATATTCACTTGACTTTGCAAGACTCGATTCACTGTTATCTTCATGCTTTTCACGGTTAACTATATTAAACCAATATTTTACAGAATTTGGTTGTTTTGATAATGTAGCATTATGGATCCTTATGTGCCCAACTCTCTTTTTATCTATAATATCTTTTTTAAATACTCTCTCTAAATCAATTTCTTTTATTTGTAAAACTTGCTGTGTAATTAAATAGAAACCTTCTACTGCAATTTTTTCACTTGCATAGTTTTCTTGGGCTGATAACAAGATGTTTCCATCATTATCTCGTAATTTCCATCGATAGGTATTACTTCCTTCTATTTCTTCGTATATTTCAACATAAGACTCTGTAACATCTGGGCGCAATAGCATATGCTCTACTAAAAACATTCCTTCTTCTGTGAAATCTTTTTTTAGAAAAGAAATTATCTCTAACAATGCTTCTTTTAAATCATTGATGTTAGTATAGTATTTGTATTGCTTTGCAATGATGTAATCAGAACTACTCTTTGGCTTTTCTGGATTGATAACATCAAAAGAATACTTTACTGGAATAGAAGGTTTTGATGGTGTAGATTCATGAATTCTTATAAAACCTATTTGTATATTATTTGTAATACCTTCTTCAAAAGCTTCCTTTATATCTTTTTCCTTGGTTTGCACAATTTGTAATACTGCAAAGTATAATTCTTCAATAGCTAAAACTTTTTTAGCATAGTTTTCAGTTGCTGATAGTAATATGTTTCCATTAGTATCTTTTAATCTCCATCTATATGTGTTACTACCCTCTGATACTTCATAAATATCTACACTGGTTTCCGT
This sequence comes from Tenacibaculum sp. XPcli2-G, assembly GCF_024124505.1. Taxonomy (NCBI): domain Bacteria; kingdom Pseudomonadati; phylum Bacteroidota; class Flavobacteriia; order Flavobacteriales; family Flavobacteriaceae; genus Tenacibaculum; species Tenacibaculum sp. XPcli2-G. Next base: position 82,860 of record NZ_JAMXSH010000001.1, read on the forward strand.
TAAATATCTTCTTTTCTCATTGGAAATCCCCATTAAACGTGCTATTCGTTTTTGAAATCCAGATACGTTATTTGTATACCATAATTTATCTTGGTTTTGTTTGTAATAGTTAAAAGCAAGCCCTTTTTCACTACTAATCACTTTATAATCTTTTAAAAAGGCTTCTTTGTTTAATAGTACAATTTCATCAGTTGCTGTTCCATACAACGCTTTCATAATAAATGTGTATTCTCCAAATCGTTCTGCAAAACGCGCTAACAAATGATCTAAAATAGAATTTCTGCGTTCCACATTATTATCAAACTGATTGAATAAAAGCTTTGTTAATTCATCATCATTTGATTGTGGATATTCACTTATAAGCTCATCAAAATCTTTAATGTCTTTTATCGCTTGTGTAAAAAATGTTCGCGTTTCTTGTCCGCTAATAGACAATAATGTTTTTACTTCTGATAAGTGTTTGAAATAGGTTGCTAAGATTTGATCGAAAAATGTTAGATAGGCTTTTAATTGTTTTGCTTTTGCTTTCCTTTCATTCGTAACGTGTACGGCTAATCCTTCTTGACCAATTCCATAAGTATCCGGGAAATCATTTTGAATAGTAGTGTACTCGTTAGCTCCTATTGAACTTCCTTTTGGCAACGATAAAACCTTGTCTTCATCTGCTATTTGTTGCGATTCTATTTCATCTTCTTTTAATTGTTTTAAATACTCATCTACTCTATCATAGTTTAAGTTGAGAGGAAGGAATCCTTTGCTAAAATTAAACGTACTCTTTTCACATAACACAGGTTTTTTATCAGGGTCAATACAAACTACCCATTTGTTTTCTTGGACTATATTTTCATCACAAAAACCTACAGAGATGTCTTTAATTAATTTTACCCCTTCAATGTTCATGATAATTTTCATCACATCTGAAAGACGCACTTCTTTTCTCAATTCTGCTTTTTTCAGTTCTTTTACATCTATAAATCCATTCTTTAAAATAGGTCCATCAAAAACCTCATCAGTTGCATACCCTTTATCTAGCATTTGCTGAATTGAATAGAACTTTAAAGATGGAGATAGGTAGTTTTCTATTTGGAATAAAATATTAGCATATACCCACTCTTCATCTGCTTCAGGAATTACATCAACATTAGCACAAATAGCAATCGGTTGCGTGTCTACTTCTTTTATTTCTATTAAATCTTCACATAAATTTCTATTCTCATGATAAGCTGTTTTGATATTCGGAAAAATCTGCTCTTTTGTATAACCTTCTTCTAAATCAACTAATAGAGAATACAATCCTTTTAGCTTAAAATCTTTTTGAAATTCTGGTAGAATGTCTTCAAACTTTTTATAGCTTAATTTGTTATTCTTGCAATCAACAAACACTTGTTTGTCATAAATTCGTAGCCAACAATTTTTTACTCCTTCTAAATCAATAAACAATTTTCTATAGTCTAATTCATTGACTGGTTTGGTTGGGAAAACTTCTGAAGCTTTGTAAAATTGTGCTTGTAGCGATAAATTCGAATCTTTGGATGCTAATAAGTTTTCCAATGGTGTATCAATACGCATTCCTAAATCCGTAATGGCATAACACAACATTTCCAAAATAGTAACTCCTGGATCATGTGAATTGAAGTCAGTCCATAACTTACCTCCTAATTTTTCCAAATAAGAGATTCCTTCTTTTCTTAAAAAAGAAAAATCTAAGTCATCTTTGGTAGATATATTCTTTGGTATATTGATATGTTCATTTATAGCTGACATGTTTGTTCTATGATTTTTTTAGTTCCTTTACAGGTAGTTAATACAGTACTTACATTATGTGTTTTAGCAGATACTAATATTGATTTTGGATTACTTGGTTCTATTTTGTACACCTTGGCATCACCATTCATTGTTACATTTTGTAAATAATCTACATAGGGTAGTTTTTCTAGGTAATCAATCAATATGCTTTTGTGCAGCATAATCCCGAAGGTTACTTCTTTGGTTTCGTCAAACGCCCAAGGTGATAGGAATTTCGTGATGTCAGTTTTTAGCTGCTCGGTGTAATAGTTTTCATCATATCCTTCATAAAAACTAACTTCTAAACCAATCGTTATTTCTTCATAATTAGGATTGATAACTTCAGCATTTACATGCAAGGTGTTTAATGAATTGATATAATTCATAACACTGTTTAAAGTAGCTTTGCTAACTCTTGGTTGATACATATCAAATACATTTTTATTTACGGTATCTGGCACCACAATTAAAGTAACATGCCCTGCTGCTGTAAAACTTGTTTCTGAAGTATGATTTAAACACTTCACTTTATAAATTTCAGGGAACTCCTGAAGAATTAAGTGTTCATAATCCCATAAAGTTATAGCTCTGTTTTTGTGACGTAAACGCTCGCTTATTCTTCTATAAAAATTAGCATCAGATTCTTCTGTGCTTCCTCCAAATGCATTGTAAGGCTGTGAAACTGATTTTATTTGCGGAATGCGTGTCACCATTTTTTTGATGGTCTCACAAGGCAACCCGTTTTTTAAATGGCTTACCTCATTATCATTATTTTTGAAGGTAGCCAATACTGCTTGAGCGTGAATTCCAATTGCTTTACATACTGCATCATATGACTTATTCATCTGGGCTCTAATCCAAGTATAGCCTGATGGTAATAATGTATTATTTGAAGTAGCTTCTTTAGGTATTGAAAACGTAACAATTCCTGATTTTAAGAAGTTGTCTGTATTATTAGAAATGATATTATTCTCTAACGTTTTCCATTTATTATTACATAATATCGACCAATTTATCTTTTCGTTTTCTCCAAAACTTTCTACTAGTGGGTTTTCACTTCCTACTAATACTTGGATTAACAGTGAAAGATTTTGCTGAGGCTCTACATTTTCTATTCCTAAAAATAAGTGACCTCCTACACAGTATTTTGGCACTAGTGTGGTTTGAATAACATCTTTATCAAAAAGATCTACAATTCCTTTTTCTTCTTGTAAATACTTTTTTTCTGCGTAATTTTCTTCATGTTGCCCAAAAGGATGTTCATGAAACAGTTGAATACGATTTCCTTCTAAATCCATTTTTTCCAGAAGCATCGTTTCTTCTGCTGAATAATTTACAGAAATTGATTCAACCAAAGGAGTGTAAGGTTCATTAGGAAAAATAATATCTTTATCATTTGCACTTACTGCTAATGCATAAAGTTTAGAGTATAATTCGTGTAAAAAGGATTGCTCTAAACTAAGTTGTAAGGCTTCTGCTTTTCCTATTTCATAAGCATTTGCATTATTTTCTACTTCAAACTCTGCCGTATAGCTTACCTCATCAGTTTCTTCATCTATCTCTTTTATAAAGAGATTTTTTATTTCTCCTACAGTTTCATTGGCTTCTCCCGCAACGTGTAATAATCGTTTTTCTACTTTAAAATGCGTTTCATTATTCACCAATAAGGCTCTTTCATCTATATTTTTATTGAGTACATCAATATATTTATTGATTGATGAATAGTTTGATGATGTTACATATGCTTGATACCATTCTTTAAAATCTTCTGGAGTATTTTTCCAACGTAGATTTACTTTAAAATCTTTCCATTTTTTTGAGAAGGCTTCTTTATAACTTACACTAAAATTAGATCCTTCAATAGGGCGTGTAGTAAAAGGGTGAAATGGTTTTTTAGTTCTTACCACTCCATTATCATTTTCAACAATTGCTGATTTTACTCCTTTAACATCTGTTTTTATAGTTACTTTTTCAAGTATATTACCTGCCAACAACCTATAAAAATCATATCCTTTCGTGTTAGAAACATCAAAAACAAAACGAACTAATGGATATGATGTATCGTATTTTTCAAGTAAAAACTCTTCATTATATGCTACCAACGCTTCTGAATCAAGTCCTAATGTAAATGTAAAACTTACTTCATTGGTAATTTCCAAATTACCTTCGTTCACATGGTTAATTGCGATTAATGTTGGTGTTATCCATTTTTCATTTCCACTTCCAAAAAGCTGAATGGTTGGGATTAATTCACTTACCTCAAAAGATGATTCTTCAAAATTGTTTTTAAACTTAATAGTAACCGTTACTGTTCTATCTCCTTCTTGTAACCACAACATTGGTGAAGCAATAGAAAACCCAAGTTCAGCATCTGGCAACTCAGTAGCATTCTTTTCACTTGCTGGATACCCAAAAGGGTACCAATATGGTTCGTCTTCTGGTAATTCCTCTTCAATCCCATCTTTCGTATTTGCTACCTCACTTACTTTTATCTTTTTTAATTCTGCTGTGTTGTTGTTATAAATTGTTTTTATAACTCCTACTGATGCTTTATTAACAATTAACTCTTCTTCTGTTTCGTATACTAACGGATTCCCAAGACTGTCTTTTTTCGCATCCAATAAAGTGCCTTCTTCTATTCGTTCATCCGTTATTTTTTTAGCTAGTTCAAAAATTACATGTGCTTGATCTGGAATTGGTTCTCTTTTTTGAACTTGAAGTATTTCTTTGTAATAAAAATCTAAGTGACGTTTGGTTAAATTGTTAAATCGTTCTTTTGAATGTTCTAATAACTTTAAAAAACATACGAATAAAGTTAAATGCGGACTTAATTTTCCTTCTTGGGTATACCTCTCAAGAGTTGTCTGAATATTCTCTTTTAATTTATTGTACTCTCTTGTTCCTCTAAAAGGGATAGTTGATGTGGTTAGTTTTTTGAAAAAATGTTGCCAATCTCCTGAAGCTACTTCGTGATTTTCTGTAGGAAAATAATTTAGCTTTTTGGCAAAATTATAGGCAAACAATATCCAATCTTCTATAGTAAAATCGTGAAGTTCGAAATTTTCAGGATTCAATGCTTCAATGTATCGTAGCTCTTGACCTGTTCCACTTCGTTGTAATATGTTAGATATGATTTTACTCATGATGTATCTTAGTTTATATCGGTTCCTTCTCCTTTATAAAAAGGGAAAACCACATTGGTTCTACTATTCGTAGCTCTAATTCTATATTCAATTTTTATAATCAACATTCCTTCTAAAGGATCTGTTTCTGAAACATCAATATGAATCACATCAATTCTTGGTTCGTGATATAAAATTGCTGTTTCTATTAAATCTTTAGCATAGGTTATTAGCGTTCTATCTAACTTTTCAAAAAGAAGCTCTTGTAAGTTGCAACCGTAATTAGGAAGCATAACACGTTCTCCTAATCGAGTAGTTAACAATATTTCCAAGCTACTTTTAATGTCTTCTTCTTCAGAAATCATGACAACTTCGCTTAGATCTTTTGAAAACTCTGGTGGAAAATCCCAACCTATTCCTAAAAATGCTTTTTTATTTTCCATTATTATCCTATTAAAACTGTTGGTTCTCCTAACACAATAGTTCCTCCATGTGAAGTACTATCTCCCATTCTTGCTGCTGGCATTCCACCTATTAATACTGTTCCTGAACCAGCCACTATACTATCTGGTGGTCCGGTACAAGTTGCCATATCACCCACTCTTGCTGCGGGTAAACCTCCAATTAATACCGTAGGCTCTCCTGCGGGTAAAATTGGTCCTCCAACGTGAGGTACAACTCCTGTAACCATTGGGCATACATGCATGTCTGTTATTCTTGCTGCTGGATTCCCCATTTTTTAATTTATTTGAACTAATGAGCCTTTTAAAACTGCTATAGCGCTTGTTGAAACTTCTGCTCCAGCACTGCCTTCTGCTTTAAATTCTGCATTTGCTGCTATACTCACATTAGTTCCTTCAATAGTTACATCTCCTGACGCTTTTAATGAAATATCTCCAGCACTTTCCATTGATATTCCATCGCTGTTTATCGTAATTATATTAGAGTTATCATCTTCAATCGTTATGGCTCCTTCATCTTCATCCAGCGTAATCATTTTTCCTGCGGGTGTTTCAATGGTGATTATTTTTTTGTCGTCATCAAACAACACCTTCATTTCACTTCTTGTAATGATTCCTTTTTCGTGATTATCATCGGTTGCTGTGATTGGAGATGGTTTTGCGCTACTGTGCAACATTCCTAAAACAATGGCATCGTTAGGGTCATCATTGATGAACCCTACAATAACCTCATCACCTATTTCTGGTCGGAAATAAATACCTCTATTTTCTCCTGCATCTGGCGAAGCAATTCTACACCAAATACCTTCTTCTTCGTTATTTACAATAGGTATTTGCACTAAAATTCTATCTTCTCCGTCAGGATCTTCTTCTAATTGAGAAACAATTCCTACTTGTAAACCTTGAATAGCTGGTAATAATCCTGAAGCTGGTTTTGCTGAAATTTCAAAGGTTTCAGAAAACCACTCTGTTGATAAGCCAAATTGTGCATTGGCTACCCAATTTCCTTCTGAAATAACATGTTGAACTCCCGTTACATATACATTTCCGTTAAATCGGTCTCCTACTCCTTCTAGTTTTAAAATGGTATTTGGTTTTACCGATGGGATTCCTTGGAACTTTACACGCCCTCTTACTTTTGCCAATTGTTGAAATAACCATTTAGCATCAGCCCAATCTTGTAATTCGGTATCGGTTACCACACCACCGTGTCGTAACTCCATACTTTCTAAACCTATTGTTTTGTTTAAGTCTGAAACCGATAAGTTTCCGTTTAAACTTACATTTGGATCTTTTCCTTCAATTTCGACTACTTCTTGGTCAGCATGATTCCAACTATAAGCTGCTACTTTTTTAACTTGATGACGTGCGTCTATTTCTGCATCAAAATCTAATAAGGAACCTCCGAAGGTTACGGTTTCAATTTCTGACTGACTTACATTGGGTTTGGCTATGGTAATGGTTCCATCATCAACAAAACACAGTTTCCCATTTGCTTGGGCTCTTGAAACTACAAAATCCCAATCTGATGCATTGTATTGTACTAATTCTGCATGGTTATAATTGGTAGCTTCTATATCTTTTGATAAACTGTAATCACCTATGATTTCCTCAAAAATGTCGCTATCGGTGCTTTCGTAAAAATACTTGCTTTTTCTACCTACAGTCATTTTTACCGCTTCGTCTTTACATTCAACGATTAACTGTGCTGAATTTGCTCTAATTCTTAGATTATGCTTGATAACAATTCCTTTGAAAATGGTTTCTTCATCTGAATGATACCCTGCCGTAATCTCAACTTCTTTCCCTGGAATTAACAACTCTTCGTTACTTAACTTAAAATCTCTTTGAGAAGCATCTCCATCTAATAAAACTAGCTGAGCTGTAGGTATTTTATTTACTTCTTTTGAAACAGTAATATTTTTCACCTCATATTGTTTGGAAAGTTCTTCTCCTTCAATCAAGATTTTAAAAGTGACTAAATCTGCACTTTTTGAAGTTTGTATAGTTCCTGTATTATTCATTTATGCGAATTTTTGTAAGGGTGGAAAAAAAATTTCTTGACCAGGTTGTAATTTTCTGAACTGCATTATTTTATTAACACGAGCTACTTCTAAATAATACTTGGAGTCTCCATAAATACGATGACACATAAGTGGCAAAGTGTCTCCTGATTTTACTTTACGATAATGTGTTAAATCTGGTGATTGATTATTTTCCCTTGCTACTCTTAAATCATCATCAACAGTACCTTTTACCTTAAGCTTTGCACTGGCACGTAATGGTGTTCCATCTGGTGCAAACAATTTATATTCTATAGAAAGATCGACTAAAGAGCCTTTAAAAAGGAGAGCTCCCCATTTAATCATTAAATAGTTAGGTTTGTGCTCCTCTCCTTTATATTCGAATACAATTTTTTTGAATGCTTCTATTTTATCTATGATTCCATCTTTTAGATCACTTTTTCCGTCAATGGCTCCACTACTATCAAACAACAGATCTAAATCTAATTCTTGAGGAGGTATTCTTGTAAACTTAGGTTGAGAGCCACTTGTACCTTGCCCTTGCTCTTCAGTATATTCTGGCTTATAAGCAATCATATACTTTTCTGGGTTTACTAATGTTGTAAACTCTCCATTGGCTACTTCATCCTTAAACTTATCGTCAGAATAGGCCTTTATTACTAATTTTTTTAACTCTCCTTGACTCATTATCGTTGTTTTTGCCTTTCAAGAATATCCATTACTTCTTCCACACATGCTGAAACTATAGCTGCAGTATTTCCGTTTTTTGATCCACTCGTCTTCCCTTGTGATTCTGATTTCTCATCCACATTAATCTTGATATGTAGTTCTTTGATGGTAATAGGCATCTTATACTATTTTAAAATAATTATAGGTTAACTCAAGTGTTTCAATAACCAGTTTACTTTCTTCAGCGTTAAAGTCACCTACATTCCATTTTACAGGATATGCATGTTTTACATTCCAAGTTTGTATGGCTTGTTCATCTTCTCCTAATAACATTACATTGATGTTTACGGGTTGTATTTCAAAGTTTCCTAAAGCTTTTTTACACCACTTGATTACTTCCGAGTCTACAAGCATCCCTCTTTTCAACACTAAATTTGGATATTTGGAACGTACAGGTATTTTGTGTTTGAATCTATTTTCTCCTCCTTCGGCTATTTCTTCAGTTTCAAGGTCTACCGTGAGACCTGAAACTGATTGAAATGAGTTGTCGCCGCTTGAAGTTGAGATGTCTTCAAACTCTACTTTAAAACTAAATCCTACTGGTGGATGATAGCTCATTACGATGACATTTTTAGCTTCTCAATTGCCCATTCAGCAGTTTCAATGGCAATTTCATTACCATCAGCTTTTAAATCTGTAGGCTGTACTTTAGTGATATAAGCATTCTGAGCTTCCCATACTACTGCTGGTTGCCCTGTCTCATCTAATAACTTGATGGTTAAGTCTCCTCTAAACTGCTCACCTCCTTCTTGGAAATAAACTGTTTTAGCCCATTGCTTATAAAATTGTTTACTTTCATCTACAAAGGTTCCTCTCTTCATAGTAATGTTACTATATTCGAATAATCCTGGTTGTTTTGATTTGTGGTATTCTTTATCTGCTCCTCCACGATATTCTATTACTTTATTATCAAAACTTAACCCTGATACTTCTGTACAATTAAATTTCGTATCACCAAAGGTTACCTCGAAGGAAAACTTTGGCATTGGATATGATTCTGCCATGATTCTTTATTTTTTATTTATATTTTTTTGGTTAGTTAGTTTACTTATGCTTCTTGCATTTTGTGAGAGAATTTAAGGATGATAAATTCAGCTGGACGTACTACTGCCATACCTATTTCTATGATCATATTTCCTTCTAAAACATCTTGAGCTGTCATGGTTTCTCCTAAACCAACACTTACATAAAATGCTTTTTCTGGAGTAGGACCTGCAAGTGCTCCTGCTCTCCATTGTTGTGTTAAGAAATTATCAATCATTGCTTTTACACGTACCCAAGTATTTTTATCATTAGGTTCGAAAACAAATTGTTCTGATGCTTTTTTGATTGACTCTTCTGCCATGTTGAAGAAACGTCTTACAGATACATATCTCCACTCGTTATCATTTCCTGCAAGAGTTCTTGCTCCCCATACTAGATTTCCTTTACCTACAAAAGATCGAATTGCATTTATTGATTTACCTGCTACTGTATCTACATTCAAGTCCCTTTGTGCTTCGTGAGAAATGTTAACGGTTGGCTCAATTACATAATTTAAACTTACATTAGCTGGTGCTTTCCATACACCTCTATCAGAATCAACTCTTGCATAAACACCTGCTATGGCACTACTTGGAGGTAATATTAATGGTAAGTTGGATATTTCAGCTTTTATTTGATTATAAAGAGCATCATCTTCAGTTTTTATAACATCTAACGCCTTTACTGTGGCACTTCCACTAGATGTAGGTAAGTTTGTTATTAAATCATCAAGCTCTCCTGAAGCTATTAATGTGTTAATTTTATCTACGATAGAGTCTGTAGAGTCATTATGAATTCCAAGAGCTCTCTGTAAAGAAGGATTGTTTGTTGTAGTTTCTGAGATTTCATTGAAAACTGTAATTTTAGAATCATCGTCATTCAGACGATCCTTCACTTTATTTAATTCTAGCTGTAATGTTTCGATCTCATTAGTTATCCAAGTGTCTAAAGCATTTGCTTCAGCAACTGCAGCACCATCTGTTCTTGCCAAATCTAATGCTTTGTTCAACTCAACTTCTAAGTTGCTTAAGTAGTTTTTAATGCTATTAATTCTTGCTACTATATTAGGAACTTCGGCAACTGCATCTGTATTTTCATCGGGCCCAGACAGATTATCAACAGTAGTAGATATTGCTACAATCTCTGTTAAAAAAGTAGATAAATCGGTCGTATCTATTCCCGTTGCAATCAACTGAGCTTCTGCTTGAATATTTCTGGGTAACGCTGTACTTATTGTAACATTTGTAGAAGATTCATCATAACTATAATCTAGAATAGTTTTTATAAATGGATAATAAGCGGCTCCATATTTAAGATAATTTTTGTCTGAACTTATTCTATCTCTTAAAATGCCTACGTTTGGAAAAGAAGCGTCTATAGTATCATAGGTTCTAGTATCTATAATTGTAAAGCGGTCTTTTAATTCATTACATTGCGTTAACGCTGAGTTATATAGGCTGTAAAAAGTGGTATCATCTGTTAATGCAGTTGCATCAGGAAACACTATTAAAGTTACTTCATCTACTTTTCTTACTTCAGCTAATCCATCATTAAAATCTGAATCGGAAGTAATGGCTGTTACTTGCGAATCGCTACCATCTAATAAGTTTGATTCACCATACCTACCTACAGAAGTAATATAGCAAGGACCGCCTCCATTGGCAAAGTATAATTGTAAACTATAGTACATTAAAAAAGGTGACTTTTCTGCACTATTTGGAGCTTCTACAGACACTTTTCCATCTTCTACAGTTACTTCAATGCCTGTTTCTGCTTTTGCCACACCAAAGTACATTTCATACTCTAACATAGAGCTGATTCGTGTAGGTGTTCCTTTTAAATCTCCTTTTACTTTTCTGGTTGCCTTTTCAGTATAACCAATAAAAGCCGGAATTGCTGTTTCTACTTGAGCTACTGATGGAGGAAACTTTACAATTTCCTCTACGTAGACTCCTGGTGTTTTGTACGCTGACATAATTACTTGTTTTAAATTTTAATTTTTGTTTATATAAATACTTCCGAATAATAATCTTGCGATTCTTTCTTAATACTTTCTGGAGTAGGATTTGGGAAATAATAATCTTCTTGTGGTTCTGGTATAACGTCTTGTTTATCTACTTCTACACGCCCATTAAGTGTCAATGGTTTTTCTTCTGACGTAGTCATTACAAGGTTTTCACTTCTTTTCGTGTAACGCCAAAATGTGCTTCTATTTTCAATACAAATAGCAAACTCAGGAAACTCTTTTAGCAAGCATTGTTTTGATACATCAAAGACCTCTGTTTCTTCATTCTTGGCTAATACCTCCTCTGTTAAATTGGTATTGTTGTCTCCTGATATCTGGATTTGAGCAATACCTATTACTCCACTATTTTTAATTCTTTGCACAAAAGAATTGATAGCATCTATCACCTTTTGCTCTTCTTCATTTAGAGGAATGGCGTTCGTTATTTTAGTCTCTATAACATCTAATTCTGAAGTATCAATGTTTGCTATGGTTACTAAGTTTGGCGTAGTTGTATCAAACTCCTTTTCACTTTCTAGTTGATGTAAAAGCTTTCTTGTTTCACTATCTGAAATCAAAAATGAGTTCCACTTTTTTACCTCCGATATTGTTTCAAATAAATTAATTGCTGAAGAGCTTTTGTTTGATAAGTAATATAGTTGCTCCTCCTTCTTTTCAATTATGTTAGAAAAATTTTCAAAATAAGGATGGTGTACTTTTAAGTAAAAAGTTAACATTAGTGAATCAGATAAGGTAATTATTGGACTATATCTATCTACTTCTTGATTTCCTTCTTCTGTAGTTACTTTTATTGTTTCTGTTAGTACTCGAACTCCCTTTTTATCGTTTCTAAGTAATAGTCTGTGATTTTTTAAACTTTTTCTAGTTTCTTCAGTAGGTTGAATTGATAGAAACTTGCTGATATCATATTGTTCTTCTAAACGTTTTTTTTCTTCATCTGTAAGAGGTGTTACTCCATTATTTCCTCCATTTAATTCGAAAAAAGTTCGTTCTCCTTCGTTTAGGAAGTAAGAGTGGTATATATTGATATTGAACAGTGTTTTATACATAATCTTTTAATTTTTAATTATTGATTGTTGTTCAATACCTGAGACTACTGTTCCTTCATTAGTTACAACATCCCTTTCTATTTCTAGTAATGTTATTTTGTAAAGTACAGATGGGTACTGCTTACCTCCTAAGGTTCCCCATATATAATTTAACTCTTCAAAAGAAGGTGTATATAGTTGGGTAATAAACTTAAACGTCTTTAGGTCTCCTAATCCATCTATACCTTCAAAGTTGGTGTTTTGATGTGTGAATACTTTTTTCCCCTGGAAAAAGGCTAATATTTTTGTTAAACTCTTTAAGGATTCAGCATAACTGGATTTATCTACACTGAATAAAACATAAAGGTTTAAATATACTTTTGGGTTTCTGTAACTAACTGTAGTTCCTTCTACACGATTATTAGAAGTATTTTTTAGCGCAAATTCTTCTTGTGTATTGATTAATGTTAATGAAATATCTGGAGTGTTTGCTGGGGAATTTCCATCTCCGTCCGCCATAGCTATATTTGATAGGTCTACAGCTTTTTCATCGAAATAATCATTTAATTCTTCGGTAATGATTTGTAATATTTCAAAAATCATTTTAATAGTAAGTTTGGTTAGTTTTGCTTGTAGATTGAAGGGTTAGCAATCAGACATTGTAAAATTAATCGCTCTTACCAAGAGTAATCGCAATGAAAAACTCTTTTAAAAAAGTAGTTTCTCCTAAATATTTTCTAATAGAATTACAGGTAGTAAAAAGGGGGAAATCACCCTTACTTTTTTAAATAGTAAGGCTTAAATTTTGGAGATACCTAGTAAGTAAAACAAAAAACTCCTTACATAATGTATGCAAGGAGTCTTTCTTTTTAGGTTGTTATTTTTCTATTGAGTTAACTCTCTAAATAAACTTTCTAAGTTTTTATTTTCGGTATTTAATCCTAAAATTTTTAACCCATTTTCTTGTGCAAAGTCAAAAATTAATGGACGCATATCTTCTTTTGAATTAAAAACAAGTATCCAGTTATTTTCTAGAGTGTTTTTATACGATACTATATTAGGTAAGCGTTTTATAAACTGTTCTTCTAATTTATAATCAAACGTTACTTTAATTACTTGTTCATTATCTGTTTTAAGTTCTGAAATAGGTTTGTTAATTACTATTTCTCCTTTATTAATAATTATAACTCTGTCACACATTGCTTCTACTTCTTGCATAATGTGTGTAGATAGTAGTACTGTTTTATCTTTTCCTAGTTCTTTGATTAATTGACGTATTTCAACTAATTGATTTGGATCTAATCCTGTTGTTGGTTCATCTAGAATCAACACTTCTGGGTCATGTAGTATAGCCGCAGCTAAACCAACTCTCTGGCGATATCCTTTAGATAGTTGATTAATTTTCTTGTGTGCTTCAATCGTTAACCCTACTTTTTCAATAGTCTCATTAACCTTAGAGTTTTTTATATTGTGTAGAGATGCTTGAAACTGTAAATACTCTCGCACATACATATCCAGGTACAACGGATTATGCTCTGGTAAATAACCTATCTTTTTTTGTGCTTCAATAGGATTTGATATTACATCAATTCCACTTACCAATACAGTTCCTTCTGAAGGCTGAATAAACCCTGTTAAGATTTTCATTGTTGTAGATTTCCCAGCTCCATTGGGGCCTAAAAAACCAACTATTTCTCCTTTTTTTGCTGAAAAGGAAATATTATTTACTGCTTTTTGTGTTCCGTAAGTTTTTGATATTTCAGTAAGTTGTATTGACATTTTGAGTTTTCTGAGTATAAGGATGAAATTCTAAAACAAGTTTAGGATAACAAAAGTTAACGCTTCTCATAAGAAACGAAGCTATAGTCATATTTATTTTTTTCATCAGCTTTAAAATCTTCCCTTGCTACTTCTTTCCATATTTCCATATTTATTTCAGGGAAAAAAGCATCTGCTTCAAATTCGTGATGTAAAACAGTTATATCTAACCTATCAACTAAATTTTGTTCTAAAGCATCCTTATAAATTTGTGCTCCACCTATAATAAATGCATCTTTTCCTTCAGCCAACTCTATAGCTTGCTCAATACTATTAGCTATTAAACAGCCATCAACAAAGTAGTTATTGTTTCGAGTAATTATTATGGATGTACGATTAGGCAAAGGTTTTCCAATACTTTCAAAAGTATTTCGTCCCATTAAAATAGGATGTCCTGTAGTAACTTTTTTAAAGCGTTTTAAATCGGCAGGTAAGTGCCAAATTAAGTCATTATCTTTCCCTAAAGCATTGTTTTTTGCAATTGCAGCTATGAGTGTAATCATAAGTTTAGTTTGTGTGGCTTACATATTTTTCACCCATTCTTTAATATATCCTGTAAGATCTCTTTTTTCTGTTGTAGCCTCTTCAAAAGTTTCATTTTTCATGTTATCAACTAACGTGTGGATTGCTTTTAACACATTTTCATCATTAATTTCGGCTATTTTATCGTAGAGATCTTCTTTTAAAACATCAACGTCTATATTCATTTTTATAACTTTTTTAGTGATTTCTTACAAAGCTACTAAACAATATATATAAAATAAAGTTAAATTAGACTGCCACAACTCCTTTTATGTGAGGATGCGGATCGTAACCAACCAATTCAAAATCTTCAAAAGTAAAATCTTCAATATTTTTTATGGCTGAATTAATTTTCATTTTAGGAAGAGGTTTTGGTTCACGTGATAATTGCAACTCTAATTGCTCCATATGATTATTATATATATGGGCATCACCAAATGTGTGAATAAATTCTCCTGCTTCATAACCACAAACTTGAGCAACCATCATTGTAAATAAAGCATACGATGCAATATTGAAAGGAACTCCTAAAAATATATCTGCACTACGTTGGTACAATTGGCATGAAAGTTTCCCATCTGCTACATAAAATTGAAAAAAAGCATGACATGGTGGAAGTGCTGCTTTACCATTCACTACATTTTCTGCAAATGACTTTGATGTATCTGGTAACACAGAAGGGTTCCATGCAGACACTAACATCCTACGGCTGTTTGGATTACTTTTTAAGGTTTCAATGACTTCTTTTAATTGATCTACTTCATCACTATTCCAATTACGCCACTGATGTCCGTACACTGGACCTAAATCACCATTTTCGTCAGCCCATTCATTCCATATACGTACACCATTTTCTTGCAAATACTTAATATTTGTATCACCTTTTATAAACCATAGTAATTCATAAATAATCGATTTTAGGTGTAACTTCTTAGTTGTTACCATAGGAAACCCTTCACTTAAATCAAATCGCATTTGATATCCAAAAACACTTTTAGTTCCTGTTCCTGTTCTATCTCCTTTCTCGTTTCCGTTTTCTAAAACGTGTTTTACTAAATCGTGATACTGCTTCATCCTTCTGCTTTTAATCGTTAAAATTCTTGAACTGTTTAACAACGTAAAAATAAAAAAGCATCTACAAAAAATGTAGATGCTTTTAAAATTATATTAATAAGTTATCAACTATAACTATGCCCAAACGCAAGTTCCGTTACTTTGACAGTAACCGTAGTCACAAAACTCTTGACCATTTGCAAATCTTGTACAACACATGCGTGTACCTTTACAATAGGTATAACGACCTCCGCTAACTTGGTTTTGCTCATTTTTTGATAACACTTTAATTCCTTTTAAACTTTTAAGTTTATTCATGATAGATTTAATTTGGGGGTTAATATTGGTATAAATATATCAAAAAAAAAGAATAAACAAAACTATTGTGTTAAAAAACAACCAATTACCTATAACCTTTTATTTTTATCCTATAATCATCCCTGCTATGGTTGCAGACATTAGCGAAGCAATTGTACCTCCAACTAGGGCTTTCATTCCAAACTCAGATAAATTTTTACGTTGACCTGGTGCTAAAGAACCTATTCCTCCTATTTGAATTCCTATAGAAGCAAAATTGGCAAAACCGCACAACATATACGTAGCCATAATTACTGACTTGTTATAGGTTAAATGTGTAGCGCTTGCTGCATTTTTTAAATCAGCTAACTGGATATATCCTACAAACTCACTTGCAGCTAATTTAATACCTAATAGCTGTCCCATTAATGCCATATCTTCTTTAGCAACACCAATTAACCACATTAAAGGAGCGAAAGCATAACCTAAAATAAATTCTAATGACAATGCTTCATAAGGTGTAGTTCCTTCAATTAATTTATTCAAGGAAGTAAATTTCCAATCAAAATATTCAATTCCATCAAAACCTCCTATACTTCCTAAAATACCATTTATCATGGCTATAAAAGCAATAAAAACTAATAACATAGCTGCAACATTCATTGCCAATTGTAAGCCTTCAGTTGTTCCATTAGCTATAGCATCTAAAATATTTGAACCAATTTTTTCTGATGAAACCTGTACATCTGTATTTACTTCTTCTGTTTGTGGGTATAATATCTTGGAAATGATAATAGCTCCTGGTGCTGCCATTACAGATGCTGCTAATAGGTGTTTTGCATATAATAAGCGTAACGCTTCATCATCTCCTCCTAAAAACCCTATATAAGCTGCTAATACTGCTCCTGCTACGGTTGCCATTCCTCCTATCATTACTAACAAGATTTCAGAACGGTTCATTTTTTCTAAGTATGCCTTAATTAATAAAGGTGCTTCTGTTTGACCTAAGAAAATATTTCCTGCTACTGATAAACTTTCAGCTCCTGATATTTTTAAAAACTTAGATAATAACCAAGCTAAGCCTTTTACTACTTTTTGTATTAGTCCTAAATAAAACAATACTGATGTTAATGCCGAGAAAAATATAATGGTAGGTAGTACTTGAAAAGCAAAGATGAATCCAAAAGAATCCATATCAGCAACTAAACCGCTAAATAAAAACTCACTTCCTGCTCTTGTAAAGTCTAACACACTTACAAACAAGCCTCCAACTAGCTCAAATGTTTTTTGAACAAAAGGAACTTTTAAAACCCCAATTGCTATTAATAACTGAAAAGCCAACCCTAATCCTACTGTTTTCCAATCAATACCTCTTCGGTTTGCACTAAATAAAAAAGCAATAATTAGTAATGTTATCATCCCTAGAGCTCCTCTGCACAAACTTTGCATCGAAAAACCTTGACTTGGAATTATCTTTTTTGTTTTACTGACTACTTCTTCAACGTCTTTCCCTAAAACAACTATTGGTTCTGTTGTGAAATTATATAGTATGTTTTTTTCTGAGAGAGTTAAAACTTCATCTGTTAATTCAACCACGTTGTAATAACGAACTGTATCGTTGGGTTGCTTGTAGTTAAAAATTAATAAGTTGTTTTGATGAATATAGTTTCCTGAAGCTTGTAAACTATCTTTTTCTACTAAAGAGTATGTAAAGTTTCCTTCTGATAAAGTAAAAATATCTGTAGGATCTATAGAAACAATTGAATCTCCTTCTGTTGTTGTAATTGATGAGAAATTCCACTTTTTTTCAATGCTTTGGCTAAAAGTTATCATCGCAACGCAAAGCATTATGAAAGTAAATAGTTTCTTCATTTTTAATATTTTAAATTAAGAACGTTTGCTGATTTCATCACGAATTCTAGCTGCCAACTCATAATTTTCATTGGCTACAGCATCGTTAAGTTGTTCGTGTAATTCTTTAAGTGACAAGTGTGAGTAATTATCCTTTCCTTCTTCTTCTATTGAAAACTCGATTTCATCTTCATCAGATTCTAAATCTTCTTCAATTGTTAATTCTTCATCCATTTTTAGATAAATACCTGCTTTATCTAAAATGTTTTCATATGTAAAAATTGGAGCTTCAAATCGAACTGCCAATGCTATAGCATCTGATGTTCTTGTATCAATAACCTCTTCTATTCCTTCTCTTTCACAAATTAAGCTTGAATAAAATACTCCATCAACTAACTTGTGTATAATTACTTGTTTAACGGTGATAGAGAATCGATCAGAAAACGTTTTAAATAAATCGTGAGTAAGTGGTCTTGGTGGACGGATTTCTTTTTCCAAGGCTATTGCTATTGATTGTGCCTCAAACGCTCCTATGATTATAGGAAGTGTTCTGGTTCCCTCCATTTCACTTAGCACTAAAGCATATGCCCCACTTTGTGTTTGGCTATACGAAATCCCTTTTATAGTTAGTTTAATTAAACTCATGTACAATCAATCATCATAAAATACAAAAAAACTGTCTAAATTTAGGCCTTTTGCTTAAAATTTTAGACAGCCTTCTAAAGTGGGCACAATTTACTAAAAATTATGAGTTGAACTCTAATTTCTAGAAAAAGAAAAAATTACCACTATTTTATGCTTGTTTAAAAGCTTTTAATTTTTCTACTAACTGAGGTACAACTTCAAAAGCATCACCAACAATACCATAATCAGCAGCTTTAAAGAAAGGTGCTTCTGGATCTGTGTTAACAACTACTTTTACTTTAGATGCATTAATTCCTGCTAAATGCTGAATTGCACCTGAAATACCTATAGCTATGTATAAGTTTGAAGCTACAGGCTTACCAGTTTGACCAACGTGTTCGCTATGAGGACGCCATCCTAAATCAGATACAGGCTTAGAACATGCAGTTGCAGCACCTAAAACATCAGCTAACTCTTCAACCATTCCCCAGTTTTCAGGTCCTTTTAAACCTCTACCTGCAGAAACAACAATATCAGCATCAGCAATAGTAACTTTACCAGTTGCTCTATTAATATTTTCAGATTTCACTCCTAATTCAGGTAATGTAGCATCAAAACTCTCAGTAGAACCACTTACCGGATTTTCATGTGCTCCATATGAGTTTTTAGCAACACCCACTACTTTGTTATCAGTTGAAATTTCAGTATTGTTGAAGCCTTTATTTGAGAATGCTTTTCTCTTAACAACAAAAGGACTAGTGCTACTTGGTAATGCTACCGCATTTGAAGCATATCCAGCTTCTAAAGCTACAGCTACTAACGGTCCTACAGTTAATCCATCAACACTAGAATCGATAATTACCGTGTTAGCTCCTTTTGCTTCTGCTACTTGTTTAATAATTGAAGCATATGCTTTAGCATTGAATGAAGATAAGTCATTCTTTACCTCTACTACTTTCTCTGCTCCGTAAGTATATAATTCAGAAGCATCACCTCCATTAATAGTTAACACTACTAAGTCGCTTCCTAATTGTTCTGCTACTTTTTTTCCGTATGAAACAACTTCAAAAGCTGTTTTTTTGAATTTTCCTTCCGATGAATCGGCAAAAACTAATACAGACATATTTATTTATTTTTTAGTCGTTAGTGGTTAGTTTTTAATCATTAAACACTAACAAGTATTTTTATTCTTTCTTTTAAACTCTATTAAAACAGTTCAACTGATTAAATTACTTTTGCTTCGTTATGTAATAAATCAATTAAATCATCAACATTATCAACTAACTTAACCGCTCCTTTTGGTGCTGGTTTTTCAAAATTTTGAGTTGCTGTTGCTGCTGTTGCTCCAGTTGGCTCTACCACATTTAATGGTTTTTTACGTGCCATCATAATACCTCTCATATTAGGAATACGTAAATCTTTTTCTTCTACGATTCCTTTTTGACCTGCTATTACCATTGGTAAAGTAGAAGATACTTTTTCTTCACCTCCATCAATCTCTCTATTTAAAGTAACATTTGTTCCGTCTACCTCTACACCAACACATCCATTAACAAAGTTAAAATCTAACAAAGAGGCTAACATTCCAGGAACCATTTGTCCATTATAATCAGCAGATTCTTTTCCTGCTAATACTAAATCATATCCTCCATTTTTAACAACTTCAGCTAATTCTTTAGCAACCATAAACCCGTCAGTCGGTTCAGCGTTTACACGAATTGCATCATCTGCACCAATCGCTAAAGCTTTACGTAAGGTAGGCTCGGTAGAAGCTCCTCCAACATTCACTACAGTTACACTCGCTCCTTGCTTTTCTTTAAACCACATCGCACGAGTTAAGCTAAACTCGTCGTATGGATTAATAACATATTGAACCCCGTTAGTATCAAACTTTGTATCGTTATCAGTAAAGTTGATTTTTGAAGTAGTATCAGGTACATGACTGATACAAACTAATATTTTCATATATATCGTTGTTTTAAAGAAACTTAATTTTATGCCACGAAGTTAAGGATTTTTTTTAATTTATTATGCGTGCATAATAAATTTTTTCCTTAACATTAATCAGTCTCAAAATTAAGGTATTATTATTACATAATCATTTGTTGTTTTTAAAACTACAATATTACCCCTATTTTTATTATTTTTGCACTCTTGATAAACAACTACTTATAAAACGTATGAAAACAGTACAATTTAGAGAAGCCGTTTGCGAAGCAATGAGCGAAGAAATGCGTAGAGATGAAAGCATTTATTTAATCGGTGAAGAAGTTGCTGAGTATAACGGAGCATATAAAGCCAGTAAAGGAATGCTAGACGAGTTTGGTGACAAACGTGTTATTGATGCTCCTATTGCCGAACTAGGCTTTGGTGGTATTGCTGTAGGATCAGCAATGAATGGTAACCGCCCTATTGTTGAGTATATGACTTTTAATTTCTCTTTAGTAGGAATTGACCAAATTATTAACAATGCTGCAAAAATCCGTCAAATGAGTGGTGGACAATTTAACTGCCCTATTGTTTTTCGTGGACCAACAGCTTCTGCAGGTCAATTAGCAGCAACCCACTCACAAGCTTTTGAAAGTTGGTATGCAAACTGCCCAGGATTAAAAGTAATTGTTCCTTCTAATCCATACGATGCTAAAGGTTTATTAAAAGCTGCTATTCGAGATGATGATCCAGTTATTTTTATGGAGTCTGAACAAATGTATGGTGATAAAATGGAAATTCCTGAAGGAGAATATATCATCCCTATTGGAGTTGCTGATATTAAAAGAGAAGGGACCGATGTTACGGTAGTTTCTTTTGGTAAAATTATTAAAGAAGCATACAAAGCTGCTGACGAATTAGCTAAAGAAGGTATTTCTATTGAAATTATTGATTTACGCACAGTTCGTCCGATGGATCATAAAGCTATTTTAGAGTCTGTTAAGAAGACAAATAGATTAGTTATTTTAGAAGAAGCTTGGCCATTTGGTAGTGTTTCATCAGAAATTACTTTTAGGGTACAAGACGAAGCATTTGATTATTTAGATGCTCCTATTAAAAGAATTACAACTGCCGACGCTCCTGCACCTTATTCTCCAGTATTATTGGAAGAATGGTTACCTAATGCGAATGATGTTATTTCAGCAGTAAAAGAAGTGATGTACCGCAAGTAATTGAAGAAAAAAGAAATTGAAAAATAAATTAAAATCCTTTTGACTCAGGTCAAAAGGATTTTGTAGTAAAAAAAATAATGAAACATCTTCTTACCTTATTACTGCTACTAACTACCAGTATTTTAAGTGCACAATTAACTATACAAGGTAAAGTGGTTGACGAATTTGACACTCCTATGCCTTTCGTTAATGTAATTCTAAAAAACACCACTTATGGAACCACAACAGACGATAATGGAAAGTTTTTCCTAAAAACCAACAAATATAGGGGCACACTAGAAATTTCCTTTGTAGGTTTTCAAACTCACACTATTAAAGTGAGTCAAAAAACAAAGTTTTTGAATATTGTTTTAAAAGAAGAAAGTAATGAACTTGAAGAAGTTGTTATCGTTACCAAACCTAAAAAAAGGTTAAAGAAAAAAGAAAATCCTGCTTATAGAATTTTAAAAGAAATTTGGAAACGTAAAAGAAAAAATGGACTTGATTTAGTTGATCATTATCAATACAAAAAAAACACATCCATAGAAATAGGTCTTAATAATTTAGACACTCTTTTCTTAAAAAAGATATTTAAGAAAGAATACAAACAAGCACTTCAAGAAATAAAGTATGATAGCGACGGAATAAACTATTATATCCCTATTTATTTAAATGAACAAGTTGCCAATGTGTATGGAGACAACAAAAATAATAATATCAGAGAAGACATAGAGGCTGAGAAATCAGAAGGACTTAGTGCTCAGGGTTTTATTTTTGACCGAATGGCCAACACCTTTCAAAATATTGATGTTTTTAAAAACAACATTACATTACTTCAAAAGCCTTTTATCAGTCCTTTATCTACTGATGGTTTTTCTACATATGACTATGTTCTTTACGATAGTGTCGTAAACAACAATAAAAAGCTTTACAATATTTATTTCTTTCCAAGGCGCGATGGAGATTTGGCCTTTCAAGGTAATTTTTGGGTAGCTGACAAAAATTTTTCTATCAAAAAATTAAAAATGAAAGTTCATAAAAGTATTAATTTAAACTTTGTAAGAGGACTTAGCTTTGAAAAAGAGTTTGAGGTACGAAACGACAGTATTTACATCCCTACCAAAAATGCTTATGAAGGTGATTTTACATTCATCGATAAAAACGAAAGCAATAAAGGATTAACAATTAAAAAAGATATTACTTTTAAGAATTATGTCTTAAACAAAGCTCTTCCTAAAAACTTCTATGAACAAACTATTGAGAAAATTAGACCTGATCAATATGAAAAAGAAGATTCTTACTGGAAAAATATTCAAACCGATGAAAGTAAAAAAACACACAAACTAATTGAAAGTGTTAAAGAAAAAAAACAAATAAAAAATTTAACAGGATTAATAAACACGGTAGCCAGTGGTTATATAAACACCAAACTAGGTGTTCAAATTGGACCTTTGTGGACTGCTTTTGCCAGTAACCAAGTAGAAGGCTTTAGAACTAAAGTTGGATTCAGAACCTTTGTAACCAAAGACGATCGTTTTCGTTTAGGTGGGCATATTGCTTACGGCTTTAAAGACGAACGAGTAAAATATGGTGCAGAAGCACGTTATCTTTTATCTTACAAACCTAGAATTGCCGTTGGAGTTGCATACCAAAACGATATTGAGCAACTCGGTAGTACTCTTTTAAACACAACACAACTTTTAGGAAGAAGCTTTGGAACAACTGCATTATTTTCAAGAGGAGACAATTTCTTTTTATCTGATGTTGAAAAAATAGCTGCAAACTTTGATTATCAAATTCAGCAAAACTTACATGTAGGTTTTAATTTTTCTCACTCAAAAATTAAATCAGCTTCTGAGAAAGATTTCTCTATGAATTACAGAGATGAAAACGGAAATATTCAATCACAAGTTACTGATGTGGCTTCTGATATTTATGTTTCTTTCACTCCCGGAAGGTTTGTATATGGACTGGGGGTAGAAAGGCGTTTTGGACGAAATGTATTCCCTACTTTTGTACTGAACTACCGAAGAGGTTACAAAGGGCCTTTTAACGGAACTCACAGTTACGATAAAATTCAGTTTAAATACAGCCAACCTATTTTATTAAGTAAATTCGGAACTTTAGACGCTAGTTTTGAAGCTGGAAAAACATTTGGAACAGTTCCAGTTGCCTTATTAAGCCCTATCCCTGCCAACCAAACATTTTCTTTAGTTAAAGACACTTTCGCGCTACTAAATTACTACGATTTTGTAGCTGATGAATATTTGGCAGGACATTTTGAACACCATTTTAATGGTTATATTCTAAATAGAATACCCCTATTAAAAAAACTAAAACTAAGAAGCTTAGTTTCTTTTAGAGCTGCTTACGGGAACATTTCTCAACAAAATAGAGCTATAAATGATGGATTAGTCAATAGTAGTGGAGCGCATAATGTTAACTATAACGCTCCAAACAAACTATATTACGAATACAGTGTAGGATTAGAAAATATTGGATATGGTAACTTACGTTTTCTGAGAATTGACGCTATTTGGAGAAGTAATTATACACCTCCTGCAGGATCAATTGTTGCTCCAACACCTAAATTTGCTATCCGTATTGGTATTAAACCCGGCTTATAATCATACATTTAACCATAAAATACCTTTGTTTTTTCTTTAAAAAAACTAATAAATCACTACTTTTGCAAACCGATTTTTAGAAAACGAAGAAAAGTTTAGAATATATGACCGCAAAAGAAAGAAAAACAGTTGATGTTTTAATTGAAATACCAAAAGGTAGTAGAAACAAGTATGAATACGATTTTGATTTAGGAAAAATTCGTTTTGACAGAATGTTATTCTCATCAATGATGTATCCTGGAGACTATGGATTTATCC
Organism: Tenacibaculum sp. XPcli2-G; assembly: GCF_024124505.1. Lineage (NCBI taxonomy): Bacteria > Pseudomonadati > Bacteroidota > Flavobacteriia > Flavobacteriales > Flavobacteriaceae > Tenacibaculum > Tenacibaculum sp. XPcli2-G. The sequence goes on from NZ_JAMXSH010000001.1 coordinate 107,248, forward strand.
CTCAAACTTTAGCGTTAGATGGTGACCCATTAGACGTATTAGTATTGGGTGCTGAACCAACTTTTCCTATGTGTGTTATGGAAGTAAAACCAATTGGTGTTTTCCATATGGCAGACGAAAAAGGGCCAGATGAAAAAATAGTTTGTGTCCCTGTTTCTGACCCAATTTGGAACAGATACAACGATATTACTGATCTAAATCCACACCGTCAAAAAGAAATCACTCACTTCTTCCAAGTATACAAAGACTTAGAAAAGAAAAAAGTTGATATTGGAGACTGGGGTAATGCTGATGAAGCCTACGAAATCTTAGATAAATGTTTAGAGCGTTATGAAAATAGCGAACATAAAACAAATGGAGATTTTACTATCTAATTTGTAAAAAAACTCCTTTTATAAAACAAAAAACCTCTCAGTTGTAACTGAGAGGTTTTTTGTTTAGTTATTGATTTTGTTATATTTACGAACACTTATAACTAATCAAATAACAATAACATGAAACAAAATATGATATATGTGCCAATAGTTTTGGCACTTTTAGGACTCATTTTTATGTATATAAAAATGGTCTGGGTTAAAAAACAAGATGCAGGAAATGATAAAATGAAATCTATTTCAAAAAGTATTAAAGAAGGAGCTCTTGCTTTTTTAGCTGCCGAATATCGATTATTACTAATCTTTGTTATTATCGCTTCATTAGCCTTATTCGGAATCTCGCAAGTAGTAGAAACAACAAGTATTATGATTGTTCCCGCATTTATTATAGGAGCAATATTTTCTGCACTCGCAGGAAACATAGGAATGCGAATAGCTACCGATGCTAATGCACGAACCGCAGAAGCTGCAAAAACTAGCCTGCCCCAAGCTTTAAAAGTATCTTTTGGTGGTGGAACCGTAATGGGGCTTGGTGTCGCTGGTTTAGCTGTTTTAGGTCTAAGTTTATTTTTTCTAATATTTGTTGGTCAATTTATTACAGATGGAGGTAACTTTTACAAAGAAATGACTGTTGTATTAGAAGCCTTGGCTGGATTTTCTTTAGGAGCTGAATCTATTGCTTTATTTGCTCGTGTTGGTGGAGGTATTTATACCAAAGCTGCCGATGTAGGTGCCGATTTAGTTGGAAAAGTAGAAGCAGGAATTCCTGAAGACGATCCTCGTAACCCAGCAACCATTGCAGATAACGTTGGTGATAATGTTGGTGATGTTGCAGGTATGGGGGCCGATTTGTTTGGTTCGTACGTAGCAACCGTACTAGCAGCCATGGTACTAGGAAACTATGTTATTAGAGATATGTCTATAACCTCACCTTTTTCTGATGCCTTTAACGGAATGGGACCTATTTTACTTCCTTTAGTAATTGCAGGAGTTGGTATTATTGCTTCCATTATTGGAACTTTCTTGGTAGGAATTAAAGATAACACAGCTAAAGAAGCTCAAGTACAAAAAGCATTAGACACAGGAAACTGGGTTGCTATTATTTTAACCTTAGCAGCTAGTTTTTTCTTAATAAAATGGATGCTCCCTGAAACCATGCAAATGAAATTCTTTGGTGCAGGTTTTAAAGAAGTAGCATCTATTAATGTGTTTTGGGCAGCCTGTATTGGTTTAGCTGTAGGAGCTCTAATTTCAATGGTAACTTCATACTATACTAGCTTAGGCAAAAAGCCTGTGTTGGCTATTGTTCAAAATAGTGCTACAGGTGCAGGTACTAATATTATTGCAGGTTTAGCGGTAGGTATGAAATCTACTTTTTTATCTGTTTTATTATTTGCAGCAGCTATTTATGGTTCGTATTATTTTGCAGGCTTTTATGGTGTTGCTTTAGCAGCTTCAGCAATGATGGCTACAACTGCTATGCAGTTAGCTATAGACGCATTCGGTCCTATTGCTGATAATGCGGGTGGAGTTGCTGAAATGAGTGAATTAGAAGATCACGTCCGTGAACGTACCGACATATTAGATTCTGTAGGAAATACTACTGCTGCAGTTGGTAAAGGATTCGCCATCGCTTCCGCTGCTTTAACAGCCTTAGCTTTATTTGCTGCTTATGTAACCTTCACAGGAATTGATGGAATTAATATTTTTAAAGCAGATGTATTAGCAATGTTATTTGTCGGTGGAATGATTCCTGTTATATTCTCAGCATTAGCCATGCAATCGGTAGGAAAAGCAGCTATGGAAATGGTCCATGAAGTTCGTCGTCAGTTTAGAGAAATTCCAGGAATTATGGAAGGAACTGGTACTCCTGAATATGCAAAATGTGTAGATATTTCAACCAAAGCTGCTTTAAAAGAAATGATTTTACCAGGCTTAATTACTATCATCACTCCAATTATTATCGGATTGGTTTTTGGTGCTGAACCTTTAGGTGGTTATATGGCAGGTGTTTGTGTGTCAGGTGTTATGTGGGCTATTTTTCAAAACAACGCTGGTGGTGCTTGGGACAATGCTAAAAAATCGTTTGAAGCTGGTGTTGAAATTAACGGAGAAATGACTTACAAAGGTTCTGATGCGCATAAAGCAGCCGTTACAGGTGATACTGTTGGTGACCCTTTTAAAGACACTTCTGGACCATCAATGAATATTTTAATTAAACTTACGTGTTTAGTTGGTTTAGTTATTGCCCCAATATTAGGCGGACATACTTCTTCTGAAACACATGAAAAGACAGAAAATAGTAAAGTCTGGATTGACAAAAATGGTGAAAAACACGAAATAAAACTTTCTACTGATGCTGAATTTACTACAGAAAACAAGTTAGAAAACATCGTTAAAGTGAATATTGTAAAGAATGATGATGGTACTGCTAAAGCTACTATTACTACTACAACTGTTAAAAACGGTGAAGAAACAACTGAAGAAAAAACTTTTGAAGGTACTTTAGAAGAAGTTGAACAAAAAATTAAAGAGTACGAAAACTCAAAAAAAGAATAATACCAGTTATGATTTGAAATTACTGTAAAAGAAAATAATGATTTTTTTTCTTTATTCAAGTTTCAAAAATCAAACATAGCCTTAGCTACATTTTCTTTTTTAAATGATGAAGAAAGGGAAAAAGGGTGTTTTATTACAGTAATTTCAAGTTGTAAATGGTATAACCCTCAAAATTATATAAAACCCAAACCCGATAGTAGTATTTCTATCGGGTTTCTTATTTTTGTGGCGATGTCAAGAACCGTCCGTATTTTTTCTATAGACACCCCTGAGCTCTTCAAGCAAAAACTGTTTGTTTGGGCTAAACAATTTGAAACAGCTATTTGGCTAGATTCTAACAATTACGAGCAACAATATAGCTCTTTCGATTGTGCTTTAGCTGTAGAAGAGTTTACTTCTATTAAAACAGATTACTATAATGCTTTTGATAAACTAAAAGAATATCAATCTTTCACCAAAGACTATATCTTTGGCTACATTAGTTACGATGTTAAAAATGATACTGAAAGACTAAGTTCAAACAACTTTGACGGACTTCATTTTCCTGACTTGTATTTTTTTCAGCCTCAAAAATTAATTTTCATCAAAGGAAGTTCTGTTGAGTTTCATTACTTACAAATGATTGATGATGAATTAGAAGAAGATTTTGAAGATATCATTGAAACAAACCCTTCTATTGATAATTATCAACAAGAGGAAACTGATGAAGTAAAAATAAAACTACGTATCCATAAAGATGAATACCATCAAAAAGTAGTAAAAGTATTAGAACATATACATAGAGGAGATATTTATGAAGCTAACTTCTGTCAAGAATTCTATGCAGAAAACACAGTTATAAACCCCTATAAAGTATACACACAGTTAAACAAAATATCGGAACCTCCATTTGCTACTTTTTTCAGAAACGACAATCATTACCTACTATCTGCAACTCCCGAACGATATATTAGAAAAGAAAATTCTAAAATTATTTCGCAACCTATTAAAGGGACAGCAAAACGTTTGATTGACCCGATTGAAGATGAAAAAATAGCTTTTGATTTAGCTCGTGATGAAAAAGAACGGTCAGAAAATATTATGATTGTAGATTTAGTTCGTAACGACTTATCAAGAACAGCTAAAAAAGGAAGTGTCCAAGTAGAAGAACTATGTAAAGTATATTCGTTTAAGCAAGTACATCAAATGATTTCTACCGTAGTTTCAGAAATTGAAAACACCACACACCCAGTTGATGTAATTAAAGATACTTTTCCAATGGGAAGTATGACCGGAGCTCCAAAAATTTCCGCCATGAAAATTATTGAAGACCTAGAAGAAACCAAACGTGGTTTATATTCTGGTACAGTCGGCTATTTTACTCCAAATGGCGACTTCGATTTTAACGTAGTTATCCGAAGTATTTTATACAATTCCGAGAACAAATACGTTTCATACTCAGTTGGTGGGGCTATTACAGCAAAATCTACTCCAGAAAAGGAGTATGAAGAATGTTTACTCAAAGCCAAGGCTATGAAATATGTTTTAACGCACACTAACAAAAGTTAACTATATTTATAGCAAATACTCAGAAAAAGTATTTCTAATCAAAAAACTATTACAAAAAATAAAGAGATGAAAAACACAATTAAACTTATACTATTCGTTGCTATTATTGCATCAATGACGTCTTGTAAAGCAAACAAGTATTCATTTTTAAACGACTATCCTACTAAAAATGTTCCTTTGGTTGATAGTACAAACTTTAGCAATCATGTAGAGGGTAAATTATTAACAAAACCACAACAAAAGCTTTTAAAACTTCCTTCAATTTTTGAAGAACAATTAGATGAAGAGAACGCTAAAATTGGTATTTCTTATCTTCCTAAAATATCAGAAAACTTTCAATCAGTAGTATATTATTTCTATCCAAATAATACTGAGTTAATCTCTATGCTGGTAACTTACGATAAACAATTTAATATAATTAATAGCCAAGTATTGGCTTATGATGAAATTGCGGAAGGAATGTTAAAAACCACCTCTACTCTTAATAAAAATAGTATTGAATTAGTTGAATATATTTCTGACGCTCCTTCTACTATTATTTTTAATATTTTAGAAGACGGAAACATTACAAGAGACTAATGACACACCATACATTCACATTCAATTTTCATAAAACTGAGTTTTTTGGTCAGTATTGGCAACCAGAAACTGTAAAAGCCATAGTGGTAATTGTTCACGGAATGGGAGAACATTCTGGAAGGTATAAACATGTTGCCAAAAAACTAAACGATAATAATTTTGGTGTAATTGCTTTTGACCATTTCGGTCATGGAAAAACAACAGGGAAAAAAGGACACAATCCAGGGTATAATTATGTATTAAAAAGTGTTACTAAACTTATTGAAAAAACTAAAGAGGTTTTTGGTGATAAACCTACGTTTTTATATGGGCACTCTATGGGAGGCAATACTGTAATTAATTACACGCTTAGAGAAAAACATCATCTAAAAGGAGTCATAGCTACCAGTCCTTTTTTACGTTTAGCTTTTCAGCCGCCTGCTTGGAAACTTTCGTTAGGAAAAATAATGCAAAAAATAGCTCCCTCAATTACTTTAGGAAATGAGTTAGATGCTAACGATATATCTCGCGACCCTATTGAAGTTGAAAAATATATAAATGACTCATTAGTTCATGATAAAGTAAGTCCTAATTTTTCTTTATCATTTATTGATGCTGGTGAATGGGCTATAAAAAATGCACCTTCTTTAAAAACACCAATGTTACTATTACACGGTACAGGTGATAAAATTATTGATTATAAAGGCACGGAGGCTTTTGCTAACAATACGCCTAAAGCTAGTATAAAACTATACGAAGGAGGATATCATGAGTTACAAAATGACTTATGTAAAGAAGAAATGCTACAAGATGTTGTAAACTGGCTAAACACTCAATTACAATAATTATTATTCACATGCTCCAACAATTAGCAAAACATATTGACGAACAATTTTCTTTTTTAAAAGAAAAAAAGTTACTAATTGCTATTTCTGGGGGAGTTGATAGTGTTGTACTAACACACCTCTTACATCAACTACAGTTTAATATTTCGTTAGCACACTGTAATTTTCAACTAAGAGGAAAAGAAAGTGATTTAGATGAACTCTTTATTAAAGAGTTAGGAAAAAGTTTGAACATTCAAACATTTACAACACGCTTTAACACTAATGAATATGCTACTAAAAATAAATTATCAACACAACTAGCAGCAAGAGAGTTACGTTACAGTTGGTTTGACTCCCTAAGTAAAGAAAATAATTTTGATTATATATTAACAGCCCATCATGCTGATGATAATTTAGAGACATTTTTAATTAATCTCTCTCGAGGTACTGGTTTAGAAGGCTTAACAGGAATTCCTTCAATTAATAAAAATATCATTAGACCTTTACTTATTTTTTCTCGTGAAGAGATTATAACCTTTGCCAAAAAAAATAATATTGAATGGCGTGAAGATGAAAGTAATTCAGAAACCAAATATCTTCGAAATAAAATACGCCACCAGATTGTACCTACACTAAAAGAATTGAATGACAGCGTTTTAAAAAACTTCAATAAAACAATTGATCATTTAAAAGAGTCTCAACAAATTATTGATGATAAAATAGCGGACATTACCCATGAAATTGTCTCAAAAGAGGGAGATTTATTAAAAATAAATATTGAAAAACTGTTAAAGTTATCCAACCCAAAAGCATACCTCTACCAGCTGCTAAAGTCCTATAAATTCACGGAATGGAACGATGTTTACAACTTGATTTATGCACAATCTGGCAAGCAGATTTTAACAAAATTTTATACTTTGTTGAAAGACAGAGATTTTTTATTACTTTTACGCACTAATGAAAAAAGTTCCTTTGAAAAGGAATATTTCATTATTAGGGAGGAAAACAAAGAAATTACAGCACCGATAAAGCTGCAACTAAAAAAAGTTCTAAAAAAAACTAACATTAATAAAGAAAACATTTATGTTGATTATGAACTTCTTAACTTCCCTCTAAAACTCAGACGGTGGAAATCCGGCGACTTTTTTTATCCTAAAGGAATGATAGGTCGAAAAAAAGTAAGTAAATATTTTAAAGACGAAAAAATATCAATTGTAAACAAAAATAAAATTTGGTTGCTCTGTTCTAGTAAAAACGAAGTTATTTGGATAGTAGGAAAACGACAAGATAGACGCTTTTTACCAACAGAAAAAACAACCAAACTATTAAAAATTAGTATTTAATTAACCCCATCAAACTACATATAGAATGAAAAAATTCTTTACTCTATTTTTATTATTCATAGGTTTAGCGGTTTATTCTCAATCTGACGATAACCCCGTAGTTGTTACTCCTAAGGTAGAGAAAATCTCTGATACTGAGTACGACTTAATTTTTGACGTGTTAATTGCTGAAGACTGGCATTTATATTCTCAATACAACCCAGAAGATGCTTCACTACCTATGACAATTGCACCAGCAGAAGGACAATCTGGATATACCTTAAATGGTAAAGCAAAAGAAAGTGAAACAGAAACTCAGTTTAGTGAAATCTGGGGAAAAGATGAAATCTTCTTTGTTGACGAAGGTAAGTTAATTCAAAGAATTACTGTTTCAGACTCAACTTTAACAAAAGTTACATTAAATCTTGATGCCCAAGTTTGTAAAGAATACTGTTTACCTTTTGATGAAGATTTTACATTTTCTTTAACAGGTGAAAAAGTAGCACAAACAGTTGCTGAAGTTGATGACAAAAGTAAAGAACTATCTCAAACTTTAAATTTAGACTTAAAAAATACAATTTTATTAAAAAGCTCAACTGACACAAATACTGGTGAAGAAGAGGAAGACAATAGTCTTTTAAATATTTTCCTATTAGGTTTTGTTGGTGGATTATTAGCTTTCCTAACTCCATGTGTATTTCCAATGGTTCCTTTAACTGTATCGTTTTTCACAAAACGTACAGAAAAAAGAGGAAAAGGTGTTGGTAGCGCTATCCTATACGGTTTTTTCATCGTATTAATTTATGGTTTAATAAGTCTTCCTTTTCATTTCTTAGATACTTTAGATCCTGAAATATTAAATAGTATTTCAACAAACATATGGTTAAACCTATTTTTCTTTGTAATACTAATATTTTTTGCAGGTTCATTCTTCGGTTTTTATGAATTAACACTACCTAGTTCTTGGAGTAATAAAGCAGATAGCGCTTCAAATGTTGGAGGCGTTCTTGGAGTTTTCTTCATGGCATTAACTTTAGCTATTGTATCATTTTCTTGTACAGGACCTATTTTAGGTTCATTATTAGCAGGATCATTAAGTGGAGGAGCAATGCAATTATCTGTAGGTATGGTTGGTTTTGGTTTAGCATTAGCTTTACCTTTTGCTCTTTTTGCGATGTTCCCTAACTGGTTAAACACATTACCAAAATCTGGTGGATGGTTAAATACTGTTAAAGTTGTTTTAGGATTTATTGAATTAGCTTTTGCATTTAAATTCTTATCAAATGCTGATTTAGTAGGACACTGGGGAATACTAAAAAGAGAAATTTTTATTGGAATATGGGCTTTAATTGCGTTCCTTTTAGCACTGTACTTATTTGGTTTCATAGGAAAAAGGTATGGTAAAATGACCTTATTTAGAGTTTTAGTAGGAATTGGAGCCTTAGCTTTAGCAGTATACTTAGCTCCTGGTGTAATGGAAAACCCTTCTTGGAGTCAAAATAAATTATTAAGTGGGTTTGCTCCACCTAAATTCCATAGTATATACAAAAAAGACAATCAATGTCCTTTAAACTTAAACTGTTTTAAAGATTTTGATGAAGGTATAGCTTACGCAAAATCTGTTAACAAGCCTGTTTTATTAGATTTTACAGGATGGGCATGTGTTAACTGTCGTAAAATGGAAGAAAACATATGGAGTCAACCAGATATCTACTCATTAATAAATGATGATTATGTATTAATTTCATTATATGTTGATGATCATCAAAGAATGTTACCAGAAGAAGAGCAATTTGATTTTATTAAATCTAATGGGAAAGTAAAAAGAATTAGAACCTATGGTGATAAATGGGCTACTTTCCAGTCTGCTAACTTTAAAACAGCTTCTCAACCATTTTATGTACTAATGAGTCCTGAACTTGAAATATTAAACTCACCTCAACAATATACAGATCACGGAACATACTATAATTGGTTAAAAACTGGTTTAGATAGATTTAACTCTAACTAATTATAATATAAATATTATATATTTAAAAGCCTCTTTTTTAAAAAAGAGGCTTTTTTTATATCTTTCAATAAAAAATATATGACACCAGAAACTATTATCAGCATATTTTTAGGAATTGGCTTAGCTGCTTCCGTAGGGTTTAGAGTATTTTTACCTCTATTTACGTTAAGCTTAGCAGGATATTACAATGTTATTCCATTAAATGAAAACTGGCTGTGGGTAGCAAGTACCCCTGCTATTATAGCATTAGGTGTAGCTACAATATTAGAAATATTTGCATATTATATTCCTTGGTTTGACAACTTACTCGATACCATAGCTGTTCCGTTAGCCGCAATTGCAGGTACTGCAGTAATGGTTTCAACTGTGGCAGATTTATCACCAGTTATTACTTGGGCTTTAGCAATTATTGCTGGTGGCGGAACAGCATCAGCTATAAAGGGCACTGCTGCTTCTACTCGACTTACTTCTACAGCAACAACTGGAGGAGTTGCCAATCCAATTATTTCAACCGTAGAAACAGGCACCTCGTTAGTTATGTCTGCATTTTCTATTTTTTTCCCTATACTGGCTATTATTCTAGTTATTTTGATTTTTATTAGTATACGTAAAATGTTTAAATACATTTTTTCTAAATCAAAAAAGGTATAATTATTGGTGTTATTTTTATAAATCTAACTTTTTTGAAAAATAATATTACTACCATCTTTTTAATTACCGTCATACTTTCTACTTCAGCGCAAGAAATTAAGAAAAAAGAGAAGGCCCCTGGAAGTATTTATACTTTCTCCAATACCTATTCTACTTTTTATGATTCATCAACAGTTAATAAAAATTTAGATTTAAATGGATTATCTTTTTTTATTGTAAATCAACAAGACATTGATAACAATTCTTTCTCTATTCCATTTGATAAACTAAATAAAAAACCTACTTCTTTTATTTATGATGACTATATAGATTATCAAAATAACAACCTTTTAAAAGGGTTCTTAAAAAAGAATGATCCAACTCATTGGAGTCCACAGCAAATACAATTACAATAAGTTTTATTTTTTCTCTATCTTTAGCGAAAAGAGAAAAATATGCTAGTAAAAGTCTATGGAAGTGCTGTTTTTGGTATTGAAGCAACCACAATTACTGTTGAAGTTAATATTGATAAAGGTATAGGATATCATTTAGTTGGATTACCCGATAAAGCTGTAAGTGAAAGTTCGTATCGAATCTCTGCCGCTTTAGCTAATAACAGTTACAAACTCCCTGGAAAGAAAATCATTATTAACATGGCACCAGCCGATATTCGTAAAGAAGGTGCTGCCTACGATTTAACTTTAGCTATTGGTATTTTGGCTGCCTCCAATCAAATAAAATCAGAACAGATTGATGAATATATTATTATGGGAGAACTTTCTCTTGATGGAAGTTTACAACCTATAAAAGGAGCTCTACCTATTGCTATTAAGGCTCGTGAAGAAGGATTTAAACACTTTATCCTTCCAAAAGAAAATGCCAAAGAGGCTGCTATAGTTAATGACTTAAATGTTCTTGGGGTAGACAATATTATGGAAGTTATAAACCATTTTGATGGTAACAAACTAATTGAACCTACAACCGTTGACACCCGCGCTGAATTTTACAAGCATATTGACTTTCCTGAGTTTGATTTTGCTGATGTAAAAGGACAAGAATCTATAAAACGTTGCATGGAAATTGCCGCTGCTGGTGGACATAATATCATTCTTATTGGACCTCCAGGAGCAGGTAAAACAATGTTAGCAAAACGTTTACCATCCATTCTTCCTCCTATGACCTTACACGAAGCCTTAGAAACCACTAAAATACATTCAGTGGTAGGAAAAGTAAAAAATACTGGCTTAATGTATCAACGTCCCTTTCGCTCACCACATCATACAATTTCAGATGTTGCGCTCGTAGGTGGAGGACAATACCCACAACCTGGAGAAATATCTTTGGCACATAATGGTGTTTTATTTTTAGATGAACTTCCCGAATTTAAGCGTACCGTTTTAGAGGTAATGCGTCAACCTTTAGAAGATAGAGAAGTTACTATATCACGTGCGCGTTTTACCGTAAACTACCCTAGTAGTTTTATGTTAGTTGCTAGTATGAATCCGAGTCCTTCTGGATATTTCAACAATCCCGACTCACCGGTTACCTCCTCTCCTGCCGAAATGCAACGTTATTTAAGCAAAATTTCTGGTCCCTTGTTAGACAGAATCGATATCCACATTGAAGTAACACCAGTACCTTTTGATAAGCTTTCTGATGAACGAAAAGGAGAAAGTAGTGTAGATATTAGAAAAAGAGTTACCCTTGCTCGTGAAATACAAACAACTAGATTTAAAAACCTTGAAAACATTCATTACAACGCACAAATGAATGTAAAGCAAATTCGTGAATTTTGTAAATTATCAGAAGAAAGTAAAAGCTTATTAAAAGTGGCCATGGAAAAGTTAAACCTATCAGCTAGGGCTTATGACAGAATTTTAAAAGTATCTCGTACCATTGCCGATTTAGCTTCTTCCGAAAATATACTATCCGAACATATTACCGAAGCAATTCAGTATAGAAGTCTAGATCGTGAAGGTTGGTTAGGATAATTATAAAGTTAAAATTCAATAAAGTATACAACTTTAAGACAGTTAGTGAAATGTTAAAAAATTGTGCTTTCATATAAAATCACTAATTTAGGCGTTTATTTAAAAAGCTAAACAGCAAAATTAAACATACACCCTAATGAAAAAATTAGTTTACTTATTGGCATTTTCTATTGCCTTAGTTTCATGTAAAGAGAAACAAAAAGATTATGTGACTTTTTCTGGAAAAATTACCAACAAAAACTCTGAAACAGTTACTATTTCTAACCCTCAATTTAAATTCAACAAAGTAATTAAAGTTGGTGAGGATGGAACTTTTAAAGATACTATGAATGTAAAAGATGGTTTCTACAGATTTTTTGATGGTAAAGAATATACTGCTTTATACTTAAAAAACGGAGCCGATATTAATATGACGATTGATGCTAAAAAATTTGACGAAACTATAACTTATACAGGGGTTGGTTTTGAAGAAAGTGCTTTTTTAGCTAAAGCTTCATTAGAGCAAAAGAAATTATTTGAAGATAAAGAATTAATGAATTTACCAGAGTTAGACTTCAGATCTAAAGTTTCTAATTTTGTTGATGATTTTAACAAAAGATTTGAAGGAGCCTCATTAGACTCTACTTTTGTAGCAAGTCAAAAACAAAGTATTGCTGGTTTAGAAAATTACTTAACTAAAATGTATAACGACAAGCAATACATTACTAAAAAATTAGCTAAGGGTGCTGAATCTCCTAAGTTTGTTAATTACGAAAACAATGCTGGTGGTACTACTTCTTTAGATGATTTAAAAGGTAAGTATGTGTATATCGATTTATGGGCTACTTGGTGTCAACCATGTAAAAATGAAATTCCTTTCTTAAAGAAAGTTGAAGAAAAATATCACAATAAAAACATCGAGTTCGTAAGTATTTCTGTTGACAGACAAAAAGACTATGAAACTTGGAAAAAAATGATTGTTGATAAAGAATTATCAGGAGTACAATTATATGCTAAAGAAGATAAAGCTTTCATGGATGCGTATAGAGTATCAGGAATTCCAAGATTTATTTTATTAGATCCAGAAGGAAAGATTATAGACTCTAATGCTCCAAGACCTTCTAATCCTAAATTAGTTGAGTTATTTGAATCATTAAATATCTAGTCTTAAAAGACATTTTATAATAAAAAGCCTGCAAATTTGCGGGCTTTTTTATTCCTTACATTATTCTTCTTTAGATTGATTAAAAATAATTATATTTGCGGAATGAATTTTTTAACAGAAGATGTATCGTTTAAAGTATCTTGTGGTGGCAGAAACTGCTACCAGCTAGATTTAGGCTATAAAGTAATAGATTTTACTTTCTGCCAACTATTAGCCTTCAGGAAAAAAGTATTAGAACGCGCTTCGTACGAATCATTAGAAACGATTATCGACGGTGATAACTTCGTACTCCTTTTTGCAGCAGACAACAAACACTTATTATTCTTAGATGTACCTCAACTTATAGAGTTACGAGAACTTCTTTTAGCTGTTTTTAAGCAGAAAACCCTTTACTAAGACTAGCTTTAAATTAGGCACTCCATTCTTTTTAAAGCCTTATAATCTGTATCTTTATAGTATTAAAACTAAACAAAATATTATGGAAACAGCAATAAGAAGAGACATGATTTTAGACGTGGAAGTAGTTGATTTGCTAAACCACCAAATAACAATGGAGCAACAAGCCTCTTCTAAGTATTTAGCGATGGCCTCTTGGTGCGACCAAAGAGAACTTAGAAATAGTGCAGCATACTTTTATAAGCAAGCGGAAGAAGAAAGAGAGCACATGATGAAAATTTTTAAATTCGTTAACGATAATGGCGGTAGTGCAATGTCACCTGTAGCTACTGAAGTTTCTCACGAATTTGAAAGCTTACGAGCTATTTTTGAAGCTTCTTTAGATGCAGAAATAGAAGTTACCAAATCAATTCATCACGTATTTAAAACTGCAAGAAAAGTAGGCGATTTCACTTCTGAAATCTTTTTACAATGGTTTGTAACAGAACAAGCCGAAGAAGAAGAAAAAGTAAGAGACATTTTAGACTTAATCGATTTAATGGAAGGTATGCCTTTAAAAATGATTGATGAGCGTATTCCTACTGAATAAAACAAAACGTTTATAAAAAGCATAAAAAATCCCGCAACAATGTTGCGGGATTTTTTGTGTCTTGATTCTTGATTCTTGATTCTAAAAATCTCAAATCTATAATAATCTAAATCTAATATCTATAGTGTTCTGGCTTGTATGGACCTTCAACAGTTACACCAATATATTTCGCTTGGTCTTCACGTAACTCAGTTAACTCTACACCAATCTTAGCTAAGTGCAATTTTGCTACTTTTTCATCTAAATGTTTTGGTAACATGTACACCTCATTTTTATACGCATCAGAATTATTCCATAACTCGATTTGCGCTAAAGTTTGATTTGTAAATGAGTTAGACATTACAAAACTTGGGTGACCAGTAGCACAACCTAAGTTTACTAAACGTCCTTCTGCTAATACGATAATATCGTTTCCTTTTACTGTGTACTTATCAACCTGAGGCTTAATTTCAACCTTAGTATCACCGTATGTTTCATTTAACCAAGCCATTTGGATTTCGTTATCAAAGTGACCGATGTTACAAACGATAGTCTTATCTTTCATTGCTTCGAAGTGCTCAGAACGTACGATATCTTTGTTACCAGTAGTAGTAATTACGATATCAGCCTTACCTACAACAGTTTCTAATTTCTTTACTTCAAAACCGTCCATAGCAGCTTGTAACGCACAAATAGGATCAATTTCAGTAACAGTAACGATAGAACCAGCTCCACGGAAAGAAGCCGCAGTACCTTTACCAACATCACCATAACCACAAACCACTACTCTTTTACCAGCTAACATTACATCAGTAGCACGACGAATTGCATCTACAGCAGATTCTTTACATCCGTACTTATTGTCAAACTTCGATTTAGTAACCGAGTCATTTACGTTAATAGCAGGCATTGGTAACGTTCCGTTTTTCATACGCTCGTATAAACGGTGTACCCCTGTAGTAGTTTCTTCAGATAAACCTTTAATTCCAGGAGCTAACTCAGGATATTTATCTAAAACCATATTGGTTAAATCTCCACCATCATCTAAAATCATGTTCAATGGCTTCTTATCTTCACCAAAGAATAATGTTTGTTCAATACACCAATCAAACTCTTCCTCGTTCATACCTTTCCAAGCATACACAGGAGTTCCAGCAGCAGCGATAGCAGCAGCAGCTTGATCTTGCGTAGAGAAAATATTACAAGAACTCCAAGTAACCTCAGCACCTAAAGCCTGTAACGTTTCAATTAAAACCGCAGTTTGAATCGTCATGTGTAAACATCCTGCAATTCTTGCTCCCTTTAAAGGTTGCTCATCTTTGTACTCTTCGCGTAAACTCATTAACCCTGGCATTTCAGCTTCTGCCAATTCAATCTCTTTTCTTCCCCAATCAGCTAAAGAAATATCTTTAACTTTGTAAGGAACATATGTCGCGGTTTTTGTGCTCATATTTTTGTATATTTATGTATCTTAAATTTGAGTCGCAAAATTACGAAATAACTTTCTAAAATATGCCTCTTTACAAAACATTAACGGTAAACAACCATGCTAAAGCATTGATTTGGAAGATTGAAGAATCTTTTGAACAACTTTCTAACGGCGTTTCTTTAACAAAAGGAAATCAACAAAGAGTAAACGGCATGAAGTCGGATTTACACCAAAGAGGCTTTATGAGTGTACGTCACTTACTAAAAGAAGTTGGTTATACCGATGATGATTTACTATACGATGGCTACGGAAAACCACACTTAAAAGACGGTAAATTCATTTCAATCACCCATTCATTTACCTTTTCGGCAATTATTATTTCCGATACACAACCTGTGGGAATAGATATTGAAATGCAGCGCGATAAAATTGTAAAAATCGCACACAAATTTACTCCTATAGAAGAATACAAATCCATTGCCAACCACGATGCTTTGGTAAGCAAACTAACCATTGTTTGGGGCGCCAAAGAAAGCTTGTATAAAATCTACGGAAAGAAAAAATTGCTCTTCTTAGAAAACATTTATATTGAAGATTTCTCTTTTGACACCAATCAAACTACTGGAAAAATCTTGTACGAAGGACAAACCTCTGAATACGACATCCACTTTTTAGAAATGGAAGGATTCACCTGCGTATGCGCTTGTTAAACACCTAGTCTGAAACTCCAAAACCTCGTAACTTTGCTACTATGAGACTTTGAAGCTCTGCATCTTTGCGACTTTAAAAACCCAAAACCTTCCAACTCTGCAACGCTACCACTCCACAACTCTGCAACTCTGCAACTCTGCAACTAAAAAAACTCTGCAACTCTACAACCCCAAAAAATCTCCCAAAAACCTTTCCCGCGCAACAACAACTTAACTTTAGTAACTTTGCATCTTTCTAATTAGGAACAACCATGAAAATATCCGTAGAATTGACCTTAAGTCCGCTTCAGAACGAATTTGAAGAACCAATTATCAATTTCATCAAAAAACTAAGAGCCTCGGGATTAACCGTCTTAGAAAATCCGTTAAGCACACAAGTGTATGGAGATTATGATACCGTGATGCGTTTAGTGACTTCTGAATTGAAAAATGCTTTTGAATTAATTGACAACGGATTGCTATTCATGAAGATTGTAAAAACCGATCGTAGCGATTATGAGCCAACTTTTTGATTTCCTTTTTGGGCAGTATGCTGATTACAATCCTATTGATGTTTGGCTAGAAATTATTGCCGTTATCTTTGGGTTTTTATCCGTTTGGTATTCTAAACAGAATAAAATTTGGGTATTCCCTACGGGGATGATAAGCACCGCTATTTTTGTATACCTCTTGTTAAAATGGGAGCTGTTAGGTGATATGATGATTAACGGGTACTATTTTATTATGAGTGTATACGGTTGGTATATCTGGACGCGAAAAGTAGACGCTACTCATGTAACTCCTATCTCTAGAACAACATCTAAAGAAAAAAAACAAAGCATAGCTATATTTGTAGCCACCTTAGTTTTTGTCTATGCTGTGTATACCGTTTTTGATAAATGGACGAGCTGGACAGCTTATGTAGACACAGTTACCACTGCCATTTTCTTTGTTGGAATGTGGCTCATGGCAAAACGAAAAATAGAAAACTGGATTTACTGGATTATTGGCGATATTATCTCCGTTCCACTGTACTTTTACAAAGGATTTACCTTTACTAGTTTTCAATATTTATTATTTACCTTTATAGCAATTGCAGGATATTTAGCATGGAAAAAGCACTTACACAACAACCCATCAACCTTGTAAAGGTGGTATTATTTGGACCTGAAAGCACAGGAAAAACAACCCTTTCTGGTCAGTTAGCGCGTCATTACAATACCGTTTGGGCTCCCGAATTTGCGCGTGAATACTTGCAAGATAAGTGGAACAACGAACGTAAAACTTGTGAGCAACACGATTTAATTCCGATTGCTGAAGGACAAATGGACTTGGAAAATGAATTGGCTAAAAAGGCGGATAAAGTACTCATCTGTGATACCGATTTGTTAGAAACCAAAGTATATTCTGAAGAGTATTATGGCGGATTCGTAGATCCGAAATTAGATAAAGCTGCTATTGCAAACACCTACGATATTTATTTTTTAACCTATATCGATACGCCTTGGGAAGCGGATGATTTACGCGACAGACCCGAGCAACGATTGGAAATGTTTAAAGCATTTGAAAATGCGTTGAAAAAATACAACCGTCCGTATGTGTTGTTAAAAGGAGACAAAGAAACCCGATTGAAAAAAGCAGTCGCAATTATTGATGAATTACTCACAAAAAAAGAAAACTTATACTCTTTTTCCGACACTCTTACCGATTTAGACATGCACTTCATGCACCAATCACCCGACACACCTAATTACGATATGTAAGTATCGCTAAACGTCATTCCGTATTTCATGTCATTACTATAATAGATAAACGTCATTTCGACCAGAGGGAGAAATCTGTTTAATTCTAGTAGCGAATACTCTTGAAAATTCCCAACACCCAACTTTGAGATTTCTCTCTTCCGTTCCACTACAATTCGAAATGACAAGTTCCGTCATTGCGAGTGAAACGAAGCAATCTCCTTGTCGACAAAAAGATAACCACGTCGTTTACACTCCTCGTTATGACGAACCTAAAACATACCGTCATTACTATAATAGATAAACGTCATTCCGAACGACGAAGGAGGAGGAATCTCACTAATAAGAGTAACTACTACCCTTTAAAACTCCCAACACCCAACTAAAAGATTTCTCACTTCCGTTCCACTACAGTTCGAAATGACAACTATTAATTTATAACATGATATAAACAACCTGAACGTCATTCCGAACGACAAAGGAGGAGGAATCTCATCAATAAGAGTAACTACTACCCTTTATAGTTCCCAACACTCAACCATAAGATTTAGCTCCGCTGAACCTTGCGGTTTCTCAGTCACACACTCCTTCGAAATAACGCACGTTTTGTCATTTCGAGCGATAGCGAGAAATCTACTTAATTCTAGTTACGAATACCCTTTAAAGTTCCCAACTCTCACCAATAAGAGTCACTTCTATTAGTAAGCCCCCTTTACAAACAACAATAGATTATTTATATTTGAAACTCCTGTTTTTACAGGAATACAGTAACACCTATTAAAGTAGGTTGGCTAAAATTTTAAAGCTGTCAATTCGAGTGAATTTTGCGATTGAAAAGAGCATAATTTGTATCGAGAATTTAGGACTTAGACACTGGAATAGTTCTCGATAAAATTTTTATCTCGTTAGCACTTGATAAAAACCACTCGAACTGACATTGGAAGTTAATTCCCTTAATGCATTCACAAACACTATGAACAAAGAACAACTTTTAAAAGAACTCAACTTTAAAGCCGTACGAAGCTCTGGTGCGGGCGGACAGCATGTAAACAAAGTATCCTCTAAAGTAGAATTAAGTTTTACTATTGAAGACTCGTTAGGACTCTCGGACAAAGAAAAAGCACTACTCCTTAAAAACTTAGCGAACAGACTCTCTAAAGAAAATACACTCATACTAAGCTCACAAGAAAGCCGCTCACAACACCGCAACAAAGAATTGGTTACCGAACGCTTTTTTAACCTTTTAGCACAAGCCTTGGTAGTACCCAAAGTACGTAAAGCTACCAAACCTAAAAAAGCAGCGATTGCCAAACGTTTGGATGCTAAAAAACAACAGGCTGAAAAAAAAGAAAACCGAAAAAAATTTCGGTTTTAATATAGCTTTTATTTTCCATAACATGGAATAGATAATCTGCCTTGCCAACATTGATTCTTTAAGAGACAGAACTAAGTAACTCTTTTAGGATTATGTTCAAACTCACCCCTACTCTGTTTTTGGTGGTATTATCTCTGTCTTTTCTTCTCTATCAGCAGGAAAATTTGGTCTTACTGGTTCTCTACTTGGTGTTGATGGTTGTTCATTTGGTTCGTCATCACTTAACATAATTCAGTTTTTTTTATTATTAAAAATATTGTTGTTATAAAAATAACAGCTAAAGATAATATTATAAATGTTTTAGCTCTATAAAGGTATAAAGCCCGCACGTCATTGATTTGAGTATTTCTGTCAGCAATTGCAATTAGTTTATTTGTTAATTCTTCCTCAAAGTCAATTTGTTTTTCTTTGCTAACTTGTTCATTATAATCAGGAATTGCTACTTTTTGAAAATGACGAACTTTCTCGAGTAAAGAAATATTGGGATAACAAAAACCTCTTAAAAAATTATTATATGATTTTACGAGGAAAACAATACTTAAAGTTAACAAAACAAATATTATTCCAAGTAATATTAGTGCTGTCTTGTTACTTTCTACTATAATTTTATACTCTTCTGATGTATAATAAAATGATAGTAATCCAATTAATAAAGAAATTATTCCTGTTGGGATTGAAATAGAGTCATCAAGACTTTTTCGTCTATTCAGCTCTCTGTCGTAAATGCTCTTATAAAACCCTAAATCGTTCACCTCTCAAAAAACAAATAAACACCTAATAAATAAAATAATTAATCTCCTCAGTCATGTCCTATTAAATCAGATAATTCTAAATCAGTATCTCGTATATCTGTTTTCCAAGATTCGAAATATTTATGATACTTTTCTGGATTACTTTCTACTATTCCAATAGTACATTTAACAAGATTTCCGAACGTATTCCTGATATCAATTTCTGGATGGGATCTTTCTGGATAATGAGCGATACCTACTTTAGTATTTAAAACATTATCTAACTCATAAAAATAAGCATCTAACTCGAATGGGTTTTTATATGCAGAATGAGCTCTCGAAAGAATATGTTCAAAACTGTTAAGGTGCTTGTAATGGTCCACTAGAATTCTAAGAGGTGTCTCAGTTGCCTTTAGAATCACTATTTCCATCAAGGTATTTTTTATATTTCGTTTATCTAAGATTTGCTTAAAACCTATATCATTATTATGAAGGTCATAATTCTTTATTTTTCGAACAACGTTCTTAAGGTTGTAATTTGAGTAAACATTAAGAATTTCATCCTTAAGGTTTTTAGAATATTTAGTTGATATTTCATCATCAAAATACGAATCTGTTGTTGGAAGGTATGACCTAGGTATTTTTGCCTTAGAAATAATCATAACATTCTTGGTTTCTATATTATTGTCTATATCCAAGAAGTATACAATTTCATTCGAATCCTTGATTAAATTCTTTAAAGACTTAGTTTTACTAAAATACTCATAAAGTGAGTATTTTTCAACAGTAAACAAAAGCCACCTATTTAAATTATCATCACAGTCAACCCAATTCATTAAATAATTTATTCCATTTTCATCATAAAAATGAGACAACAATGGACCATCAAAAGAGATTATATCACCTCTTTTTATTAGGTTTAAATTAAGTTTCTTAATGTTATATCCATCTAATTTCTCCATCACTCTAATATACGAATTATTTCAAATCTTTCATTTAAGTTGCAATTTTCTAAATGATGAAAGTTAAAATGTCCATTTTTATCAATATTACTTCCAACTCCATCATTATGAACTAAACTACCTTTTGCAATATGCGTGCCTAAACGTTTTTTAATGTTTTTAAACTTCTTGTTTAGTATTGAAAAATGTCTTTGGCTATTTTCAATACTATTATGAAATGATAAAGCATAGATTGCACATTTTTCTAAATCAGTCTTATCATTTAAACTTTTTGGATTTTTTTCAGCTTGAGCTATAAAATTTCTGCGATCATTTATATCTTTAAACACCCACCTATATGATACACATTTTATATTCTTATAATCATCTGGTGGACATCTCTCTAATTCATTTATTTGTTTTTGGTAGTAGTAATCCATTGAGCTAAAATAGTTTTTTTTAAATAAGTTCTAAAATCTATTACATTTCCTCAAACAATCATTTCATTTTATCAGTTTGTTTGAGTAATAACAAAATATAATCATCTCTTACAATTCCGCGTAAACCTAAAAAAACTCCACCATACATTCTTACGGAATCCCATAACCTCAGTTATTTAGGTTATAAAAGTTGTTTTTTAGAGTAGCAACGGTTCTTTATATCGCTGTTTGGGTCGCTGATACTACGGCATGCTCCGTTAACACCACGGCACGGGTCGCTGATACTACGGCATGCTCCGTTAATACCA
The DNA here is from genome assembly GCF_024124505.1 of Tenacibaculum sp. XPcli2-G. Classification (NCBI taxonomy): domain Bacteria; kingdom Pseudomonadati; phylum Bacteroidota; class Flavobacteriia; order Flavobacteriales; family Flavobacteriaceae; genus Tenacibaculum; species Tenacibaculum sp. XPcli2-G. The sequence goes on from NZ_JAMXSH010000001.1 coordinate 128,831, forward strand.
CGGCATGGGTCGCTGATATCACGGCACACTCCGTTGACACCACGGCACGGGTCGCTGATACTACGGCAAGCTCCGTTAACACCACGGCATGGGTCGCTGATATCACGGCATGCTCCGTTGACACCACGGCATGGGTCGCTGATACTACGGCTATCCTCCCACTCTCAAATCTGTATGGATTCAGTCCAACGCTCTCGGTCTACATATTAACGGATTATCACTTCGATACAACACACAAAAAAATGTCAAACAAATGTAACGACAGCTATATAATTATTTTTGAAAGACAAATTGCTTTGATTAATGAGAATACTAAAAAAGTACCCCGTCATATATAAGCAGGCAAACCAAAAATAACACCGCAAGAGCCGTTAAAATTAAAATCTGTCTGAGCGATAGCGAGTTCTTTTAATTTAGGGTCGAGGATGATTATTTTTGAGTGTAGGCAGGTTAAGACTATATTTTTTGCTTAGCTCATTAATTTTTATTGGCTTTCAAAGGAATTCATGAACCTCCAAAGTCGGTTTCTTTTTCATCAATGGAAAAAGAAAAATAGCTTAGAAAAGATTATTCTATGTAAAATCTAAGTCGTTAAGAAAAGATGTCAATGATAGATAACACAAAAAAAATATTCGCAACTAGTATAAAAGATATACTTCTGATTGTCTGCTTGTTAAAAAAAAGCAAAAATTGACCATCGCATTTGTTTTTTATACCCCAACACTATAATTTAGAAGTGGTTAAGAAAAAGAAACTAACAAAATGCTATGATTGTATTGCTAAAACCATCTAATTTTTTATGGGTTTTTAACTAGTGGCAAGGGGCTCTCCTGCTATTATAATCTTGTTGTTTCTAAGAATTACCTAAGGGTAGCGTGTTTTACGCATCCCTAAAAACACACATGTAACTTAAATTAAATATTAATATGGAAACAAGAAGAAAATTCAAAGGTTCAGATGCTTTTTTAGCAGAAAGCGCACGTACAATTTACAACCTATTTACGCAAGACTTGGAGCGTTTTACCGCTTTCAATACCCGATTTACGAGCGAGTATGCGGCGGCTTTTTTACATCAGATTGATGCGGCAGATACGGTAGTTACCGATGTAAGTACCTTGGCTAAACAAGGGGTGGAAACACAAAAGGTGTTGATAGAAATGCAAAATGCAAGTCGTGTGTATAATCGTATTAAAAGTCATGCTATGTGGGCTTTTCCTGATAATCCTGCGGTATTAAAGGAGTTTACAACTGGTTATAGAGATGCGAGCAAGAATCAGCCTAAAATGTTGGTGTTCTTAGAAACGTTAGAAAAGGTGGTTACAAATTATTTAGATGATTTGACCGATGTAACGAAAGGCGGAATGCCTGCATCTATTGTGGAAGAGTTGGCTACAATTAAAGACGAATTAAAAAGTGCGAACACTCAGCAAGAGGTGTATAAAAAACAGCGTTTGGTAATTACACAAAATCGTATTTCGGCATTGAACGATTGTTATACAACGCTTGTTCAAATTATAAATACGGCTCAGTTGGTATTTGCCAATGAACCTGCAAAAAGGGCACAGTATAGCTATCGTCCAACTACAGGAAGCAGCTCTATTACTGATTTTGTGGGACAGGTAGCGCCTAATGAAACCAAGGTGATTACTCAGGTATCGTATGACAAAGAGAGTTTTATTGGTTTTGAAAATAGAGGGGAAACCACACTACAGTTCGACATTAGTACCGACGAGGTCACCCTAAACGGTAATATGGTTGAATTGGAAAGTGGTGCTATTAACAATCAGCCAATGGAATGGTTACTAGCGGATGTTACCAATGGTACTAAAGTGAATATTTTGGCGTATAATCCGTCTACTACCTCAACGAGAAGTTATTGGGTTAGTACGGATGTGTAAGAATAATTTTTTATAAAAAATAACAACGTCATTACAAAGGAGGCACGACTGAAGTAATCTGTTTATTTTGAACTATAAACATACAGATTACTGCGTTATCACTCGTAATGACGTTTTTTTAAGTACTCTATTTTGAGTTAATTTATCAATCAAACACAAACTTAAACCCCTTGTTTTACCTTTCTCCCTTCAATTTTTTATACATTTTTAACAGATAATATTATTCCTGTAGTTCAGTTTTTCCATCCTTCCCTTTATATAGCTTATCATCAGCTGAACCAAGAACATAATCTTCTCCTGCAAACCTCATTGAATATTCTGAAGAACTTATCAATACATACTCTAATCTACTTATTCCCAAAAGATTAACTTCATCTTTCACACCTATATTCTCTAGGGATTTAGGATATTTGTTATTCTCTACAAAATACCTATCTAATGTTCCTGCTATTTTACCTATAGCAGTTCCTTCTTTTTTACCTCTTTGATATAAATAATTATTTAATGTGCTCTTAATCTCTTTTTGTTTTGTCTCGTTTTCAAGTTTTGTTTTCAATTCTTGTAATTCATAATTCTTTTTACTTACACTTTCAACAAGTTTATAATGCCTTTCAGAATTAGCACAAGGATCACGAGTAATTGCCAGATAACTTGCTTTATAAGTTTCTTGAAGTCGAATGCTTTCTTGGTTTAGTTTATCTTTTAATAATTTAGATTCATTTTTAATCTCTAAATTATCTACTCCAACACTGACTTGATCTATTACGTTTACAGTTGCTTTTAAACTGACTTTAAAATCCTTTACAGCATCTTGATAAATTTTAGCGGCACACCTTTCTGATTTCGGAAAACTAACAGGCCTTCCATCTGGACAGGAAGCCATTCTTGTTGCACAACAACTACTCAGTGTAATTGTAATTGTTAAAAGGTAAAGTGATTTTATAATTACATTTTTCATAATATTTGGTTATTGATTAGTTTAGTATTTTGCCTAATTCGTCACATCCAAACAACCATCAATTATATCCAGTCATTTGGCTTAATTACTTTGACAATTCCTTATAAATCTAAAAAAACATCCTTACAAACAATTACGGAAACCCTTAAAACCAGATATTTAAGTTATAAAAGCTATTTTATTCATCATTAATGTAGTATTAAACTGAGTATAGGGTAGCTTTATACTTAATAGTATTGCTCAATAAACTACTGCCTTCATTTTCTTTGCTTGTCCAAAGAAAACGAACCAAAAGAAAGGACACTTTTACGAGGAATTTTTAAACCTTGTTTAAAAACGTCTGAAAAACGATGCGAGACAAAGCCTCTGAATCTCATCGTTTTTTCAGACTATTCTGCGTAAGAGGACTTCGAAAACTCCTTTTTAAAATTGAATTTTTATTAACTAACGTCATTACGAAGGAGGTACGACTGAAGTAATCTGTTTATTTCGAACTATAAACTTAAAGATTACTTCATTTCATTCGTAATGACGTTTTTTTGTAGTTACTTTTTAGAATATGTAGTAGCTACATTTTTCTCTGGTAAAGTTGTTGTAAAATCTAAACTATATTTTTCTCCTATCTTATAGTTAAGAACTCCATCTTTTTGAAAGGAATCTAATCTCTTTAATTTTTCTAATGGAGCATCTTCTGTCATTCTCATTATTTGATGACCATATTTTTCAATACGCCCATTATAAAGAACTAAACAACTATAAAGTGTTTCAGGCTTTGTACTTTTAAAAAACAAGAATTTTCGTTTTGGTTCATTTCTATATAAATAGACCGTTAAGTCATACATAAAATTCTCAATCCAATATATCTCTAATACAATAGTTCCTTCTATACAGTCTCTTTCAGCTTTTAAATAGTAGGATGTATCAGCATACCTTCTTTTATTTTCAGTAATTATTTTCCAATTCATAGTTATACTAACACCTTATATAAATGTAGTTATATAGTTTGAACACACATTTTAATAAATATAGTACTAGTAATGATTTATATATCAGTTAATTTAATTTTCCCTTTTGCTATCTTTTTAGTGATAGACCTAAAAATATTATTTCCTCCTTCTATCCATTTTCCATCAATAAAAATTACTCTAAAAAATCTAATCCTTTCGGTTGCATGTGGTATACTAATATCTAAGCAATCTCTTTCTTGAGGAGTATAATCAAAATCAAATGTTTTAATAGTACTATTTAATTGATTAATAACTTTTTCAATAGTAACTCCGTTACCTAAATCTTTCTTTGGCATTACCATTTTACCAATTAAAGATGAACTATTCCTACCTAAATATCGAGTTAAATTCCAGTTATAACCTTCTAAGAAATTAGTTTTTATAGAACTTTCTTCTTTCTCTAAACAGGTACAGAAAATTAAAATTTTTCCGTTTTTACACATTTTTTTATTTTTTTTAAATCTAAAAAAATATGTTTATACATCCTTACTCTTTTCTAAAAACCTCATCAATATAGCATTAAATCAAGTACATCCAAGGCCTTATAAAACAAAAAAGACGCTCCTAAAAAGAAGCGCCTTTAAAAATATTGATATGTATTTTGTTACAACGGTATATTCCCATGTTTCCTATTCGGACGTTCTACCTTTTTACCTTCTAACATTGCAAAAGCTTTGATTAGTTTTCTACGGGTGTCTTGTGGTAAAATTACCTCATCTACAAATCCACGTTCTGCTGCACGGTACGGATTCGCAAATTTATCAGCATACTCCGCTTCCTTTTCAGCTAGTTTTGCTTCATGGTCGTCTGCTTCTGCAATTTCCTTTTTAAAGATAATTTCACTCGCTCCTTTTGCTCCCATTACCGCAATTTCTGCACTAGGCCATGCAAAGTTCATATCAGCACCAATATGTTTTGAGTTCATTACGTCATACGCTCCACCATAAGCTTTACGAGTAATTACACTTACTCTTGGCACGGTAGCTTCACTCAATGCATATAATAATTTTGCTCCGTTGGTAATAATCGCATTCCATTCTTGGTCAGTTCCTGGTAAGAATCCTGGTACATCTACCAACACCAATAACGGAATATTAAAACAATCACAAAAACGGGTGAATCGTGCTGCTTTTTTAGAACTGTTTACATCCAAACATCCTGCTAAACTCATCGGTTGATTGGCTACAATCCCCACACTTCTTCCTCCTAAACGCGCAAATCCGACCACGATATTATCAGCATAATCTTTATGGATTTCAAAAAACGAATCAGCATCAGCAATACCGTCAATTACGGCACGCATATCGTACGGCTTGTTCGCATTATCTGGAACTATATTGGCTAGTTCTTCTCTAATTTCATCGCCTAATTCAAATGGTAATTTTGCCGTGGTTTCTTGATTGTTCTGTGGCATATAACTCAACAATGTTTTGATATCTTCCAAACATTGTACATCGTTCGCTGCCGTTAAATGCGTTACTCCCGATTTGGTTGCGTGCGTACTCGCTCCTCCTAACTCTTCCGAAGTTACTTCTTCATTGGTTACTGTTTTTACTACGTTAGGTCCTGTAACAAACATATAACTTGAGTTTTCTACCATAACGGTAAAATCGGTCATCGCTGGTGAATATACTGCTCCACCCGCACAAGGTCCCATAATCGCTGAGATTTGTGGAATGACTCCTGATGCTTGTACATTTCTGTAAAAAATATCGGCATAACCACCTAACGAACGTACGCCTTCTTGAATACGCGCTCCACCAGAATCGTTCAATCCGATTAATGGTGCTCCTACTTTTACTGCCAAATCCATAATCTTACAGATTTTTTCCGCATGTGTTTCCGATAACGAACCTCCAAATACCGTAAAGTCTTGTGCAAACACATATACTAAGCGTCCGTTTACAGTTCCGTATCCTGTTACCACTCCGTCACCATAAAACTTCTGATTTTCCATTCCAAAATCGGTCGTTCTATGGGTTACTAAAATACCTACTTCTTCAAAAGAACCTTCATCTAAGAAATAATCGATACGCTCACGAGCGGTTAATTTTCCTTTTTGATGATGACGGTCGATGCGTTGTTGTCCGCCTCCTAACTTTGCTTCGGTAAGTTTATGTTGTAATTCTTCTATTTTAGATTTCATCTATATTCTTTTTTTGGGCGTTCCCCAAGGGTCGGGCTTTCCGCTATATCTTTTGTTGGTTCTCGATACTTGCTTCGCAAACTCGAACTGACAACAAAAGGATGCCGCTGCAATCCCTAACGCACATTATGTATTAACAAGTTTTTAAAATACGTTGCTCTTTTAAATACTGCTGTAAGGCTACCTGTGCAGCAATCTTCGCTTCTTTTTCGTATCCTGCTTCTAACAACTCAGGTGTATAATATTTTTTTACAAAATGAGTATCGAAATTTCCTGAAGTAAACGCTTCGTGTTCGCATACGAACTTTCCAAACGGCAACGTAGTTTCTATTCCTTTTACCTTATAATTACTAATCGCTTGCTTCATTAACTCAATAGCTTCTTCACGCGTATTTCCGTAGGTAATCAATTTAGAAATCATCGGATCGTAATAAATAGGAATTTCCATTCCTTCTTCAAAACCATCATCTACACGAATATTTTCTCCTTTCGGATGTTGGTAGGTTTCCAACACGCCAATACTCGGTGCAAAATTGTCTAACGGGTCTTCAGCGTACACTCGTAATTCTAACGCGTGTCCGTTAATTTGCAACTCTTCTTGTGAGAATGATAGCTCCTCTCCTCTTGCTATTTTTATTTGTTGCTCTACCAAGTCAATACCCGTAATCATTTCGGTAACTGGATGCTCTACTTGCAAGCGTGTGTTCATTTCTAGGAAGTAGAAGTTTTTGTTTTCGTCTAGTAAGAACTCAACCGTTCCTGCTCCTAAATAATCACAGGCTTTCGCAACTCTAACGGCTGCTGCTCCCATAGCTTCTCTAATTTCTGGAGTCAACACACTCGATGGTGCTTCTTCTACTACTTTTTGGTGGCGACGTTGTACCGAGCATTCGCGTTCAAATAAATGTACTACGTTTCCATGAGCATCTGCCAATACTTGGATTTCGATATGACGTGGTGATCCTACATATTTTTCTATAAATACAGAACCATCTCCAAAAGCTGATTCTGCTTCTGAAATTGCACGCTGCATTTGTTCTTTAATATCGGCTTCTTTTTCAACAACACGCATTCCTTTTCCTCCACCTCCTGCTGAGGCTTTGATTAAAATCGGATATCCTATTTCATTCGCTACTTTCGAAGCATATTCTACATCGGTTACCGCTTCATCAATACCTGGAACCATCGGAATATCGTAGGCTTTTACTGCATCTTTTGCAGCCAATTTGCTACCCATCACTTCAATAGCATGAGTTTTCGGCCCTATAAATACAATTCCTGATTTTGCTACCGCTTCTCCAAAGGCTGCATTTTCACTTAAAAATCCGTATCCTGGGTGAATTCCATCTACATCTAACTCCTTCGCTACTTCAATAATTTTATCTCCTAATAAATACGATTGGTTAGAAGGTGCAGGACCAATACATACTGCTTCGTCTGCAAAAGTTACGTGTGGTGAATTTCTGTCTGCTTCCGAATAAACAGCTACCGTTTTAATTCCCATCTTTTTTGCTGTACGCATTACACGCAACGCAATCTCTCCTCTATTTGCTACTAATATCTTTTTCATATTATTCCATTTCTATTAAAACCGTATTCTTTTCTACTTTATCACCTGCCTGTATAGCTACCGATTTTACCACTCCGTCTCTTGGTGCTTGTAAGGTATTCTCCATTTTCATGGCTTCTAACACTAAAATTCCATCACCTTCTTTTACCTCTTGACCAATTTCAACATCTACAGAAACAATTAACCCAGGCATTGGTGCCTTGATATCATTTTCTTTTTTCTCTGTTGCTACTTCTAATCCTAACTCATCAATTAACATATCCAATTCATTAGAAATATTCACTTCATAGGTATTTCCATTGATTTGAATGGTGTATGTTTTTTTGTTGAAATTTGTTTGAAGTATGGTAGCTTGATACGATTGGTTCCCTTCAAGTACGTGGTAGTTATTTTTTGATTTTTCTACTATATCTAACGCCTCTATTTGCGCTTCAGTAAAATCAAAATCATGCGTTTTATTAACGCTAGTTTTAAAAGATTTACTCATAAATATCTGATATTTTCACCACTAAAATATTAAAATTACGATGGAATACATGAGTTAAATCTATAAATTAACCTTATTGTTTTTTTACTTACTTAATAACTCCTTATTCTTTTATAAATAAGCCTAGAAAAACCCGCTATTTATCACGCTTAATTCATATTTCATATTTACCTTTGCACCGTTCTCATAAAGGGGTGCCTTATTTGAATTACGAATTTTGATTATTAAAATAATTTGTAATTAATCATTTATAATTCATATTTAAATTCAGGCTGAGATCATACCCAACGAACCTAGAACAGGTAATGCTGTTTAGGGAAGCGAGCGTAAATAAAAGGTCTGGTAGACCTTTTTAGCGAGTGCAAAAGTAAAGCTATGCTTTACGCTCACAATTATTCAATGTTTAACTAAAGAATAATTACCTCTTTTTATTCTATTTTGTTTTTATAAAATGAGACCGATGTCTTTTCAAAAAAAAGTGAAAATAGTCGCTTTTTTACTCGTATTATTTACAACGTTAACAGCAAATGCGCAAACATTTACTTTATCTGGAAAAGTAATTGATACTAACAAAAAACCTTTGGTAGGTGCTACTGTGACTGTTGCAACTCTTAACAAAGGAACTGCTACCGATTTTAATGGTGATTTCACATTAAAGCTATCAAAAGGAACTTATGTTTTTAAAGTTTCTCACGTTGGTTTTGAACCACTTTTACAAGAGGTTGTTATTACCAAGAATCAACAATTTACATTTCAGTTAACTTCTGATGAAGCTATTTTAGATGAAGTACTGGTTTCTGCCGTTCGTGTAAAAGCAGATGCACCTGTAACGCACTCTAATCTTAGCAAACAAGAAATTGAAAAACGTAATTTAGGGCAAGATATTCCTGTGTTATTAAACTATTTACCATCGGTAACATCCTCATCTGATGCGGGTGCTGGTATTGGATACACTTATATTCGTGTACGTGGTTCGGATGCTTCTCGTGTGAATGTTACGATTAACGGAATTCCATACAACGATGCCGAGAGTCAGGGTACTTTTTGGGTAAATATGGGAGATTTTGCTTCGTCTACACAAAGTTTACAATTACAACGTGGTGTGGGAACGTCTACGAACGGTTCTGGAGCTTTTGGAGCTAGTTTAAATATTTTAACCGATGCTGTTTCGGATGAAGCTAGTGGAGAAATTTCAAATGCTTTTGGTTCTTATGGAACTAGAAAACACACCGTAAAGTTTACCACTGGAAAATTAAATAATGGATTTGAGTTTGCAGGACGTTTGTCTAACATTTACTCTGATGGATATGTTGATAGAGCTTTTACCGATTTAAAATCGTATTTCTTACAAGGTAGTTATACTGATGACAATACGTTGATTAAAGCCTTAGCTTTTGGAGGAAAGCAACAAACCTATCAAGCTTGGTATGGCTTAAGTGCCGAGGAATTACAAGAAAATCGTCGCCAGAACCCGTATACCTACGATAATGAAACCGATAATTATTGGCAAGATCATTACCAATTACATTGGAATGAGAAACTCTCTGATAACTGGTCTACCAATATTGGATTAAATTATACCAAAGGAGAAGGATATTTTGAACAGTTTAAAGAGGACAAAGATGCTGTTGATTATGGTAATGTAATTGTTGACGGAAGCGATGTTATTGTTCGTCGTTGGTTAGATAATGATTTTTATGTAGCTAATGCTAACGTTACTTATAAAACTGAAAAATTCGAGTTAATTTCTGGTGCTTCTTATAGTAATTATAAAGGAGATCATTTTGGTGAAGTTATTTGGGCTACACAATTTGCAGATGGTGCTAGCATTAGAGATCGTTACTATTTTAGTGATGCTAAGAAAAATGATATTAGCGTTTTTTCTAAAGCTACTTTTAATGTTTTTGATAATTTAAAAGCTTTTGTTGATGTACAAGGTAGGTTTATTGATTATACAACCGGAGGCTTTACTTCTGATTTAAATCCTTTAAATATTGACACTTCATTTAGCTTCTTTAATCCTAAGTTAGGTTTTACTTACAGTATTAATAAAGAAAATAGCATTTATGCATCGTATGCTCGTGCGAACAGAGAACCGAACCGTGATGATTTTCAAAATGGCCCGAATGTACAACATGAAACCTTAGATGATTTTGAATTAGGGTGGCGTTTGCATAATAAAACGGTTCAATTGAGCACCAACATCTATTACATGTCGTACGACAATCAATTAATTCAAACTGGTGGACTGAATGATGTTGGAGAATATTTACGAGAAAATGTGAAAGACAGCTATCGTTTAGGAGTAGAAATTGATGCTAATATTAACATTTCAGACAAGTTTAGTATTAATCAAAACCTTACGGTAAGTAGTAATAAAATCAAGAATTTTATTTTAGATCGTGATGGTGTTCAACGCAATATTGGTACGACTAATATTGCTTTTTCTCCAAATATTATTGCTGGAAATGCTTTGGTTTATAAGCCTACACAAGGGTTACAGCTTTCTTTATTATCTAAATTTGTTGGTGAACAATATTTAAGTAACACAAACACAGAAGCCTCTAAACTTGATAGCTATTACGTTAGTGATTTTAATGTTAGTTATGAATTAAAAATGAACAAAGTTTTTAAATCTATTGTTTTTACAGGATTGGTAAACAACCTTTTTGATAAAGAATATGTTGATAGAGGATATACCTATTTAAATACTTGGGATACTCCTGGAACTTCTTTTGAGGTCCAAGGATACTTTCCGCAAGCTACTAGAAACTTTTTAGTAGGTGCAACGTTAAAGTTTTAATTGGGAAAATGCTAGAAAAACAAAAAACTGAGACAATTGTCTCGGTTTTTTTATTTTTTAAAGCTTGACTTAAAAGACTAAATTCGCCAAAAGATTATTTAACTATGAAATTGAAAGAAACCTTAATAATATTACTTTCTATAACAAGCATCGGACTTGGGATTTATTCTTTTAAATTAAATAAAGAAATTTCTCTATTAATGGATGCTAAAAACTTCACTTTCAAATGGATAAACAATCATGAAATCTTGACTAGTTATTGGAAAGAAAATAATAAAATAGCTAATCAATTTTTTGATGTAAACTTTGACTCCAATTATGAGATTGCTAGAGTTTATACTACTTATGGAAAAGTATATCAAACTTGTTTTGACAGGGATGAAAATGGCGTTTATGAAAAAACTGACTGTTATAATTCGGCTGGAAATAAGGTTGGTTATTCTCTCGATAATGATGAAGATGGAGTTCCAGAAGAATTCGTTTTAATTTACGATTCAAAAAAAGAATTAAAGTTTATTGACAGTAATTTTGATGGTAAATTTGAAAAAATCATTATAATTAATAATAGCACTGAAACTGAATTATTAACTAAAACAATGTTTGAAGAGTAAGCTAAGATGAATAAAGAAAATCCCGAGTATACTACTCGGGATTTTCTTTATTCTTTATTCTTTATTCTTTATTTTTCTCTGTCCATTCTAGATAACCTCCTAAAACATTGTATACTTTAAAACCTTTTTGAGCAAGTAACTCACTTGCTTTTAAACTTCTTCCGCCTGAACGGCAATAAAGGTATACCGGTTTTGTTTTTTCTAATTTCTCCAGAGCTTTTCCTTCAAAATCATTACCTGTAACATCTATTTTAATTGGATTTTCAATAACTCCTCTTGACCACTCTTCTGGGGTTCTAACGTCTAATAACTGTGCATTATTTTCATTCTGTAAAACTACTTGTAAGTTATCTATAGTAATGTTATTTACCTCTGTCTTTTGTTGTTTACACGACAATATCACTGTTAAAAATAAACCTATTAAAAAAATACCTTTGTTCATCTTGCTTATTTTAAAGTTGATGGACATACCGTTGCTGTCCTTGGAATATCAGTTTCTTTAATAGCCTTATATCCTCCAGCAACATCAATGATGTTATGAAATCCTCTGGCTTTTAAAATAGACGCTGCAATTACTGAACGGTATCCTCCAGCACAATGTACATAAAAGTCTTCTTTTGTTGGAAACTCTTCAACATGCTCGTTTAAGAAATCTAACGGTGTACTTGGTACATCTACAATATGTTCATTTGCATATTCTCCTGGTTTTCTAACATCAAAAACAGGTGCTTTTTCCGTAATTGCTTCTGCTAAAACATTTGCAGAAACAGAACGTAACGTATCTACTTCTTTTCCTGCTTCTTTCCAAGCTGCAAAGCTTCCATCTAAATACCCTAACACATTATCAAAACCAACACGAGATAAACGTGTAATCGTAGTTTCTTCTTCTCCTTTAGGGGTAACTAATAAAATTGGTTGAGTAACATCTTTAATCAATGCTCCCACCCATGGAGCAAATGTTCCTCCTAAACCAATAAAAATTGATTGAGGAATAAATCCTTTAATAAATTCTGATTGATGACGTACATCTAAAATCAACGCATCTGTTTCGTTTGCTATTTTTTCAAAATCTATTACTGATAAAGCTCTTGCTCCATTTTTGATAACTTCATCGATAGATTGGTATCCTTCCTTATTCATTTTTACATTTAAAGGAAAATATTCAGGTGGAGGTAGTAACCCGTCTGTTACTTCTTTTACAAACTCCTCTTTGGTCATGTCTGCACGCAATGCGTAATTGGTTTTCTTTTGATCGCCAATTGTGCCTACTGTTTCTTTGCTTAAGTTTTTACCACAAGCCGATCCTGCTCCGTGTGCCGGATATACAATTACTTCATCTTCCAATGTCATAATTTTTGTACGTAAACTATCGTACAATAATCCTGCTAATTCATCTTGCGTTAAGTTTGCTGCTTTTTGTGCTAAATCTGGACGTCCAACATCACCTAAAAACAAAGTATCTCCACTGAAAACTGCATGATTTTTTCCGTCTTTATCTTTTAACAAATAAGAAGTACTTTCCATTGTATGTCCTGGAGTATGTAATACAGTAATTGTAATTTCTCCTAATCTAAATACTTCTCCATCTGTTGCTATATGAGCTTCATAATTTGTTTTTGCTGTTGGTCCGTATACAATTGTTGCTCCTGTTTTTTCAGCTAGTGTAACATGACCACTTACAAAATCTGCATGGAAGTGAGTTTCGAAAATATATTTGATTTTAGCGCCATCTTTTTCAGCTCTGTTTATATAAGGATCAACTTCACGTAATGGATCTATAATTGCTACTTCTCCATTACTTTCAATATAATAGGCTCCTTGTGCTAAACAACCTGTATAAATTTGCTCTATTTTCATGATATTATATATTATTTATACGCTTGATGTATATACTGTGCGTATTTTTTCTGATTTTGATTATCTCCTGTTTTATAAAAATTTACGGCACCATTGGCACGCATAAAAAAGTGGTCTAAACTCACAACGTCTAATAAGCCTCCTCTAAAAAAGGCATCTCTTACAGGTCCTTTTACTCCTGCAAAGTAAAATTGAATGTTATGCTTGTTAAAATAAATAATACGTTCTTTTAACATATCAATTCCTGTACTATCAACTCTGTTTATGCTTTCAGCATCTAAAACAATCAACTTTAATGCTTTTCCTTTTTCTGATGCCATTTCATCTAGCTTATCTCTAAAATAATTTGAATTAGCATAAAAAAGTTGTGCATCAAAGCGAAATACTAAAATTTCATCGTCTAGAATAACTTCCTTAAACCTGCTTTTATTACGATAGAAGTCAGAATTTGGTACTTTTCCTAACTCCGCTACGTACGGTCTTGAAGTTCTAAAAATTAAAACAATTAATGATAAAACTACCCCGATTAAAATTCCATATTCAATTCCGAAGAAAATAGTAGCTAAGAAAGTAGCTAAGAGTAACCAGAAATCTAAATTATTTGCTTTCCATAGCCTTCTTGCTTCTTTTAAATTTATTAAGTTAAAAACTGCAACTATAATAATTGCTGATAAAATAGTTTTTGGCAAGTGATAAAAAACTGGGGTTAAAAAAAGTAAGGTAAACACTACCAAAATTGCGGAAACTATTGCGGAAACTCCTGTAGTTCCTCCCGATTCTGCATTAATTGCCGAACGAGAAAAACTTGATGCTGACGGATATGATTGAAATAATGACCCAACCATATTACTTAAACCCAAAGCTACTAATTCTTGATTGGGTCTTACTCTATACTCATCTTGCTTAGCTTCCAAGGTTTTTCCGATAGAAATAGTTTCTAAATATCCTACCATAACCAAAGTTGCCGCTATCGGCATTAATTCACGTATTAAAGCTACATCAATTACTGGCATTGAAAATTTAGGTAAACCTGATGGAATATCTTTTACAATGGCTACATCTGAAAATTCTGTTCCAAAAAAACGGATACTTACTATACCCAATATAACAACGATTAACGCATTGGGTATTTTTCTATTAATTCTTCTAAAAATTATAATAATAGCACATGCTATTAAACCTATTATAGTTGTATTTGTTTTAAAATATTTAAGTCTGAAGAGAATATCTTCTAATAATACATGGATTTGATCACTTTGTACAAAATCTACTCCGAATAAATTCCTAAATTGATTCAATCCAATAATTAAAGCTACTGCAGAGGTAAACCCAGTTATTACAGGTCTTGATAAAAAGTTAACAATAAATCCTAAACGGAAAATTCCCATTAAAAACTGAATAGTCCCTACTACTAGCGCGAGTAATATTGCTATAGCTATATAACTTTCAGAACCTGTTAATGCTAAGGTAGATACTCCTGTTGCTACAATTAATGAGTCCATTGCTACAGGACCAATTGCTACTTGACGTGACGTACCAAAAATAGCATATAGTAATTGAGGCACTAACGCAGCATACAACCCATAAATTGGTGGTAAACCTGCAATAAGTGCATACGCTATACCTTGAGGAATTAGCACAATAGCAACGGTTATACCTGCAACTACATCACCTTTTAACTGTGACTTTTTATAGTTAGGCATCCATTCTAATATAGGTATGAGTTTTTTTAATAGTTTCATTTATTTAAAAGAGCTCTCCTTGACTAGTTCCTTTAATTCTTCCTAAATGTTTATACGCCAAATCAGTTACTTCTCTTCCTCTTGGCGTACGCATAATAAACCCTTGCTGAATTAAAAAAGGTTCATAAACTTCTTCTATTGTTTCTGAATTTTCTGCTACAGCAGTAGCTAACGTAGTAATTCCTACTGGGCCACCCTTAAACTTATCAATAATAGTAGATAAAATTTTATTATCCATTTCATCTAAACCATGTGCATCTACATTTAAAGCTTTTAAGGCATATTTGGCTATTTCTATGGTAATTGTACCATTTCCTTTAATTTGAGCAAAATCACGCACTCTACGTAGTAATGCATTAGCAATACGAGGAGTCCCTCTACTTCTTCCTGCAATTTCAATTGCGGCTTCCATAGAAATAGGCACTTTTAAAATAAATGCACTTCGTTGTATGATGGTTGTTAATAATTCTGTTGAGTAATAATGTAATCGGCTACTGATACCAAAACGAGCTCGCATAGGCGCTGTGAGCAATCCTGAACGAGTAGTTGCTCCTACTAAAGTAAATGGCTCTAAGTTAATTTGAACTGTACGTGCATTTGGACCAGATTCAATCATGATATCGATTTTATAATCTTCCATTGCTGAATACAGGTATTCTTCAACTATTGGACTTAATCGATGTATTTCATCTATAAATAAAACATCTCGTTCATCTAAATTGGTTAGTAAACCCGCCAAATCTCCAGGTTTATCTAGTACAGGCCCTGAAGTTACTTTTATTCCAACTCCTAATTCATTAGCTAAAATATGAGCCAACGTTGTTTTTCCTAATCCTGGAGGGCCGTGAAATAAGGCATGATCTAACGCTTCATCTCGTTGATTCGCTGCCTCTACAAAAACCTTTAAATTATCTATTGCCTGATCTTGGCCAGTAAAATCATCAAATGAAAGCGGACGCAGTTTTTTTTCTACATCTAATTCTTCATTTGAATAATTTGTGTTTTCAGGGTTTAAGTTTTCATTCATATTGTTGCAAATATACTTGAAATAAAATGTTCACATTGTAATATAAGTTACTTAACTAATATTTTATGCTAAAAAATTATTACAAGATCTACTAATACTTATAGAAAACAAAAGCCTCCCAGTTTTGGGAGGCTTTATAATTTATCTTTTTTAAGAAGGCTCTTCGCCATCTAATAATGGTACGTTTTGTGGTACAAAGTCTTTTCCGTGTACATACTCACCATTTTCATCTGTTTTACTGTAATCGTAAGCCCATCTGTGAACTTCAGGAATTGCTCCTGGCCAGTTTCCATGAATATGTTCAACTGGAGTAGTCCACTCAAGTGTATTTGCATTCCAAGGGTTTTGTGTTGCTTTTTGACCTCTATACATAGAAATAAAGAAGTTTGCTATGAAGATTAACTGTGCTAAACCTCCAAGAATAGCCATGATAGTCATAAACACGTTTATATCTGCCAAATCATCAAACATTGGAAAGTTTGTGTTTGTATAATAACGACGTGGTAAACCAGCTAACCCTATAAAGTGCATTGGGAAAAATACTCCGTAAGCACTGATTATTGTTAACCAAAAGTGCCAATATCCTAATGTTTTGTTCATCATTCTACCATACATCTTAGGGAACCAGTGATAAACACCAGCAAACATCCCTAATAAAGCAGATACACCCATTACCAAGTGGAAGTGTGCCACTACAAAATATGTATCGTGAACGTTAATATCTAAAGCTGAATCTCCTAATACTAGTCCTGTTAAACCTCCTGTTACAAACGTAGAAACTAATCCGATTGAGAACATCATTGCAGGATTTAACTGTAGGTTACCTTTCCATAGTGTAGTAACATAGTTAAATGCTTTTACTGCTGATGGAATTGCAATTAATACTGTTGTAAATGTAAATACAGAACCTAAGAATGGATTCATTCCAGAAACGAACATGTGGTGACCCCATACAATCGTAGATAAGAATGCAATTGCCATAATAGAACCAACCATTGCACGGTAACCAAAAATTGGTTTACGTGCGTTTGTTGAAATTACTTCTGAACTAATACCTAATGCTGGTAATAAGATAATATATACCTCTGGGTGACCTAAGAACCAGAATAAGTGTTCGAATAATACTGGTGACCCTCCTTGGTAATGTAATACTTCTCCAGAAATAAAGATGTCTGATAAGTAGAATGAAGTACCAAAGCTTCTATCAAAGATTAATAATAAGGCTGCTGATAATAATACCGGGAATGAAATTACACCAATAATCGCTGTAATAAAGAATGCCCACATTGTTAATGGCAATCTTGTCATTTTCAATCCTTTTGTACGTAAGTTTAAAACTGTTACGATATAGTTTAATGACCCGATTAGCGATGATGCAATGAAAATTGCCATAGACACTAACCATAACGTCATTCCTGTACCTGAACCTGGAATTGCTTGTGGTAAAGCGGATAACGGAGGATAAATTGTCCATCCTGCCGATGCTGGTCCTGCTTCTACAAATAATGAGATAATCATTATTACTGATGATAAGAAGAATAACCAGTAAGATACCATATTTAAGAATCCAGAAGCCATATCACGAGCTCCAATTTGTAACGGAATTAATAGGTTGGAGAATGTACCACTTAAACCTGCCGTTAATACAAAGAACACCATTATTGTACCGTGAATTGTAACTAACGCTAAGTACATATCTGGGTTCATAATTCCATCTGTTTGATGGTTTCCTAAGAATGCTTCAACAATTGAAAACGATGTATCTGGCCATGCAATTTGTAAACGAAATAACATAGACATGAAACCTCCTATGATACCCATAAATATACCTGTAACAAGGAATTGTTTCGAGATCATTTTATGATCTTGACTAAAGATGTATTTAGTTACAAATGTTTCTTTGTGATGATGATCTGACATAATCTATATATACTTTAAAAAAATATCTTATTTAATAACTTGAGCTAATGTTTTTTGTTCTGATAACCACTTGTTGTACTCTTCTTCTTCAACAACAGTAATTTTCATTTGCATATTGTAGTGAGATGCTCCACAAATTTTGTTACACAATAATAAGTAATCAAACTCATATGGGTCTTCTCCTTTAGCTCTTCTAATTTTGTTAATTCCTTCTGTTTTTGCAATTACCTCAGAATTTTGACGCATTTCTGCT
Organism: Tenacibaculum sp. XPcli2-G; assembly: GCF_024124505.1. NCBI lineage: Bacteria > Pseudomonadati > Bacteroidota > Flavobacteriia > Flavobacteriales > Flavobacteriaceae > Tenacibaculum > Tenacibaculum sp. XPcli2-G. The sequence goes on from NZ_JAMXSH010000001.1 coordinate 147,110, forward strand.
GTGGTATACTTTGGCGTAAATGCGAATTGAGTAACCATACCTGGAACACAGTTCATTTGTGCTCTAAAGTGTGGCATATAAGCAGAGTGCAATACATCTTGCGAACGGAACTTGAATAATACTTTCTTCCCTTTAGGTAAGTATAATTCTGTTACTTGCTTATCATCTTGTGCACTTGGGTCTGACATATCGACCCCCATAGTGTTAATTCCTTTGATAAAGTTTACATTACCTAAACCTAATTGGTTATCTTCACCTGCATAACGTGCATCCCAGCGGAATTGTTGAGAGTATACTTCAATTACAATAGGGTTTTCATCGTCTCCAACATACATAATGTTATTCCAAGCCCATAAACCATATCCAATTAATAACACAATTGTTACTGCAGGAATAGTTGTCCAAATTAATTCTAACTTATGACTATCTGCATAAAATAATGCCTTATTGTTTTTATTTCCTCTGTACTTGTAAGTAAAGAAGAAAATTAAAAACTGCATTCCAAACTGAACTATTCCAATTAACCAAAAAGTGATATTAAAAAGGTTGTCATCATGCTCTCCTTCAAAAGAAGCAGCTTCTGGTAACATAATTACATTCATGGCAATTAAGCAGTAAATCATCATTGCATAAAGGAATGCTAGGAAAGCTAATGAATATTTAGCTTGTTTTTCGTTGTCTTCATCTGTAGCAATTACAGAACGGAAATTCATTATACGAGTAATTTGCCAAAAACTTACTCCGATTGCAACTGCTATGAAAATATAAAATAAAGCGAGCATATTATCTAAACTATTTGTTTATTAATTCTTTTTATTAATGATGATTACTATCTTCTCCTGTGTGTTCGATGTTGTAGTAATGATAGGTTTCACTTTCGTGTAAATAAGGATTACCTTTTGGCACTGGGTTAGCTTTTGCAAACGCATTAAACGTAGCAAAAATAAACAATCCTGTGAAGAATAGTACCCCACTTATCTCTCCAATTCCAAATGCCCATTGACCACCTACTGTTCCTGGCATAACCATTACAAATAAGTCAATATAATGACCTGCTAAGATTACAACTCCTCCTAAAATTACAAACCAAGGTCTACTCTTAAAATCACTGTTGATTAATAATAATACTGGGAAAATAAAGTTCATTACAACCATTGCTAAAAATGGTACTTTATATTCGTTAAAACGTAATAAGAAATAAGTTGTTTCTTCTGGCATATCTGCATACCAAATTAACATAAACTGTGCGAACCATAAATATGTCCAGAATACTGAGAAACCAAACATAAATTTAGCTAAGTCGTGAATATGACTATCATTTACCAATGGTAATACTCCTTTTGAACGTAAGTAAATAGTTACCATTGCTATGACTGTTAAAGCAGACACTAAGAAAGTAGCTAATACGTACCATCCAAACAATGTTGAGAACCAGTGCGGATCTATTGCCATAATCCAGTCCCAAGAAGCCATACTTTCAGTAATCATGAAGAATATAAGAAATATAACTGTTGCATTATAATTTTTCTTATGCTGCTTTAAATCTCCGTTATCTTGAGCTAACGACCACTTTCTTATTAGAAAACGATAAACATTCCAACCTGCTAAGTAAACAATACTTCTTATTAACCAACCTGGAGTATTTAACCACCATTTTTTTCCATCTACTATAGCATCATAATTTGGGCTTGTTGGGTCAGTTACTCCTTCTCCCATCCAAGTAAACAGGTGATTCATATGCATTGCTGTAAGTATTAAGAATACTAACATTATTAAACTCACATAATGTAAATTTGATGAAATAGCTTCCATTACTCTGTGCAATACTACAGACCATCCTGCTTGTGCAACAATTTGTGAACCATAAAAAGCAAGCACTAACAATGTAATACCTAAAGAGAATAATAAAGCAACATACAAAGCAGACCAAGGTCTATTTTGCATTTGGTGTAAAGCGTGTTCTGCATGAGCATCTCCGTGATCTTCACCATGAGCAGCTACTTCAGTATGTGCTTCAGTTGTTTCATTCGCTTCATCAGTTGCTGTTTCTTTATGATCATCTTCAGCTACATGTACTGCCGAACTATCTTTTGCTTGTGTATTTTCAGTAGCTTCTTCCGAATGATTTTGTTCACCGTTGTGTGCTACTTCTTCAGTGTGTGTAGCAGTACTGTCTGCAACATGCTCTTCAGTTGTTGTATCTTCTTCGTGATTTTCAACTTTAGCTTCTTCTTTATGCTCTACATCAGCATGATCTGCTTTCGCTTCATGACCTCCATGATGTGCATCTTGTTTTGCTAAAATTTCTTTTGCTTCTTCTAATGTTTTAGGCGCTGAAAAGAAACTATAACCTGTTCCTAAAAGTCCTACAGCCATTAAAACAATAGCTAGCATTTTTAATTTTCCTGAAAACTGGTACATATCTTAACTATCTATTATAGACTTATTTTAATTCGCTTCTTAATTTTTCTACGTATTGTACAACTTGCCAACGCTCATTGTATCTTAACTGTGATGCATGAGATCCCATTAAGTTCTTACCATACATAATTACATGATAAATATTCCCTGGGGTTAACTCTCTGTCTGCGTAATTTGGGATACCATTGAATTTATCTCTTTGCGATAACACTCCGTTACCATCCCCTTTTGTTCCGTGACAAGAAGCACAGTATATGTCATATAACTCTTTACCTTTTTCTAAGTTAGCCTCAGTAGTTGGTAATGGGTTTTTTAATTCAGCTTTTGCTTTTTCATATCCTTCATTAGTGTCTGGAATATCATAAGCTACAACTCCGTTTCTGCTTACAGTACCTGCTACTGGTAATTTATTTACCTCTTCATTATTAATACCTTCGGCTCCATTTGCATCGTAGGGTACAGATACATACATATCTGGCATGAACTGTACTTGTGGTTTTCGTTTATCGTTACAAGAACTTAAGCTTGTTGCTGCTACAGCTAAAGCGATAATTATTTTTAAATTCTTCATATCTCTTTATTAGTGCGTTTCTACTACGTTAATTTCTACAGCTCCAGTTTTCTCTAATAATGACACCAACTCTTCTTCACTCCCATTAACAGGAATCTCCATTAAAAAGTGATCATCTGTAGTTCTTGGATCAGGGTTTTCAGCTTCTTTAAATGGCCATATCTTACTTCTCATATAAAAAGTAATTACCATTAAGTGTGCTGCAAAAAACACTGTTAATTCAAATAATATTGGAACAAAAGCTGGCATATTGGTAGCCCATGAAAAGTTTGGTTTTCCCCCAATATCTTGAGGCCAATCAGCAATCATAGTATACCATGTTAACCAAACTGCTACTGATAAGCCTGTAATACCATATAAAAAAGCGGTAATTGCTAAACGTGTTGGTGCTAATCCCATTGCTTTGTCTAATCCATGAACTGGAAAAGGACAAAATACTTCTTCAATATGATGATTTTCTGCTTTTACTTTCTTAACGGCATCCATTAAGATATCATCATCATTATATAATGCGTGAATTACTTTATTAGTGCTCATTGTTCTCTTCTCTTGATTTTTTAAAATTCTCACCTGATGATTTCAAAATAGTCTTAATCTCTGCTGTAGGGATTACTGGGAAAGTTCTTGCATATAATAAGAATAATACAAAGAAGAATCCGATAGTTCCTATAAAGATACCTACGTCTACGAACGTTGGTTCAAAACGCCACCATGTAGATGGTAACTGTCCTTTACTTAATACAATTGCAATAATATCAAAACGCTCAAACCACATACCGATGTTAATTACTATCGAGATAATAAAAGACCAAATAAAACTTCTTCTAATTTTTTTGATCCATAATAACTGTGGTGTGAAAATGTTACAAATTAATAACGACCAAAATGCCCATCCGTAAGCTCCTGCTTCTGCTCCAAATGATAAGTATGTGTAGTTTTCGTAAGGAGAACCTGTATACCATGCAATAAAGAACTCTGTTGCATAAGCTACTGCTACGATACCTCCTGTTAAAATGATTACGATGTTCATATACTCTACGTGTAAACGTGTAATATATGCTTCCATATTTGTAACCTTACGCATAATACCTAATAAGGTTTGTACCATTGCAAATCCAGAGAAGATCGCCCCTGCTACGAAATAAGGAGGGAAAATTGTTGAGTGCCATCCTGGGTTAATAGAAGTTGCGAAGTCCATCGATACGATTGTGTGTACAGAAAGTACTAATGGAGTTGCTAAACCTGCTAATACTAACGACACTTCTTCAAAACGTTGCCAGTCTTTTGCTCTACCTGACCACCCGAAAGATAATAATGCATAAATTTTCTTTTGGAAAGGTTTTACAGCTCTATCACGAATCGTTGCAAAATCAGGTAATAAACCAGTCCACCAGAAAACTAATGATACCGATAAATACGTAGAAATTGCGAATACATCCCATAATAATGGCGAGTTAAAGTTAACCCATAATGATCCAAATTGGTTAGGAATTGGTAATACCCAGTATCCGTTCCATGGACGTCCCATGTGAATGATCGGGAACAATCCTGCTTGGAATACCGCAAAGATTGTCATCGCTTCTGCAGAACGGTTAATTGCCATTCTCCATTTTTGACGGAATAATAAAAGTACTGCAGAAATAAGTGTTCCTGCGTGACCAATACCTACCCACCATACGAAGTTGGTAATATCCCATGCCCAACCGATGTTTTTACTTAATCCCCATACACCAATACCTGTTCCTACGGTGTAAAAGATACATCCAAATCCCCATAACATTGCTGCTAAAGAGATATAGAATGCTATATACCAATTTTTATTTGCTTTCCCTTCAATAGGTCTAGCAATATCTTCAGTAATATCATGGTAACTCTTGTCACCAAGTATTAAAGGTTCTCTATAAGATGATTCGTAATGAGACGACATAAATCTATATACTTATTAATTTTACTATTAAGCTTCGTTTGTATTTCTTACTTTCACTTGATACACTACGTTTGGTTTTGTACCAATATAATCTAAAACGTGAAAAGCTCTTTTATCTTCTTTTAATGCTGTAACTGTATCTTCAGTGTTGTTTATATCTCCAAACACCATAGAACCAGTAGAACATGCTGCTGAACATGCTGTTTCAAACTCGTCTTTTTTAACAGCTCTACCTTCTTTCTTAGCCTTTAAGATAGTAGCTTGTGTCATTTGAATACACATAGAACACTTTTCCATTACACCACGAGAACGAACTACTACGTCTGGGTTTAACACCATTTTACCGTACTCGTTATTCATGTTAAAATCAAACTCGTTGTTTTCAGCATAATTAAACCAGTTGAAACGACGAACTCTATATGGACAGTTATTTGCACAGTAACGAGTACCTACACAACGGTTATATGCCATTTGGTTTTGACCTTGACGACCGTGAGATGTTGCTGCTACCGGACATACTGTTTCACATGGTGCGTGGTTACAGTGCTGACACATCATTGGTTGGAAAGCAACCTGTGGATTTTCTGCTGGGTTTTCTAAAGCATCAAATAAATCTCCTTTGCTTAGCTCTAATACTTTTTCAGTATAACGTCTTTCAATTTCTTGGTTAGCTATGTTTGGATTTTGAGCTTTGAACTCCTCCAATGTCATTTTAGCCTTATGTTGCTTATCTTCCACAGTAGAAGAATAATAACGATCAATACGTAACCAAGCCATATCTCTACCAACTCTCATTTCATCTTTACCAACAACTGGTACGTTGTTTTCTGCGTGACATGCAATAACACATGCTCCACAACCTGTACAAGATGTTAAGTCGATAGATAAGTTAAAGTGGTGTCCTAAACTTCTGTCATGCTCTTCCCATAAGTCAATTTTACTTCCTTCAACTTCTTGATGATCATAAGAGACCATGAATGGCTTATTCCAAGTATGCTTAGGATCTAATTTTTTATCGTTTACTTCTTTTAATGAAGCTTCTTTTAATATATCGTGACGACCTGCTAAAGTACTTTGTACTTGCATACAAGCAAACTTGTGCCATCCTGAAGTTCTTTCAATAGAAACATTATACTGAACATTGTTTCCATTTTGGTAGAATGGATAGGCATTGACACCTACTTGCATTTCTGATTTTAATCCTTGAGTTCTACCGTATCCTAATGCTAAACCTACTGATCCTTTTGCTTGACCTGGTTGTATAAGTACTGGTACTTTATTTATTGTTATGCCATTTACTGTTACGTTAGCATAATTACCATCAATAGCACCATTATCTTTTACTGGGTTTTCAAAACCTAATTCTTTTGCATCTGAGATAGAAATGGTTAGGTAGTTATCCCAAGAAGCTCTTGTAATAGGGTCAGGTAATTCTTGTAACCAAGGGTTATTTGCTTGTTTACCGTCTCCTAACGCTGTTGATGAATATAAGTTTAATTCGAATCCTGAAGCATTATTAGCATTTTTCACTAATTGCGCTGCTGCTGCATTTACATCTGCTGTAGATTCAAAAGCTATTTCTTCTTCTACAGTAACTTTTTCAACTTTAAAGAACCCATCATGTAATGCTTGATTCCATGAAGCCCCTCCTAATACATTTGTACTCCAAAATTCTTTTAAAGTATCGTAATAGTTCACTGTACTTCCAGACCATTTTAACAAAACGTCTTGTATTTGACGTGTGTTAAATAGTGGCTGTATAGTTGGTTGCATTAAACTATAAACACCTTGCTTCGCCATAACATCTCCCCAACTTTCTAAGTTATGAGGTGCTGGCAATGTATATTGTGTAGCATTAGCTGTAGCATCATCTTGAGTAGATAGAGCTATAGATAATTTTAAATTTTTAATTCCTTCTGCTAAATCAACTGCATTTGCTAAAGTGTATAAAGGATTTACATTATAAGTAATTAAACCTTTTACTTTACCTCCTTTAACGTCTGCTATCAATTGAGCTACTTGGGTATCGTTACCTTGACGCTTTAAATTCACCGCCTCAGTATCTATTACCTCACTATTTAACGCTTTATTGATTGCTAATGCAATTAATTGTGCGTTTTTATCATTTAAACCTGTAACAACAACCCCTTTTGAACCTGCTTTTTTAAGGTCTTTAGCTAATTGCTTTACCTCTACATCAAAAGTTGTTGCTTTTGAAGGAAGGCTATTTCCTGTTATTTGGTTGTATAAGTTTATTAAAGCGAAAACTTGCTCAGATGGTTTGGCTACAATTCTTTTATCGGCATTTGCTCCCGCTAAAGACATGTTAGCTTCTATTTGAACATGGTATGACATTTTACCAGTTTCTACTCTACGTCCTTCTGCATAAGACTTTTCGTATCCCCCTTGCCAATCACCAATAAAATCTGCCCCTATGGACGCGATAACTTCCGCCTTACTAAAATCGTAATCTGGCAATGCTCTTTTACCATACATGGCTTCAAAAGCATCAGCAGTTGCACTTTCAGAAATTGCGTCATATACCACATGCTTAACATTTGGGTAAGCTGTAATAAAATCTGCTATTACTTTTTCAGTAGAAGGACTCGCTAAAGTTCCTGTTAATAATACTACTGGTTCATTAGCATTCTTTAATTCGTTTAATTTTGCGATAATTTCTTTATCTGCATCTGCCCAAGATATTTGAGTTTTTCCTTTTCTTGGTTCTTTTAAACGTAATTTTTCATCGTATAATGATAAAACTGACGCTTGAGTACGTGCGCTAGTTACACCTCCTGCCTCTTTATTTGGCATGATTTGAATTGGACGTCCTTCGCGTGTTTTTACTAATACGTTTGCGAAATCAAAACCGTCTGCAATTGTAGTTGCGTACCAATCAGCAACGCCTACTACGATATCATTAGGTTGCACTACATAAGGAATTGATTTTCTTACTGGACCTTCACAAGCTGCTAAAGAAGCTGCTGCAGTGGTAAATCCAACATATTTCAAGAAGTCTCTACGTGAAGTTGATGATGTTTCTAAGGTATCTTTGTCGCCTAAAAATTCATCTGTAGGAATATCTTGTACAAACTCATTATTACGTAGCGTTTCAACAATAGAACTACCCTTTAGTTCTTCAACACTTTGCCAGTATTTTTTGTTTGAAGCCATTTATATATGTGTTTTTCTACTTTCTAAATTGATTAATAGTGGCATTTACCACACTCTTTTCCTCCTAATTGAGCAATAGTTACTTGCTCAACACCGTACTTCTTAGCTAGTTCTTCATGAATTTTAGCATAGTACTCATTACCTTTTAAGTCAACCTTAGTTTCCTTATGACAGTCAATACACCAACCCATTGTTAATGGCGAATATTGATATACTTCTTCCATTTCCTCTACTGGACCATGACATTTTTGACATGCAATTCCTCCTACAGTTACGTGTTGTGAATGGTTAAAATATGCGAAATCTGGCAAGTTATGAACTCTCACCCATTTAACCGGCTTAGTATTTCCAGTATATTCTAATTTTTCTGCATCCCAACCAGCTGCTTCATAAATCTTAGCGATTTCTTTATCTAAATCAGCTTTTACTAATGTATGATCATCCATTACAACTTTTGTATCGTCTGCTACTTCAGAAATATTCTTATGACAATTCATACAAACATTTACAGATGGTATACCCGAATGCTTACTATGTTTTGCTGCAGAGTGACAGTATTGACAATCTATCTTATTATCTCCTGCGTGAATTTTATGTGAAAAAGCTATTGGCTGAATTGGCTGATACCCCTCATCAACACCAACTTTAAACAAAGTTCCAAACAAGAAATAAGCAGCAATTAAAGCTCCAAAAATAACGGTTAACACTTTTAAGAAAGTATTCTGTTTAATTCCTTGCCACAACTCAGCAGTTTGCCCCATTAAACCTGGAGTTTTTGGAGCGCCTTTTAATTCACTAATAGTTTTTAACAAACTACCAATAATTAAGAATGCCACAACAATAGCTGCAGCCAATATATATATCAACCATTTTGGTGCCTGATCACCTTGAGATCCAACTCCTTCAATATCAGCTCCTGCTGCTGGAGTCTTCTTTAACTCACCAACCGTGGTATAGTAAAGGATATCATCAATGTTTTGATCCGATAACTGCGGAAAAGCAGTCATATTAGAACCATTATACTCTTCAAAAATCGCAATTGCTTCTTTATCTCCTGAAGCTCTTAAAGCAGCATTATCTTTTATCCATGCTTTCAACCATTCATTGGTTCTTCTCTCTTCAATCCCAGCCAAAGCAGGACCAACCAGCTTCTTATCTAACTTATGACAAGATGCACAAAGAGATTTAAACAATTTTTTCCCTTCTTTTTGACGCGCCTCATCAATATCTTGTGAAAACGCCGAAAAACTTACTAAGAAAACTAAAAAGAAAGCTAAACTCTTTGCTAGAGTTTTAGTTAATCTACTGTGATGATTCACACTTTTCATACTATAAAAATATAAGTTTTGTATCTATTTTGGTACAATTTTTTCTGTTACACTAATTTTAAAATTAGCACACAGAAAGTTGCACAAAAGTACTACTTCTGTCTAAATTGTGAAATGTTAAGAGAATCCTAATCTATAATTTATAACAATTCTAAATAACTAGCGTTAACAATGTATTAACTCACAAGTCATTACTTTTGTAAAAAGATTCATCAAAATGAAAAAACATAGCTTAATTATTACTTTTATATTTCTTGTTACTGCTTTTGCACTCAAAGCTAATGCTCAAGAAAAACTTACTGACAACAAGCACATTATTTCACTGATAGAAAAGAAAAGAACCTATAACAAGAGCAATGGAAACGGTTACAGAATCCAACTATATTATGGACTTGAAAGACGCGCTAGAAGCATACGCAATAGGTTTAAAGTTGAATACCCTGATGTTTACACCAAACTAACATACGAAGAACCTAACTGGAAAATACAAGTAGGGAATTATAAAACGCGCTTACATGCTGATAGGGCTTTAAATGAAATCCGAGAAAAATTCTCTGGCGCCATTGTAGTACCTATGTAATTAAACATATTTTACCACATAAAAAAAGAGTAATCGAACAAACGATTACTCTTTTTTATTTACTGGCTAATTAATTATTAATAAGCCCTCTTATCATTTCCTTCATAAAAATTGATAAATGCCTGATTTACCACCCTATGACCTCCATCAGTAGGATAATCTCCAGTAAAATACCAATCTCCTAAATTGTCTGGACAAGCTTTATGTAAACCACTTACTGGCTGAAAAATCACCTCAACATCAGCTTTTATCTCTGTAGTTTTTAACATTTGTGCAATCTTTGCAGAAACTTCTTCATCTGTAAAAGGTGCATAAATTTCCTTAACGTAGTTTATCACATCTTTATCTTCACTGTTTTCTTGTTGCTTACATTTTTGATACACTTCATCAACAATATGATACTGATTTGTTTCTTTTAACAATTCCAACGCAGCTTTAAAAGCAATAAAATCGTTAATCTTAGCCATATCAATACCATAACAATCTGGATAACGTATTTGAGGCGCAGAAGAAACTACTACTATTTTCTTAGGATTCAATCGGTCCAAGATCTTAATAATACTTTTCTTCAAGGTAGTACCTCTTACGATACTATCATCAATAATTACTAAATTATCTGTTGGTTTTACAACTCCGTAAGTAACATCATAAACATGCGCAACTAAATCATCACGACTACTATCATCTGTAATAAAAGTACGTAGTTTAGCATCTTTAATCGCTATTTTTTCAAAACGTGGTCTTTTAGAAAGAATTTCAATTACTCTTTCTTTTGAAAGCTTTCCTTCACCCGCTAAAATTGCATCAGTCTTTTGCTGATTTAATACATCTTCAGCAGCTTCCATCATTCCAAAAAATGATGTTTCTGCCGTATTTGGTATGTAAGAAAACACTGAATTTTCTATATCACTATCAATAGATTTTAAAACTTCAGGAAACACATATTTCCCTAAGTTTTTACGTTCTTCATAAATTGATGCATCACTTCCTCTTGAAAAATAAATACGCTCAAATGAACATGCTTTTTTGGGACGCTGTTCTAAAATTGGCGACATTGTTGTCTCTCCATTCTTTTTGATTATTAACGCATGTCCTCTTTCAACCTCTTTTATTGACTCTATATCAACGTTAAAAACTGTTTGAATAACTGGACGTTCAGAAGCAACCACAACTACTTCATCGTCTTCATAAAAAAAAGCTGGACGAATAGCTGATGGGTCTCTCAACACAAACGCATCTCCATGCCCCAGCATACCTGCCATAGCATATCCACCATCCCAGTTTTTAGCCGAACGTTTTAAAATTCGTTGAATATCTAGGTTATCTTCTATGTAAGGAGAAGCATCCTTTTTATTAAATCCTTCTTCTTTAGCTTTCAAATATAAATCTGAAACTTCCGACTGCAGAAAGTGTCCTATTTTTTCTAAAATTGTTACAGTATCAGTAGACTCTTTAGGGTGTTGACCTAATTCAATTAAATCATTTAACAAATGTTTAGAATTAGTCATATTAAAATTACCAGCAACAATTAAGCTTTGATGTTTCCAGTTGCTTTGGCGTAAAAAAGGATGTACACTCTCTATAGAGTTTTTACCAAAAGTACCGTAGCGAACGTGCCCTAAAAATAAGTTTCCAATGTAAGGCACATTTTCTTCTTGCCATTTCACATCATCAACCTTATCTGGATTCTCTTCAAAAACTCCATTGATTCTATGATTAATTTTCCCAAAGATATCCTGGATTGGTTGTGATTGGTTGGAACGGATTCTGCTTATATATCTTGTTCCAGGCTCTACATTAAATTTTATACTTGCTAATCCAGCACCGTCTTGCCCCCGGTTGTGCTGTTTCTCCATTAACAGGTACATTTTATTTACACCATAAAACGCGGTACCGTATTTGTCTTTATAGTATTGTAATGGCTTCTTTAAACGAACCATTGCAATTCCGCATTCGTGTTTAATAGCGTCACTCATTTAATTTCAAGTATTTAGTTGTGTTGTAGTTTTGTGTGTTGTATAAAAAAATCCGCAGCAAAAAGCGCGGATTTATAGTTTATGATAATGCTATATCAAATTGTGTTAATTCTTTAAACGCTTTTAAACGCGCTTGTACCTCTTCGCTAGTTAATGCCTCCATACGCTGTGTTCCGAATTTTTCAACACAGAACGATGCTAAGTTAGATCCATATATAATTGCATTCTTCATATTTTCGAATGAAATATCTTCGGTTTTAGCTAAATATCCGCAGAAGCCTCCTGCAAAAGTATCTCCAGCTCCGGTTGGGTCGAATACCTCTGCTAATGGCAATGCTGGTGCAAAGAACATATTTCCTTCATTGAATAATAAAGCTCCATGTTCCCCTTTTTTAATTACCACGTATTTTGGCCCCATTTCATGAATTTTCTTTGCTGCATTTACCAAAGAATATTCTCCACTTAACTGACGTGCTTCCTCGTCGTTAATTGTAATAACATCTACACGCTTTAATACTTCATGCAAATCGTTTAATGCTATATCCATCCAAAAGTTCATAGTATCTAACACTACTAACTTAGGTCTTTCATTCATTTGATCTAATACCGATGCTTGTGTTAATGGGTGTAAATTACCTAACATTACAATTGGTGCATCTTTAAACGATTCTGGAACCACTGGTTGAAAATGTTCTAATACATTTAGTTCAGTTACTAAAGTATCACGAGAATTCATATCATTATGATACTTTCCACTCCAAAAGAAAGTTTTTCCTTCTTTTACGATTTCCACTCCATCAGTATTAATTCCTTTATCGTTCATCATATCTAAGTATGATTGTGGAAAATCTCCTCCAACTACAGAAACAACTCCTGTTTGCACTCCAAATTGTGAAGCTGCTAATCCTACAAATGTTCCTGATCCTCCTAAGATTTTATCAGTTTTTCCAAATGGTGTTTCTATAGCGTCAAATGCTACTGTTCCTACTGCTAATAATTTACTCATAACTCTACTTAATATTTCTTCAACTGAAGAAATGTATTTGTTTCATTAAGTCTTTATAAATTACTAAGACTTAAATTTTTACTAATTATACTCATTAAGGCTTAAACTCTCATGTCAACTGCCTTTTTTGTCGTAATTTTGCGTCTTTAATTAAAAACGGTCTTTTTGACTTTGCAAAAATAGTTTTAAAAAATGACTATCAAAGAAATACAAGAAGAAATTATTGACGAGTTTTCTATGTTTGAAGACTGGATGGAGCGTTATGAGTACATTATAGAGCTAGGAAAATCGCTACCTTTAATAAGTGAAACTTACAAGTTGGATGAAAACCTAATTAAAGGATGCCAATCGAAAGTATGGTTACATTCTGAATTAAAAGGTGATACTATTGAGTTTACTGCCGATAGTGATGCTATTTTAACAAAAGGAATTGTGGCTTTATTATTGAGGGTATTTTCTAACCAAACACCTAAGGCTATTTTAGACGCCGATACTGATTTTATTGATGAGATTGGCCTGAAAGAACATTTAAGCCCTACACGTGCTAATGGTTTAGTATCCATGGTAAAACAAATTAAAATGTACGCAATTGCACAGCAAAGCAAATTAGCGAATTAAAAGAAGTTTAGAATTATGACTGAAGACAAATTAGAAGAATTAGGAGATAAAATTGTACGTGTATTAAAAACCATATATGACCCAGAAATACCTGTTGACATATATGAGTTAGGTTTAATTTATGATGTTTTTATATCAGAAGAAAATGATGCCAAAATATTAATGACATTAACTTCTCCTAACTGTCCTGTTGCAGAAACTTTACCTGTTGAAGTAGAAGAAAAAGTAAAAACTTTAAAAGAGATTAACAATTGTGAGGTAGAAATCACCTTCGATCCTACTTGGACTCAAGATATGATGAGTGAAGAAGCTAAATTAGAATTAGGAATGTTATAGAGCAGTTAATACAACTTTAACCTTTTCAACTAAAAAATATGGCAGAAGAAATTATAAATAGAGTTGCTAATAGTAAGCTTACTACAATAGACCTTGAAGATTTTTACCCTGAGGGTAAACGTGTAATATTTGATATTAAGGATTGGTTATTTGAAGAATTAATTCTTCGTGAAAAAGATTTTAGAGAGACTGTAAAAAACCATGACTGGTCTCAATATCTAGATAGTTATGTTTCTTTAACTTGTTCTACTGACGCTATTATTCCTTCGTGGGCTTATATTTTACTAACTACTGAACTTACTCCTTTTGCTAAAAAGGTTGTTGTTGGGGACTTAATATTACTAGAAACTGTAATATATCAAGAGATAATTCAACAGCTTAACATCTCTAATTATAAAGACAAGCCTATAATAATTAAAGGATGCTCAAATAAACCTATACCACCATCAGCATACACCTTACTAATTGAAAAAATTAAACCTGTAGCTAAAACCATTATGTTTGGAGAGGCTTGTTCAACAGTGCCACTTTATAAGAGAAAAAATAATTAGACTCGTATAATTCCTCAACTTAATCACAAATGAAAAAGCTGTTCTTAATCTTAATTTCTTGTTACTCCTTTTCTTTAGTTTCACAAGAAACTAAAAAAGATAGTATCTCAACTTTAGGTTTACAAAACTCCCCTTTAGACACTAGTTTTGCTTTCTACATATTTAACAAGCGAGTGTTTGCAGAGCCTTTAGTTAAGAAAAACCCACCAAAAAAATGGACTGTAACTGGAAAATACACTTTTCTTTTTAATCAATCATCTTTTTCAAATTGGGCAGCAGGTGGTAACAATACCGTTGCTGGAAATATGACACTTGGTTATGACTTTAACTACAAAAAGAAAAAATGGAACTGGGATAATAAAATAATATCAGCCTATGGATTAAGTTATATAGATGGTCAAGGTATAAGAAAAACAGAAGATCAGTTTGAATACAATTCTCTTTTAGGATTTAAAACTTCAAAATTATGGTTTTTATCTTTTTTTAGTAATTTTAAAACACAGTATACCAAAGGTTATGATTATAAACAAGAACCTAAAGTAGCGGTTTCAGACTTCTTTTCTCCAGCATATTGGAGTTTTGGACCTGGTATGTTATGGAAACGGAATGATGACGCTAGAATAAACATAGCTCCCGCAACTGCTCGTTATACTTTTGTTTCTGACGAATTTTCGGGAAAATATGGTGTAGATGAAGGTAAAAATACTAGCTTTAGTTTAGGTTTTAACTTATCTGCCTATTTTAAAAGCGAAATAATGGAGGATGTTACTATGGAAAGCATAGTTGCTGTGTATTCAGATTATTTAAACAAACCTCAAAATATAGATATTGATTATCAGTTAAACTTCTTTGTTAAAATTAATAAAAACCTATCTACCAATCTCAGTTTGCATGCTATTATTGATGACGATGCCTCTAGCAGAGTACAGTTTAAAGAAGTTTTTGGACTTGGTTTAAACTATATTTTTCATAAAACGTGACTTTTAATACAATATTATTGTCTAACTTCTATGTTAAACATTTATACACTTTAATTTAAAACTATTAAAATGAAAAAATTATTAGCTATTGCTGTTATATTTGGAGCTTTAACAGCTAATGCTCAAGAAGAAAAAAAAGAAGAGCCTAAAGAAGGATGGAAAAGGAGTGGTAACATCTCTTTTCTATTCAATCAGTCCGCTTTTAATAACTGGTTAGCTGGTGGAACAAATAATATTTCTGGTACCATTGGGTTAAATTATGATTTTAATTACACCAAAGGTGACTGGACTTGGGATAATAAACTAATTGCTTCTTATGGTTTAACAAAGTTAAAAGGAGAAGCAATGCAAAAAACAGATGACCGTTTAGAGTTAAACTCTTTATTAGGTAAAAAAGCTAGTGGGTATTGGTATTATTCTGCTTTTTTTAACTTTAAGACTCAAATGTCTTCTACATATGTTTCTGGCGAGCAAACATCTCATTTCTTTTCTCCTGCCTACTTCCAATTTGGACCAGGTATGTTATGGAAAAAACACGACAATTTAAAAGTAAACATCGCTCCTGCAACTTCTAAACTAATTTATGTACACAAACACCTAACAGACTTAGGACCTGCTTTTGGAGTAGAACAAAACGAGACTACTCGTTATGAACTAGGTGCTGCGGTTAATGCTTACTATAAATTAGACGTTATGAAAAATGTGTCTGTTGAAAATATACTAAACTTATACAGTAACTACTTAGAAGATTTTCAAAATGTTGATATAGATTACACTGTTAATGTGGTAATGAAAGTTAATAAATATCTTTCTGCAAACCTTTCTATGCAAGCTATTTATGACGACAATGCTTTCAAAGGGTTCCAAACTAGAGAAGTGTTTGGTCTAGGAGTAAATTACGGTTTCTAAAAAATAAAACATCAAGGTAAAACCTCAAGAACGTGTTCTTGAGGTTTTCTTTTTTACGTATTTTAGCCTAAAAATTTTAACAAATGACTTTATTAATTGTTTACGCCACCTTATCTATATTTTTCTCTTTTTTATGCTCCATACTAGAAGCTGTACTATTAAGTGTAACTCCTACCTTTGTAAATGTTAAAAAGAAAGAAGAGAAAGCTTATGCAAACGATCTTGAAACATTAAAGAAAGATGTAGACAAACCTCTTATTGCTATTTTAACTGTAAACACAATTGCTCATACCGTAGGTGCTATACTTGTTGGTGCTCAAGCAAAAAAAATATTTAGTGATGAAGGAAACGGTGTTTTTATCGTTTCTGCTATAATGACAATTTTGATTTTAGTTGCCTCTGAAATTATTCCTAAAACCATTGGTGCTACTTACTGGAAGTCATTAGCTGGCTTTACAACTAAAGCTTTAAATGTGCTGATTTTCTTTTGTAAATACACCGGTATTATATGGATACTTCAATTATTTACTAAACTATTTGGTAAAGGAGCACATGGAGAAAGTGTTTTAAGTAGAGAAGACTTTTCTGCAATGACAGATATTGCTGAGCAAGAAGGTGTTTTTCATGAAAGTGAAGGTAAAGTAATTAGAAACATGCTTAACTTTAAAGAAGTTCAAGCTAAACATATTATGACACCTCGTACAGTACTTACTACTGCTGATGAAAACCAAAGTATTGAAGCTTTTTTTAATGAAAACAGGCCTTTACGCTTTTCTAGAATACCTGTATATGCTGAAAATCCAGATAACATAACTGGATATGTTCTAAAGGACCAATTATTACTTTCTTTGGTTGATAATAAAGGAAATGAACCTTTAAAAACAATTAAAAGGGAAATTATAATAGCCAGTAGAGAGTTATCTATTCCTAATTTATTTGAAAAACTAATTGAACAAAGAGAACATTTAGCTTTAGTTGTAGATGAATATGGAGCTGTTAGCGGTTTAGTAACCCAAGAAGATGTTATAGAGACTCTTTTAGGTTATGAAATAATGGATGAGAGTGATAACGTTGCTAATTTACAAAGCTTAGCTAGAAAAAGCTGGGAACAACGCGCTAAACGACTAGGAATTATTAATGATTATGAAAATGAATAATAACTTTAGTCTATAAAATAAAAAAGAGACGTGAACAAATTCACGCCTCTTTTTTATTTTATAATTTAAACTATTTCTAGTCATTAATTGTCCAAGAAATGTAATATAAAGAACCTATTGCTCCAGCCCCAGGAGCTATAAAATACTCCTTACCAGTAAGGTTTGTACCACCTATTTTAAATCTTGATTTAATTGCTGGTACTGTATAATTTATTTGAGCATCTATTACTGTTCTAGCATCTACTAATCCCTGTAAAAAAGAAGATTGCCAATAGTATTCATCTTGCCAACGGGCATTTATATTAAACCCAAAGTTTTTGAATAAATTTGGATGACCAAATTGAACTTTAACCTTATGTTCCGGTGTGTTAAATGCCGGCTCAAAATCTGGATCAGAAGTTTCTTCAAAATCAAATTTTGCATAGTTATAGCTCAAACCTAAATCAAAGCCTTTAAAAACCTTAGTTGACATTCCTACACCTACACCATACGAGGTAACATCTGCCTTAGAGTTTGTGTTTACTGAGAAAGCTGTTACATCATTATTTTGAAGCGCTAATAAAGCTTGAGCATTTGGAGTTCCATCTGCATTAAACCCTCCATAATGAGGAACAAGAACATCTTTAATTGCTGTAAAAGATTCATAATTGTTATAATACCCATTTACATCTAATTCTAAAATTTTATTGGAGCTTAAATTAACAATACTTCTATACCCTAATTCATATGAAGTTACCTTCTCGGGTTTGATTGTGGTTAACTGAGATTTTACAAGGTTTCCTCTGTCTAATTCAGCTCTTGAGAATGAATTTTCAAAAGCATCTCTACCTGTTAAGGTATTACCTCCTCCAATATTAACAATGTAACGATCTAAGTTTTCATCAACTCCTCCTATTAAATGACCTGTACCAATTGGAAGTCCAAAGTACTGCTCTTGTAATGTTGGGTTTCTAAATCCTGTTTGATAAGAGGCTCTAATTACATGATCTTTATTTTCACCTAAGGCATAATTTAAAGACACCCTTGGAGAATAATTACCTTTAAAGTTTGTCGATTTATCATAACGAATCGAACCTGTAAACTTCAGTCTTTCTTCTAAAAACTTCTTCTGTAACTGAGTATAAACACCAAATTCATCAAAAGAAATTTTAGAATTTGCGTCTGTAAAAACAGAACCTTGAGAATTTAAATTAATTTTTCTATATGAACCACCAATTTGGATTTCACCAAACTTAATTATATCACGGAAATTATAGTTACCATCTGCATGGTAATATGACGTTTGGTCTGTTAATTTCGCTCCTCCTTCAGGAACTGTTTTAGAAGCTACATCATTAGCCGCTGCATTAAACTCTACTGAACCAGGTTCAAAACGTCCTATATTAGCAAAGTCTCTAGCTTTTCCATGGCTCCTTCCTTGTGTTAGATAAGCATTTAGGTAATCTCCAAACCAATCTTTATCACTCTTCCAAGCCCTGTTAATATTAATTGCTTTAAAACGAGAATCAAAATAGTCTCCTGAATCATTTGCTGAATAGTATCCTCTTAAGAAAAAGTTCTTTCCTAAGAACTCTAATCTATGTTGCTCAAACGAAAATCCATCTTGAACATATCTATTAGCTCCTTGATAAATATTTTTTCCTCTTGCAAATCTTGAATTCCAAATAATTTCTAAATTTTCATTCTCCCAAGGACGGTAATGCAAAGAAGCATCAAACTTTAAACCATTTGAGTCATAATCTACTAAACTTGATTCATCATAACCTGTTCTTGTTATTTTTTCATCAGGTAAACTGTTTATGATTGTCGGGGTAATTAAAGGGTTTGTTTTACTTGCCTCAGTTGCAATTTGTTTTAAAGTAGCTCCTACTTCGTCTCCATACACGTTTATACCATCATATCCAGGTAAAGTTCTATCTCCACCAATAGCAACTCCACCTATTCCTGTAGAGTTCCCTGTATTATTCGCATGCCATTCTTCTGACTTATAATAGGTTAAATTAACCTTACCTGCTATCTTCTCATTAAATTTATAGGCCATACGAATACCAAAATCATAAAAAGGATTATTTCCTGCCGCATCTTGTGATGTGAATCCTGTTTTAAAATAAGTGCTAATTCCTGAATGTTTAAACGGGTTCTTGCTTTTAAGAAGCATAATTCCATTAAATGCATTTGCTCCATATAAAGCAGATGCTGCACCTGGTAAGACTTCAACGCTTTCTACATCTAAATCAGACGTACCTGCTAAATTCCCCATAGAGAAAGTTAATGCTGGAACCGCAGTATCCATTCCATCAACCAACTGTACAAAACGTGTATTTTCAAATGAAGAAAAACCTCTTGTATTAATTGACTTGAAACCATAACCACTTTCTCTAAGGTCTATTCCTTTTAAGTTTGCCATTCCATCATAATAGGTTACAGAAGTATTCTTTTTTATATCATTTATACCTATTCTTTCAATAGTTACTGGCGATTCAATAACTCGTTCTGGAGATCGAGATGCAGAGATTACAACTTCATCTAATGCTGTATTTTCTTTTAAAATTATATTTATTTCTTGCTCTTTAGAAGTTACTTCAATTAATTCTGTTTTGTAACCGAAAGCTGAAACTTGAATTATAAAAGGGTAATTTGATTTTGTAGCTAATATGAAAGTTCCATCAGAACTCGAAGTAGTTCTATCACTTCCTATTAGCACTACTGCATTGGAAAACGGCTCTAAATATTCATCGTAAACCTTTCCGTTTATTGTAGTTTGCGCATATATTGACACACCACAAATTACCAAAAACATGGTTAGTAGTTTTTTAAACATATTGTTTATTTTAATTATTTTTATATTGAGTTACTTATGTTATTCATCAAGAGCGAACATGATTGGGAAACCATATTTTACAGATGTTTCTCCTCCTGATTTTTTTGCTGGAATAAATTGTGGCAATTGAGATACCACTCGAACAGCTTCATTATTTAATAATTCTCCATTTTTAGGTCCTAAAGTTTTAATATTCTTAACCTGACCATTTTTATCAATAATAAAACGCACCCAAACTTCTCCTTGTATAGATTCTTTTACTGCTTGACTAGGATATCTAAAATGTTTTTGAATGTGTTTTACCATTTCCATATTAAAGCAATCTAACCTTTCGTTCTTTTTTGCTTTTTTACATGCAGTAAACAGAGGTATTTTGTCTACAGTAGAGAACTTTTCTGCTTTTCGTACTTCTTCTGCTGATAATTTACTTGTTAAGTTTTCAAGGTTACTTTTAAAAGTTAAAGGTTTACTTAACTCTGTTTGCGAAGTTGTACTTTTTATTGCTGCCGTTCCTGCTCCTGACAAATTTGTAGCATTTGAAACTACTTTCTTTTTCGAAATTTCTCTCTTTTTTAAATACCTTCTATTGGCAGATACTTTTACAGAGATTTGTCTTGTTCCTTTATTTTTTTTGTCTTTTGGAGCAATAGTACATTTTGTTATACTATTTAAATCTACTAAAGACTCTTCTGGCGTCTCACATACTTCTCGTTGCGACATTACATTGGTTACATAAAAGCAAACTAACGTAATTAATAAAATAATTTTTCTCATGCCTTAAAGGTTTAACATTTTTCCAATCAAACAATTACACTTGTTACTCATGAAAATTTGGCATGCAAAGGTATTCTTTTTTTTACATAAAATAAACTATTTTAACACTCTAATAATCAGAACTGTTTAAACTAAAAATCATAGGAAAGCGATATAACACTCTAGCATTTTTGCTTTGTTGTTTTCCTGGAATAAAATCAGGCAATAGTAGTACAATTCTTTTTGCTTCTTTTTTTAATATTTCAGGCACATTAATTCCTTCTGTCTTAACCTCAGTCACCTTACCCATTTCATTTATAACAAAACTCACTAAAACTTCTCCTTCTAACCCTTTTTCTATAGCTTCTTCTGGATAAACTAAGGTGGTCATTATATGGTCTTGCATTTTATAATTAAAGCAATCTTCTTTTTCTTTTAATGATTCTTTGCATGACAAGAATGCAGGAATTTCTTCAACTACATCAAAAGAAATTGATTTTTTTGTTGTTTCTTTTATAATAGGATAAACATTTCCTAAACTACATTCAGCTAGCTCATTTAATGTATTTATTTTCTTTAAACTTTTTGCTTCAATACCTTCTGCAAAACTAATTACTTTCTCAAAATAAATACGTTTTCTTACGTGCCTTCTACTAGGAATAGTAGTTACTATAACTGAAGCTTCTGTATTATTGCTTTCTACTTTCTTTTCTGCTAAACACTTGTGAACTATATTTACATCTACTGAATGAATACTTTCAGATGTACATTTCTCTTGCGCACTAACAGCTTGCATACTGAAATACAATAATAAGAGGGGGATTATTTTTTTCATCATGATCTATTCAGGTTAATACATGATAACTCAAAAAGAGTAAACACTTCTTTTAACTATACATACTTTGTAAGTAAAGATTATAATTACTAGGTATGGCATTATACTAATAAAATTAATTACGTTAAGGCTTTTAATTTATTGTTAGTTAATAAATATGAATAGAATCGTCTAAATTTTGTTTGTGAAGTTTTATTATTTTTCATTTTCAGGGGGCTAAAATGGTTAAAAATATAATTTACAATGCTTTATAAAACACATAAAAAGCAACATTAGGGATTATAAATATAACAAAAAAGAACTTAAAGTTTTAATTATTTAAGTCCTTTTTAAGTTATGTTTGCGTTTTTTTACTGTAAACTAATATTCTTGATATAGAAAATCATTATATGGAAAACGTTGAATATGTATTTTCTTTACCTCCTCATATACTTTCTCTTTAAAATTTTCTAAATTATCTTTATTTAAGGCTGAAATAAAAATACTTTCCGTTTCTAAGTCATTCATCCAGGTTTTTTTCCAGTCCTCTAGTGTATAATGTTCTTTTGTTTTTTCTGTTATCAAATCATCTTCATCAATAGTTTCATGAGTATAAGCGTCTATTTTATTAAATACCATAACTGTCGGCTTATCTTTACTATCTATTTCATCTAAAATTTTATTTACAGAAGCTATATGATCTTCAAAGTTTGGATGTGAAATATCTACGACATGTAATAATAAATCTGCTTCACGAACTTCATCTAAAGTAGACTTGAACGACTCTACTAATTGTGTTGGTAATTTTCTAATGAACCCAACGGTGTCTGTCATTAAAAAAGGAATATTTTTTATTACCACCTTTCTAACTGTAGTGTCTAATGTTGCAAACAGTTTATTCTCTGCAAAAACCTCACTTTTACTAACAACATTCATCAAGGTAGATTTACCAACATTGGTATATCCTACCAAAGCAACACGTACCATTTTCCCACGATTTTTTCGTTGTATGGACATTTGCTTGTCAATAGTTACTAATTTCTTTTTTAGCAACGAAATTTTATCTCGAATAATACGACGGTCAGTTTCTATTTCTGTTTCTCCAGGACCACGCATACCAATACCCCCTTTTTGTTTATCAAGGTGTGTCCACATTCTGGTTAATCGAGGTAATAAATATTGGTATTGTGCTAATTCTACTTGAGCTTTTGCTGAGCTTGTTTGTGCTCTACTTGCAAAAATATCAAGTATTAAGTTGGTTCTATCTAAAATTTTACAATCTAAAAAACGTTCAACATTTCTAAGTTGCGCAGGCGATAACTCATCATCAAAAATAGCTGTTCCAATATCATTGGAATCTATATACGCTTTTACATCTTCTAGTTTACCTGTTCCAATAAAAGTTTTTGGATGGGGTTTATCTAATTTTTGAACAAACCTTTTTACAGCTACTCCTCCTGCTGTAAGTGTTAAAAACTCTAGCTCATCTAAATATTCTTCTGATTGTTTTTCATCTTGATGCTGGGTTATAATACCTATTAAAACCGCTTTTTCTGATATGGCTTCTCTTGTTTCTATCATACATTGCAAAAATACAAATTTATCAATGCATGTATTTAACTTTCTTTTAGTATTAAAATCACTATATCAGCTTTTTTACTGTGGTTTTCAATATGGGTAAAACATCTTTTTCAAACCATGAGTTTTTGGTTAACCAAAATCGATTTCTTGGGGATGGATGTGGTAATACAAAATAGTTAGGCAAGTATTCCTCAAAAGTATTCACTGTTTCAGTGAGTGTTCTTTTAGCTTTTCCTTTTAAGTAATAGTTTTGAGCGTACATTCCTATTAAAATAATCAATTTTACCTCTGATATTTCTTTTAATAAAGGTTGATGCCACTTTGGAGCGCATTCTTTTCTTGGTGGTAAATCTCCTGATTTTCCTTTTCCTGGATAACAGAAACCCATAGGTATTATTCCAAAGTTATTGGTATCATAAAACTTCTTATCAGTAACACCTAACCATTTCCTAAGCTGTTTTCCACTAGCATCATCCCAAGGAATCCCAGACTGATGTACTTTGGTTCCAGGTGCTTGACCTACAATAATGATTTTGGATTTTTTACTAGCAAGAACTACAGGGTTGGGTTCTATATATTTCTCACAAATCTTACAGTTTTTTATTTCGTTTAACAGATTCTCCACACTGTAAAGTTACTATTTATGTATAAAAAAACACTCGTTTACATCATAAAACGAGTGTTTTTTAGATTCTAACTATTTAAACCTTAATTATTAATTGCATAACTAGCACCATTACCTAAATCTGATAAAAATGCCATAATAGTTTTTATTAATTTTTTTCCTTTTTTGGTTAGTAGTTGTCTTTTCATTTTTTTAGATATTTTATTAATTTCCCTGAGGTAAAATTAACATACAACTACCTGATATTTAACAGGGTTTATACCCTTTCCAACCTACAAAACCACTCTTTTTCCTTCAGTTAAAAAAGGAGATTAGCACCAAAAATTAGTAAAAGGTTTTATAAGATTTTTATAAAATCATCAAAAGCAACATAATAGGGTTTGTCTTTAAACACAGGCAAATCTACACTTTCTGCATTTGCTATACCTATGCCAGCATACCAAACCTTTGCATTTTGTTTTTCTGCGTGTTTTTTAAAAGTTTCCATCCACAATACATCATATTCTTGGGGTGACTGTATATTGTTCGTAGTTTTTACTAATACAAAAATGGTAGGCTCTCCTTTTTTAAACAACACAAACTGTGGATGCTTTTTCAACTCGCTATTTATTGCAACAAATTCATACCCCATTTCTTGCAGTTTTTTACCCACAATATTCATTCCTAAATTGTGAAGTTCTTGCTTAGTAAGTTCTTGCATTATTTACGTTTCTTATTGCGTTTGTTATAATTTTTATCTCCTCTTGTTTTTGGCTTTTTGTACTTCTTGGCAAGCTCTCTTCTATAAGAACCTCCTTGGTTTGTTTTTTTATTCTTTTCCTTTTTCTCGTGAAAAGCGGGACCTGGAATGTATTCTTGAGAAGTTCTGTTTTTATTTACTTCTCTTTCTTCTTTCGGACGTTCTTCTTCCGTTAATTGCTTGGTTATTTCAACTTGTTCTGGAATTTCTTCCTTTGGAATTGTGTAATCCATCAATTCCTCAATTCGTTGTTTTGCTTCCTGCTCTTTTTCCGTAGCGAATAAAATTGCTTTTCCTTCTCTTTCTGCACGACCTGTACGACCAATTCTGTGCATATAGTTTTCGGGGAAGTGTGGCACATCAAAATTGATTACATGTGTTACTTCTTCTAAATCTAATCCACGTGCAATTACATCGGTAGCTATTAAGATTCGTTTTTCTCCTTTGTTGAATTGTTCTATAGAGCGCAAACGGTAGTTTTGTGTTTTATTTGAATGAATTACACAGGCTTGTGATGGATATTCTTCGGCTACACAATCAAATAGTCTGTCTGCATTTCTTTTATTAGGTGCAAACACCAACACTTTACTAAACTCTGATTTATCAAATAATAAATAGTTTAATAAGTTGACTTTTGTATAAAAATTAGGAACATCATAGCTTATTTGCTGAATGTTATCTAACGGTGTTCCACTTACTGCAATTGCTATTTTATGTGGAGCAATAAAAAAATCATCAATTAATGCTTCAACATCCTCCGTCATCGTTGCTGAAAACATGATGTTTTGACGTCTTTGAGGTAATAAATCAAAGATGTTTAACAACTGAAAACGAAAACCTAAATCAAGCATTACATCTACTTCATCAATGACTAATTTTTGAATAGACTTTAATTTTAATACGTTACTTAACGCTAAATCGTACAAACGTCCTGGTGTGGCAACAATAATGTCAGCTCCTTGCATTACTGCTTCTTTATGGCGATTTAAATTAACTCCGCCATATACACCTACAGTTCGTAAAGTGATGTATTTAGCTAGCTTTTCTATCTCTTCTACCACCTGAACCACTAATTCTCGTGTAGGTACTAATATCATCACCCTTGGGTGTTGTTGTTTTGAAAACTTTAAATCACGTAATATTGGGAGTAAGTACCCAAAAGTTTTACCTGTACCTGTTTGTGCAATCCCTACCACATCTTTTCCTGAACGAATTACAGGAAATGCTTGTTCTTGAATAGGTGTTGGATTTACGAAACCTAATTCTTCAATTGAATTTCTTAGTGGATTTGATAAGTCTAAATCTTGAAAAGTCGTCATTAACAATAATTTGATGCAAAGGTACAACCAATATTTTGTATATTTAAGGGAGTAAATCCTTTTTGATTATGGAAATACCTAAACGATTAGAACAAGCACTTATAAAGCTTTATAATGCTTTTCACAACGATGAATTGAACCCTGAATGTTGCTCAGCATGTGCGGTTGGAAATATATTAGACAATCGAGATAGTTGGAAACATCTCACGAATGATCATGGCTCATTGCAACTAAGCTATGTGGGTAGGGTTCATCAAAATTTAGGTAGAAAATTTAATGGTTACACTCCACTTGAATTACTACTGATTGAAAAGGTGTTTTTAGAAGCATGCGGTTTTACTGTTCCTTTATGTCATTATAATCCAAAACCTCAAAATCCGACCGATAAAGAGAGGTTATTTAATGGTTTATGCGCTGTAGTTTCACAACTATGTAAACTCGAAGGAATAGCTAACGTTATGGATTATGCTAGAGTTTTTGAATATGAGAGCGACAACCCTGTATATAAGTTTGATATAATTTATGAATAACATTATTTTACTAAAAATGTTGTTTTGCTTTCATGATATTTAAATCTTCTCTTATTAAAGAATACTATCTTTTTAAGCACAAAAAAACCGATACAAATTTGTATCGGTTTTATAATATAATGTATTAAACACTATGTTTCTATCCTCCAAAGTCATCAAAACGAATGTTTTCGTCATCAAGACCAAAATCTTCACCCATTTTTTGTACTGCTTTGTTCATTAATGGTGGCCCACAGAAATATAATTCTAAATCCTCAGGACTTTCATGCTTAGATAAATATTGGTCTATTACAACTTGGTGAATAAACCCAACAAAACCATCTCCGCTTTCATCATTAATATCTTTTTTAACCTTCCAGTTATCTTCTTCTAATGGCTCAGATAATGCTAAGTAGAATTTAAAGTTTGGAAAATCTTTTTCTAACGCTCTAAAGTAGTGAATGTAGAATAATTCTGCTTTAGAACGACCTCCGTACCAGTATGTTACTTTTCTACCAGTCTTTAAAGTTCTAAATAAATGATAAATATGTGAACGCATTGGTGCCATACCAGCTCCACCACCTACATATAACATCTCTGCATCAGAGTCATTGATAAAGAATTCACCATAAGGTCCAGAAATAGTTACTTTATCTCCTGGCTTTTGATTAAAAATATACGAAGATGCCACCCCTGGATTTACATCCATCCATCCGCCTTTAGCACGATCAAAAGGAGGTGTTGCTACACGAACATTTAACATGATTTCTCTTCCTTCTGCTGGATAAGAAGCCATAGAGTATGCTCTCTCTACAGTTTCTTCATTCTTCATTACTAATGGTCTTAGGTTAAATTTATCCCAATCAGCCTCAAATTTATCTGGTTCACCTGGATGATCTTGTGGATGCGCAGAAATATCCATATCAGCATATTTTACTTCACATGGTGGTATTTCAATTTGAATATACCCGCCTGCTTTATAATCCATTTCTTCAGGAATCTCAACTACAAACTCCTTAATAAAGGTTGCTACGTTATAATTTCTTACAACAGTTGCTTCCCATTTCTTAATTCCAAAAATTTCTTCTGGAATAGATATATCCATATCTTGCTTTACTTTTACCTGACATGCTAAACGGATACCATGTTGTAATTCTTTACGTGTAAAGTGTGGTGTTTCTGTAGGTAAAGCTTCTCCTCCACCTGAATTTACATGACACTCACATTGTACACAAGAACCACCACCACCACAAGCTGATGGTAAAAATATTTTTTCATTACCTAAGGTAGATAATAAAGTTCCTCCTGATGCTACTTCTATTGTTTTTTCACCATTGATTGTAATTTTTACAGGTCCAGATGGTGCCAATTTTTGCTTAACAAATAATAATAAAGCTACCAAAACTAAGATTACCGCTAAAAACGCTAATACTGTAATAGCAACTGTTCCTCCTGTGCTTACTTCTAAAAATACCATTATTCTGTAATTTCTTTAGTGTTATTAGCTAATTCTTCTGCCTTCTCTTCAGTCTTTTCAGTTTCCTCTACTATCTTTTCTTCAACTTCTTTCTTTTCAACCTTAACTTCAGCAGTTTCTTCTTTTTTACCTGCATCATCACCTCCAGTTAACATTCCACCGAAGCTCATAAACCCGATAGCCATTAAACCTGTAATAATGAATGTAATTCCTAATCCTCTTAATGCTGGTGGCACAGAAGAGTATCTGATTTTTTCACGAATAGCAGCAATTGCTAAAATTGCTAAAAACCACCCGATTCCTGAACCAATACCATACGTAAATGATAAACCTAATGTTGGAATTTCACGAGATTGCATAAATAATGACCCACCTAAAATTGCACAGTTTACTGCAATTAATGGTAAGAAAATACCTAAAGAGTTATATAATGCTGGCGCAAATTTTTCAACTATAATTTCTACTAATTGTACCATGGTTGCAATTGTTGCAATAAACATGATAAATGACAAGAAACTTAAGTCATAATCTACATATTCCTCTCCCAACCACTTTAAAGCTCCAGGTTGTAATAGGTATTGATCTAACAACCAGTTTACTGGTACTGTTACTGCTAATACAAAGATTACAGCGGCACCTAAACCTACGGCTGTTGATACTTTTTTAGATACTGCAAGGTATGAGCACATTCCTAAGAATGTAGCAAATACCATGTTATCTATAAATATCGATTTGAAAAATAATTCTATATGTTCCATTTTCTATATTTTTAATGAACACTAACTTAAGTTAGTCTTCTACTAATGCTTTATTTCTTGTACGTTGTACCCAAATAATAATACCTACAACGATTAATGCCATTGGTGATAATAACATAAATCCGTTGTTTTCGTATCCTAAAGCATACAATCCTGTTTTCTCGATAGGATCACCTAATACTTTAAATCCTAATAAAGTACCTGAACCTAATAACTCTCTAAAGAAACCTACAATAATTAAGATTACTGCATATCCTAAGGCATTTCCTATTCCATCTAAAAACGATCTCCAAGGTCCGTTTCCTAAAGCAAAAGCCTCAAAACGTCCCATAATAATACAGTTGGTAATAATTAACCCAATAAAAACCGATAAGGTTTTACTTAAATCGTATGCAAATGCTTTTAACACTTGGTCTACGATAATTACTAAGGTTGCTACTACGATTAACTGTACAATAATTCTAATTTTTGATGGAATAATATTTCTCATTAACGAGATTACTACATTCCCTACTCCTAATACAAATAATACCGATATAGACATTACAATAGAAGCTTTTAACTCTGCTGTAATTGCTAATGCAGAACAAATACCTAATACCTGAATTGTAATTGGGTTATTATCTGCTAATGGATCAGTAATTAACGCTGCGTCTTTTTTTGATAAAAGTCCCATATTTATTTTAATGTTTTAAAGTAAGGTACGTATAAACCTAATTCAGATTTAATCATTGCAGCTACTCCGTCTCCAGTAATAGTTGCTCCTGCAATTGCATCTACCTCGTTATCATTTTTATCTTCATTCTTTGGATCATTGTTCGATTTAGAAACTGCAATTCCTTTAAAAGAACCATTGCTCATTAAATCTTCTCCAATAAAATCGTCCATAAAGTAACGTTGCTTAATGTTAGCCCCTAAACCTGGTGTTTCTCCTTTATGATCGAAAAAAACTCCTTGAACTACCATGTTTTTATCCATTGCAACATATCCCCAAATAGCATCCCAAAGACCTTTACCTCTAATTGGAGCGATATAGAAAGTTTTTCCTTCCTTTTCACCTACAAATAATGGTAATTTTCTTGTTTTTCCTTCTTTAGCTGCTGTTTGTTGCTTTTTTACATCAATTAAATACGCTTTAGAATCTTCAGAAGCATTATCTCCTTCAATTACTAATTGTTTTTTTATGTATTTAGCAAACTCGTCTGCTACTTTATCTTTTGAAACAAACTCTACACTTGTTTCATCGTTTTCGTTTACACCCATTGCATACAAAATGTTTTGCTGCTTCTCGATACGTTTGTTAGCATCGATTGTTGGGCGAAGTGATGACGCTGTAAAAGCTAACAACGCACCCACTACTAGTACCATTCCTATTGCGAACGCTACCGTATATACATTACTATCTGTCTTCTTACTCATAATTAGGCAGTTTTAGCTTTTAAACGTTTTAATCTTCTTTTTACATTACCTTGAACTACGTAATGATCAATTGTTGGAGCAAATACATTCATTAATAAGATTGCTAACATTACTCCTTCTGGATATGCAGGGTTGAATACACGAATCATAATTGAAATAAAACCAATTAAGAATCCATAAATCCATTTTCCTTTGTTAGTTTGTGATGCTGTTACTGGGTCAGTTGCCATGTATACTGCACCAAACGCAAAACCTCCAATTAATAAATGCTTCCAAAAATCTAAACTCATTAATCCGTAAAACTTGCTTGTTTCACCAATCCATCCCATATCAACTACTTGATTGAAGATGAATCCCATTACTAAAGCTCCAATAACTGCAGATAACATAATTCTCCAGCTTCCAATCTTTGTAAAGATTAAGAATAAAGCTCCTAATAAAATTAATAATGTTGAAGTTTCTCCTACAGAACCTGGAATGAACCCAAAGAACATATCAGAAACTGAATAGTTTAATGGTTGCGACTGTGCTAAACTTCCTAAGATAGTTTCTCCTGAAATAGCATCAGCTGTTCCTGCAGCTTCAACAGCTCCTTGAACCCATACTTTATCTCCAGACATCCATGTTGGGTATGCGAAGAATAAGAATGCACGAATAGTTAAGGCAGGGTTTAAGATGTTCATTCCTGTACCTCCAAATACTTCTTTACCAATTATAACTCCAAATGCTACTGCTACTGCTAGCATCCATAATGGTAAATCTACTGGTACAATTAATGGAACTAACATTCCTGTTACCAAGTACCCCTCTTCTATCTCATGCCCTTTGATTATACAAAAAACAAACTCTATTGCTAAACCAACCGCATATGAAACAATTACTAATGGTAATATTTTAACCAAACCTATTAGAAAGTTACTCATATTCCAAAACTCTCCAGAAAAGAAACCTGTTGCATTTGAAACGGCTTCTATTTGAAGATTATGCTGATACCCTGCATTGAACATACCAAAAAGCAAACATGGTATTAATGCCATAATTACCGTATTCATGGTACGTTTTAAGTCATCTGCTGCCTTAATATGAGTTCCGCCGTGCGTTACCTCTTTTGGCATATAAAGAAAAGTATGAAATCCACTAAATAAGGGAAACCACTTTTTTTCTTTATGTTCTTCTCTAAAATTATCTAATTTTTGTTTTAAGCCCATATCTTATCCTAATTCTTCTCTCATTAAATCTAATCCTTCTCGAATTATTTTTTGGTGAGGTTGTTTCGATACACAAATAAATTCTGTTAATGCAAAATCTTCTGGTGCAATTTCGTAAGCCCCTAATCCTTCCATTTCGTCCAGATCTTTATACATACAAGCTTTTAATAATTGCATCGGATAGATGTCTAACGGAAAAATTTCTTCATAAGAACCTGTTACTACAAATGCTCTGTGTTCTCCGTTAGTATTTGTATTTAAGTCATATTTTTTCTTTGGGTTTAACCAAGAAAAAGTTAATGCTCTAGAAGTAGATATTTTGTTAAAAACTGGTTTATTCCATCCAAAAAACTCATAATCATCCCCTTCTGGGATAGCTGTAATTAAGTTATCGTAGTATCCTAAGAAACCATCTTCTTTAACTTCTAAACCACTTAAAACATTTCCACTAATTACACGAGCATTATCAGCCTCTAAATTTCCTTTAACAACATCAGCTATTTGTGCCCCTGCTTTTGCAGTTACATACTGTGGTTTGTTAAATTTAGAACCTGCTAAGGCAACAGTACGAGTAATATTTAACTTCCCTGTTAATAATAGCTCACCTATTACTACTAAGTCTTGAGGCGTAACTACCCACACAACTTCTCCTTTATTAATAGGATCAATTTGTGCTATTTGTGTACTTACATTTCCTACCGGGTGTGGACCTGAAACTTTATGTAGTTCAACTCCTTTCACATCTTTAAATGGTGATAGTGTTGAGTTTTTACCTACAGAAACATGTACTTTACCTGCTGTTAACTTTGTTAACGCTGTTAAAGCTGCTTGTAATTCTGCTTCTTTGCCTTTTAACGCATAATCATAATCAGCTGCTAAAGGCGCACTTGCATAGGCAGATACAAAAATTGCTTTTGGTGCTTGATTAGGATTTGCAACTACGTCATACGGACGTTGTTTTATAAACGGCCAACAACCTGAAGCAAACAAGTGGTTTTTCACCTCTTCTCCAGACATTGTGTCTACATCTTTTTTACCAAAATCTTTGTATTCCTGCTGTGCATCAGCAGTGATTTTAATTGCTAAAACTTTTCTTCGTGCTCCACGAACGATTTCTGTAACTTTACCGCTAACAGGACTAGAAAATAAAACACGCTCGTCACTTTTTGAATAAAAAAGTGCTTCTCCTGCTTTTACTTCTGTACCTTCTTTTGCTAAAATTTTAGGAATAACGCCGTGAAAATCATCTGGCTTTACTGCAAACAAACTACCTAATTGAAGTTCAGTAGTTATCTGTTCTGCCTCGCCAACTAGCTTGATATCCAAGCCCTTCTTAATACGGATGTCTTTTGACATAGGAACTGATTAATTTGATTTTCTTAAAAACACGCAAATTTAAAAATTTTGCATCCCTTTGCAGAACAAAACCTTTCTTATCTTTAAAAAATAACATTATTTATACTTATTCTAAATTAGCTTTTACTTTTTTAAGCTTCTTATTGTAGAACAAACAGTCATCGTGGTACTTCTGGAATCTCCATTTTGTACTTTGTTCCATTTAAAGCTTTTAGAAAAGCTACTAAGTCATTAATTTCTTCATCGGTTAAGTTTAAAGGTTTCATTAACGGGTCTACCACTGGAAACAATGAGTCTTTCTTTTTTTCTTCAAAAGATGGGTTTAACATCTGCATACCACTGTTATACATGTTTACCACTCCTGTTAAGTTATCAAAAAAACCATTGTGCATCCATGGTCTTGTATTAAGTAGATCTCTTAAAGAAGGGGGTAAAAATTTTCCAACATCTTCACTATTCTTCGTAACATTATAACGTCCTAGATCTTCTTGTTCTCTCTTGTAATATGTTAATCCTATATTATGAAATTTTTGATCTGTAAAAAATTGCCCATGATGACAATTCATACATCTTGCTTTTGTTCTAAAAAGATGTAACCCTTTAATTTCAGAATCTGTTAATGCTTTGTAACTTCCTTTCATAAATCTATCTACCTTACTAGGTTGACTTTTTATAGTTCTCTCAAAAGCTGCAATTGCACTTAAAACCTGCTCTATTGTTATATTTTCTTTTTTATAAACCTTTTTAAAAAGCTCTTCATATCTTTTTACTTTTTGAAGCTTACCAGGTAGTTCATCAATATTCATATTCATTTCATTATGAGCTGTTATAGGCCCCAGTGCTTGATTTTCTAAAGAAGCTACTCTACCATCCCAAAAAAAGATTTTTTTTGATGCTACATTTAAAATTGTAGGTGCATTTCTAGAGCTTTGTAAATGATTATGACCCGTAGATTTTTCGGTATGAGTTGCCCATCCCATTTCTGGATGATGACAAGAACTACATGATATTTGATTTGAGGACGATAATTTGGGATCAAAAAAAAGTAGTTTACCTAGCGTAACTTCTGGCTTTTTTATGTCTTCGAAATAATTGTAATTTATTTCTATGGGTTTCATTTCTTGCCACTCAACCCCCTCGTCAATGATTGGTTTTGGCCATTTTGAAATTGGTTTTTTATATAAGTCAACTATGGAATAACCTTGGTTTAATTTTTCTTCTTGTGAATTATGTTGCTTGCATGAATACAACACAAGGATAAGAATAAGGTATTGTAAAAATCGTGTCATTTTTTGTTGCGAAAGAAAATAAGAGTAGCATTTAAAAACTTACTCCTGTTGATATTGTATATAAATTATTTATTGCAGTGTTAACTAGAGCTGTTTCTGTATTAATTCCAACGAAAATATTAATTTTTTCCACTACACTATAATCTAGCTTAAGTTTTACTCCTGAATTAATATAATTAGAGTTTAGCAATTCATTATTTTGATGAAGCATGTTTGATATGGAAACTTGATTATCGTTTCTTAACAAAGATTTCCCTTTTAAAACAGCTTTATAATTAAAGTTTACTACTGCAGAAAACAATATTTTCTCATTAACACTTGTTGTATATCTAGAGACAAATCCGACATTAAGATTATCAACATACTGGTAACTTCTAATTAAAAAATAGTCTTCTTTGTATTTTTGATAGTTAATATATGGAGAGAAGTACATAAAATACTTTTCAGCGTCTTTATAGTAAAGTGTACTTAATTGATAAGTAGTGTTATTTAGTTTGTAATTTTCGTTTTGACCTATAATTTTGAGTGTTGATCCAGTTCTTGAAGAAAGAATAGACTCTAATCCTTTTTTTTCTTGAACCTGATACATTAGTTTAACCCCAAAAGTTTGCCCTTTTTTCGTAAACAATTTTACCAAAGAAGCGTTTATATCGTTACTTTTTAAGCTAGACAACTCTGTAGATACTGCTTCACTTAAAAATTTACTTATTTTCAATTGTTTTGTGTTTACATACAGCCATAAATCATTATTTTTTATTGGCTGTAACTGCATTCCTAAATTAAATCCACTACCATCATAAAAAACACTTTTATAAGTTCCTCTTACAATATCATTAAAATATCCTAAGCCATTTAAATGATAAATCTCGGGTACTGAAATTTGATTAAAAAAACGAATATCATTGGATTGTGTATATTTCTGAAAACCTGCATGAAGCCCTAAGTTAACCCCAAAAAGATCTTTAAAATATACTCCTGATTTTATTTGAAAATTTGAACTTACGTCTTTTACTCTTGGATCTCTACTTCTACTAGCTAAGTTTGCTTTGTATTGTAACTGCGCTCCAAAATCTATTTTTTTAGTCGTTTTTGCATACCCTCCTAAAAAGTGATAACGCTCGTTACTTAAGCTTCCTCCTACCGAATCTGCTGTAATGTATGGATAAATTAAATCATAATCGATAGCTTCATTCCATCGAATACTTTTTTGATTGATGTTTTTATACCCTGCTACCCCATAACTTATGAACACTATCTACAAAATAAAAAGGCTGATTGTCTTTAACAAGACAATCAGCCTTTTTAAAAATAAGTAATAAGTTTTAATTGGCACATACCGACTTAGTAACAATCCACGCAGAACCAGTAGGGGAACACTTCTGAACCAACTTAGCTAATCCACAAGGAAGCTCAGTAACATTCACATAATCTTGAATTATATCTATAGTATAACCATTCATAGTAAAGAAATCCGCATCTCCAGGGAGAGTATATAGATTAAAAGGATAACCTATGTATCGATTCCAACATTGAATTTCTGCTGGCAGTACTTCTTGTGAAATCAGAGGATTAATTGAAATATCACAACCACAATCCTCTGATGATTTACCTTCCACTTTAACTACTTCTTCTTTTTGTTTCAGCAACACATCGTCTTCTATATTGTCTTGACAAGAAAGCACAGCAAGCAATAGCAATAAAAATGGTAAAACTTTAAAGTTTTTCATAATTTCCTAAATTAAGTTATAAGTATGGTTATTTTTTTTGGTTAAATTAGGGTGTAAAACTACAAATAATATTTATTCAATCTAAATAAAAAGTAAGTAAATTAATGTTTTATATATTCGTAGTTTTACAAACTGAATCTTCACGTTTTTTAACGTATTAAGGCTTTATAAATGCGATTATCAAATTATTTTTTATTATTCTTTGCATTGTTATTTTTGAATATTCAAGCTCAAAATGTAAAAACAGTACAACTACGACCTAAAAATAACCCAAACTTTTATGCCCCTATTGTTCGCTTGGGTGATGTTTTAAAATTATCTTTTGATGATTTAGATGCTGATAGCAAACAGTATTTATACAAAATTGAACATATGACTCATGATTGGAGACCCAGTTCAATAACAAGTAATCAATACATTCAGGGTTTTGAACAAAACGAAATCTTCAACTTTACCAATTCCTTTAATACACTCCAACCTTATACTCATTATTCTGTAGAAATCCCTAATGAGAACACAGTTGTCACAAAAAGTGGTAATTATTTAATTTCTGTTTTAGATGAGGATTATAAAGTTGTTTTTACAAGACGCTGTGTCTTTTACGAAGATATTACCACCGTTGGTGTTGCTGCTTTTAGAAGCAGAAATACAACAACAACCAACCAACAACAAACCGTTCAATTTTCAGTTAATCACTCAGGTTTACAAATCAATAATCCTTCTCAAGAAATTAATGTTACATTGTTTCAAAACCATAATTGGAATACAGCTATTACTAATCTTCAACCTATTTTTATAAAACCTCAACAACTTTTATATAATCACACTGTAAAAACTAATTTCTGGGGTGGGAATGAGTTTTTAAATTTTGACACTAAACTGATACGAAACTCTAGTTTAAATGTTGCTAAAGTAGAACGCAAAAACGTATACCACAGCTACCTCTACACAGACGAGCCTAGGGCTGATAAAACATATACCTACAACCCTGATATTAACGGACAGTTTGTTATAAGAACCACTGAACGTGATGTTGTTGACAACAGAGATAACACTGAGGCTGATTATTCTTTAGTTCATTTTTCTTTAGATGCTTTTGAGCCTTACGAAAACAAGGAAGTTTATGTTTATGGAGCTTTTAACAACTACGAATTGTCTGAAGAAAATAAAATGACCTATGACCCTTCTCAGAAAATTTACAAGGCAATTTTACCTTTTAAACAAGGCTTCTACAACTATAGCTACGCTACTTTAAACAAGAAAAAAAACATTGACTTACACGAGGTTAACGGTTCTTTTTATCAAACTGAGAATGAATATACCGTAATTGTTTATTACAGACCTTTTGGTGAAATTTACGATAGAGTAATTGGTGTTGGTTACGGTTTTTTTAACCAAAATAGGTAAGGTATTTATGTAAACGTTGACTAAAAACTGAAAAAGAACTATCTTTATCATATGTTTCAGCAAATTACAAAAGGTATTAAGGTTTCTGTAAAAACGTCTTTTAGAGGCTCAGTTTACAGAGAGCATCGGCAATACTACGCTTTTAGTTATTATGTTTCCATAGAAAATAGTTCGAAAGAAACTGTAAAGCTATTGGAACGTTTTTGGGTTATTTTTGATGCTCTTAACAATACTGAATATGTAGAAGGTGAAGGTGTCGTTGGTGAAACTCCAATCTTAAGACCTAACGATATTTATAATTACAGATCAAATTGCTTTTTACTATCTACTACAGGTGCTATGGGCGGCAATTATAAGATGATTAACATAGAAACTTTTGAGGAATTTCTTGTAATTATTCCTACTTTTCAATTAACCACCTCTTCTATTTTAAATTAATGATTAAGAAAAATAAAGTTCCGGTTATTAAAGATGCTAACTGTTTAAATTGCGGATGTCCTTTTACTAATAACGAAAAGTTTTGTCCTGAATGTGGACAAAAGAATAGAGGTAAGAAAATTACACTAAGTGTTTTTCTTCGTGAACTTTTTGCTGGTTTTTTCTCTTTAGATACTAAGTTTTGGCGAACACTAATCCCTTTACTAATAAGCCCTGGAAAAGTTTCAAAAGACTATATAGAAGGAAAAAGAATTAAATACACAAATCCTTTTCGGTTCTATTTAGCTACATCTATTATTTTTTTCTTAATCATAAGCTTAACAGACAGTTACAAAAAGTTTGAAGAATTAAGGATTGGACGTTCATCTAATATCAAAATAAATAATGATGACTCAGAGGATATTCAAGTAGATTTGGACTCTATCCAAAGTATCGTTTTTAAACAACTTGAAGAACAAGACTCTATTGACACTAAACAAACTGAAACTGATTCTACTAAAGTTTCGTATAATATAAAACCAAAAACAGTTAAATCAAATCTTAGTAATTCTTTTGATATTATAGAGTTTATGAAATTTCAAAAGACGCATCCAAAAACCTCTATTGATGCTGCTTTGGACAGTTTACAAGTTACCAAAAATTTTAGCAATCGTTTTTGGTATTCTCGCGCTAAAGTTTTTAATTCAATTTTTTTAGATAGAGATGAAGCAAAGAAGTTTTTCCGTCAGGTACTATCATATGCTTCTATAGCACTTTTTGTTCTACTGCCTTTATTTACTTTATTTTTAAAATTTATTTATATTAGAAAAAAATATACTTACGTAGAGCATCTAGTTTTTGTATTTCATGTACAAACTGTGCTATTTCTTCTTTTTTCAATTTTTTATATTATAGACTTTTTTAAACACTCTAATAACTTTCTTTCTATTTTCTTATTACTTTTTATGGTTTACCTATACATTGCCATGAAAAGGTTTTACAATCAAGGATATTTTAAAACATTTACTAAATATATGCTTGCAAATACGATGTTTTTTATTCTAGCCATGCTTGGATCAGCCGCTATATCTTTTGCTGCATTTGCCCTGTATTAATTCAAGGCTTGTAAAAAAAAGTTTTTTGAAGTGTTTTTTAACTCTACAGTCGCCTTTAACTCGTTGTTATTAGCTACTAATAACTGCATTGTTTTCACTTTACTTAAATATTTATTTTTAATAGAATAAATACCTCTATCCCTATTCTGATAATCAGCCACGTTAAATAAGAAGTAAAATTTATTCTTTTTATTAACCTCTTTAATTGGCTTATCTCCTTTTATTGACACAAATCTTAAACCTTCTTCTTCGCAAAAGCTATAGGTAGTAAAAAAAGGCATTAATGTTAGAATGTCTTCATTATCTAGTTTTTGAATTGCTCTTTTTTCTTCTAAATACCTGCACAAATCATCTCCATCAACTTCTAAAATCACTTTGGGTGTTATTATTTTTTGAATTTCCTTCTTTTCAACCTTATTAAAATCATCATCGTACTCATAAGTTACAATCGTATCTAATTTTTCTACGAAAGAACTAAGATTAAAATCTATCACTCCATCCCATTTATTAGTAACAGAATCTAATGACAATGTTGTTAGCTTTTTAAACTTTTTCTTAAAATCTACACCTAATCTACTTGTTAATACTTCGGTGTTTAATTTCCCTGACACAGTTACTATCGAACTACCCACTGAAGACGCTTTAAATGGCTTAAACAAGTTATTCTCTTCACTTAACTCTCCTTGAATCTTTAAACCACCTCCATCTGCAGAAAATTCAAAAAAGTCTCCTTGCAAAGTACTTATAACTATTGGCTGTTTACTATCCTTTATCCGCCTTAAGATTAAGTCGTTTTCAGAAAAATAGTTTTCATGACTTAGTTTAGATAATAACTGAGGGAGTATTTGTGCTCCTTTATATTTTTTTAATAGTACTTGCAAAGAATTACCTTTCACTACACAACTTATTACCCCTTTACTATAAACAGTTGTCTTATTTATATTTTTGACTGCAAATCCTTCTTCTTTTAAAGCTTCTTCAAAATTTTGTTTTACAACTATTGGGCTACTAATAAAAAAGTTTTTAAACTCTTGTTCATTAGTATAAAAAAACAAACTAGGAGGCACTTCTACCTCATCTAACCATGTTGTTTTATTTTTTGCTTTTTTGCTTGTAGATTTCTTGAAGTCTAACTGAGAAAGTGGATGTTTTAAAAAACTACTAAGTATACTATACTCTATTTCTCTAAGATTGAGGTAAACTATAGTTTCAGCTGAAGTTGGTACTTTTTTTTCATAAATTACGGTTGGATTATATCTAAAAAATCCAACCGTAACTATAATACAGCATACTGTTACAAGTATATATGCTATTCTTTTTATCATTTAGCTTATTTCGCTACTGTATTGATAAATTCTAACAATAATTTTAACGTGTTCTCTTCTGTTCCTTGTGTAGATATTTTTAATTCAGAAGAAATTGTGTTTCCTTTCATTCTAGACACTCTAAATACTCCATCATTTAAGTTATCTGTTGAAAAGCGCATTGCCTCTTTTTCCGATTTACTCATCCATTTATTAGGAATTTTATTTAAAACCGCATTTACATCTACAAAAAGCACTGTTGAGTTGTCTCTAACCAACTTACTATGTTTTTTTGTGTTAAAATTATTATTACCACTAGCAATACTTAACGCATTCGTTTTTGATGTAGTTAAGTACAATACATCATTTTTAACTACTGAATATAAATCAAATGGTATATCAGACTTTTTAGTTTTAAACTTTACTACGTTATTTTCAATCTCAACTGCTTTATGCTTTTCCCCTAATTTGAAAAACTTATTCAATAAATCTTCTTCTTCTGAACCAATCATCAACGTAAAATCAGGAATGAACTCTTCTTTTGTTTTTGTTACTTCTTTACGCTTATAATCTTTATCATATTCGTAAGTAGTGTACTCTACTTCTTGTTTAGAAAAATCGTTCAATACTAAAAGAGCATCTCCAGTAACTAATCTACCTACTGCTTTTTCATCTATAACTAAAGAAAATAAATCACCTACAAGTTCCATTTCTTCTTGAAATTTAGGTAAAATACCTCCGTACATCTTATGTAATAATTCTGGATATTCCTTTAATGTTTCTTCAGTATCTATAGAAATACTCCAAAAAGCTAATGCTTTATCATGATCAAAGCTATTAACTAAATTGCTACTCATTTTTTTATTATAAATCTTCTTAAAAGATTTCTTCATATCAGAACTAACCGACATATCTAATAAAATTCTTGCATCACTTTTATCAAAAAACAAATTAGCAGTTACTTCTTCAACTCCATAAATATTTTGATTTCCTCCTTCAGCATACATAGGATATAG
Source organism: Tenacibaculum sp. XPcli2-G (assembly GCF_024124505.1). Taxonomy (NCBI): domain Bacteria; kingdom Pseudomonadati; phylum Bacteroidota; class Flavobacteriia; order Flavobacteriales; family Flavobacteriaceae; genus Tenacibaculum; species Tenacibaculum sp. XPcli2-G. The sequence continues at coordinate 188,298 of NZ_JAMXSH010000001.1, forward strand.
ATAACCTCCAAAAGACTTAAATAAGTCTGTCATTAACATTCCATAGTTACGAATCCAAAGTGTTGCCGATGCATTTTTCTTTTTACTCTTTTGAAACTTTTTATTAGTAGCAATAGACATTATAACATTCTTATTAAATAGGTCTAGCACATATTTTTTTGTCCAATCTTTACCTATTCTTTTTCTGAAGTTGTAACCAAACTCTCCTTCTTCTTTAAGCTTATCTAGACGTTCTTTATGAGTTGAGAAATATCCTCTTGACGCATCACCGTTTACCAATAAAAGGTAATCATCGTTCCATATTCTAATATCACTTCGTCCTTCAATAATATTATAACCCTCCATTCTCCTTATTTTCTTCTTATTTCGTTTACTTAACATAGACTCAAAGAGCTCTCTATCTTTCAACTCCACATAAAAGTTATGGTATGAAATACTATCTGTTTTACTAAAGAAATAATAGGCATTTGACTTAATATCTATCCCTGCATTAGCTACTGAAGAAACTTTTTTTCTCTCTTCTATATCTTTTGAGTCTTCTTTCTTTTCATCTGACTCTGACTCAACTACAGATTCTACTCTGTAAATATTATTATCTCTATTTAAATCCTTTAAAATTTCTTTTCCAATAGCATTTTTGTCAATATCTGATACTTCTATCAATTTAAATAAATTTTCTGCGTTTGCAGAAACTAACACATCTATGTTGTTAGGTATCTTAGACTCTAGTCGTTGAGCCTGTATAACTGTAAGTATATTTAAAAACAGTAGTGTAGCAATAATTTTTTTCATCCTAAATTTAATTCTCTAATTGTATTTTATTTTTGATTGTTTGTTTGTTTGCTATGATGTCTTGTGCCTGTAAATGCAACATAATAGCTTTTTTACTTTTTGATATTCTTGCTTTGTTGTTTTCTGTATATTTTATAGGTGTTTCAAACCTATACACACTGGTGTAAGTTGCAGTTTCAAATACTTTACGGTCTTGATTTTTTGTTTTTCTAAACTCTTTTCCTAGATCAAAATGATGACTGCGTGTAAATGTTTTACTTTTTTCATTAAAGGTAAAATGTTTATTCTTTTTAATAGCTTCTATATGTTTCTTTGAGCTAAAATTAGCTATTACTTCATTTAAAGCTTCTACATTATCAAAATCACACGAAACTGTAATAATAAACTCATTAAAATCTAACGTGTTTTTTACGTTATGAACTCCTTTTGTTCCTTTAATTTTAGAAACTATTTCTTGTACTTTTTTTCTTATAGTTACTTTTGAAGGTACTTTATAGCCATTAATACTGTCAAGTAGCATTATAGAAGCTAGCTTTGTTTTACTTTTACTTAAGTTAATGGTAAGTACAGCACTTCCTGAGCCATCTTTATTAAAACTCACTTCTTCAACAAACTCAAAACAGCTAGTAAATAAAAGGATAGAAATTGTAGAAAATAGCAATAATATTTTTTTATTCATAAAAACTTTTTTTGCAAAGATATTAAATCGCTTTTATTACAAACTAATGATTTCGACTCCTATTTTGTTAATATTTGAATGCAGGTCGTAGTAGCTCATGGTAAGTTGCTTTTCTTTTTTTATTACTGAAGTTACACTAACAGTTTCTACACTTTGACGCTTCATCTTTAATGACACTTCTTTATTACCTCTAGTTTCATCTTGATGAAAATTAATTATACCTGATTGATGAAACTCTTTGTTGTTGGATAACCAATCTGCAAACCACTCTTTTCTTAGCTGTTTCATTTCATCAGTATATAGTGTAGATGATGACCATATTTTAGGAGTTTTACCTAGCTCTTGAAAATGTTTTTTAACTCCATCCCAAACCAATTCATACGCTTGCAACCCATTATTCCAATCAACTAACACAATGGTAAAAGGCTCAATTCCTTCAAAGTCAAAGTGATTGATAATTTCAACAGGATCATCAACTTTTAATAACTGCTTTACAATCACTCCCCTACTCATTCGGTACGATTCTGCTCTTTGGTGTTTTGTAAACCCTCCATTTAGCAAACAAATCAATCTATTTTTTTCACTTAACCCTATCCATGTACCTCCAGCTAATTCATCTTTAGGGTATGTTAACTTCACTCCTTCTTCAACATACGTTTTTGGTGCAATCGTTTTTCGTTTCGGGTCTTCATCTCTATTTGATGTTAATATAAAATTATTATTCCCTAAAGGTAAATAAGTTACCGTACACATATTGTTTTACTTTTATATAATTCCAGCCTTATGTCCATTTAAATATTCCTAAAATAACCGTAACTTTGTCATTTAGGAAAGTCTGAGATAGACTTTTCAATAACAAAGAAAGAAATTTAATTCAACAAACAACATACAAATGGGAAAAGGATTTTTTCACGTACCAACTGCCATTAACGAACCGGTAAAAGGATATGCTCCAGGATCTTCAGAGCGCGAAGCCGTTTCAAAACAATACAAAGAATATTTTAACGGATCTGTAGATGTACCAATGTACATCGGTAACGAAGAGGTTAGAACAGGAAATACTCGTAATATGACACCTCCACACGACCACCAACATGTGGTAGGACAATATCATATTGGAGACAAAACACATGCAGAAAAAGCAATTGCTAATGCTTTAGAAGCTCGTACGGAATGGGCGCAAATGCCATGGGAACAAAGAGCTGCTATCTTTTTACGTGCTGCTGAGTTAATTGCTGGTCCTTATCGTGCAAAGATTAACGCTGCAACTATGATTGCACAATCTAAAACTGTTCACCAAGCTGAGATTGATGCTGCTTGTGAATTAATTGACTTTTTACGTTTTAACGTAGAATATATGTCTGAAATTTACAACGAACAACCAAACTCTGACGACGGAATTTGGAACCGTGTTGAATACCGTCCGTTAGAAGGGTTTGTATATGCAATTACTCCATTTAACTTTACTGCAATTGCTGCAAACTTGCCTGCATCAGCTGCAATGATGGGGAATGTTGTAGTATGGAAACCATCTGATAGCCAAATTTTCTCTGCAAAAGTAATTGTAGATGTATTTAAAGAAGCTGGTGTACCAGACGGTGTTATCAACGTAATTTATGGTGATCCTGTTGAAATTACTGATGTAGTTTTATCTTCTCCTGATTTCGCTGGAATCCACTTTACAGGTTCTACTTATGTATTTAAGGAATTATGGAAAAAGATTGGTGAAAACATTCACACATATAAAACCTACCCAAGAATTGTAGGAGAAACTGGTGGTAAAGATTTTATCATTGCACACCCTTCTGCTAACCCAAAACAAGTAGCTACAGGTATTTCTCGTGGTGCTTTTGAATTCCAAGGTCAAAAATGTTCTGCGGCTTCAAGAGTATACTTACCAAAATCGTTAGCTGAAGAAACCTTAAACTATGTAAAAGAAGACATCGCTTCTTTTAAAATGGGTTCTCCAGAAGACATGAGTAACTTTATTACTGCAGTAATTCACGAAGGTTCTTTTGATAAGTTAGCAAAATATATCGACCAAGCTAAAGCCGATGCTGATGCTGAAATTATTGCTGGTGGTAACTATGATAAATCAAAAGGATATTTTATTGAGCCAACGGTTATCTTAACAACCAACCCTAAATATACGACTATGGAAACTGAGTTATTTGGTCCTGTAGTAACTATTTATGTGTATGAAGATGCAGATTGGGCTGATACGTTAAAATTAGTTGACGGAACTTCTGAGTACGCTTTAACAGGTGCTGTATTCTCAACAGATCGTTATGCTGTTGCTGAAGCTACGAAAGCATTAGAAAACTGTGCTGGTAACTTCTATGTAAACGATAAGCCAACAGGAGCTGTTGTAGGGCAACAACCATTTGGTGGAGCAAGAGCTTCAGGAACGAACGATAAAGCAGGATCTGCTCAAAACTTATTACGTTGGGTATCTCCTCGTTTAATCAAAGAAACATTTGTTTCTCCAACTGATTATCGTTACCCTTTCTTAGGATAAAATATTCCGATTACGGAAATTTACTATAAGTTAAAAGCAACCTCAATGAGGTTGCTTTTTTATTTGTTTTCAAACAGAATTCAACTAATTTCGTTTAACACATATTAGCGTTTATAAACAATGAATTATAAAGAAATACTTGAAGCTGTATATCAAAAAATAGCTCCTATTGAAAATATTGGGGAGCTAGCTACCTATATTCCTGAATTAGCTACCATTGATGCTGATAAATTTGGCGTATATATTTCAACAGTTACTAACACCAATTTTGGTTTAGGAAACTTTCAAGAAAAATTCTCTATTCAAAGTATTGCTAAAGTATTATCACTTTGTTTGGCTTATAAACATCTTGGTGAATCTATTTGGGACAGATTGGGTGTAGAACCCTCTGGTAACAGTTTCAATTCACTTGTTCAATTAGAAACTGACAATGGTATTCCTAGAAATCCGTTTATCAACGCAGGTGCTATTGTAATTGCCGATATTTTAATTAGCAGCTTAGTAAATCCGAAAGAAGATTTATTGAATTTCATTAAAAGTCTTTCTAAAAATAAAGACATTGACTACTCTGCAAAAATTGCGGCTTCAGAAAAATCGGTAGGCTACAGAAATGTGGCTTTGTGCAATTTTATTAAGTCTTACGGAAATATATACAACGACCCTGAAGTGGTGCTTGATTTCTATTTCGATTTATGTTCGTTGGAATTGACTTGCGAACAACTTTCTGAATTGTTTTTCTTCTTAGCCAATAACGGACAAACCAGACAGGAAGAACAAATATTGACCAAAAGTCAATCGAAAAGAATTAATGCACTAATGCAAACTTGTGGGTTTTATGACGAATCTGGTGAGTTTGCTTTTAAAGTTGGACTCGCAGGTAAAAGCGGAGTTGGCGGTGGTATTATTGCCATACACCCTAACCAGTATGCCATTGCTGTATGGAGCCCTAAATTGAACAAAAAAGGAAATTCTTACAGAGGAATGCGCTTTTTAGAAGAGTTTACCACACTCTCTGAACAGTCTATTTTTTAGCTAAATAAACATAACTAACATGATTCATTAAAACAGACTTATAATTCCTAAAACTATATATAATGGGTTCAAAACATAAAACAGAAGAAAGAATTTTTAAGCAAGTTTATGATACAGATTTATTTTTTAATTATGAGCACAAAGACAAACCTGATTTCTGGATAAATACAAGTTTAGAATATAAATTTGGTGTAGAAATTACGGAACTATTTGAAAATGAATCCTCAGCTAGGTTAGAGAAAATAGACACTTATACAGAAGAACTTTTAGATAGTAAAAAGTTTCGCCACAAAACTGATAAAAAAGAAATTATTCTTGACTCAATAAAAATTCTTGATAAAAAAGGTAATTATATTTTAGAGACTGAAGCTATTGTAAGAGAAATACCATGTTTAAACACCTATATCGACCACTTAATAAATTGTGTATCAAAAAAATCAAGAAAAAGTCTTGAGTATAACTCTAACTTGAACTATAATAATTTAATTATAAATGACCATATAAATTCTTTATCATTAATAGATAAAAATAAATTAAGCGAATATCTTTTTACGGATAAGTTTAAACAGTGTTTATTGAACTGTTCGTTTGAGGAAGTTTTTTTAATAACGGAAATAAAAAATGAAAAAAATTACTTTCCTCTTAAAAGAATCTTATACCTATATCATATTTATTTTTTTCAAAACATAATAAATAGACTTCATAAATCTGGAGAAAATTTATCAGAAGAATATTATTATTCATTTTTAAAAGAGTTCTTGGAATATAATGGTTTTTTAAATTTAAAACTGAAAAACAAAAAAGATAAATTTGAATTAATTTATGGAATGACTGGATATCACCTTTTCAACAACTCAGTTCAATTAACTTTGTATGAAGAAATAAATATTGATAAATTTCATGAAAACCATATTCAAAAAAAATATATAACTAAAAAAGTTGAAAAAATAATAAATGAGGAAAAATCTAAATTTAGTTTTTCCTGTGGATTAGGGGAAAAGATTGAACAAAAATAACTACACTCAGCGCTTTAAATTATCCAACCTTATCCCTTATTTCATTAATATTAACTCAACTCAATTTTCATATTTAAGTACAACCATTTGACAGAAACATCAAATGATTTTCTGTTTACCAATTTATAATAATCAATCTAAGTTTAACTAATCCGTTGACAAAACTTACCAAAACACACAACAGTATAAAATAAATTTTTCATTCTCTGTTTTAGCCTACCTTTGCAAAAAAATATTTGAATGCAGTTTACAGACTTACAACTCAATAAATCTATCTTAAAAGCGCTTACGGAAGAAAGGCATCACAAACCAACTTTAGTACAACAAAAAGTAATTCCGTTAGTACTCAATAAAAAAGATGTGATTGTAGCTGCACAAACAGGTACTGGTAAAACTGCTGCTTTTGCGTTACCTATTATTCAAGAGCTTTCTAAGGAAGATGATGTTGAAAAAAGAGCAAAAAAAATCAAAGCTTTAATTGTAGGTCCTACTCGAGAACTAGCTATTCAAATTGAAGAAAATTTTAAAGCATATAGTAAGTACACCAACTTAAGAAGTACTGTTATATACGGTGGTATGTCTACACAACCTCAAAAAGATGTGTTAGAAAAAGGGGTAGATATTTTAATCGCTACACCAGGTCGTTTTATCGACTTACACAAACAAGGTAGTATTGATGTACGTCAGTTAACGACTTTTGTTTTAGACGAAGCTGATTTAATGTTAGATATGGGCTTTATTGACGATGTAAGAAAGATTGAAGAATTATGTCCACGTAAAAAACAAACCTTACTATTTTCTGCAACAATGCCTGACAAAGTAAATGACTTGGCTCAATCAATGTTATACAAGCCAGAGAAGATAGACATTTCACCTGCAGAAACCACTTCAAAAAATATTGGTCAGTTACTATACTACACCCCTAAAAAGCATAAGGTCGATTTGTGTTTGCACTTATTACGCAATACCATAAAAGGTCGTATTATTATATTTCGTCGTACCAAATTTGGGGTTGACAAATTGGAGAAAACTCTTCAAAAAAACGGATACAAAGCTACCAGTGTACATGGTGATAAGTCACAAAACTTACGAAACCAAGCTATTGAGGATTTCAAAAACAACAAAGCCAACATTTTAATTGCTACCGATGTTGCTGCTCGTGGAATTGACGTTAGTAAAGTAGATGCGGTTATTAATGTTGACTTACCTAACATTCCTGAAACCTACGTACACCGAATTGGTAGAACTGGTAGAGCAGGTAAATCTGGAATCGCCTTTTCGCTATGTAGTGCCGATGAAACTTCGTACATTAAAGCTATTCAAAAGTTTATGGATAGAACTATAAAAATTATAGAAGACCATCCATTCCCTCTAGCTAAACCAAAGAAGAAAAAACAACCCAATACCATTAGCAAACATAAAAAAGGAAGAAAATCAGAAGCTTCTAAAAAGAAGAAAAAACGCTGGTATTAAACTTTTTATAAAAATTTTAACTTTTAAAGTTTTGTAAAAACCATTACTTAATCGTAATATTGCAATTAAATATTTAATAAATGGGATTAACTAAATCTGAAATTTTTTCTGAAGAGCAAAACCAATTGGCCTCTATTGCGAAAGTATTAGGACACCCTGCTCGTATTGCCATTTTACAACATTTATTCAAACTAAATTCTTGTGTTTGTGGTGATTTAGTAAATGAAATAGGTTTAGCGCAACCTACTATTTCGCAACATTTAAAAGAATTAAAAAAAATAGGAATTATTAAAGGAACTATTGAAGGCACAAGTGTTTGTTATTGCATAAATCCAGCTAAATGGCAAGAAACAAAAACTTTATTATCTTCATTTTTAAATCTTGACATAAAAGACATGTCGTGCTGCTAAAAAAATTTAAACTCATTAATCGTAATATTGCAATATAAAAATATATTAAAATGAATTTATCTGAAATAAAAAAACATCTAGAAAACTTAAAAACTATTGCTTTTCAACTTCCTGATGGTAGTTTGGTCCCTAACCATTTTCATGTGACGGAAGTTGGTAGAGTTACTAAAAACTTTATCGATTGTGGTGGAGTGGTAAGAAATGAAGAAGTGGTTAACTTTCAGCTTTGGAACGCTAATGATTATGATCATCGATTACACCCTGAGAAACTAATATCTATTATAGAATTATCTGAAAAGACATTAAACATTTCACCTAACTTAGAAATTGAAGTGGAATATCAAGGAAGTACGATTGGTAAATACGGACTAGATTTTGACGGAACCTACTTTTTACTAACAACAAAACAAACAGATTGTTTGGCGAAAGATAACTGCGGAATTCCACAAGAAAAACCAAGAGTAAAGCTATCTGACTTACAAAAACAAACTACTTGTGAACCTAACTCTGGATGCTGCTAATATGAAAACACAAACCTCAACACTATTTACTGAAATACAACAAACTCTTTCAAGTTTACCAACTGTTTCGGAAGAGCGAAAACAAGTTTTACAACCGCTTATAAGTTACATTCAAGAAAAACTGGATAATAAAGGACTTATAAACCTGAATTTTATTTGTACTCATAATTCAAGAAGAAGTCATTTGTCGCAAGTATGGGCACAAACGATGACTTTTTATTATCAAATACCAAATGTAAACGCATACTCTGGCGGTACAGAAGCTACAGAGATGAACGAAATAGTAGCAAGCACTTTGGTTGATAACGGATTTCAAATTCAACAATTATCTGATGGAACAAATCCCATATACGCGGTAAAATATGCTGATAACGCATCACCTATTATAGGTTTTTCTAAAAAGTATGATAATGACTTTAATCCAAGCTCAGCTTTTTGCGCTATCATGACTTGTTCACAAGCCGATGAAGGTTGTCCATTCATTGCTGGTGCTGATAAAAGAGTACCTGTTACTTATGAAGACCCTAAACTATATGATGGTACACCTTTAGAAAAAGAGAAATACTTAGAGCGTAGCCTACAAATTGCTGCTGAAATGCACTATGTTTTTTCTTCTGTAAAAGCTTAACCTTTATATTTCATAGGTAAATGCACCACTTTTTTAGTTTCGAAGAAATCTTCTTCAAAAAAGTCTGGTAAATCATAAATGGTGGCTTTAGGAAAGTTCGCAAGTTCTTCCGTAAGGTCACCACCTTTTAAATATAAGATTCCGTTTTTAAGTGCATGATTTTGTTTTTTATGCACTTTATTTTTCACCCAACGGTGAAATGTTTCCATTTGCGCTACCGCTCTACTTACAATAAAATCGTACGTATCATCAACTTCTTCAACACGCCCATGAGTTGTTTTTACATTCTGTAAACCTAAACCTTCAGCAACTTCATTTACTACTTTAATTTTCTTTCCGATAGAATCTACCAAATGAAATTGGGTTTCAGGAAATAAAATAGCTAACGGAATTCCTGGAAAACCTCCTCCTGTACCTACATCCATCACTTTGGCTCCAGCTTTAAACTCCATCACCTTTGCAATTCCTAACGAATGTAATACGTGACGTAAATACAACTCATCAATATCTTTACGAGAAACTACATTAATTTTTAAGTTCCAGTCTTCATACAATTCTTGCAACTTAGAAAATTGCTCTAATTGTGTTTCCGATAAATTGTCAAAGTATTTTTTTACAAGTTTCAAACCAATCTGTATTTAAATTAAGCACTTACTTTTTTAGGTAACCTATTGAGACATATTAATCAGTACAAAATACTACCTACTATAAAATTTCTTCTCTTTTGGTATTACAACAGACTCTGTCTATTCAATAATTCCTCTATAGGAGGATTCCATGAAGTGATTTTTTCCGTTGCAAAAATAAAAAACTAATTGGTATTGTTAATTTTTCTGCAAAAGATATTAATCTAGTTAAAAAGTTAAGCTTTAGCAATAACCGTGAACCAAAAACGTTTATTTTTGCGGTACAAACAAACAATAAATGAAGACAGTAAACTTCTCAAGAATAGACAAAGCCAAGTTTTTTAGAACTCTGAATAAAAGAGTTAACACTTACTTTAAAGAAAACAACATTAAGCGTACAGGTAACTGGAAACTATATTCAAAAGCTATCATTATGTTAGCTACTTTTATCGTTCCATTCATATTAATTTTAACTGTTGATATGTCGCAATGGATAAAATTAGCTCTTGCTATTGTAATGGGTATTGGAATGGCTGGAGTAGGAATGAATGTGATGCACGATGCCAATCACGAATCTTTTTCTAGTAAAAAATGGGTAAATAAGCTTTTTGGAAGCAGTATTTATATTTTAGCAGGTAACGTGTATAACTGGAAAGTACAACACAATGTATTACACCATACTTATACTAACATTCAAGATCATGATGAAGATATGGATGCTGGTAGAATTATCCGTTTTTCAAAACACACACAATGGTTATGGATTCATAAATTCCAAAAATATTATTCAATCTTTTTATACGGATTGTTAACGATTAACTGGGCAATTACTACTGATTTTAAACAAATGCACAGTTACTTAAAGCGAAAGTTATCGTATGGAGAATTTCCAAATCCAGCTAAAGAATGGACAAAACTAGTAGTTTCGAAAGTTATTTATTATTCACTTTGGATTGTATTACCAATTGCAGTAATGAATGTTGCTTGGTGGAAAGTATTAATCGGATTTTTTGTAATGCACTATACTGCAGGAATCATTTTAAGCGTGGTTTTCCAATTAGCACACATTGTTCCTAAAACAGAAACCCCTTTACCAGATGAAGATGGTAATATGAAAAACACTTGGGCTATTCACCAATTATATACTACAGCAAATTTTGCTCCTAAAAATTGGTTTATCAACTTTTACACAGGTGGATTAAATCATCAAGTAGAGCACCACATTTTCCCAAATATTTCTCATATTCACTATAATAAGTTAGCTCAAATTGTAAAAGAAACTGCTAAGGAATTTAACCTTCCTTATAATGAGTATAAAACTACACGTAAAGCAGTTATAGAGCATTTTAGACACTTAGCTGAATTAGGAAAAAAACCGCAATTAGCATAAATCAACATACAACATAACAACACAATGTCAAACGCATTATCAAACAGAATTCAAAGTTTACCAGTATCGCAAACTTTAGCAATGGCTGCTAAAGCGAGAGAATTAAAAGCTCAAGGCAAAGACATCATTAGTTTAAGTTTAGGAGAACCAGATTTTAACACTCCTGATTTTATTAAAAATGCTGCAATTGAAGCTATTAATCAAGATTATAACTCTTACACTCCAGTTGACGGGTATGTAGAGTTAAAAGAAGCTATTTGCGAGAAGTTTAAACGTGATAATAACTTAACTTATGCTCCAAACCAAGTAGTTGTTTCTACAGGAGCAAAACAATCTATTGCTAACGTAGCTCAGGTGTTATTAAACCCTGGTGATGAAGTATTATTACCGGCTCCATATTGGGTAAGTTATTCTGCAATTGCAACTTTGTGTGAGGCTAAGTTTACCGAAATTCCTTCTTCTATTGAAAACGATTTCAAAATCACTCCAGAACAATTAGAAGCCGCTATTTCACCAAAAACAAAAATGATTTTCTTTAACTCGCCAAACAACCCAAGTGGAACAATTTATAGCGAGGAAGAATACAGAGCATTGGCTAAAGTATTAGAAAAGCATCCGGATATTTATATTTTATCTGACGAAATATATGAGCACATTAACTACGGAACAAAACCATTTAGTTTTGCTGCTATTGAAAGTATGTACGATCGTACCATTACCGTGAACGGTTTAGCGAAAGCTTTTGCAATGACAGGATGGAGAATCGGTTATATTGGTGCTCCTGAATGGATTGCTAAGGCATGTACAAAAATGCAAGGTCAAATTACCTCAGGAACCAACTGTATTGCACAACGTGCTGCAATTACAGCTGTAAAAGCATCGCCAGAAAAAGTACAGTACATGGTAGATGAGTTTAAAAATCGTAGAGATTTAGTGTTACAGTTATTAGGAGAAATTGATGGATTTAAATTAAACGTACCTGAAGGTGCTTTTTATGTGTTCCCCGACATTTCTGATTTCTTTGGAAAAACAATCCAAGGAAAAGAAATTAAAGATGCAAATGATTTTTCTATGCTATTATTAGAAAAAGCAAATGTAGCTACAGTAACTGGTGAAGCTTTTGGTGCACCAAAATGTGTTCGTTTATCATATGCTGCTTCTGAATTACAATTACGTGAAGCAATTAAAAGAATAAAAGAAGTTTTAAGCTAATTAATTTAAACAATTAAACATAAAAAAATCCGTAAGATGTTTCTTACGGATTTTTTTATGTTATTTTTTAATTAGATTCTTCGTTTTTATTTTTTTTTTAAGAAAGTAACAATATATAAAACAATAATTGACAAAGGCAAAAATGTTGTTTTTAATCTCTGATAAGTAAAAAACTCATCATACTGCTTATTATAGATAAGGGAAGAAAGCTCCCACACATAAATAAGCAAACCAAATATTACCCAAACTAAAACAAAATAGTTAAAAAACAATTTATTTCTTTTCATAGCTATCACAGTATTTTATTATAAAAATATTCAAAATATCTTTATAGTTTTCATTCTAGTATTGAATCTATTTACATTATAAAAATTTATACATAGAGCCACAACATTAGAAAGGAACTTTTAATTTCCTTACTTTTTTCTTTTTAAGCTTCTTTAAATACAATGCCTTCTTGTTATAATCAATAAAGGCTTTTCCTTCCTCTAAAATATCTGCCCCTATAATTCCGTCTACCTCATCAGCATCGTGTTGTTTTAAAGCTGTATTTACATGTGTTAAGTCAAACAATACTAAATCACACTCATTCGCTTTCCACTTTCCTATTTTAAGAGAATTATTTCCTGACTTATGTGTTTCCATATCCGTCGCTCCTGCTCCTGCAGCTTTTACTTCACTTTCTTCAGAAATAAGCTTGAAACGCTCTATTAAATCTAATCCAACACACGAATTAGAAGCGCCTGTATCTAAAATAAACCTTCCTTTAACACCATTTATCTCCGCATCTAACTCTAAATGATTTGTAATCATTTTTTTGAGTTTTATTTTAATGTATTTCTTTTTTCGTAATACTTTTTTCAAACTTGCCATTTCTTGTACTTTTGTCTCGTAAAGATACGGCAATAAATGATTACAGATACACATACCCACTTATATTCAAGTCAGTTTGACGAAGACAGAAATGAAATGATACAACGTGCTAAAGAAGCTGGAGTTTCTCGTTTCTTTATTCCTGCGATTGATAGTTCTTATACTGAACGTATGTTTGACTTGGAAAAAAACTATCCGAAAGATGTGTTTTTAATGATGGGGTTACATCCAACTTCAGTAAAAGAAAACTATCAAGAAGAATTAGTTCATGTAAAAGAATGGTTAGACCAACGTGATTTTTATGCGATTGGTGAAATTGGTATCGATTTGTATTGGGATAAATCATTTTTACCACAACAACAAGAAGCTTTTCGTACTCAAATTCAGTGGGCAAAAGAGAAAAAACTACCGATTGTTATCCATTGTCGTGATGCTTTTGATGAGATTTTTGAAGTACTAGAAACTGAAAAAGGAGATGATTTATATGGAATTTTTCACTGTTTTACAGGAACTTTAGAGCAAGCTGAAAAAGCAATTTCCTACAATATGAAATTAGGAATTGGTGGTGTAGCGACATTTAAAAATGGAAAAATTGACAAGTTTTTAAACCAAATAGACATTAAACACATTGTCTTAGAAACCGATTCGCCATACTTAGCACCTACTCCATACCGAGGAAAACGTAATGAAAGCAGCTATATTACTAATGTTGTGGATAAGTTAGTAGATATCTATGGATTGACTTTCGATGAAATTTCGGAAATTACCACACAGAACTCTAAAGACGTTTTTGGTGTCTAACTTACAAACCACATATTATAAAACTCCTATCGGGATTGCCAAAATTGAAGGTGATGAAAATGGAATCCAATCGATTTCAGTATTGGACGAAGATACTTCGGCTGCATTCAATTCCTCAAAGGAAATTCCATCTTGTTTACAAAATTGTGTTACGCAGCTGGATGAATATTTTGCTGGAAAAAGAACAGGTTTTGATATACAATTGAATCCACAGGGAACAGCTTTTCAACAATCGGTTTGGAATGAGTTATTAAACATCCCTTTTGGAAGAACTAGAACCTACTTAGAACAAACCAAACAATTAGGTGATGTAAAAGCAATTCGTGCTGTAGCTTCTGCTAACGGTAAAAACCCTATTTGGATCGTTATTCCGTGTCACAGAGTTGTAGGTTCTGATGGCTCATTAACAGGGTATGCAGGCGGTGTTTGGCGTAAAAAATGGCTATTGGAGCACGAAAGCGGAGCAAAACAACAAACATTATTTTAAATTGTTTAGTTAAACTTAATTTCAACTTCTCATAATGAAATTCCGAAACAAGTTCGGAATGATTATCGTCAATTTAAGTTCCGTTTTTCAATAAAAAATTTCTTCAGTAAAAATCCACATTCCTCCTCTAAAACCCCTGAAACTACTTTAGTTTTTGGATGCAATTTAGTTTGCAACACAGAAAATCCTAATTTAGGCTCGCTTGCTCCATACACTATCTTCCCTATCTGCGTCCAGTAACTCGCTCCTGCACACATTTGGCAAGGTTCTAATGTAACATACAAGGTACAGTCCTTTAAATATTTTCCGCCTAAAAAGTCTGCTGCTGCAGTAAAAGCTTGCATTTCGGCATGTGCTGTAACATCGTTTAATAACTCCGTTAAGTTATGTGCTCTCGCTATAATCTGGTTATTAAAAACAATGACCGCTCCCACAGGAACTTCTCCTTTATCAAAAGCTATCTCCGCTTCTTGTAAGGCTTTTTTCATAAAGTAGATGTCGTCAAACGGATTCATATACGTGGATTCATGTAAGTTCTTAAACAAATGTAGCCAAAATTTGTTTGTGCTAACTCTAAGTAAAATACTTATTTTTACCAAAATTTACGATTTGATTTCAATCAACACTTCTGAAAATAAAAAAGTCTATTTTGCTTCCGATCAACATTTAGGAGCTCCAACATCTGAAGCTAGTTTTCCTCGTGAACAAAAATTTGTTGCATGGTTAAACGAAGTTAAAAAAGATGCTGAGGCTATCTTTATTTTAGGTGATTTATTCGATTTTTGGTTTGAATATAAAACTGTCGTTCCTAAAGGCTTTGTTCGCGTTTTAGGTAAACTTGCTGAACTAAAAGATAGTGGTATCCCGATTTACTTTTTTGTTGGGAACCACGACTTATGGATGCGTGATTATTTTGAAAAAGAATTAAATATTCCTGTGTATCATTCTCCTCAAGAATTTAAAATCAACGATAAATTGTTTTTAATTGGTCATGGTGATGGATTAGGTCCTGGGGATAAAGGATATAAACGCATGAAAAAAGTGTTTACATTTCCGCTATTTCAATGGATGTTTCGTTGGTTGCATCCAGATTTAGGTGTGCGATTAGGACAATATATGTCCGTAAAAAACAAACTGATTTCTGGTGATGAAGATGCTAAATTTTTAGGTGAAGATAATGAGTGGTTAGTACAGTATTGTAAGCGCAAACTAGAAACTAAACACCACGATTATTTTGTTTTTGGACACAGGCATCTTCCTCTAGAAATTAAACTTAAAGACAATAGTGTTTACCTTAACACTGGTGATTGGATTCAGTATTATACCTATGCGATTTTTGAAAACGATAAATTATTCTTAAAAGAATATAACTCATAAAAAAAGCACCTCCAAAAGGTGCTTTTTATTCTCAAATATTACAACTAAAAACAAGCAGTATTATTAATTTGCATTTTCACTAAATGGTGTTGGAAAAGCATCAATAATATTATCCCCTGATCTATCTAGTGGGATATAGGTCGAATTCAGTCTATTTAAACGCCTTAAATCAATCCATCGATGTCCTTCCCCTAGTAAAGAGTATCTTCTTTGTTTTAAAACTTCTTCTACTAACTCGCTATCTGAAGTTCCTCCAGAGTAATCTAGCAAACCTGCAGCATTTCTAACAATATTGATAGCAGTAATAGCCTCTGTATTGTTTGTACCTATATTAGCTTCAGCATACATTAAAATTAATTCTTCATTTCTAATAAGATACACAGGATCTGTATTGCTTTTATACACAGAGATTTGATGGGTACCTGTAAGACCATCATGAGAACCTGAGGTATCTAACAATGAAGATTTGCTAGACACACGAAGGTCACCTGTCTCTCCATCAGCTATCCATGAATTATGTACAACAAATTCATTTCCTTTTTGCTTTACATAAAACAAATCGTTTTTAATATCATTTCCTGTTAATCCAAAAACATGTGATACACCAAACGACATAGATTTATTTAAGTCAAAGAAAGATTCATTTAAAAAAGTTAACACTTCTGCCTTGTTGTTTTGATATAGTGCAACCCGTGCAGCAATTGCTCTATTAAACTTTAAAAAACCGCTTGGTAAGAGGGGTAATCTCTTACTTGAATCTGATGGATCCATAGGTTTTAAATCATTATACCCTGGACTAAATAGAAATAGAAAATTACTAGAAGACGCTTCTAAATCGCTTTTAGCTTCATTTAATAAATTTTTTATTGCAACTAAAGCTTCATCATAACCTACAAAAGAACCTAAGTTATTTGGATCTTCTACATCTAATCTAATTCCATTTGTATATTGCCTATTTGCTACCATTAAAAGAGCGTATGCCTTTATTGTCTTAGCATATCCATAATAAGAGCTTTTTTCTTCCTCAGAAAATCCAGCATTTGAGTTTTCTACAGCTGTAATTAAAACATTAGCTGCTTTAACTATTCTATACCAAGCCGCAAAAGAACGAGTTGTTAAAAACCCATTATTATCTAAAGGCCCTTTTAAAATCTCCCCTGTATATCTTGGGTCTGCTGTTGATAAATCGTAGTACTCTCTCGCTAAATAGCTTACCGTTTCATAATGAAAATCTAAATCACTTCTCATTACAGCCTCTAAACCAACTGCCAAAGCTTCGACATCAGCTGCGGAGGCACCATCTGTATACGAATCCAATGTCGGTGCATTTTGATTAGGTAATTCCTCTAATTCACAACTTTGAATAAAAGAAACAAAAACGATTAATATTAATTTATAGAATATATTTTTCATGATAATTTATTTTAGGAGATTAAAAGTTAACTTTTAGATGAAAATTAACAAACTTAGATGCAGGGTAAGGGGTTACTTCTACATTATTAGCTAATACATTATTTCCAAAGTTTGATGCTTCAGGATCATAACTATTATAATCAAAAATGTTGATTAAGTTTCTGCCTGATATCCCTACTTTTACTTTCTCTGCTCCTTTAAAAACCTCATCATTAAATGTATAAAAAAGACCTACTTCTCTTAATCGAAGATATCCTGCGTCTTCTATTAGAGGCTTAGTATTTCTAACATTTGCTTGCGCCAACCTGTAAGGTCCATTGGTGAGCGTACCTGTAGGATCTAAATCAGTATCATCAAAATCCCATGTAGTTCCAGCATTATCATATAAAAAAGTTGTTAAATTAATACCGTCTCCTCCTTTTTTCCAGTGCCATAAAAATGATAAATCGAAGTTTTTATAACGTATGTTGTTTTGCCATGACATTTGAAAATCTGGTTCTGCATTACCATAAACAGCAAATCCATCTCCATCAGGATCAATTACAGCTATTTCTTCTGGAGTAAGTCCGCTAGGATAAGTCCCTACAATTTGCGTAGCACTCTTACCCTCTTGTATTAAAAAAGTTCCTAAGAAAGCTGCAAAACCTCCTTCTGTAAAGGCTGGAACATCTAACTTATTAATTTTAGATTTGTTTTTCCACCATTTAAAGTTTGCGTTCCAAGAAAAATCTTCTTTTTCAATAAAGTTCGCATTTAAACCTAATTCTATACCTGTATTCTCAAGCTCTCCTCCATTTTTAATTTTTCTAGTAAAACCAGATGATGTTGGAAAATTTTCCTGAATAAGTAGATCGCTTATTTTTTTGTTGTATACCGTAGCCTCTAATGTAAACCTATTATCAAATAGGCCTAAATCTAATCCATATTCTAATTCTTTTTGACGTTCTGGACCTATGGCAGGGTCTCCTTTAAAAGTTCCAGGTGCAAAACCAGAGACACCTCCTATAAATTGTGGTGTAGCCAAAGTAAATTGATCATTAAAGTTAGGGAATCTTCCGGCTTCTCCATAGGCAATCCTAGGTTTTAAACTAGTAATTTCTTTTATATCCCAAAAACTAAACTTATGTAAATTAATTGCTAAGTTTGCTTTAGGGTAATAATACATCTTATCTGAAATACCATTATTGGTTGACTTATCTCCTCTAATACCAATAGTACCAATTATTTTATCGTCATAATTTATTTCTTCCTGCACAAAAAACCCTGTATCTCTCTGAAGCCTAACAACTTGCTGAGACGATAAATTTTCCGCCAACGATAAACTTGTTAATGAGGTGTTGAAACCTGTTCCTACACTAATAACAGTGTTACGGTCAAAATCTTGAAAAAAGGTTCCTGTTTGAGTTGTGAACTGTAACCCATTATTTAAACTTAAATTATGAACTAAAAAGGCAGATAAGTTATAATTAGTATTTCTCGTCGTTCCAGATATTGAAGCTCCTTTTAAAGTAGATCTATCTCTAAAATAAGTTAATTCTCTAGGAAAAATACTTGTTGTACGAAGTGTGTACTGATCAAACCCCGCTTCAAGCACCAACTTAAGTCTATTTTTTTCTCCGTTAAGAATTTTGATATTAGACTTAGCACTACCAATAAACCTATTTACGTTTTCTCTATTAGTAGTTAGTGCTATTGTTTCTAATACATTTGAACCAGCACCTCCAAAAGGATAGACTCCATCTGTAGGAGATAAGTTTTCCCATGGATAAGTAAAAGCTAGGGCGTACCCTATAGTTCTATTGGCATTACCGTTATTAAAAAAACCTCTATCTGCTTGAGAGCTTATATAATTTGACGTGACATATAAATCTAACCAATCTGTAAATTTTTGACCTATATTTAAACGAGCCGCTGCTTTTTCATAGCCTGTATTTTCAACTAATCCAGGTTCATCTTTATAAGTTACTCCAAAAAAGTAATCGCTTCTTTCTGAACCTCCTGATGTTGTAAACCTTGTTGTTGTAGAAATTCTAGTATGATCAAATAGCTCTGCTTCATAGTCTCTTAGTTTTGCATTCGCTGGTCCTCCTAAAGCAACAACTTCTGAATCATCCCAGTCTCTTAAACCTAATAACCTTGTTGGACTTCTCAAACCTACAGTTTGTGAAAAGGATACTCTAGGTTTACCTTCTTTACCTCTTTTTGTTGTAATAATAACAACACCTCCTGCCGCTCTTGATCCGTAGAGAGCTGCCGCTGAGGCACCTTTCAGTATTTCTACAGTCTCTATATCTTCAGGGTCAATATCTGCAATCCTATTAGAAGCGTCATCCTGATTTGATGAAGGATTACCACCTCCAGCAGCTTCACTTACAATGTTATTTCCAGAAGAAATTGATGAGTTGTCAACATACACACCATCTACCACAAATAACGGTTGTTGATCTCCAAAAATAGAAGTAACACCTCTTAATCTCATAGAAATTCCTCCCCCTGGAGCCCCTGAATTCGCTTTTATCTCTGCTCCAGTGAACTTTCCTGATAATGCACTATCAAAACCCGATTGTGATGTGACTTGTGTTAATTCAGCAGCTGAAATTGTCGAAACTGTGTTCGCTAAATTAGATCTTTTCGTTGTAGTTGCTAACCCCGAAATCACTACTTCTTCTAAAACATCAGAATCTTCTCGTAGTGTTACCTGTAAAAAAGTATTCGTATCTGCAATATTTCTTTCTACTGTAACAAACCCTAAGGAAGATATTGTTACTACTGCTGGTAGTTTTTTTATATTTAAACTAAATTCACCATTCTCATTAGAAGTGGTACCATTTGTTGTTCCTTTCTCTATAATATTTGCAAAAGGAATACTTTCTCCATTTACATCCACAATTTTTCCTTTTATTGTTTGCCCGTAAACAAAACCAGAAAACAGAAAAATAAGTGCGTTAATTAGCAACGTTTTGCTAAAAGACATTTTCTTCATAAAATTTAAGTTTAAAGTTAGTAGAAGCTAAATTTCATTTTTTTTATTCATAAAAACAAATTATAAACAACTTATTTTCAAACACATAAAGCACATAGTCAAAAACTTAACTTTAAAGAACCACACCTTTTAGCTTGTAAATACAAGGTTTAACCAACTTTTAACAACTAAAAAAACACTATTATTGTAGCTTTGTTTCATAAAAATTCTAATTTATTTCAATTACTATGGATATAGACGTAAGAGCCATCAATGAAAAAATAGAAAGAGAAAGTGCTTTTGTAGACTTGTTAACTACAGAAATGAACAAAGTAATTGTAGGTCAGAAATACATGATTGAACGATTACTCATCGGTCTTTTAGGAAATGGACATATTTTATTAGAAGGTGTACCTGGTTTAGCAAAAACCTTAGCTATTAACACACTTTCTAAAGCTGTTGACGGAAGTTTTAGTCGCGTTCAATTTACTCCAGATTTATTACCTGCCGATGTAGTAGGTACTATGATATACAATGTAAAAGAAAACGATTTTTCTATTAAAAAAGGACCAATTTTTGCCAATTTTGTACTAGCCGATGAGATTAACCGTGCTCCTGCTAAAGTACAGTCTGCCTTACTAGAAGCTATGCAAGAACGTCAAATTACCATTGGAGATGAAACTTTTAAATTGGATGAACCATTCTTGGTAATGGCTACTCAAAACCCGGTAGAACAAGAAGGAACATACCCACTTCCTGAGGCACAAGTAGACCGTTTTATGCTAAAAACTGTAATTGATTATCCAAAGTTACAAGACGAACAACTTATTATGCGTCAAAACTTAAACGGTGGCTTTCAAAAAGTAAATCCTGTAATTTCAATAGAACAAATCATTAAAGCTCGTAATGTAGTTAACGAAGTTTATATGGATGAAAAAATAGAAAAATACATCTTGGATATTATTTTCGCAACTCGTTACCCTGAAAAATATAATTTAGAAAAATTAAAACCTCTTATTAGCTTTGGATCTTCTCCACGTGGTAGTATTGCATTGGCTAAAGCTGCAAAATGCTACGCATTTATTAAACGAAGAGGATATGTGATTCCTGAAGATGTTCGAGCAGTCGTAAACGATGTGTTACGTCATAGAATTGGTATTACTTACGAAGCTGAAGCTGAAAATATTACTTCAATAGATATTATTAACTCTATTATTAACGAAGTACAAGTGCCTTAATCAATTATCAATGAGCAATTATCAGCCAAAAATACTTTACTGATTATTGATAACTGTTAACTGACAATTGAAAACATGGATACAAAAGAGTTACTAAAAAAAGTTCGAAAAATAGAAATAAAGACACGTAGGTTGTCTAATCATATTTTTGGAGGAGAATACCACTCAACCTTTAAAGGTAGAGGTATGACTTTTTCTGAAGTACGTCAATATCAATACGGAGATGATATTAGAGCAATTGACTGGAATGTAACTGCTCGCTATAACGAACCCTATGTAAAAGTTTTTGAGGAAGAGCGTGAGCTTACCATGATGTTGGTAGTCGATATTTCTGGCTCTGAATTTTTTGGTACTTCTGAACAATTTAAAAAAGATACCGTAACAGAAATTGCCGCAACACTAGCCTTTTCTGCAATTCAAAACAACGATAAAGTTGGTTTAATCCTGTTCTCTGATCAAGTTGAACTATACATTCCTCCTAAAAAAGGAAAAAGTCACGTATTACGAATTATTCGTGAGCTTATTGAATTTCAACCAAAAAGTAGACAAACCAATATTAGTGAAGCTCTCAAATTTTTATCCAACATCATGAAAAAGAAAGCAATTGTTTTTATGCTTTCTGACTTTATGGATGATAATTACGAGCGTACACTAAAAATTGTTGGTAATAAACATGATGTTACTGGTATTCGTGTATATGACAAACATGATGAAGAAATTCCTAATTTAGGAATGGTTCCTATGATAGATGCTGAAACAGGAAAAACACAGCTAGTTAACACTAGTTCTAAATCTGTTAGAACTCATTACAAGGCAAATGCTTTACGTTTGTCTAATTATTTTGAAACCACTTTTACCAAGAGTGGTGCAGGAACTATCAACACTAGAGTTGACGAAAGTTATGTACGAAAGCTATTAGGTTATTTTAAACGAAAAGGATAAGAACAAACAATGAAACACAAACTACTTTACATATGCTTGTTTTTAACTTCTTTTGCCTTTGCACAACAACCTCAGGTAAAAGCAGAAATTGACACCACAAATATTAGAATTGGTGAGCAGTTTCTATATAAAATATCTGTTGACGAAACTGAGAATGTTATCATTCCAAAACTAGAAAACTTAAAAGGATTGGAAGTTATTGATACATTAAAAATTGACACTATTGAAAACAAGCTCATTCGAAAATACATTTTAACAGGGTTTGATAGTGGTGCATTTTACATTCCTCAACAACAAATATTTATTAGAAATCAAGCTTATTTAACCGATAGTTTATTGGTTAATGTAGCTACTGTTCCTATCGACACTACGAAGGTTAAAAAATTTCCAATTAAGGGAATTAAAGGAGAACCTTATCAGCTTGATGATTTCAAACAATACATTTGGTGGATCATAATAGCTATTCTTGTCATAGTGTTATTACTTTATTTCTTTGTTTTCAAAAAGAAAAAAGAACAAGAAGAAAAAGTTATTATCCCTTTATTACCTCCTTATGAAGAAGCTATGCAAAAACTGGAGGAACTGGACAAAAAACTATTATGGCAAAATAATCAGGTTAAAAAATATTATAGTGAATTAACAGACATTGTAAGAGGTTATATTGAACGAGAACTGCATGTTCCTGCCCTAGAAAGCACTACTGATGAATTAATTGACGTTTTAAAAGACTTCAATGACACAAAGTCAATAGAAACTTCGAAAGAAATTATTGATAAATTAAAAGGTCTTTTACAAGAATCTGACTTAGTAAAATTTGCGAAATCAAAACCTTTATCTCACGAAATAGAGGAAGACCGAAAAGACGCAAAGCTTATTATAGATAATTTAAAACCTAAAAAACAAGAAGAAGATGATGAAGTGGAATAATTTCGAGTTTCATAGTCCCGAGTTTTTATGGTTGCTAGTATTAATTCCTCTGTTAGCTTTTTGGAGTTTTTATACTCGAAAAAAAAATGGTGCTCAACTTAGAATGCCAAGTACTAAAGGTTTTAAAATACAAGGCTCTATTTTACCCAAACTCAAACCCATACTGCCGCTCTTAAGACTACTGGCATTAACCTGCTTAATAGTTGCTTTAGCACGCCCTAGAAATGTAGCTGTTAGTAAGAAAACAAAAACAAATAGAGGTATTGATATCGTAATGGCTGTTGATGTTTCGGCTAGTATGCTAGCAAAAGACCTTAAACCAAACCGATTAGAGGCCTTAAAAAGAGTAGCTACCGATTTTATAAACCGACGCCCTAATGATCGTATTGGTATCGTAGTATATGCAGGAGAAAGTTTTACACAAACTCCAATTACCAGTGATAAATCTATTGTAAAAAGAACCATTTCAGAAATTAAATGGGGACAGTTAGAGGGTGGAACTGCTATTGGAATGGGCTTAGGTTCTGCGGTTAACAGACTAAAAGAAAGTAAAGCCAAAAGTAAGGTTATTATTTTATTGACAGATGGTGTAAACAATGCTGGTTTTGTTGATCCTAAAACAGCTACTGATTTAGCAAAAGGAAACGGAATTAAGGTTTATACTATCGGAATTGGAACTAACGGAATGGCTCCTTTTCCATGGGCTAAAGACCCAAGAACAGGAAAAATTTCATTTAAAAATCAACCTGTTGAAATTGACGAAGATTTGCTAAAGCACATTGCCAGCGAAACTAGTGGTAAATATTTTAGAGCAACTAATAACACCAAGTTAAAAGAAATTTATGACGAGATTGACAAGTTAGAAAAAACTAAAATCGAAGAGTTCAAGTATTATAATTACTCTGAAAAATATCGTTTTTTAGTTTTCTTAGCAGGGATATTTTTACTCTTAGAATTCACCCTAAAAAACACGTTATTTAAAAGTTTTATTTAAGCAAGATGTACAAACTAGAAGAACCAATATATTTTTATCTTTTTGCATTTATTCCTGTAATAATTGTGGTTTTCCTATTAGTTTTATGGTGGAAAAAACGAACTCAAAAAAAGTTTGCTAACCCGTTGCTTTTATCTAAAATAGCACCAAACACATCAACCTTTAAATCGGTACTAAAACTTGTTTTCTTTTTGGTAGGATTATCATTTTTAATTCTATCATTAGTTAATCCTAAAATGGGAACAAAACTAAAAACTGTGAAAAGAGAAGGTGTTGATGTGGTGTTTGCTTTAGACGTTTCTAAGAGTATGTTAGCAGAAGATATTGCACCTAATAGATTAGAAAAAGCAAAACAAATTATATCTAAAACTATTGATAAGTTAGGCAGTGATAGAGTTGGTATTATTATCTATGCCGGTAATGCTTACCCTCTACTTCCTATTACTACCGACCATGCTGCTGCAAAAATGTTTTTGCAAAACGCAAACCCAGACATGGTTTCGAGTCAAGGTACAGCCATTAATGAAGCTTTAAATTTGGCAAATACTTATTATGATAACGACGAACAAACAAATCGTTTTTTAATAATTATTTCAGATGGTGAAGATCATCAAGAAGAAACTAAACAAGTTGCCCAAAACATCGCTAACGAAGGTGTTAAAGTATATACCGTAGGTGTAGGAACCGAAAAAGGAGGTCCAATACCTATCAAATTAAATGGCGCGCTTATTGGTTATAAAAAAGACAGAATGGGAGAAACAGTAATTACCCAAAGAAAACCTGATGTTTTACAAGGAATTGCTGATGCTTCTGACGGACAATATTTTGATGGTAATAAAACTGAAAATCCAGTAGAAGCCATTGAGAAGATTATTGGAAACGCACAAAAAAATGAATTTGAAACAAAACAGTTTTCTGATTATAAAGACCAATTTCAATGGTTTGTAGGTATTGGACTCCTGTTTTTAATTTTAGATATGTTTTTGTTTGATAAGAAAACCAAATGGTTGAAGAAAGTAGATTTATTTAACGAAGAATCTTAATATGTAGTATGAAAAGTTTACAAAATTTAATATTCATTATAGTCCTTACTGTTTCTACGGCGGTCAATGCACAGCAAGACACACTTAAACTACAACGTGAAGCACGTGCTTTGTTACGAGAAGGAAACAAGTTATACAATAAACAAAAGTTTAGTGATGCTGCTATTGCTTACCGGAAAGCTTTAGGTAAGAATAGTAAGTATGAAAAAGCAAGTTATAATTTTGGTAATACTTTATACCAAGAAAAGAAATACAAAGAAGCTGTAGAACAGTTTAAAGTAACCACTGAAACTTCAAAAGACAAGATTGCTCAGGCTGAAGCATATCATAACATTGGTAACGCAATGATGGAGCAAAAACAGTATGAACAAGCAGTTGAAGCTTTTAAAAATTCCTTACGTAGAAACCCAAATGACGATGAAACACGTTATAATTTAGCTGTTGCTCAAAAAGAAGCTAAAAAGCAACAACAAAATCAAAAAGATAACAAGGATAAAAATAAAGACGAAAAAAATAAAGATCAGAAAGATCAGCAGAAAAAAAACGACAAAGACAAACAAAACGATAAAAATAAAGATCAAAAAGGAGACGATAAGGATAAAAAAGATGATCAAAAAGATCAGAAAAATGACGATCAAAAAGATCAACAAAAACCTAATCAAGACCAAAAAGACAAACAAAATCAAAAACCTAAACCTCAACAAGGTAAGATGACTCCTGAACAAATGAAACAATTGTTAGAGAGTTTAAACAATGAGGAAAACAAGACGCAGAAAAAAATGAATGCGAAAAAATCAAAAGGAAGAAAAGTAAAA
This sequence comes from Tenacibaculum sp. XPcli2-G, assembly GCF_024124505.1. Taxonomy (NCBI): domain Bacteria; kingdom Pseudomonadati; phylum Bacteroidota; class Flavobacteriia; order Flavobacteriales; family Flavobacteriaceae; genus Tenacibaculum; species Tenacibaculum sp. XPcli2-G. The sequence goes on from NZ_JAMXSH010000001.1 coordinate 214,467, forward strand.
CAAGAAAAAGACTGGTAATTTTACAGTTTTTAAAATCTTATTTATTTTTAGGCAATTTTGAAAATTAACATGAAGTTAAAAATATACATATCGTTATTAGTTAGTTTTATAACATTTACCATTCATGCACAAGATGCTGCATTAACGGCCACCGTTAGTAAAAATAAGTTAGGTGTAAACCAACGATTACGTATTGAGTTTTCAATAAACAAACAAGGAGCCGATAATTTCAAAGCACCAAGCTTCACAAACTTTAAAATAGTTGGTGGTCCTAGTCAATCAGTAAGTCAATCTTGGATTAACGGTAAGGTTTCCTTTAATCAATCATACACTTACATTTTACAACCTAAGAGAAAAGGAGAATTTAACATTCCTTCTGCGAGTATTGAAATTGATGGAAAGACACTCACCTCTAACCCTATAAAAGTTATCGTTCTAGATGCTGTAGACATCCCTAAAAACCCGAACGATCCTAATTACATTGCAGAACAGAACATTCATTTAGTTGCTGAAGTTTCCAAATCTCAACCTTATGTTGGTGAAGGTATTTATGTAGAATATCGATTATATTTTAGCGATAATGTTGGAATTTACGATAATGCCATAACAGAAGCTCCACAATACAATGGTTTCTGGAACCAAGAAATTAAACGTAACGGAATGCCTGTTAAAACTGGAACATACAATGGAGAGCAATATCGTTATGCTGTATTACACAAAGCTTTATTAATTCCAACAACATCTGGTAAGCTAACAATAGACCCTATGAAGATGGATATTGTTGTAGCAGTTCCTACTGGAAGAGCTGACTTTTTTGGAAACGTAATTACACGTCAAGTCCGTAAAGAATTCTCTTCTGCTAAGAAAATAGTTAATGCTCAGGCCTTACCTATGAATAACAAACCAAAAGACTTTACTGGTGCTGTTGGTCAGTTTTCATTCGATGTTTCTTTAAGCAAGAATACCTTAAAGGCTAACGAATCATCGCAAATTAAGGTTTCTGTGAAAGGAAAAGGAAATTTAAAACTTTTTGAACTCCCAAAAATTGAAACCCCTAAAGAACTAGAGGTTTATCAACCAGAAAGAAAAGAAAGCGTTCGTATTACTGGAACAGGACTATCTGGATCCATTACAGATAATTACACTGTTGTTCCGGAATTCAAAGGAAAATATAGAATTCCAAAAACTAGCTTTTCTTACTTTAACCCAAAAGAAAAAGTGTATCAAACCATCACTACAGATGATTTATATGTTGATGTTTTGGAAGGAAAAGAAATTCCGACAGATTCAGATACTAATGCAGTTGCTAAACAAGACGTAAAAGTTACGGGTAGCGATTTCAGATACATCCAAACATCTACTAACTTACAACCTATAAAAACTGAAGATTTCTTTAAATCTACATTATTTTATATTCTTTTGTTGCTTCCTATTTTAACAATTCCTATTGGAATTATTATTCAGAAAAAGAGAGAAGAACGTAATAGTGATGTGCTAGGAAACAAGCTACGAAAGGCTGACAAACTCGCCAAGAAATACTTATCGGAAGCACAAAAACAATTAGGAAATAAAGAAGCTTTTTATGAAGCCTTAGAAAGAGCTTTACATAATTACTTGAAGGCTAAACTAGGCGTAGAAACTTCTGATATAAGTCGTGAAAAAATTACTGATTTACTAGCTAATAAAAATGTTAGCAAAGAAACTATTAGCAACTTTATTGAAGTATTTAACAATTGTGATTTTGCTAGATATACTCCAATTACCAATACACAAATGAAGGAAGAATATGAAAAAGCAAAACAAGTAATAACGCAATTAGACAGACAGTTATAATGAGAAATTTAGTTATATATTTATTCTTATTTGTGTCAATTAGTATGTTGGCACAAAATGCCAATGATTTATTTTTAAGTGCTAATTCTTTATATAAAGAAGGAAAGTACGAAGAAGCTATTAAATTATATGAGCAAATAGAAAATGAAAACCTAGCTTCATCTGAAGTTTATTACAACTTAGCTAACTGTTACTATAAACTCAATAAAATAGCTCCTACTATTTATAATTACGAAAAAGCATTACAGTTAAACCCTTTAAACGAGGATGCAAAAAACAACTTAGTTATAGCAAAACGTTTAACTCTTGATAGAGTTGAGGCATTGCCAAAATCAGTATTTCAGAAGCTCAATGAAAACTATTTACAAAAGTTTACTTATAATACGTGGGCTGTAATTACTATTGTATTTTCTTTTATGGCTTCTATTTTATTTTTACTGTTTTATTTTTCCTATACTCCAAGTAAAAAAAGAACCTACTTTACAACTAGTATTATCTCATTTCTACTTTTAACATCCTCTTTAGCTATAACATACATTCAATATAACCAAGCCCAAAACAATATTGAGGCCATTATTTATAGCGAAGAAGTTTCTGTTAAAAATGAACCTACTAATAATTCTAATGAGATTTTTACACTACACGAAGGAACTAAAGTTAATATATTAGACTCTGTAGATAATTGGAAAAAATTAAAGTTAACTGACGGTAAAATTGGATGGGTAAAAACTAAAACTTTAAAAGAACTATAACATTTTTCTTCAAAAATTTAATTACTTTTACCAGTGAACAAATAAAAAAGTATCTTGAAATCCAAAATAGCTATCTTTTTCATCGTCTTATTCACAGGCATAATTATTACGCCCTCGATTATTACGTTAGTTGATAAAGATCAAGATATTACTATTTTTTTAAATCTTAGCGAAGAAGAAGAAAATACTAAACACGTTAAAGTAGCTGAATTAAAAGCTCATCCTAACGAAGACTACACTTCTTTTTTATATAAGAAAATTCAAAAAAAGAAAAACGTTCGTTTTCTGTCTAAAAACTACGTTTCACAATATCCAAAAATTCTTACCCCTCCTCCAGAATTACTTATTGCATAATAACACAGGTAAACCACCTCATATAAGGTGATTAGCTAAAAAAATGAAAAATATTTCAATGTACAGTAAGAGTACTATTACTTTCCTTGATATATTTTAAGTTTCTATTGCTAATAAATCAATCATTTTTAAAATTAAAACACACTCTAAAATTTTATTTAGAGTTTAACAAACACATATATCATGTTTAAAACTATTAAAAGCGACTTGCCCGCAAGTATTGTCGTATTCTTTGTTGCCTTACCTTTATGTTTAGGTATTGCTTTGGCTAGTGGAGCTCCTCTTTTTTCTGGTGTAATTGCAGGAATTGTAGGAGGTATTGTAGTAGGTGCCTTGAGTGGCTCTAAAATAGGAGTTAGCGGTCCTGCAGCTGGTTTAGCTGCCATTGTATTAACTGCTATTGGTAATTTAGGTGGTTATGAAAACTTCTTAGTTGCAGTTGTACTAGGTGGAATTATCCAAATTCTTTTTGGTATTCTTAAGGCTGGTGTAATTGGCTATTATTTTCCATCATCTGTAATTAAAGGAATGCTTACTGGTATTGGTATTATTATTATCTTAAAGCAAATTCCTCATTTTTTCGGATATGACGCTGAACCAGAAGGTGCTGATAGTTTTATTGAACCTTCAGGAGAGAATACTTTTTCAGCTCTTTTAAGTATTACTGACAATATCACTATAGGATCAATGATTATTGGTTTTATTGGATTAGCAATATTAATTCTCTGGGATAGAGTTTTAAGTAAAAAAGGAAAAATATTTCAGTTAATTCAAGGACCATTAGTAGCAGTTGTTATGGGAATTGTCTTTTTTACTCTAACACAAGGAAATGAAACATTGGCAATACAAGCATCTCATTTAGTAAGCGTACCTATTCCTGAAAGTTTTGATTCTTTCTTAGGGCAATTTACCTTTCCTAATTTTAGTGCTATTGCCAACTACGAAGTTTGGGTAACCGCATTTACAATTGCACTAGTAGCCAGTTTAGAAACGCTACTTTGTGTTGAAGCTACTGACAAATTAGATCCTGAAAAAAATGTAACCCCAACAAACAGAGAATTACTAGCACAGGGAACAGGAAATATTTTATCTGGTATAATTGGAGGGCTACCTATTACTCAAGTAATTGTAAGAAGTTCTGCAAATATTCAATCAGGAGGTAAATCTAAAATGTCTGCGATTATACATGGTTTCTTCTTATTAATTTCAGTAATACTAATACCTACTTTATTAAATAAAATTCCATTATCTGTATTAGCAGCTATATTATTAGTAGTAGGTTATAAATTAGCCAAACCAAGTTTATTTAAGCAAATGTTTATTTTAGGATGGAAACAGTTCATTCCTTTTATTGTAACAGTTTTAGGTATTGTTTTTACTGATTTACTTACAGGAATTTCTTTAGGATTAGCTGTCGGTGTTTTTGTTATTTTGATAAAAAGTTACCAAAACTCTCACTTCTTACATATTGAGGATAAAAGCAACGGAATACACAAGATAAAAATGACACTTGCAGAAGAGGTTACTTTCTTTAACAAAGGAGCTATTTTAAAAGAATTAGATAGCTTACCTGAAAACACTCATTTAGAATTAGATGTAAGAAAAACTAGATACTTAGATAACGACATTATCGAAATTTTAGAAGACTTTGCTTTTAAAGCTAAAGAAAGAAATATTAATATTAAACTTATTTCAGAACGTGGTATTGTAGAAAACCCAGAAAGTTTTATTAAGTTTTTTAAACTTAGGCCAAAAGCAGCATAAACTTTTTAACTTCGTAAATTCTTAAAACGACATAAATAATCTTATAAAAAATATAATGAAAGCACATACTAAAGAAACACAAGCCACTATGACACCTGAAAAGTCATTACAATATTTAAAAGAAGGAAACTTAAGATTTCAAAATAACTTAAAAGCTAATCGTAATTTATTAGAGCAAGTCAACGATACTAGAGAAGGGCAATTTCCTTTTGCTACTATTTTAAGTTGTATTGATTCTAGAGTTTCAGCCGAATTAGTTTTTGATCAAGGTTTAGGTGATATTTTTAGCGCAAGAATTGCCGGTAATTTTGTAAACGAAGATATTTTAGGTAGTATGGAGTTTGCTTGTAAATTAGCTGGCACAAAATTAATCGTTGTGTTAGGACATACTAGTTGTGGGGCTGTTAAAGGAGCTTGTGACAATGCTCAGTTAGGTAACTTAACCAACATGTTGGGTAAAATTAAACCTGCTGTTGAAGCTGTCACTGAACCTAAAGACGAAAGCTTAAGAAACTCATCTAATATAGAGTTTGTAAATAACGTTGCCGAAAAGAATGTACATTTAACTATCGACCGAATTTTAAACGAAAGTGAAGTTTTAGCTGAAATGCATAACAACGGTGAAATCATGATTGTTGGAGCTATGTACGACATTAAAGATGGGGCTGTTACTTTTTTTGAATAAAGAACACCAATTTTAAATTATATTATAAAGAGAATCTAAACTTAGTTTTAGGTTCTCTTTTTTCATTAATAAATTTATTTAGAATTAATTAAAACAAATTGTTTACAAATAAATATCACTTTAAAATTTTAATTAAAAAACAAAACACTAAGAAGACTTACAAAAAAGACCTTGACGTTTTTACAAAAACATCAAGGTGTTTTTCAAAAAAGGTATAAGTCTTTTATAACTACCCTAAAAACAATGCTTTTTTAGATAGCGTAAGAAAACTTTTATTGTTTTATAATTTAAGTTTTCGAGTACAAATAATCGCATCGTTAACCACAAAAGGCATTGGCATCATTATTTCACTTCTAGGTCGTATGGTAAACTTAGGATGCGATAATAAATCATTAGATATTTCATTAATTACAATATCAGGTTGGGTGTTTTTATCAATTGTAAAAGAAATGGTCAAATCTTTATCAGTATTTGCCATTTGATAAATTAATAACGTTCCTTTATCAGCAATAAAAGCCTCTCCTTTATCATACAAAGTTCCGTTAACAGTAAAATTAGTTAACTCTATTTGAGTGTTTGTATACAGCTCGTATTTATCAATATTACGAGTAGGCGTAATTGTGAATGAAACATTTCGCAGGTTATTAACAATGGTATCTTGATTAATTTTGATGTTAGAAATACGAATATCTTTATTTTCAGCTTTTTGATAATAATTAAAAGAAGTATTGTATTTACTTTTCCCAGCCATTAAATTAGCACCACCTTGTTTAGAATCATCATTAAAATATTGTTTCGTATATCCATCTAATGTTTTATTATGACTTGCCCAATACGAGGTGTTAGTATCAGAATTTTGAATAAAAACTAAGCTATTAGGTTTTTTCTTTTCAATTGAAAAACCGCTATTAAACGTTGCATATCCAAAGAATAATAACGCAAGAAAACCAGTTAATGTTTGCCATCCGTTTTTAGTTTTTTCCTGGTAAAAAACAGGAAGCATCAACCCGAAAAGAAACACTAAAAGTATGGCTGAAATAAATAATGTTTTTAAACCTAGCGCTACAGGAAATAACTGAATCATAGGAGCAATCATATAAATTGTAGGAATAGATATAATTGCAAATAATGCAGCTCTAGATGCTTTGTTAATATTCATAAATAGCAAGATTGCTAAAATGAATAAAGAAGCAAAAACAGGAATAATAAAGAAACCCGCTCCTGATAAATTCATATAAATTAAAACATTTATAACCAATCCAAAAGTTATGGGAGCAATTAGTAAATTGGTAGCTTTGGCTTCTTTTAGCTTATTATATACTTTAAAAAGAATCCAAAGATTTAAAAGGACAAAAGCAATAATATATTGATATCCATTATAGGTAAAACCATGCAACATATCGGTGTATTGTGGATGGATAATCAACAATAATTGCCATAATCCGTATGAAATAACGATGCACAATACTAAAGATACTATATAAGGAATAAAACCTTTTAATATACCCATTGCTGTCATCTTCTTCTTATATATACCTACTGCAACCAGCACTATAAATAACAAAAAGGCAATGATTAGCATTGGCAGCACCCAAGAAAACGGGTATGTTAGTAACTTAGTAAAAGGAAAGTTTACATAAATGTAATCAGTGTCACTGTTTAAGTTCGTTAAATCAGCATTTGCAAAATAGTTTAACGAAGTGGTAAAATAATCTGCTTGATGTAAGAGTGTTTCTCTATTTAATCTTTCGTAGGAATCTTGTTCGGTGTGATAGTCAAAATGATCATCAATAAAAGCAAAATTAAACCCGTTAATATTCCCTTTTTCTCTAAAAACAGTTAAATCGGTATCGTTAGGAAGCTTTTTATATACACCGTACATTAAAGAGTTGGCAGCTGGATAATTTGGGTTTGCATTTAAAAATTCAGTTAATAACGTTTTGTTTTTCCCATTAGTTTCCATCAACATATAACTAGAACCACCGCTACCACGAGCTTCAAAATTTAGCACTAACCCAACATCTTTTGCCCAAGGATGATTTTCAACAAAAGCTTGTGCTCCTAAAAGTCCTAATTCTTCAGCATCCGAAAAAAGTATAATAATATCGTTTTTAGGCGTCTTATTTGCGGCTAGGTAAGCTCTTATACCTTCTAAAATAGTTACGACACCAGAGCCAGCATCACTTGCACCTAAAGAGGAGTGTGGATTAGAGTCGTAATGAGTTAAAAGTAATAAAGCTTTTCCGTTCTCAGTTCCTTTAATTTTAGCAATAATATTTTCTGTTGTAGTTGCTGCCCTCCACTTTTTATTAATAGCAGTTTGATATTGAATTTCAGGTTCTAAATTCAGTTTTTGTAACTCTTGAACTAGATAGTTTTGTACATTTTTGTGTTCTTCAGAACCTGTATGATGGGGTTTTTGAGAGATGTTTTTTAAATGATACAGTGCATTATCAATTGAAAACTCAGTAGCACTAATTTCTTTTTTTGAAGAAGTTGCACTTGGAAGTATAGTGTAAAAACTCCAGTAAACGGTTAAAATAATAATGAAAACTGCCAGGTAATTTCTTGATGATTTCATAGTAGGACTTTAGTATTTATAAAAGTAAGTAATTTATTTTTTAAGAAGAAAAAACATAATCAATTAAAAATCAGTATATTTAATAGCAAATTTTAAGATTATGGCAATTAAAAGTTTTCAAGGAAAGAGATCGAGTACACCACAAGAAGAGAAGGTGCCAATGCTAGTATCGGATTATATGAGCACAAAGTTAATTACATTTAAAGAAGAACAACCTATTGAAGATGCGATAGATATACTTATTAAGCATAAAATATCGGGAGGACCTGTTGTTAATGAAAAAAATGAATTGGTAGGAATTATTTCAGAAGGTGATTGTATAAAACAAATATCAGAAAGCAGGTATTATAACTCACCAACAGGTAAGAACAACACAGTTGGAAAAGCCATGGTGAAAGAAGTTGAAACGATTGATGGTAATATGAATATTTTAGATGCTGCCAATAAATTTTTAAAATCACGTAGAAGACGTTTCCCTATTGTTCAAAATGGTAAGCTAGCAGGACAAATCAGTCAAAAAGATGTGCTTATTGCAGCCATGAAATTAAAAGGAAACACATGGAAATAATTAATCTTGCTTAACTAATAAGTATAATTCATTCTCTAATACTAAATATCCTTGATCATATACATAAAAATAGGTGTTACCTGTTTTTGTTGTATAAAGAGATGTAATAAACTTAAAGTCAAAACCTCTATCAAATAATTTACGACGGGTTACTTTTGTTTTACCAGAAGTATTTAATTCGGAAAGAATTTTATAGTTTTTTCGTAAGCGGTTGTTGGTGTTTCGTATTAGGTTCTTACTTTCTTTATTAACTTTATTATTAAAGGCGTTTCGGCAGTAATCGGAACAGAATTTTTTATCAATTCTTCCAATTACTTTCTCACCACACTCTAAACATTTTTTATTTTCCATAATCTGATTTTTTAAGTTCGTACCAGTTAACATCTACACCCTTATAACCAAACTGGTTTATAAACTGTAATCCTATTTTTTGTAGAATTTTGTTAGAACCAATATTTTCTACATCAGCTGCACCATAAATAATATCATAATTCATTTCTTTAAAGCCGAAGTCTAAACAAGCAAAAGCAGATTCGGAAGCATAACCTTTACCCCAAAAACGCGGAATAAAACGATAACCAATATCAATAAAATTAGTAAAACCATTTAATGCTTCTTTTTCTCCCGTGTTGAGTTTTAATCCAGACCATCCTATGAATTCTCCTGATGCTTTTTCAAAAGCGGCAAACCTACCAATACCCCTTTCTTTATATTGTTCTTCAAAAAAGGTTATAATGTCTTCAGCTTGTTTGTAAGTTGTTATAGGATTCTTTCCTAAATATTTATGCACTTCAGGATTAGAATCTAACTCAAAAACCCCTTCTGTTTCACTTTCTCTAAACTCTCTTAAAATTAAGCGTTCGGTTTCTAAATAAAATTTCATGCTAAATGTTTGTTTTCAAAGGTATAAAATATAATTAAACGATTACATTCAATTACAAACGAAAACAAATGTTTACTAATCGTTTTTAATTTGCATGCTGTATCATCTTTGCAGAGTCAATTCGTTTGAATGGCAAATTCTTAACTATTTAACATTAAAAAAATATTATGAACGCACTAAAAAACAGAGTACAGTTAATAGGTAATTTAGGAAACACTCCAGAAATCATCACTTTAGATTCTGGAAAGAAACTAGCAAAATTTGCTATTGCAACTAATGAGACTTATAAAAATGCACAAGGAGAAAAGATAACCGATACCCAATGGCATAATATTGTTGCTTGGAATAAAACAGCAGAAATAATAGAAAAATACCTAGAAAAAGGAAAAGAAGTAATGATTGAAGGTAGATTGACTTCTCGCTCTTTTGAAGATAAAGAAGGTAATAAACGTTATATAACAGAAGTAGTTTGTAATGAATTATTAATGTTAGGGAGCAAGTAAAACGACTAAAACATTGATAATCAATATCAAAAAAAATAAAGATAAATGTAGCTATTTTTTTTAAAAAAATGCTTAATAATATTTTTAAAACATGTAATTTTGCCGGCCGTTCCCCCGATGATATCTAATTCGTAAGAATACTCTTAATCCTTATTATTTTAATAATATATAATTATTTATATGAGAAAGTATTTTTTAGTGATTTTTTTGTTGTCATCTTTAAGTTTTTATGCTCAAAAAGAAGTGTGTGAATCTCCAGATGATTCTTTTATGGATGTAAATAGTATAACAAAGTGTACTATAGAACCTGTAAAAAACTCAAAGAAAAAGGCAGATAGACAAATTAAAGTTAAAATATCAGCAAGCAAAAGATATCTTAAAAAAAGAGTCCTTAAAAAAAAGGCACAAGCTATAAATTCAGTTAGTACTTTAAATGTTAATGAGGTTTCAACTACACAACCTGTAGATATTGAAAATAAAAACCTAACATCAGGGTATGAAAATAATTTAACAAGAATAACAGAAATGTTATCTAAAGAAGAGTTATCAAAAGCAACTAAACTTTATTATACAGAAAAAATACCTTCTTTTGATAAATGTAAAAATACCAAGAAAAAAGAGAGACTTGATTGTTTTAATTTAGAGATGGTTAATCACATTAATAAACATTTTCGCTATCCAGGAGAAGCTGTAAGAAACCAAATTCAAGGAGAAGTTTGGATTCGTTTCGTTATAGATAGAGATGGTTATGTAACAAATATTAAAACTTTAGGCCCTGATGGAGGAGAAATTCTTAATGAAGAAGCAAAACGAGTGGTATCTATGCTACCTCGCTTCGAACCAGGGAAAAATAATGGAAAACGTGTACCTGTAAAATATGGTTTTCCAATAAACTTTTCATTAGAAGAATAAAAATCAATTAAATTTAAAATGTTAAAAAAACAATTAGTAATGATTGTTTTTACCTTGGCTATGCTATCAAGTTATGCTCAGGTAAAAATATCAGGTTCTGTGTATGATGAATATTTAGAACCGTTTTACAATGCAAAAATTTCAAATGGAGAAACATTTGTTGTTTCAGATGAAGAAGGAAATTTCTCAATCGTTTTACCGAGCAATACGTTACCTCAAACAATAACAATTTCTGCTTTTGGGTTTAATACAGAAGAGGTTTCAATTGTTTCTTTCGAGAAAAAAGTAAATGTTGTTTTAAAAGAAAACTTGTTATTAGACCAAGTCGTTATATCAGCTTCTAGAACACCAGAAAAAATTATTGAATCTCCTGTTACCATAGAAAGATTAGGGTTAACCGATATTAAAAAGAGTAGCTCTAATTCATTTTATGATGCCTTGGTAAACTTAAAAGGTGTTGATGCTAGAGAAGTTAGTTATGGATACAAATCTATAAATACTAGAGGATTTGCTGATTTTAATAATTCAAGGTTTGTTCAGTTAGTAGATGGTATGGATACAGCAGCACCAGCTTTAAATACTAGTGCTGGTAATTTATCTGGTGTATCAGAACTAGACATTTTAAGTGTAGAGATACTACCAGGAGCATCTTCTGCATTATATGGTGCCAATGCTTATAATGGTATTATGGTAATGGATACCAAAAACCCTTTTAATCATACAGGAATAAGTGTTTTAGCAAAAGGAGGAATGACCAGTCAAGAAGCAGCAGGAAACAGTCCTTTTTATGATGTAAGTACTCGAATGGCCTATAAGTTTAGTGATGCTTTCGCTGCAAAAGTAAACTTCTCTTATTTTGAAGCAGAAGAATGGCATGCTACCGACAATAGAAACAAAAGAATTGACACCAACGAAATTATTAATGGAAGTTTTGATGCTCCTTTAAGCTTAGATTATGATGGTATAAATATGTATGGAGATGAAGATTTTGCTGATTTAGCTAGCTCAACTCCTGTGCTTGTATATTTAGGGTATTTAGATGCTTCATCACTAGATGAAGATTCTACATTAAACTTCCCTGTAGGAACACATATTAGTAGAAAAGGGTATTCAGAAAGAGAATTAGTTAAAGATTACAAATCTAAAAACATAAAATTTTCAACCTCTTTACATTATAGACCTTTTAAAGATGAATCATTAGAAATTCAATTAGCTACAAGAATAGCAATGGGAGATAATATGTTTCAAGGAGCTGCTTCAAGGTTTGCGCAACGTAACTATTATATTGGACAATCTAAATTAGAAATAAAAGGAGATAATTTCTTTGTAAGAGGTTATTATACACGTAATGACGCTGGTAATACTTACGATTTAACAAGAACAGCTCAAAGACTAAATTCTTTAGCTGATGCTAAGATTCCTGTTTTATCTGGTACAACTTACAGACCAAGCTGGGGAGATTATTATGCAATACAGTATATGGATTTAGTTAATAATAACTCATCTTTAATAGGAGCTTCAGGTAATCCTTTTAATGTAAGTGATGTTGATTCAAGAGTTATAGCAATGTCTAGAGAATTTGCAGATCAATATAGGTTAAACCCAGGTACTGCTGAATTTACCAATGGGTTTAATTCAATTACATCAACCTTAATAACTGAAGGAGGTAGTAAAATTTACGATAAAAGTGCTTATGCGCATGTAGATGCAAACTACAACTTTAGAAGCTTACTTAATGATTGGGCAGATGTTCAAGTAGGAGGTTCTTATAGAAACTATAATCCAGAATCAAAAGGAACAATATTTAATGATGCTAACGAAGAAATTAGTATTGAAGAATATGGTTTTTATACTCAACTTCAAAAGAAATTTTTAAATGACAGATTAAAGTTTACAGGTTCTATCCGTTACGATAAATCTGAGAATTTTTCTCCAAACTATTCTCCAAGATTAGCGCTTAATTATGCTTTAGGAGAAGAAAAACTACATATAATTAGGGCATCTTATCAAACAGGTTTTAGAAACCCAACAATTCAAGAACAATATATGTTTTTGCCTTCTGCAAGAAAAACTACTATAGGTTCTACAGCAGATAACCTAAGAAGAATAGGCATCCCTACTGTTAGTAGATATGAAGATCCTACTACGGGTAATACTGTAACAGAAAATTCTATTACGACAGGAGATGATATAATTAATAATGCTTTATTAACAAGGTCTGTATATGATTTAGATTTTATTAACGATAAAGGACAAAATATTAAATCTGATTATAAAGAGATACAACCAGAAGAGGTAAAAACATTTGAATTAGGTTATAGAAGCCTTTTAAACATTAATGATACTAATTTAGATATAGATTTTAACGCTTTTTATAGTATCCATAATGACTTTGTATTCTTTCAAGATGTAGTAGTGCCTAATATTGGAAATGTTATAGCAACAGGACAATTAGACCCTTTAGCTGCTGAAGCAGTTAGAACGGGAAGTGTAACAGAGTTTAACTTAATAACCAATGCTAAATCTAAGATAAACTCTTATGGTGTGGGTATAGGGCTTAACACAAAGCTATTTAGAAACTTTAATATAGGTGCAAATTATAACTTCACAGATTTTGAAATGAAAGAAGATTTAGATTTTGGATCTTTTGAACCTAACTTTAACACACCAAAACATAGTGTTAAAATCCAGTTTGGTAATGAAAAGCTTTTCAAAAATTTTGGATTTAACATCAATGCACGATGGAGAGATAAATACAGATGGGTGTCTACTTTTGTAAAGGGAGATGTAAAAGCAAGAACTGTTTTAGATGCACAATTAAATTATCGTGTACCTAGTTTAAAATCGAAGTTTAAAATAGGTGGAACAAATTTATTTGGAGAAGAATATCAACATGCTCCTGGTTTAGGAAACATAGGTAGTTTGTATTATCTTTCTTGGATTATTAATAACTAAAATAATAGTATTTTGCATACAAAAAACGAGCTAATTAAATTAGCTCGTTTTTTTTAGTTAAAAACTCATACTTAATTGAATACGTTTTCTTGTAATATCTACCTCCAATACCTTAACTTGAACGTGTTGATGTAAACTTACATGTTCGTTAACATCTTTTACAAAAGAATCAGAAAGGTTAGAAACATGTACCAAACCACTTTCTTTAATACCTATATCAACAAAGCAACCAAAATTTGTAATGTTATTTACAATTCCGGGTAGTACCATGCCTGTTTGTACATCATCTATTGTTTTAATATGTTCGTTAAAACTAAAAGCTTTGGCTTTTTCACGAGGGTCTAATCCTGGTTTTTCTAACTCTTTTACAATATCTTGTAGCGTAGGTAACCCGTAAGAATCGGTTACATATTGCTGGAGCTTAATTTGTTTTAAAACAGAAGAATTACCAATCAAATCATCTACTTTTTTACCAACGTCTTTGGCTATTTGTTTTACTAAAGCATAGCGCTCTGGATGTACAGCAGAATCATCTAGTGGATTATCGCTGTTTTTAATTCGTAGGAACCCAGCAGATTGCTCAAATGCTTTTCCTCCCAAACGAGGGACTTTCTTTATTGTTGTTCTATTGGAAAAAGCTCCATTTTCATTTCTGTAATTCACTATATTTTCAGCCAATTTAGGGCCAATACCAGAAACATAACTTAACAGAGAAGCACTAGCAGTGTTAATGTTAACACCTACTTTGTTTACACAATGTTCTACTACAGTGTCTAATGATTTTTTTAGTTGTGTTTGGTCTACATCATGTTGATATTGCCCAACCCCAATCGATTTTGCTTCTATCTTTACCAGTTCAGCTAAAGGGTCAGCTAATCTACGACCGATTGAAACAGCTCCACGAACAGTTACATCATAATTAGGGAACTCATCTCGTGCAATTTTAGAAGCCGAATAAATAGAAGCACCAGCTTCACTTACAACAAATACTTCTACGGGATTTTTAAAATATACACTTTTTACCAATCGTTCAGTTTCTCTTGAAGCGGTTCCGTTACCTATAGCAATAGCTTCTATTTTATAAGCATTAGCTAAAGAGCTAAGTTTATTTATTGCTTCTTTTGATTGATGTTGAGGTGCGTGTGGAAAAATAGTTTCGTTATGTAATAAATCTCCTTGAGCACTTAAACAAACCACTTTACACCCTGTTCTAAATCCTGGATCAATAGCTAAAATTCGTTTTTCACCAAGAGGAGAGCCTAATAGTAATTGTTGAAGGTTTTTAGCAAATACCTTAATGGCACTTTCATCTGCCTTTTCTTTAGCTATAGACAAAGCTTCATTTGATAATGCAGGAAAAAGCAAACGCTTATAAGCATCAGCAATAGCTAATTCAATTTGTTCAGCACATTCGTTATGCGAACGAATAATTCTGTCTTCTATTTTTTGAATAGCTCGTTCATCATCAATACTAATTTTTACACGAATAAAACCTTCTTTTTCGGCGCGCAAAATAGCTAACAATCTATGTGAAGGAATGCGATTTAGATTTTCTTCCCAGTCAAAATAATCTTTAAATTTTTGGGCAGTATCCTCGTCTTTTTTAGTTTTGATAACCTTGGTAGCAATGGTTGCAAAACGCTCTAATTGGTAACGAATGTTATTACGGACATCCGTTCGTTCGTTAATCCATTCAGAAATAATATGACGGGCACCTTCTAAAGCATCGTCTATTTGTTCTACTTCGTTCGAAAGGTATTTTGAAGCAGTAAATTCCAAATCGTTTACTCGCTGACTCATAATCATCTTCGCCAACGGTTCTAACCCGTTTTTACGAGCTGTTTCTGCTTTGGTTTTTCGTTTCTTTTTATAAGGAAGGTATAAATCTTCTAGTGTAGTTAAGTCTTCTGTCTTTTCAATTTTTGCTTTTAACTCATTGGTTAAAACTTCTTGCTCTTCTAAAGCTTTTAAAATGGCTGCTTTCCGTTTCTCTATTGCTTCAAATTGTTCTTTAAGTTGTACTATTTGGCCTATTTCAACTTCATCTAAATTACCTGTTTTTTCTTTTCGGTAACGGGATATAAAAGGAATGGTACAATCTTCATTTAATAATTCAATCGTATTTTGAATTGATTTTTGTGAGATTTGCGTACGAGAGGTTATATAGGAGATAAGTTGCATTGAAAATTATTTTAAATAAAAAACCTCGCATGAATAGCGAGGTTTCAAATATAGTAAAAGGTTAATTTATCTTGTGAATTTTCTTAGTTCATATGTATTAGATTTAACCCCATTCTTCTTATCATTGGTAAGAGTATAACTCCTAACTGAAAAATATATAAATCAATAACTGAATAAAAAAAATCAATTGTAGATCTTTCAAAATTTAAAACAAAAAGCCCAACTTTTAAAGTTGAGCTTTTTCTATATTTTATTACCTTTATTTAGTCAATATGA
Organism: Tenacibaculum sp. XPcli2-G; assembly: GCF_024124505.1. NCBI lineage: Bacteria > Pseudomonadati > Bacteroidota > Flavobacteriia > Flavobacteriales > Flavobacteriaceae > Tenacibaculum > Tenacibaculum sp. XPcli2-G. The sequence goes on from NZ_JAMXSH010000001.1 coordinate 230,714, forward strand.
GAAACACGTAATGTGTTTACCATACCTTTTGCTTTTACAGGCATTGATGATAAGTTTATCATAAAATCTCCTGTTTTTACATAGCCTTTTTCTTTAGCTATTTCGTTAATATCTTCAATAGTATCATCGGTACTTAGTTCTCTATCGTAAAAATAGGCTCTAACACCCCACAGAAGGTTTAACTTTCCTAAGATTCTTTTCTCAGATGAAAACGCTAGTACGTGTGATTTTGGTCTCCAAGCAGAAATTTGAAAAGCAGTATATCCACTATTAGTTAAAGTCGATATTGCTGCCGCATTAATATCATCTGCCATAAGAGCTGCATGATGGCATACAGATTTAGTTATAAATCTTTTGGTACGGATGTGAGGTGGCTCTTGCGGAACTTTTATTAAATCTGAAAATTCTACACTTCCAATAATTTCTGTCATTTTTTGAATAACTCTTATTGGGTGTTTTCCTACTGAAGTTTCCCCTGAAAGCATTACAGCATCTGCACCATCCATAATAGAGTTTGCTACATCATTTACCTCTGCTCTTGTTGGTACAGAGTTTTCAATCATGGTTTCCATCATTTGAGTAGCAATAATTACCGGAATTCTTGCTTGCTTAGCTCTACGGACTAACATTTTTTGAATTAATGGTACATCTTGCATTGGTACTTCAACTCCTAAATCACCACGCGCTACCATTAAACCGTCGCAATACGGGATTAAAGCATCTATATTTTCAACAGCTTCAGGTTTTTCTATTTTTGCTATTACAGGAACTCTATAACGTGATTTCTGTTTAATGATATCACGTAAAATACGTAAGTCTTCAGGTGTTCGTACAAATGAAAGAGCTATCCAATCTACTTCTTGCTCTAATGCGAAAACTACATCTTTTTTATCCTTTTCTGTTAAAGCTGGTAAAGAAATTTTAGTGTTTGGAAGATTAACTCCTTTTTTAGATTTTAATGCTCCTCCTACTATTACTTTGGTAATAACTTCATTTTCTTTATTTGTTGCTGTTACTTCAAACATCAGTTTACCATCATCAACTAAAATCTTCTCTCCTACTTTTACATCTTTTGGAAAATGCTGATAGGTCATAAAAGCTTTCTCTTGTGTTCCTTCACATTTTTCGGTGGTAAAAGTAAACGTATCACCTGCTTTTAATTCTACTCCCTCTTGCATTACACCAACTCTAAGCTTTGGCCCTTGTAAATCTGCTAATATTGCTACGTTATAACCTCTTTCATCATTTATTTCACGTATTTGACGTATGCGTTCTTTTACTACTTCATAATCGGCATGTGAAAAATTAATTCTAAAAACATTTACACCAGCTGCTGCCATATTGGCCAAAATTTCTTTTGTATTTGTTGCTGGTCCTAATGTTGCTACAATTTTTGTTTTCTTGTTGTGTGGCATATATTAAAAAATTAAAAAATCTTTCGATTTTAATGAATCTACCTCTATTTCATAAGAGGTTATTATTTGAGGGATTTTTTTTATTATATCTATAATCTTTACAATTGAGTTATGATCAAAATCTCCTTCTAGTTTTAAGAAAAAGTCAACCTTCTTCTTTTCTGGTATCAAACGTGTAATTGAATCACTTTGATTAAAAAGGCTTATTGATTCTGCTTCAAGAGTTGACTTATATACATTTGCTATTAAAAACCAATCTTGATATAATTTCGTATTAGTATACTCATATATTGCATAAGATGATTGATTTCCTTTTGTAACAAAATCTAAATCATAAGTTGCTCTATTAAATTTAATTTGTAAAAATTTATTTAGTAAATACGCTAATTTATACTCACTTAGAGTTGTATGAATTCCAATTAATCTATAATTATAATTAGAAAACTCATTTATATTCACCTCGTAAATAGGCATAAAAACAATTATTTGCTTTTGCTAAATTAAGAAATGTATAGAAAATACTATGTAAAATTTATGAAAACGTTTATTATTTATACGTTAAGATTTTAGCATTTGTTTTTGCATTGCAAAATAAACCCTTTTAGCTGCAATTTCTTCTGCTTTTTTCTTAGAGGTAGCTCTTCCCTTAGCTACAATACTACCATCAATACTTACGCGTACACTAAAATGTTTTTTACTCTGGTTACCTGAGTCTTCGTATGATTCAAACTTATACTTTTTCTTCTGCTTTTGACACCATTCTATAACAAAACCTTTATAACTAGATATTTTACCTTCTAATCTTTCAATATCTACATAAGGCATTATTACTTGCTCGTAAATAAACTGGTGGCAATAATTGTATCCTCTATCTAAGTAAATTGCACCTACCAGAGCTTCAAAAATATTTCCGTGAATATTATTGCTAACGTGCTCTTTAGAAATATTACTCTTTATAAATCTAATCAACTCTAGATCTTTACCTAAGCTATTTAAATGCTCTCTACTTACTATTTTAGATCGCATTTGTGTTAAATACCCTTCATCTCCTTCAGGTACTTTTTTAAATAAATAGGAAGCAATTACAGTTCCTAAAATAGCGTCACCTAAAAACTCTAACCGTTCGTAGTTTATTGGATGCCCTTTACTATCTACTAATTTTAAAGATCTGTGCGTAAATGCTTTTTTATAATACGATAACTTAATTGGTTTAAAATTAAGCAGCTCTTTTAATTCGTAGTAGAAGTTTTCATCCTCTTTGTTTTGGGGTTTAACAATTCTACGAAGAAAATTCATAAAAGATTAATCTAGTTTTCTAAAGGCTATACAAGCATTATGCCCACCGAAACCAAATGTGTTGCTCATAGCAACTTTAATATCTCTTTTTTGAGCATTATTCAACGTTAGGTTTAATTCTGGATTGATGTTTTCATCAACATTAACATGATTAATTGTTGGAGGAACAACACCATGTTCCATTGCTAATAATGATGCTATTGCTTCAATAGCACCTGCAGCCCCCAACAAGTGTCCAGTCATAGACTTTGTTGAGTTAATATTAATGTTCTTTGCATGATCTCCAAAAACTTCAGATATTGCTTTTAATTCAGCAACATCTCCTAAAGGTGTTGAAGTCCCATGTGTATTAATATGATCTACATCTTCAGGTTTTATACCTGCGTTTTCTAAGCAGTTTTTCATTACTGCAATTACACCTATTCCATCTGGGTGAGGTGCTGTCATATGGTAAGCATCTGACGATAACCCTCCACCAATAACTTCAGCGTAAATCTTTGCTCCTCTAGCCTTAGCATGTTCATACTCTTCTAAAACTATAGCTCCTGCACCTTCTCCTAAAACGAATCCATCACGTTCAGCATCAAATGGTCTTGAAGCTGTTTCTGGACTTTCATTTCTAGTAGATAGGGCGTGCATAGCGTTAAAACCACCCATACCTGCAATTGTAACAGCAGCTTCACTTCCCCCTGTTACAACTACATCACAATGACCTAGTCGAATATAGTTCAAAGCATCAATCATAGCATTTGCAGACGATGCACAAGCAGATACCGTAGTATAGTTAGGCCCCATAAATCCATTTTTAATAGAAATATTCCCAGGGGCAATATCTGCAATCATTTTTGGAATAAAAAAAGGATTGAAACGAGGAGATCCATCTCCTTCAGCATAATTTAACACCTCATTTTGAAACGTTTCCAATCCTCCAATACCAGCTCCCCAAATAACACCAACTCTTAATTTGTTAACATCATCTAGATTTAGCTTAGCATCAGCAATTGCTTCATCTGAAGCAACCATCGCATATTGCGTAAACTTATCCATTTTACGCGCCTCTTTTCTGTTTATAAAATCGGTCGCGTTGAAATCTTTAAGCTCACATGCGAAACGAGTTTTGAACTTGGCAGCATCAAAATACGTTATAGGTGCTGCTCCGCTAACTCCGTTAACCAAGCTATTCCAATACTCTTCTTTATTGTTTCCTATTGGCGTTAATGCGCCAAGTCCAGTTACTACAACTCGTTTTAATTGCATATAATCTTATTTTTTTGCGTCTTCAATATAGCTAATCGCTTGACCTACAGTACCAATGTTTTCTGCCTGATCATCTGGAATTTGAATATCAAATTCTTTTTCGAATTCCATGATTAACTCAACCGTATCTAAAGAATCTGCTCCTAAATCGTTTGTGAAGCTTGCTTCGTTAGTTACTTCGTTATCGTCTACTCCTAATTTGTCTACGATAATTGCTTTTACTCTTGATGCAATGTCTGACATAATTTGTTTGTTTTAAAATTTAAAATCGAGGCAAAAATACAAATCTTAGTTATTAATTCTAATTTTTGCTCAAAAATGTGATGTCTAAAATAAAAAAAATACCTGAATATTTTGCTACATACACCACCATTGTTAATAATTATTCTTTTTTTTGTAGTAACAAAACAACTAAATTTTAACATGAAACGCATCGTTATTTTTGCTTCTGGTTCGGGTTCTAATGCCGAAAACATCATAAAACACTTCAATTCAACTAAAACTGCAATTGTTACTCATGTGCTTTCTAACAACCAACGCGCCAAAGTTTTTGACCGTTGCGAACGACTAAACATTGATGCATCTTTATTTGATAGAGAAAGCTTTAGTAAAGATGACACTGTTTTAAACTTTTTACTCGCTGAAGCTGATATTATTGTATTAGCTGGTTTTTTATGGCGTATTCCTTCTAAAATTGTGGAAGCTTTCCCTAATAAAATAATCAATATACACCCAGCATTGTTACCAAAATATGGAGGAAAAGGAATGTACGGAATGAACGTACATAATGCTGTAAAAGAAAATAATGAAGCTGAAACAGGTATTACTATACATTACGTGAATGAAAATTATGACGAAGGTGCTATTATCTTCCAAGCTAAAACAGCTATTTCATTTGATGATACTCCAGAGACTATAGCAAAGAAAGTTCATGAATTAGAATATAAACATTTCCCAAAGGTTATAGAAGAGGTTATTTTACACAATGAGTAAGAAGAAAAAATATTATGTAGTTTGGAAGGGAAAAAAAACAGGTGTTTTTTCATCTTGGGATACTTGTAAAAAGCAAATTGATGGTTTTACTGGTGCACAATACAAAGCTTTTGCTGATAAAAACGAAGCTGAATTAGCCTTAAAAAAAAGCTATAATGACTATAAAGGAAAAGATACTAAAAAAATAAGCCTTTCCGCAAAAGAAAAAGCCAAATACGGCTCTCCCATCTTAGAAAGCATTTCTGTTGACGCTGCTTGTGCCGGAAACCCTGGCTTAATGGAATACAGAGGGGTATTAACTCATAACAAGAAAGAAATATTTAAAATGGGACCATTTAATAACGGCACTAATAATATTGGTGAGTTCTTAGCTCTTGTACATGGAATTGCTTTGTTAAAAAGTAAAAATATGGATTCTCTCCCTATTTATTCTGACTCTAAAATCGCTATGAGTTGGGTTAAAAAGAAGCAATGCAGAACCAATATTACATTTGATAGTTCTAATAAAGAAATTTTAGATTTAATTAGACGTGCTGAAAAATGGTTGGAAGAGAATTCTTATAAAAACCCGTTATTAAAGTGGGAAACTAAGGCTTGGGGTGAAATCCCTGCTGATTTTGGTAGAAAATAAAAAAACCGAGTATCTAAAATACTCGGTCTAATTTTCTTATTCTGCAAAATATTAACTTATTTCACTGCCATTTTGGTCTCTTCCTTCCAAGTTTGTACGCTTGCTATGGCATTGTCTTTAAAATCAATTTCTTTTAACCCATCTTCTTTCCACATAAACCATTTACCTACTTTTTTTCCTGCTTCATAATGACCGATAGTTACTTTATTTCCTTTTTTATCAAAAGAAGTCCAAGTACCTGTTAACTTTTTATCTTTGAAAAAACCTTGCTCTTTAATAGTGCCATCTTTATAAAAATAAGTAGCTTTTACTAAGTCTCCTTCAACTTCATATTTTGGTTCCACGTCTTGAGCTTGCATAAATGAAACCGACAACATACAAACTGCTATTATTAATTTTTTCATAATGTAAATCTTTTAAAGTTAATACCTCTTAACACAAATATACAAAAAATTTACATATTAAAAACATTTACATAACATTAAATTAACATTAGATGCTTCATCTACATAAAAACATTATTAAAAGCTTATATTTACATGTATTAATCTTTAAAAAAATTATTATGGCAGTAATGAAAGTTATTGAAATTTTAGCAAACTCTGAAAAAAGCTGGGAAGATGCTACTAGAAAAGCAATTAAACAAGCTTCTAAATCGGTAAAAGGAATTAAATCTGCTTTTGTACAATCACAAAGTGTGGTTGTTAATGATGATGAAGTAACTGAGTTTAGAGTAAACCTAAAAGTAACTTTTGAAGTAAATTAACATCAATATAAACTAGTCACTTACCATATGCGGTTTTAGTAGTTGCTCGAGCAGCATATTTCATCTTTATTAATTATCATGAACATTATACAATATTCTCTTTTAACTCTAGTAGCTATTATTCATTTATATATTCTTGTACTAGAGATGCTTTTATGGACCAAACCTAAAGGAATAAAAACCTTTGGTTTAAAATCAAAAGATTTTGCTGAGGAAACAAAAGTATTAGCCGCTAATCAAGGGTTATACAACGGTTTTCTTGCAGCTGGTTTAACTTGGTCTATTTTATCACAAAAAATTGATGTGGGAATATTTTTCTTGATTTGTGTTTTTATTGCTGGTCTTTATGGTTCTTTTTCTACAAAAAAACCTCGTATTTTTGTCATTCAGTCTATTCCTGCTTTATTAGGTTTAATCAGTTTAATACTATAAAAATCTAACCGCTACTTATTAAAAATCATTTATTAACAACTAAAATTTACCATAAAAATGGAAAAGTATTTTGAAAAATTTCAAGATTTAATAATGACATACGCTCCGAAAGCGATTATGGCTATTATTATTTACATTGTAGGTTCTTACATTATTGGACTACTACTTAAAGCTACAAGAAAAATAATGATTAAAAGAGAAGTAGACATTACGCTACAAAAGTTCTTAGTTAATTTGCTACATTGGACTTTAAAAATCCTTTTAATAATCACAGTAATAGCAAAATTGGGTGTTGAAACCACATCTTTTGCTGCTATTTTAGCCTCAGCTGGTTTGGCTGTTGGTCTTGCTTTACAAGGTTCTTTAGGTAATTTTGCTGGCGGTGTTTTAATTATGCTTTTTAAACCTTTTAAGATTGGAGATTTAATAGAGGCTCAAGGTGAAATTGGTGTTGTAAAAGAAATAGAAATATTTACTACCAAGCTTACGGGCTTATCTAACAAAGAAATAATTATACCTAATGGTTCTTTATCTAATGGAAACATTGTTAATTACTCTGCCGAAGGTACACGTAGAGTAGATTTAACCTTTGGTGTTTCTTACGATGCTGATATTAAACAAACCAAAGAAATATTAATGAATGTTATTACCTCGCACCCAAAAGTATTAAAAGACCCTGCTCCTACAGTAAATGTATCTGAATTGGCAGATAGTTCTGTAAATTTTGCTGTGAGACCTTGGTCTAAAACAGAAGATTATTGGGCTGTATACTTTGATATAACTGAAAACACAAAAATAGCCTTAGATAATGCTGGAATTGAAATTCCTTACCCTCACTCAGTAGAAATCCACAAAGAGGGTTAACGTTTTTTTTCAGGCGTAACTACAAAATCTTTTAAATAAAAAGGTTCAAAATAAGCGACATCTTCGATGTCGTTTTTTTTGTACTTATCTAAACTTAACTGAACCATTTCTTTTGCAGAAGGAAACTCTCCATCAATAAAAACTGCATTTTCGTTCACAATTACTCCTTTACACTTTTCTGCTCCATCACCTATAAAGTATACCTTCCCTTTAGATAAATATTCTTCAAAAGAACTTTCATTTATGATTTCTGCTTTTATATCTCTTATCTGTTCGTATTTAGAATTATATACAGCTGCATATACTTCCATACGACGTGCGTCTAACATCGGGACAACAACTCCTTCCTTTACAGAAACTTTATGAGCTAATGATTGTAATGTTTCAATAGATATTAAAGGCTTGTCAAAAGCAAAACATAATCCTTTTGCTGCTGACACTCCAATACGTAGTCCTGTATAAGAACCAGGACCTTTACTTACTGCAACAGCATCAATATCATTAAAAGAAAGCTTTGCTTTTTTCATTACTTGTTGAATAAATGGATGCAGCTTTTCAGCATGTGAATAATTTCCATCATTTAACTCTTGTAAAGCTAAAAGCTCTCCTTTTATTGCTACGCTAACCGAACAGTTTTTTGTTGCTGTTTCTATGTGTAAGATTGTTGCCAAATCTGAAAATTTATTTTTGGCAAAGATACATTATAAAGAAAAACCTCATTAGTAAAATTCTAACAAGGCTTTTTCAACAATAAATAAATTTTTCTTAGTTAGTCAACAATTGACTCCCCGTAATAAAATTTCAATACTTTCGTTTTAAATACATAATCATATTTAGCCCTAATCATTGCTCCTTCTGCATTTACTAATCGATTACGTACTTGATCAAAATCAAATTGAGTCATTGATCCATAGTCATAACTAACTTGTGCATTTTTAAAGGCTTCTTTTTGAGCCTCTAATGATACTTGTGCTGCTTCATATGTTTTAGCAGCTGCTTTAGCATCTAAAAAAGCTCTTTCAATTTCTTGTTGCAACTGTAATTTTTGACTTTCCAATCTAAATTCACTAATTGAATTATTTACAATAGATCGTTCAACATTAGCATCATTTCTAAACCCATTAAAAATTGGAATATTAACGCTAAATCCTAGGCTAAAACCTAAATTACCATCTAACTGATCTAAAAGCCTACCTGCTGGAGCTGAAGGATCTAAAAAATACCTATAATTTGTGTTGGCTCCTAAAGAAGCATTGATAGTAGGATAATATCCTGATTTAGCAATTTCAACACCTAATTTAGTGCTTTCAACATCTAATTTAGCTCTTTCTATATCTGGCCAAACAGTTAATGCTTTTTCATATACCACATTTGCGTTATCATATAATAATGCTGCTGAAGGAGACCCTACTTCAATATCTGCTACATTAAAATCTTTGGAAGGAATTTGTAATAATTGACTTAATCTTAGTAAAGCTATACTCAAAGTATTTTCTTGTAGTACTACATTTTGAACATCATTTGCAGCCGTAGATTCGACGTTTAATAAATCTCCTTTGGGTATTACTCCTCCTTCAAACTGAGCTCTTGCTCTTTCAATTTGCTTTTTACTGATTTCTGCTTGCACCTTAGCTACTGATAAATTTTCTTTAGCAAATAATACATTTAAATACTCATTAACTACATTAAGTGAAATATCATTTTCTACTTTGGCTAAATCTAGTTTACTCCCTTCTACTCCTAATACTGCTTGCTTTTTTTGATTTAAGTTTTTAAAACCATTAAAAACCGTATAACTAGCATTTACACCTAACGCCCCTCCAAATAGGGTTGTATTTTCTGTTCTGTTTTGAGATACAGGGTCAAATGAAGACCCAGTAGAAAGGTTTCCTGATGTTGAAGCATTTATACTTGGTAAAAAATTAGCTTTATTACTTTTAACATCTGCTTCAGCAATCTCAATATTTAAGCGGTTTTGCTTAACTGTTATATTATTTTTTAATGCGTAATCTACACACTCTTTAAGTGTCCATTGTTTTTGTGAAAAAACAGCTACAGAAGTAAAAATAGCTGCAAATAATGCAATTTTAGTTTTCAAAAGATCAATATTTTTTATTTAAACTCAGTTAGTTGATATTTCTAAAAGTAGAAATATATCGCTTTTCTATTAATTACAAAAGCTAGCAAACAATTTTATAACTTAATATGTAAATATGGTAAGTTATTTTATTTATTGCTACTATGTGACGATTAAAACAAAAAAATGTTACAAAAAATTCTTGATTTTTAGGAAAACTAATTTTTTGCTTTCTTTTTGTGACGATAGATAAAGTAAAATAAAAGTCCTACTAATATATATGGAAACACCATTAAATAAGTTATTCCATTATTTACTCCTTCAGCAATAGTTTCATTTCCCCCTTCTATCACTGCCTTACACATAGCACATTGTGCTGAAGTATTGAAAGAAAAACCAAGTAATATTAAAAATATAATCTTTTTAAACATAATAAGGTGATATCATTAAATAAACAACTACTCCAGTAACCGCTACATATAACCATAAGGGAAATGTAATTTTTGCTATTTTTTTATGTTCAGGAAAATTACCCAAACGAGCCCTCATAAAAGTTATCAATACAAATGGAATAATGATTATTGACAATAATATATGAGTAATTAAGATGAAAAAATACACATATTTAATTATTCCTTCTCCTCCAAATTTAGTAGAATCCGAAGTCATGTGATATGCTACATACATCACTAAGAATAGTGCTGAGCAAACAATAGCTGTGGTATTTAGCCGTTCATGTAATTTTATTTTTCCGTTTTTAATTGCAACTACTGAAGCGACGAGCAACATAGCCGTAAAACCATTTATACTAGCATAAATAGGCGGTAAAAAAGACAATGGTTCTACATTAGGTATTTTAATTCCAAATAGAGCAGCTACTGCTATAGGGATTACGATAGAAACTATAGTAATAAATTTTTTATATTTTTTTTCTTCTGTTGCACTCATGTTACTCTTTCAGTAATAACTTAATATCTTCTTTTAACTCACTAATTTGGTTTCCGAAATTATGTTCATCTAAGGCTCTGTAATACATAATTGGATTTCCATGTTCATCATATCTTGAACGGATATATCCATCTTTATCTACTAATGCAAACAAACCAGAATGTTCAAATCCACCATGGCTAGCTTCTCCTTTCCCTGCATACAGCTTAAAACCTTCATTTGACAAATCGTATACAATATCCTCTGGTTTTCCAGTAAGTAAATGCCAGTTTCTATGGTTTATACCATTATTCTTAGCATATTCTTTCAATTGGTGTGGTGTGTCAATTTCTGGAGTAATTGAAAATGATGCTATACCAAAATTAGGATTCCCCATAAATTCATTTTGAATTTCTACCATTTGTGCATTCATTAAAGGACAGATAGTAGGACAAGTGGCAAAAAAGAACTCAACTACATATACTTTTCCTTCGTAGTCCTTATTGGTGATTGTTTCACCGTCTTGATTGATAAATTCGAAGTCGGGTACTTTATTAAATTTATGCAGATTTGCTGTTTGAAAATGTGCTATAATCTTAGGAATTGCATAAATACCAAAAAGCAATACTATTAGTGAAATACCTATGTATGAATAATTTTGTTTTTTCATGTGAGTCTTCCTTAAATTTCTCTATCTGCGTTATTCTTTTTTAATGCCAAACGATATTCAGCCAATACTACCTTAACATCATCTTTCATTTTATTGTTTAATTCAGCTACAGACTTCATATTATAACCAAACAACTTTCCTCCTAAACTATCTTCATCATCTGTTCTGCCTCTTAAGCTCCCATTTTTATCAATTATAAAAGCTTTTGAAGAATGTAAATTTCTATCTAATGATTGGTTTGTTTTAAAGCTATCATACAGTACCTCAATTTCAGCATCACTAGCAAAGATAAAGTTCCATTTTATCATATTGGTATAAACTCCTATTTCCTTCTGAAGTTTTTCTACTTCTTCTTTTGCTTCTTTAGAAGCAATAACAACTAGCTGAAAGTCTTTGAATCCATAAAATGGTTTATAGATTTTTTCATTAAGATTAAATAATTCTCCTTTTGCGTCTTGTACATTACTTCCTATAAAGGTAACTATTGATATTCTCTTATCAAACTGATCTTTATTGCTAATTGACGAGACATCAATTACATTTTCTGTTAGTACAGGTAACTTAGCAAAGTTATTAATTCCTAATGACAAAAATATATAAAACAATAGCGGCACAATAAACAGTGCAAATAACACTATGTTTCTTTTCGTTTTATTCATTTTTAATGTTCTTATATAAAAAAAGGTGGTTTACACCACCTTTTAACTGTTTTTATACGATTACCATTTTACTAATGGTGATAATGTTTCAAATAAGTAATCACCTTCAATTAAAACGAGTGTAACTAAATAGCAAATTAAGAAAACTCCCGTCCAAACTATAGAACGTCTAAGCCATGGCTTTTCTCCTTCTAAATGCATAAAAGCCCATGCTATATAGTATGCTTTTACGATTGTTAATATTATAAATATCCAGTTTAACCAACTAGTACCCCAACCATGTAGGTGTAAAGATGCTGGTTTAATAATACCTAATACTACCTCTACTGTTGTAACTATTGTTAAGATTGCTAAAACAACCCAAATTCTTTTTGTATTTGATTCGTGTGCGTGACCCATTTTTACTATTGTTTTTTTAATTATACTAAGTAGAAGAAAGTAAATACAAATACCCAAACTAAATCTACAAAGTGCCAATATAAACCTACCTTCTCAACCATTTCGTAGTGTCCTCTACGTTCGTAGGTACCTAATACAACGTTAAAGAAAATAATGATATTTAAAATAATACCTGAAAATACGTGAAATCCGTGAAATCCTGTAATAAAGAAAAAGAAATCAGCAAAGATAGGATTTCCATACTCATTTTCTATTAAGTTAGCACCTTCAACAACTTTTGTAGCTGTAGCTAACTTTGCAATACTTTCTTCTCTTGACAAAACAATTTTTTGTTTCGTTTCAGGATTAATTTTTTCAATTCTTATTAATAAAGATGGATCTGCTTTAAAAGCTTCTTGTACCTGAGCTACTGAATACTGAGAAATAGTTGCTTCATTTTGAAACCATAAACCATTTTCTCTGGTGTGTTGTATTCTTTCATCTTTTCTATCGTTATGAACAAAATCTGCTAATGCAATTTGATGACCATCTTTTACAAACTGTAAAATATGATTATCTGCAGACTTTACAGCTCCATAAGAACCATTAATAAAGTTTTTCCATTCCCAAGCCTGTGACCCAACGAAAATAATACCAAAAACGATAGTAGCAAACATATACCAAGCTACTTTTTTCTTTTGCATTTTATGACCTGCATCTACAGCTAACACCATTGTTACCGACGATACAATTAAAATAAATGTCATTAATGCTACATAGTACATCGGTGCATGTACACCGTGTAATCCAGGAAAGTGTGTAAATACCTCATCAGCAATAGGCCAAGAATCAATAAATTTAAAACGTGTTAAACCATACGCTGCTAAAAAGCCCGAAAAAGTTAATGCATCTGATACGATGAAAAACCACATCATCATTTTACCATAACTAGCTCCAAATGGTTTTACACCACCTCCGCCCCAGGTCTCTTTGTTGTCAGAATTTACAGCAATATTTGCTCCCATAAATCTCTTATTGTTAATTTTTGTTAAATCAGTGCGCCAAAATTACGCATTTTTCATCATCTAATAAAATAGAAAAAGAAAAATAGATAAATCCATAGCACATCAACGAAATGCCAAAAGATTGCACCTAGTTCAAATCCAAGCATATCAGCTGAAGAATACTTCTTTTTAAAATGATTATAAATAACGACAAAAAGCACTATTACACCCGCTAATAGGTGTAAAACATGCATAAACGTAATTCCTATAATAAATGATGTAGACACTGTGCTTTCAGGACCTGTAAAGTAAAGCCCTACAGCTTTTAGCTCGTTAAACCCTACATATTGATACCATACAAAACCTAACCCTAAGACTAAAGTAATTAGTAATAAAGTAAACGAAGCTTGTATATTATCTTTTTTTAATAGTTTTTGAGAAAAAAACAGCGTAACACTACTCAACACTATTAATACAGTACTTATGTAAAAAGCTTGAGGTAAATCAAACGTCACCCAGTCTTCACGGTTCATACTAACAACATAAGCACTTGTTAACCCTGCAAAAAACATTACCATACTAATCATGGAAATCCACAACATAGGTTTTGCCGATTTACGTTTTGCTACTTTTAACTCTTCTTGTAACGTTTGTTCACTCATTAGTGTAAAAATTTATCTACCACATAAATAATGGGTACAATTGTAATGTAAAAAACACTCGCTAACATTAACTTACGAGCATCTGTATTTTTTTCTGTTTTGTATAACTGTATCGCGTAATACAACATCAACACTCCTAATAATAAAATAATTACTGCTGTTATAGGATATATATAAAAATCTCCCGTCACCTTTAATACAGGCGCAATCGACATTAAAATCATAATACATGTATAAAAGATAATCTGAACAACAGCTCCTTTGTCTTTCTTATCCATTGGAAGCATATGCAACCCTGCTTTATTGTACTCTTCAAACTGAAGCCACCCAATAGCCCAAAAGTGTGGAAATTGCCAAAAAAACTGAATCATAAATAAAAACCCTGCTTCTATACCAAATTTTCCTGTTGCAGCTACCCAACCTAACATAAAAGGAATAGCCCCAGGAATAGCCCCTACAAAAACAGCCAAAGGTGTTACAGCTTTTAACGGTGTGTAAGCACTTGTATATAAAAAGATAGAAATTGCGCCAAATAAGGCACATTTAGGATCGATTACGTATAATATAGTAATACCAGCAACAGTAAATAGTGTAGCAATAATTAAAGCTACAGTTGCTGACATTCTTCCAGAAGGTAAAGGACGGTTTTTAGTACGTTGCATTACGGCGTCAATATCCTTTTCTATTACTTGGTTAAAAGCATTTGACGCTCCAACCATTAAATATCCTCCTAAAGCTAATAAAATTATTGTAGTGTAATTAATCGATTCTGCCCCTAATAAATATCCAGTGATAGAAGTAAAAACCACACTAATAGACAACCCAACTTTCGTTAACTGTTTAAAGTCTTTAACTATTGATTTTATGGAAGTTTTAGTATGTACAGATGAAACAGAATCCACTTCTAATTTTAAAAAATTTCTGCAAAGATATTCCATTCTTATTGAACAACCATAAAATTTTATTGGAATTAAAATTAAAAAAAAATGAAAACTGCTTTGTAATTAAAAAAATGGTGTTATATTTGCACCCGCATTCGCAGTAATGCACGTTCATTAAAATAAAAAATGACTACGCGAAAGTAGCTCAGGGGTAGAGCATCACCTTGCCAAGGTGAGGGTCGCGGGTTCAAATCCCGTCTTTCGCTCAATCCTTTTTATAAAAGAGTATGCTGAAGTGGTGGAATTGGTAGACACGTTGGACTTAAAATCCAATGAGCCGTAATGCTCGTGCGGGTTCAAGTCCCGCCTTCAGTACCAAGAAACCTCACTTATATGAGTGAGGTTTCATTTTAAAAGTAGTCATTAACAAAGCACATACGCTGAAGTGGTGGAATTGGTAGACACGTTGGACTTAAAATCCAATGGGCCGTAATGCCCGTGCGGGTTCAAGTCCCGCCTTCAGTACAAAAGCCTTAACATTTATTTGTTAAGGCTTTTTTGTTTTATAAAATTTACACCTATCTTAGCTTTTAAAATTAAAAATTATGAAAAGGAATACAGCCCTATTTTTTCTTATAACAGTCCTAATAGTTACTTTGTCTTGTAACAAAGAATACATACTAATAAATAATTACATTTCAAGTAACGAAAATGAAATACTAAGCTTTTCTATCAAAAAAGGAAATTTTATTAAAAATTTTGAAATTTCAGAAGACTCTATTATAGGTCTAATTCCCGACTACGTAGAACTGGACGATGTTGAATTAGAAGTATTTATTTCTGAAAAATCCACCATAAACCCAGATCCAAAATCAATCACAAAAATAAACAAACCACTAACTTTTACTGTAACCGCAGAAAATGGCACTACTAAAACCTATACTATTGATATTAAAAGAGAATTAAGCGACCAAAACGATATCATTTCTTTTAAAATTAAAACAACAAATCAAACATTAGCAACAAGTATTGATAATATAGAAAATAAAATAACAAAAAAACTTCCTACTTTTTTAAACCTCTCTAACCTAACAACTGAAATAAACATATCAGAAAAAGCTTCAATTTCTCCTCTACCAAGCGATATAATAGATTACTCTTCCCCTGTTAACTTTACAGTTAAGGCAGAAAATGGCGTTGAAAAAACTTACACCGTAATTCTAGAACACGTTAGCAACTCTTTTTCAAACACCTGTAATCAATCAAATGCTAATAAATGGTTTGGCGGAGACAGCAGAACTAACGCTCCAGATATATCACCATACGATAGAAACCTAGGAACTGGTCAAAGTGTATTATTCCAAAACGACACAGAGTTATCCTCTTTTAGTGTTAAACTAGAAAGCAACTTTAAACATCATGAAACTGGAACTCCACATAATAAGACAATTAAACTAAACCTAGACATTAGAAACATAAGAGGTGAAATAGTTTCCACTGCCATAACAGAGTTAGACTCAACATTTCTTGGTGGATGGGTTGACTTTAATCTTTCTGATTTACAACTATTTTTTGAAGCAAATACTGAATATATATTCACATGGTACTTGATTGACGGAGCTAACTTAGGTGTAAATACAGGCTCTTCCGCATACATTAATAGTGGAAACGGACTTTGTTTTGGACAAGGTTACTCTGGTCAGTCCAATATATCCTTAAATAATAATCTGAAAAACTGGAATACTTGGATAAAACATGAATGGTACTTCAATATAAAACTTCAGGGAAAACAATAATTTTAAAACCTTAACAAATAAATGTTAAGGTTTTTTTGTATCAAACTTTTAAAAACATCCTCTGTAATGTTCCCTCAAAACCTACGTCTAAACTTTAAAATCGATAATCATGCGAAATATACTTTTACTGTTAAGTTTAGCTTTCTTCTTAAATTCTACTGCTCAAACCAACACTTTTGATGCGTTACTAAAAAAACATGTAAATACAAAAGGAAGCGTTAACTACAAAGGGTTTAAACAAGACAAAGCTAAACTTCAAGCTTATTTAAATGAGTTAGCAAACATAAAACCTCAAAAATCTTGGTCAGCTTCAAAAGCTAAAGCCTTTTGGGCAAACGCATATAATGCGTACACCATTCAACTAATTTTGGACAATTATCCTCTTAAAAGCATTATGAATATTAAAAAGAAAGGTAAAGACGCATGGAGTATTCCTTTTGCTAAAGTTGGCGGTAAAACCTATACCTTAAATCAAATTGAACATGAAATTTTACGTAAAAAATATAACGACCCAAAAATTCATGTCGCTGTAAACTGCGCATCAGGCTCTTGTCCTCAATTACCAAATTATGCCTTCACAGAAAAAAATTATGAATCAAAAACTACTCTTTTAATGAAAAAGTTTATCAATGATTCTTCAAGAAATAAAATCTCAGAAAATAACATCCAATTATCTAAAATATTCGAATGGTTTCAAGGAGATTTCACAAAAAAAGGAGACTTAATCAATTTTCTGAATCAATACTCAAATGTAAAAATTAATCAAAAAGCAAAGGTTAGTTATTTAAAATACGATTGGTCTTTAAATGGAAAATAATCTCATTATCCTTTTGTAAAACAGCAGTGAAAACAATTTGGTATTTTTACTTTTTTAATAGAAATGAAATAACATGTCAAAAACATACTACGATCCAGCCGACTTACGAAAGTTTAGCAAAATAACAGAATGGAGTGAAGAATTAGGAAACAAGTTCTTTGATTATTACGGAAAAGTCTTTGAAGAAGGAGCTCTAACCGCACGTGAAAAAAGCTTAATCGCTTTAGCTGTTGCACATACTGAACAATGCCCTTATTGTATTGATGCATACACTAAAGACGGATTACAACGAGGTATTACTAAAGAGGAAATGATGGAAGCCATTCATGTAGGAGCTGCCATTAAAAGTGGAGCAACTTTAGTACACGGGGTTCAAATGATGAATAAAGTCAATAAATTAGAAATGTAAGCAGAAAACTAATTTTGAAAATCAAAATTATGTGAATCGCTTATCCCGAGCATTAGTTTCAATCAAAGTGTATTTTGATTGAAACTACATTAGGAACTAGTCAAAGGATATTAAACACTAAAAAAGATGAGAGGCTGACCTTATTTCAGCTTTATAGAAAGGATAATGAAAAAATCTTTAAAATCTAGAAACAACGATTTAGCTAACACGCAACGCCAGCTTGAAATCATCTCAAACGGAATTTTTGCTGATGGTGAATTACCTACGTTTGCCAAAAAACTCAAAGAGACCAATCAGTTTCCATTACGTCCTAAAAAATTAGAAATTCTTCAAATTAATTTAGGGTACATGTGTAATCAAGTTTGTGCACATTGCCATGTTGATGCTGGTCCTGACCGAAAAGAAATTATGACCACAGAAACCATGGAGCAATGTTTAGATGTGATTCGAAAAACTGGAGCACACACCCTGGATTTAACGGGTGGAGCTCCTGAAATGAATCCGAATTTTCGATGGTTTGTAGAAGAAGCTTCCAAAGCAGGAATTAAAGATTTTATTGTGCGCTCTAACTTAACTATTATTAGAGCGAATAAAAAGTATTACGATTTACCCGAGTTTTTTAAAAAGCACAATGTACATGTAGTTTCTTCTATGCCTCACTGGACTCGTGGAAAAACCGACAAACAACGCGGTGATGGTGTTTTCGACAAATCTATTGAAGCTTTAAAAATGCTAAATGCTGTGGGATATGGAATTGAAGGAACTGGCTTACAACTAGATTTAGTCTATAATCCATCAGGAGCTTTCTTACCAGGAGACCAAGCAGCTTTGGAAGCTGATTTTAAAAAAGCTTTGAAAGAAGATTTTGATATTATTTTCAATTCACTTTTTGCTATTACCAATTTACCTATCAGTCGATTTTTAGATTACTTAATTGCTTCCGAAAATTATGAAGATTATATGTATTCGTTAGTAGAAGCCTACAATCCTATGGCAGTAGAAAATGTAATGTGTACCAACACACTATCGGTAAGTTGGGACGGATATTTATATGATTGCGATTTCAATCAAATGCTAAATCTAAAAGTAGCAAGCAAATCACAGCACATTTCTGAATACAACGAAGCACTATTGCAAAACAGAAATATCATTATCAATCAACACTGTTATGGTTGTACTGCTGGTGCAGGAAGTAGTTGTCAAGGTACAGTAGCATAGCTTAATGAATTAATGAAGTTATGTAAAAGTAAAATAATCTCACATCGAGTGGTTTTTCTGACATTTTGGAAGAAAAATTGTATCGAGATGTAATCACTTTAATTCCCTATAGGTTTTATCAAATACCGTTGAATGTTTTTAAATATGAAAAACCTCTTCTTTCTCATATTATTAATATCCGTAAATTCTTTTTCTCAAAAGAACCTAGAACAGTTATTGAAAAAATACAATACTGAAAGTGTTCCGTATATTTCTGTTAGTGAACTACAAAAAGAAAAGCCTTTCGACCCCGCTCAAGGTGACAGCATAATTATACTCGACGCTCGTGAACCTAAAGAATTCAAAGTCAGTCATCTTAAAAATGCTATTTGTGTCGGTTATGATCTTTTTAATTTAGAAAACACCTTAGCAAAACTTCCTAAGAACAAGAATACCAAAATTGTAGTATATTGTTCTTTAGGAATTCGTTCAGAAGACATTGCCGAAAAACTACAAAAAGAAGGTTTTATCAACATTTTTAACCTATATGGTGGTATTTTCGAATGGAAAAACCAAGGAAATACAATCGTTAACCTACAAAACAAACCTACAGAAAAAGTCCATGCTTTCAATAAAGAATGGAGTAAATGGTTACACAAAGGAGAAAAAATATATGAATAATCAAAATGAAGTGTCATTTCAAGAGCAGTCGAGAAATCTTCTTCTAATATTTACTAGAAACCCAGAATTAGGTAAAGTAAAAACACGTTTAGCTAAAACAATTGGAGACGAAGCTGCGTTAGATATTTATAAATTCTTATTAGAACACACAAAACAAGTTACCCAAAATTTAACTTGCGATAAAGCTGTATACTACTCGGTAAAAGTTCACGAAAATGATATTTGGAATGCTCCAGTATATCAAAAGCACCTGCAAGAAGGAAACGATTTAGGTATACGAATGCACAACGCTTTTCAACAAGCATTTTCTACTGGATATGAAAAAGCTGTAATTATTGGTAGTGATCTACCTGATTTAACTTCCGAACACATCAATGAAGCTTTTGAAAAATTGAATTCTAATGATGTAGTTATGGGGCCTGCAGAAGATGGTGGTTATTACCTATTAGGCATGAAAAAACTCCATGCTAATATTTTTCAAAATAAAGACTGGGGAACCTCAACTGTTAGAAAAGATACCTTAAACGATTTACAAAACGAATCAGTACATTTGTTAGAAACCTTAAATGATGTAGATATTTTTGATGACATCAAAAACAACCCAGTATTCAATCAATTTTTAAACTAACCGTCATTACAAGGGAGTATACGAACGAAGTAATCTGCCTATCTCGAAGTCATAACTTAAAGATTGCTTCGCTATCGCTCGCAATGACAAACACAATATAAAATGCTAAAAAAACAACAACTACAAGAAACACAAGAATTTCTTCAACACAAAGGAATTACCAACCCAGAAATAGGAATTGTTTTAGGAACAGGATTAGGAAAATTAGTCGATGAAATAACCATTGAACAAGAAGTACCGTATGCTGACATTCCACACTTTCCACAAGCAACTGTAGAATTTCATTCAGGAAAATTAATCTACGGAATCTTATCGGGTAAAAAAGTGGTAGTAATGTCGGGTCGTTTTCATATGTACGAAGGGTATAATCTATGGGAAGTGACCTACGGTATTAGAACTATGCACGCACTAGGCATTAAAACTTTGTTAGTTTCTAATGCTGCAGGCGCTATCAACCTTTCTTATAAAAAAGGGGATTTGATGTTACTTGAAGATCATTTGAATTTACAAGGTGGTTCTCCCCTAGCCTTTAAAGGAGCTAATGAGTTTGGAAATATTTTTGCCGATATGCTTGAACCGTATTCAAAAAAATTGAATACAAAAATGAAAGCTATTGCCAAAGCTAACGACATAGACCTGAAAGAAGGTGTATATGCTAGTGTTGTAGGTCCGCAATTGGAAACTAGAGCTGAGTATAGAATGTTACAAATTTTAGAAGTAGATGCAGTAGGAATGAGTACCGTACCTGAAGTAATCGTAGCAAAACAACTCAACATTCCGTGTGCAGCTGTTTCGGTATTAACCGATGAATGCGATCCTAAAAATTTACAACCTGTAAATATTAGCGAAATTATTGAAGTTGCTGGAAAAGCAGAACCTAAAATGATCACGCTTTTTAAAGAATTAATTAATGAATTATAACATCATTCCGAACATAGTGAAGGAATCTTTTTAATGGAAGTAGCATCCAACCTTGAGGTTTCTCGCTTTAGCATGTCTTAAGCGGCAGTCGAAAGGCTCGAAATAACAAAACAAATTATAAAGCAAGACTATTAGAATCAAGAACCTAGACAAACAACACAAGTCTTTATTCTTTTATCTAACAGCGTAGCGGTCTTTAATCTTAAAAAATATGAGTTACTTAGAAACCACCAAAAATGTATACAAAGAAGCAGCGTTAACCCCTGATGTTGGTTTATGCTGTACAACAAACCCTATTTGGGAGTTACCAGGATTAAAAATTCCGAAAATCATGCAAGAAATGAACTACGGATGTGGTTCTACCGTACATGCTCGTGATTTAACCAACAATCCTAAAATATTATATGTAGGTGTTGGTGGCGGAATGGAATTGTTACAATTCTCTTATTTCTCACGTCAGAAAAACGGAGTGATTGGAATTGATGTGGTAGATGAAATGCTAGAGGCTTCTCGAAAAAATTTTGTGGAAGCAGAAGCTCAAAATCCTTGGTTCAAAAGTGAGTTTGTCGATTTACGAAAAGGAGATGCGTTACACTTGCCTGTAGAAGATAATTCGATTGATGTGGCTGCTCAAAACTGTTTATTTAACATTTTTAAAGCTGAAGAACTAAAAAAAGCCATTGCTGAAATGTACCGCGTGTTAAAACCTCACGGACGTTTGGTTATGAGCGACCCTACGTGTGAGCAACCTATGAATGAAACGTTACGAAACGACGAACGTTTACGTGCCTTATGTTTAAGCGGAAGTTTACCGATTACGGAATACGTAAAAATGCTGACGGATGCTGGTTTTGGAACTATTGAAATTAGAGCACGTAAACCATACAGAATTTTAGACCCCAAAAATTACCCTACCGATGAATTGATTTATATCGAATCGATTGAAGTAGCTGCGATTAAAGATCCAATGCCTGCTGATGGCCCATGTGTATTTACAGGTAAAGCTGCCATTTACTTTGGAGATGAAGATTATTTTGATGACGGAGCAGGACACACCTTATTAAAAAATCAACCCTTAGCGATTTGTGATAAAACAGCCGCAGCTTTAAAAGCGTTAGGAAGAGACGATATATTTTTCTCAGAATCTACCTATCATTACGATGGTGGTGGATGTTGTTAGACGTAAACTACTTTAGTTCTGAACCTCGCTAAAGCGAGGTTTTTTATTGCAAAAAAGGTTAACTTCGCCTCCAAAAAATAAAGTTTTTTATAAACTTACAACCATAAAAACACTTTTAAAAACAACCATGATAAAACCAAAAAAATTACAAAAAGGAGATAAAGTAGCTACAATTTCTTTATCATGGGGAGGTGCTGGAGAAATACCTAATAGATATCAAACAGGAAAAAAACAGATACAAGATAATTTCGATTTAGAAGTTGTTGAAACTAGAAATGCGTTAAAACCTGCTAAATGGATTTATGAAAATCCAAAAGCAAGAGCTGAAGACTTAATGGAAGCTCTTGAGGACAAGTCTATAAAAGCAATCATTTCTAACATTGGAGGAGACGACAGCATAAGAATGCTACCTTTTATCGATTTAGATATTATTAGAAAAAACCCAAAAATTTTTATTGGTTTCTCAGACTCTACTGTAACACATTTTTGTTTTTATAAAGCGGGAGTAACATCTTTTTATGGAACTTCAACACTTGTTGGATTTGCTGAAAATAATGGAATGCATCAATACCAAATAGATGACATTAACCAAACTTTATTTTCTAATAAAATTATAGGGAAAATTAGCCCTAATACTGAAGGTTGGACATCTGAACGATTAGAATGGGAAAATCCAGAAAACCAAAATATATCAAGACAGTTAACAAAACCCAATGGATGGAAGTTTTTACAGGGTACAAAAACAGTATCTGGAGAACTATTAGGGGGATGTTTCGATGTTTTAGAAACCTTAAAAGACACCAAATTATGGGTAACCCCTTCAGATTGGAAAGGTAAAATATTGTTTTTTGAAACATCAGAAGCAATGATGCCTCCCCATTATTTTCTTTGGATTTTAAGAAACTATGTTGCTTCTGGTATTATACATAATATTAAAGGATTAATAGTTGGTAGACCTTACAATAATCAATATGTAGTAGAATATGAGAAAGCATTAATTCAAGTAATTAGAGACGAAGCTAGTTTAACAGATTTACCAATAATTACAGAAATGGATTTTGGACATAC
Source organism: Tenacibaculum sp. XPcli2-G (assembly GCF_024124505.1). Classification (NCBI taxonomy): domain Bacteria; kingdom Pseudomonadati; phylum Bacteroidota; class Flavobacteriia; order Flavobacteriales; family Flavobacteriaceae; genus Tenacibaculum; species Tenacibaculum sp. XPcli2-G. The sequence continues at coordinate 254,323 of NZ_JAMXSH010000001.1, forward strand.
TTGCCCTACTTTCACAATTCCCTACGGAATAAAAGCAGAAATAAACCCCGTAGATAAAACTTTTTCTATAATTGAAAACGCTCTAACAAATTAAAACCAATTTCTAATCACACCTCTCTTAACCCAAACCATTATATTACACTCTTACAATTTTACCAACTAGAATTCGTTATTTTGTACAATGAAAATATTGAAAGAAATACAACTTCAACTTAAAGGAAGTAAGAAATTAACTCTTTTGTTAAAATACGCTACAGGATTAATACTGTTTGGAGTTCTTTTAGTAGTAGTATTATTTTCGTTAGTATATTTTGAAGTCTTTGGGAAGCTCCCTAATAAAGAAGAATTGACATCTATCATCAATGAAGAAGCTTCTTTAATTTATTCATCAGACGAAGTAATTATCGGGAAAATATTTGCTGAGAATAGAACCAATGTTCGACTAGAACAAATCCCAAATCATTTAAAAGAAGCTTTAATAGCTACTGAAGATAAACGATTCTATTCCCATAATGGCTACGATGGTCAAAGTTATGCACGTGTTTTCTTTAGAAGTATCTTACTACAAGATGCCTCTGGAGGTGGTGGAAGCACCATTACACAACAGTTAATTAAAAACCTTTACGGAAGGCAATACCATGGTTTTTTGAGCATGCCTATTAACAAAATAAAAGAGCTCATCATTGCTAGTCGTATGGAAAAACTATACAGCAAAGATGAAATCTTGTTATTATATTTAAACTCGGTTCCTTTTGGAGAAAATAATTTTGGGATAGAATCGGCTGCTAATCGATTTTTTAACAAATCAGTTAGTGAATTACACATTGAGGAATCAGCTGTATTGGTAGGAATGTTAAAAGCCAACACCTATTACAATCCAAGATTGAATCCAGAAAATGCTAAAAAGCGCCGTAATACAGTTCTTCAGTTAATGAATAACGAAGCCTATTTAAGTAATAAAGTTGCTGATAGTTTACAAAAACTACCTATTACACTTAACTACAAAAACCTTGATGTAAATGCCACTGCTGGTTATTTTACCTATCAAGTAAAGAAAAAAGCAGTAGAAATTGTAAAAAAAATAAATGACAGCACCAATACTTCTTATAATTTAGAAACCGACGGATTAAAAATTCATACAACACTGAATTACGATATTCAAAAAATTGCAGAAAAATCTGCTAAGGAACAACTCATCATCAAGCAACAACAATTAGACAAAGAATTAGCTTCAAACAGACTAAAAAATAGATGGTTAAAAAAGCAACAGTTTACAGAAGACGACAAACAAAATAGAACTATTCAACTCTTTGATTGGGATAGCACAAAAACCATTACTGGTAATAAAATTGATAGCCTTTGGTATTATGACAAAATGTTAAATGCTTCTGTTTTAGTTACGAATCCGAAAAACGGAGCAGTAATTAGTTGGGTGGGTGGTAATAACTTTAACACACTTCCTTTTGATATGGTGCTATCACACCGTCAAATAGCCTCGGCATTTAAACCGTTTTTGTATGCTACAGCACTGGAAAATGGGATTTCTCCGTGTGATTATTTTGAAAACGAGGAAAAAACCTATCCAGAATACGATAATTGGAAACCGAAAAATGCCGACCATAGCTCAACTCCTGATAAAAAAGTTGCCATGTGGTATGCATTGATAAAGTCTATGAACATTCCTAGTGTAAACCTATACTTTAAACTAGAAAAAGAGTGGTTGATTGATACTTGTGAAAAGTTACTATTCCCAGAAGTTACTGACGACGCTCCTTCAATTGCTTTAGGAACGTTAGATTTATCACTTTTTGAAACCACAAGAGCTTACGGTGCCTTTGCCAATAATGGTGAAATGAATGACTTGTATATGATTAGCAAGATTACCGATAAGGAAGGAAATATCATTTACGAAAGTGAAAAGCAAAAGGCAGAAAGAGTATTTACAGAAGAAAGTACACAAACACTCACTACTATATTACAACAAGCTGTAGAGCAAGGAACAGGAGCTAGCATAAGAAATAGGTATAAAATTAAAAGTCCGTTAGCCAGTAAAACAGGTACCGCTCAAAACTATACCAACGCTTGGTTTATGGCGTATACACCGAATATTGTTTTCGGAACTTGGGTTGGAACCTCTAAAAATGACGTACATTTTACTAGCGGAAATGGTTCTGGTTCTTCTTTGGCGCTGCCTATTGTAGCCAACATTCTAAAAGAAATAGAAAACACACCCGAACTAAAGGAAAGATACTTAACCTCTTTTGGTATTCCTGAAGAGATTTCTTCTTCAATAGACTGTCCCCCATACAGAGAAAAAGGAATTAAAGGATTTTTCAACAGACTTTTTGGAAAGAAAAAAGAATAGGTTATTCTATTTGGTTAATGAGAATCAACAGGCTATTTTTAAACAAAAAATCAACTAATAAAAAAGAGAACCTAAAAGGTTCTCTTTATTTTTTATTCGAAAGTATAAGCAAAGCTACCATCTCTTAGTCTATGAGCTATTACCCCAGGAGAATCATAGTTCTCAACATCCAACTCAAAAGTACCTTTCACTACTTTCTTATCATTATCAACCAATGTTATTGTTATACTTCCTGATACCGTTACTTGTAAATCATCATCTAATAAATCTATATACTTTAAGTATCATTATCTACACTTTCTCTATTTATTTCTATTGTTTTTCCAGCAACTAAATGCTCTCTATTAATCCACATATTTACTTCTTTAGGTAGTAAAGTTCCTTGCAAGTAAATAAATTTATCATTTGGATAATTAGTGTTTATACTATTAGAAGCCTTCTTTGTACCCAAAGCATTATTCATCTCATACACTTCTCCATTAATAGTTACTTTCATAGCATAATTTCCTAGACTTAAATCTTCATCTTCTCCCGAAGAAGAACAAGAAGCAAATCCAAAAAGCACTAACATTACAAGAGGGATAAATAAATTCTTTTTCATTTTTTTTAATATTTAGGTTTATAATTAATTTTCTAAGCAAACAAGGTAGCAAAAGCCTCTTCAATCTTACTTACTAAAATCAGTTTTATAGAATGGTTTTTGCTCGTAATCTTGTTGTATTTTGAGGTTACAAAGGTTTTATATCCTAACTTTTCAGCTTCGGTAATACGCTGATCTATTTTAGAAACAGGACGAATTTCACCTGCTAAACCAACTTCAGCTGCAAAACACACATCTGGATTGATGGCTAGATCTTGATTTGATGATAAAATCGCTGCCACTACCGCTAAATCTATTGCTGGATCGTCTACATGAATTCCACCGGTAACATTTAAAAACACATCTTTCGCTCCTAATTTGAACCCCGCACGCTTTTCTAGCACCGCCAAAATCATATGCAAGCGCTTCAAGTTGTAACCCGTTGTAGTTCGTTGTGGAGTTCCATAAACTGCTGTTGAAACTAGCGCTTGAATTTCTATCATTAACGGACGAATTCCTTCTAAAGTAGATGCAATTGCAGTTCCACTTAAATCAGCGTCTTTTTTTGAAATTAAGATTTCTGAAGGGTTCGATACTTCTCGCAATCCATCCGATAACATTTCATAAATCCCTAATTCAGCCGTAGAACCAAAACGGTTTTTTTGTGAACGTAAAATTCGGTAGGTATGATTTCGATCTCCTTCAAATTGCAACACTACATCCACCATGTGCTCTAAAATCTTAGGCCCCGCAATATGTCCTTCTTTATTAATATGTCCGATCAACAAAACTGGAGTTGCCGTTTCTTTTGCAAATTTTATCAATTCTGCGGAAGTTTCTCGTATTTGGGAAATACTTCCTGGTGACGCTTCAATTGTATCTGTATGTAAAGTTTGGATAGAGTCTATTACCAACACATCTGGCTGAACTTCTTCAATATTTTTAAAAATCTGTTGTGTATTGGTTTCCGTAAGAATTAAACAGTTAGGATTTTTTCCTTCGATACGTTCAGCACGCATTTTAATCTGCGACTGACTTTCTTCTCCAGACACATACAATACTTTTTGCGGAATTTGTAAAGCAATTTGTAACAACAACGTAGATTTTCCAATTCCTGGTTCTCCACCTAATAACACTACCGCTCCTTTCACCAATCCGCCACCTAAAACAGTGTCTAACTCTTGATTCTTCGTTCCAAAACGCTCTTCTGGATTCAGTTGAATATCTTCAACTCGTAAAGGTTTTGCAACTCTTTTTTGTGTGTTTGATGGCGATTTCCAACTTCTTTTTTCTTCTTTTTGAATCACTTCTTCAACAATAGTGTTCCATTCTTTACATGAGCCACATTGCCCTACCCATTGCGCGTGTTGCGCGCCACAGTTTTGACAGAAAAAAGTTGTTTTGGTTTTTGCCATTCGATTTGTAAGATTTACTTACAAAGAAAAGAAAACTATTTGTTTTTATTATAGATGGGTAAGAACAAAAATGCTAACCCTCCAAAGACAATAATCATAGCCGTTTGAGCTGTCCACATAATCCAACCAAAGGCTGTTGCAGGTTCTTCAGCAATTCCAAATAAAGCCAAAGCTCCAGCTACGGCAACAGGATACAATCCTATCCCTCCATTAGTCGCCGCAATCGCAAATCCACCAGCGATAAACCCGATTAAAACACCTCCTAACGGAACGTGCAATCCATCTATTGCTGGAATAGTCGCCCAAAACATCAATACATACATTAACCAAATAAATACGGTATGAAATATGAACGCCCATTTCTGCTTCATTTTCAAGATACTGGTAATTCCTTCAATTAATCCAACTACAAATTTTTTGATTTTTAATCCAATTCCAGATTGTGCTTTTTTTACAAACCTTGTAAAAATCACAAACACTAAAACCAAGCCACCAATAAGAATTCCAATTTTCATTGGATCAAAATTCTCGGTTAGTAATTCAAAAATAAAATCAAACTGTACAAAAAGTGTGATTACTATGATGCTAAGCATCATGATTAAATCTGCCATTCGTTCGGCAACAATAGTACCAAAACCTTTTTCAAACGGAATATTTTCGTAGTTAGTCATCACAGCCGCTCGAGACACTTCTCCTGCTCTTGGTACTGCATAGTTTACTAAATACGCTACTAAAACTGCCATAGTACTATTGCCAAAATCTGGTTTATACCCCATAGGCTCCAACAAAAACTTCCAGCGATAAGCACGAGATAAGTGACTTAACACCCCAAAAAACAGTCCTAAAGCTATCCATCCGTAATTAGCATCTTTAAAGTATTGTACTAAGGTTTCAATTGAAATTTTTGACAATGAATACCAAACTAAAAAACCTCCCAAAATGAGAGGTAATAGTATTTTTGTGATTTTCTTTACTGATATACTCAAACTATTCTAGCAAGTTATTTTCTTCGTTAGGAAATACTAATTGTGGTTTAAACTTTTTGGCTTCTTCTAACTCCATAAAAGCATATACAATTAAGATAAGTACATCTCCTTTTTGAACCCTGCGAGCTGCTGCTCCATTCAAAGTAATTTCACCACTCTTTCTTGGACCTGGAATTGCATAGGTTTCTAAACGCTCTCCATTATTGTTATTCACAATCTGTACACGTTCTCCTTCAATAATTCCAGCAGCATCCATTAAATCTTCATCAATGGTGATACTTCCTATATAATTTAAATCCGCGTTGGTTACTTTAACACGGTGTATTTTAGATTTTACTACTTGTACTAACATGCTGCAAAAATAATTGTTTTTTAATGAATACTAGATTGTTTTTTGATGATTTTAACATTATTACAAAGCTCATTCTTAAGCTCAAACATTAACTCTTTAAACGAATATTATCTATCAAGCGAATGTCTCCAGCAAAAACAGCTATAAATGCACGATACTTCATATTTTCTTTAATCTCTGTTACCGTTTGCAATGTTTTTTCATCTGCAATGGTAAAATATTCTAATTCAAGTAACGGATGATTTTTAAATTGTTTTTTCACCCATTTTGTTAACTCTTTTGGGTCTTTTACTCCAAATTTCTTTTTTGCTTTTTTTAATGTTTTATAAATAAATGGTGCAGCTTCACGGTATTCTTTTGTTAATCTCGTATTTCGAGAACTCATAGCCAACCCATCATCTTCTCTAAAAATTGGTCTTCCTTTAATTTTTACTAGTAAGTTATATTTTTCTACTAACTTTTTAATAATTTGCAATTGCTGAAAATCTTTTTTACCAAAATAAGCAGTATCTGGTTCTACTATTTCAAATAACGTTTTTACTATTGTTCCAACACCATCAAAATGACCATCTCTAAACCTCCCTTCCATTTGATGTTCTAGCCCATCAAAATCAAACTTTTCTGATGTAATATTTTCGGCATATATTTCTTCTACTGAAGGAAAGAACAACACATCACAATTAGCAGACGTTAACAACTCCACATCACTTTCATAAGTCTTGGGATATTTATCTAAATCTTCTTTATTATCAAACTGTGTAGGATTTACAAAAACACTAACTACTGCAATATCATTCTTCTTTTTTGCTCTTCTAATAAGCGATAAATGCCCTTGATGAAGAGCCCCCATAGTTGGAACAAACCCGATTGATTTTTTATCCTTTTTTTGAGATGATAAAAACTTTTTTATTTCAGATTTTCTTGTGAAAATTTTCATTGTTATTTAATTGAAATGCATGCAAAATTAGCAATTTAACACGATTTTTGCATTAATTTTCGTATTTTTGCACCTTCAATAAAAGAGACCGATTTAATGAAGGATAAGAGAATTTTATATGTTTCATCAGAGGTAACACCATATTTACCAGAAACAGAATTATCGTCTACCGCATTTAACGTTGCTAAAAATGCACATTCTAAAGGAATTCAAACCCGTATTTTCATGCCTCGATTTGGGGTGATTAATGAGCGAAGGCATCAGTTACACGAAGTTATTCGTCTATCGGGTATGAACCTAATTATTAACGACATGGATATGCCTTTAATAATTAAGGTTGCATCCATTCCTAAAGAAAGGATGCAAGTATACTTTATTGACAATGATGAATATTTTAAGCGTAAAGCAGTTTATTCTGACGAAGACGATAAGCTTTTTGAAGATAACGATGAGCGTATGATTTTCTTCGCTAAAGGTGTAGTTGAAACCGTTAAAAAATTAAACTGGGCTCCTGACATTATTCATGTTCATGGATGGATGGCATCTTTATTACCTCTATATTTAAGAGAATATTATAAAGAAGAACCTTTGTTTGCAGAAAGTAAGATTGTAACTTCGCTTTACAATAGCGACATTGAAGATTTAAATAAAGAAATGGCTAATAAAGTTCGTTTTGATAAGATTGAGGAATCAAAGGTAGCAACTATCGAAACACCGAGTCATTTAAACATTTTGAAAAGTGCTATTGAAAACTCAGATGCTATCATAAAAGGCAGTGAAGTTTTACCGGAAGAAGTTGAAACCTATATTAATGACAATAATGTAAAAGTTTTAGATTTTCAATCGGAAGAAACCTTAACTGAAGCATATTTAGAATTTTATAAAGAGAACGTTTTAGAATTAAGCGAATAATGATTAGAAGAATTGGTGTACTTGGTATTAGCTTGCTATGTTTAGCAACTATTACATCTTGTGAAAAAGACTTTAGTGAAGTTGGGACAAATGTTATTAATAATGACAAGTTTGAAACAGGAGAAATTCTATTGGATGTTAAAATAACTCCAATAGACACAAAAAATGTACAAGCTGATAATATTAACGCTACTATTAGTGATTATTGGCTAGGAGTGTATAACAATCCTAATGCTGAAAAAATTGAAGCATCAATCATTTCTCAACTTGGTTATTTATCTGGTTTAAAAAACAAAGAAAATGTTACCGATGGTGATACCATATTTAATTTAGATAAAGTAATTTTAAAAATTCCGTACCAAGCAACATCTAAGGGTACTACAAATGGTATTACTACTTTTAAATTAGATTCGGTATTAGGTAACCCAAATATTGCTACTTCTATACAAGTATTTCAAAATGAAACCTATTTAAATACACTAAACCCAAGTGACCCTTCTAAAAGAAACACTTTTTTTTCTGATAGTGAATACTTAGGTAATACTATTTTAAATGAAGATGGAGTTTATGAAATGAAACCTAAAGCTACAGACACTACATTCATTTTTGATAGAATTGACAGGTCTTCTTCATTAACAAACACAACCACTTATAAATACACCGTTAAAGCAGAAAACTCACAAAAGCTTAAAGTTCCATTTTTAGCAATTCCTTTAGATTTAGCAAAAATGAAAACTTTATTCTGGGATAAATTTGAAAATGGAGAATTTGCTTCAAAAGAGGCTTTTGATAATTACTTCAGGGGTTTAAAAATTATGGCTACTGGAAACGATGGTTCTTTAGTCCCTCTGAATCTCGCAGCTTCTCCGACTCCTTCAGTAGATTTTTACTACACTAAATCAGTAGTAGATGGAACTACAGTAAAAGACACTATACAAAAAGAATATTCCTTCCCCCTTGCAGGAGTAAGAAACAGTATTTATAAAATGACTCCTGCTGCAAATCCAGCTCCCGCTAACAACTTTGTTATTCAAGGAACAGCTGGTAGGATTGCAGAAGTTGAAATTTTAGACGAGACAAAAGTTCAAGAATTAAAAAGTAATAACTGGCTAATCAACGATGCCTCACTTACTTTTTATATAAATCAAACAATTAACAATGATGCCAATGTTATTCCTCAGCAATTATTCTTATATCAAAATAAGAAAAACGAGGCAGGCGGCATTTCACCAACTCAGTTAACAGATGCTTATGTTGATCCAGCTTCATTTAGCGGAGTTTTAAAGAAAACTGACGACAATACTCCTGAAAAATATACGTTTAGAATTACCGATTATATTTCTAAATTACTATCATCTGAAGAAAACACAACTACTGATCCTTTAGTTTTAAAAGTATACAATCCTACAGATGCCCCTGTAGTTAATAATGTTTTAACAACCTCTGTTAAATCCTATAACTGGAACCCAAGAGCTGTAACATTGTTAGATGGCAATGAGACTACTAACGGAACTAAAAGAGCTGTTTTAAAAATATCATATTCAAAAGAAAAGTAAGTTGTATGTGTGGAATTACTGGATATATTGGACATAGAGAAGCTTATCCAATTGTAATTAATGGATTAAAGCGTTTAGAATATAGAGGTTATGATAGTGCGGGAATCATGATGTATGATGGTGAAACAATGCACTTATCAAAAACCAAAGGAAAAGTTTCTGATTTAGAAATAATTACAAACAAAGAAGAAAAAAGAAAAAATGGCAAAATAGGCATTGGACATACTCGTTGGGCAACACATGGCGTTCCTAATAATGTAAATTCTCATCCTCATTTTTCTCAATCTGGAAATCTTGTAATTGTTCATAATGGAATTATAGAAAATTATGATACCATTAAAAAAGAATTGCTTTCTAGAGGCTATGAATTTAAAAGTGATACCGATACTGAGGTTTTAGTAAACCTTATTGAAGAAATAAAAAAAAGCGAGGAATGTAAATTAGGAAAAGCTGTTCAATTAGCTTTAACCAATGTAATTGGAGCTTATGCAATTGCTGTTTTTGACAAAACAAAACCTAATGAATTAGTCGTAGCTCGATTAGGTAGCCCTATTGCTATTGGGGTTGGAAAAAACAACGAAGAGTTTTTCGTAGCTTCTGATGCTTCTCCTTTTATTGAATATACAAAAGATGCTATTTACCTTGAGGATGGTGAATTAGCTATTATAAAAAAAGACAAAGGGATTAAAGTTCGTAAAATTGAGAGTGATAAAGAAATTGATGCGAATATTCAAAAACTACAATTAAGTCTTGAACAGATAGAAAAAGGTGGTTATGATCACTTTATGTTGAAAGAAATATATGAACAACCTAAAGCTATTATAGATACTTATAGAGGAAGAATGCTAGCCAATGAGGGAATTATACGAATGGCTGGTGTTGATGATAATATGTCTAAATTCTTAAATGCAGACAGAATTATCGTTGTAGCTTGTGGTACTTCCTGGCATGCAGGATTGGTTGGAGAATACCTTTTTGAAGATATGGCACGTATTCCTGTTGAAGTTGAATATGCCTCAGAGTTTAGATATCGTAATCCTATTATTACCCCAAAAGATGTAGTAATTGCCATTTCTCAGTCTGGTGAAACAGCTGATACTTTAGCTGCTATTAAACTTGCTAAATCTAAAGGAGCTTTTGTTTTTGGTATTTGTAACGTAGTAGGCTCTTCAATTGCTAGGGAAACACATGCTGGTGCTTATACGCATGCTGGTCCAGAAATTGGAGTAGCTTCAACTAAAGCATTCACAACACAGATAACAGTACTTTCTCTAATTGCTTTAAAACTAGCACAAGCTAAAGGAACTTTATCAACATCTGCAGTGAATACTTATTTACAAACGATGCAACAAATTCCTACTCAGGTAGAAAGTTTATTGAAAATTGATTCCCAAGTTAAAGAAATAGCAGCCGTATATAAAGACGCTAAAAACTGTTTATATTTAGGTAGAGGGTTTAACTTTCCTGTTGCTTTAGAAGGGGCTTTAAAACTAAAAGAAATCTCTTACATTCATGCTGAAGGGTATCCTGCTGCTGAAATGAAACACGGACCGATTGCCTTAATTGATGAAAACATGCCTGTTTTTGTCATTGCAACAAGTAGAGGACATTACGAAAAAGTAGTAAGTAATATTCAAGAAATTAAGTCTCGTAGCGGTAAAATAGTAGCAATTGTTACGGAAGGTGATGAAACAGTTAAGGAAATAGCTGACCATGTAATTGAAATACCAGATACAGAAGAAGCTTTTTCTCCTTTATTAACTACAATACCACTCCAGTTACTTTCATACCATATAGCAGTAATGTTGGATAAAAATGTTGACCAACCAAGAAACTTAGCAAAATCGGTTACTGTAGAGTAACAATTGATTTTATTCAAAATACAAATCCTGAGAAAACTCTCAGGATTTTTTTATCTATCTTTTTCTAGAGTAATATAAACAGGAAAATGATCTGAAAACCCGCCCTTATAAAAAGGTCCTATAAAAGTTCTAAACGGACTTCCTTCATATTTCCCATTGAATATTTTTAACCAATCTCTATTATAAATTTTTGCATCTAAAAATGTGTACTTACTTTTTTTCTCATCAAAAAAATCTCTAGAAAACATAATCTGATCAAATAAATGCCATTCTTTGAAATGAGTGGTTGTTCCTTTACCTCTTTTATATAAAGGCTTCATTGGGTTATACAAATCATCTGACATCAAATACTCTTCAACACTTTTATTTACGGGGTTATCATTAAAATCTCCCATAATAATAAACTTTGCAGTACTTTCTTCTTCTTTAATCTTATCCATAACACTTCGAGTCAATTGGGCTGCTTTTATCCTATTATTTTCAGTTTCTGACACCCCTTCTCTACGTGAAGGCCAATGGTTAACTAAAACGTATACTATTTCATCATTAAGCATCCCTTTAACCACTAATAAATCACGCGTATAATCTACCCCACCTTCTTCATCGTTTAATAAAAGTGAATGCGTTTCTGAAAATATAACCTTAAAAAAGTCTTTGTTATACATCAAAGCAACATCAATACCTCTTTCGTCTGGTGAATCGTAATGAACATAATCATAATTAAATCTTGACAGGTTTTTGTGCTTTACTAAATCGTTTACAACAATGGCATTTTCAACCTCAACCAATCCTATAATAACAGGTGGATATGCTGATTGGTTATTTCCTAACTGACTAATAACAGATGTTATTTTTCTAAGTTTATGACCATACTTTTTTCTATTCCATCTTAGTTTACCATTTGGTGTAAAATCATCATCAAAAGTATTTGGATTATCTACAGTATCGAATAAATTTTCAACATTATAAAAAGCAATCGTATATCTATTTTTTCTCTTATTTGCTGTCATTTAAAAAAATTATCATTCGAAAATACAAAAATCAAGCAAGCTTTATAACATAAAGCTAACCTTAAGTATTTAGGTATTCGATAAATTTTAAAAAACAATCTTATATATTTTAATAAAAATCACTAAACTGTTTAAAATTCATCAAAAAAGAAACTTAAAAAAAGAAATATATTCAATATTAATTATTTGTAAAACAGTTATAAGGCGCTTATTTATTTTACTTTAAAACAATATTTTATTAATTACCAACATCCAATTAAAAACCTCATTTACAATACTTTTACAGTGTTAAATTTTAACAAACAAACTTAAAACAAACCCTAAAACTCTAAAAAATGAAAAAGTTATTTGTATTAATGTTCGTCACTCTAATGAGTACTTCAGTTTTTTCAACAAACGAAAATCCTGCAAAAGAGAAAATTAGAACAAAAATCGTTGAACTATTAGGTAACCCTAACTTTGTTCTAGATAAAGAAGTAAAAACTACCGTAGAATTTTTAATAAACAAAAACGGAGAAATAGTTATTTTGAATGTTAACTGTGATACTGAACAAGTTTGTCACTATGTAAAAAGCAGATTAAATTATAAGTTTATAAATAATGAATTTAAGTTAAAAAACCATATTTATAAAATGCCTTTAACTATACAGAAAAGTAGTAGTAAGTAATTACTTACCGATTATCCCCTAATAAAAAAGCCTCATAGAAATATTTCTATGAGGCTTTAATGTTATTATCTATAAAATTATACCGCTCCTTGATCCAACATTGCATCAGCAACCTTAACAAAACCAGCAATATTTGCTCCTTTTACATAATCAACATACCCACCTTCTTGTGTACCATATTTTACACAAGCTTCGTGAATATTATTCATAATAGAATGTAACTTGCTATCTACTTCTTCACGAGTCCAAGACAAACGTAAAGAGTTTTGAGACATTTCTAATCCAGATGTTGCTACACCTCCTGCATTTGAAGCTTTACCTGGTGCAAATAAGATTTTTGCATTTTGGAATACTTCAATAGCTTCTGGAGTAGATGGCATGTTTGCTCCTTCTGCAACACAAATACATCCATTATCAACTAATACTTTTGCTTCATCTCCATTTAACTCATTTTGAGTTGCACATGGCAAAGCCACATCACACTTAGTTCCCCAAGGTCTTTCACCTTTGAAGAATTTTGCTGATGGGTATTTTTCTACGTATTCATGGATTCTTCCACGTTTTACATTCTTTAACTCTTGTACAAAAGCTAATTTTTCAGCATCAATACCATCTTCATCATAGATATAACCTGATGAATCAGATAAAGTAACCACTTTAGCTCCTAATTGAGTTGCTTTTTCAGTAGCATATTGCGCTACGTTACCAGAACCAGAAACAACTACAGTTTTACCCTCGAAAGAATCTCCTTTGGTTTTTAACATGTTTTCTGCAAAGTAAACATCACCATAACCTGTAGCTTCAGGACGGATTAATGAACCTCCCCAAGAAGCTCCTTTACCAGTTAATACTCCAGTGAATTCGTTACGTAAACGCTTGTATTGACCAAACATGTAACCTATTTCACGACCTCCAACACCAATATCTCCAGCAGGAACATCAGTATCAGGTCCAATATGACGTGCTAACTCTGTCATAAATGATTGACAAAAAGCCATTACTTCACGGTCAGACTTTCCTTTAGGGTTAAAGTCAGATCCTCCTTTACCACCACCCATTGGTAAGGTTGTTAATGAGTTTTTGAAAACTTGCTCAAATCCTAAAAATTTTAAGATTGATAAGTTTACTGAAGGATGAAAACGTAACCCTCCTTTATAAGGACCAATTGCTGAGTTAAACTCAACTCTATATCCTCTGTTTACTTGAGTTTCTCCGTTATCATCAACCCAAGGCACTCTAAACATAATAGTACGTTCAGGTTCAACCATACGCTCTAGTAATTTCTTACCCTGATATTTTGGATTATTTTCTATAAACGGAATTACTGTTTCTGCTACTTCATGTACAGCTTGCAAAAACTCTGGTTCGTATGCATTACGTTCTTTTACGTAATCCATAAATGCTTGTATGTTAGATTCCATAAACTTAGTTGTTGTTCTGTTATTTTATAATATTAACAATTTTACTATGCAAATATAATTATTTTACTATTCGTTAATTTCTATTTTACCGTTTATTTCCCTTATTTTATTGGTGTTTATGCAAACCCTATTAAAAGTCCTTTTTTTTAGACAAAAAAACGTAAATTTGCACCTTAACTTTTGGAAAGATTATGTTAGACAAGGTAAAAGAATTGATTGAAGAGGTAAAAGCTTTTAATACCACTTCAAAAGAAGAAATTGAAACATTTAGAATTAAATATTTAGGAAGTAAAGGAATTTTAAAAGATTTATTTACTGAATTTAAAAATGTACCTAACGACCAAAAGAAAGAATTTGGGCAAACCATAAATTTACTTAAAACTTCAGCTGAAGATAAAGTAAACTCTTTAAAAGAGGCTATTGAGAATGCTGTTGAGGAAAAAGGTGTTTATGGTGATTTAACGCGTCCATCTGAACCAATCAACTTAGGTTCTCGACACCCGATTTCTTTAGTAAAGAATCAAATTATAGAAGTATTTAACCGTATTGGTTTTACTGTTTCTGAAGGACCAGAAATTGAAGATGATTGGCACAACTTTACTGCTTTGAATTTACCAGAATATCACCCGGCACGTGATATGCAAGATACTTTCTTTATTGAAAAGAATCCTGACACATTACTAAGAACACATACCTCATCAGTTCAGGTGCGTTATATGGAAAACAACGAACCTCCAATTCGTACAATTTCTCCAGGACGTGTGTTTAGAAACGAAGATATTTCAGCACGTGCACACTGTATTTTCCACCAAGTAGAAGGGTTATATATAGATACTGACGTTTCTTTTGCCGATTTAAAACAAACCTTATTATACTTTACCAAAGAAATGTTTGGTAAATCTAAAATACGTTTACGTCCGTCGTACTTCCCATTTACTGAGCCAAGTGCAGAAGTAGACATTTACTGGGGATTAGAAACTGAAACCGATTACAGAATTACCAAGGGAACTGGTTGGTTAGAAATTATGGGATGCGGTATGGTAGATCCTAATGTTTTAAAGAACTGTAATATCGACCCTACAAAATATAGTGGTTATGCTTTCGGAATGGGTATTGAACGTATTGCAATGTTGTTATACCAGATTCCAGATATTCGTATGTTCTATGAAAATGACAAACGTTTCTTAGAACAGTTTAAATCTGTAATTTAATTTTAAAGATAAATTCAAAAAATAAAAGACGAAAGCGTTAAACTTTCGTCTTTCCGTTTTAAAAAGTTTTCAATGAGAAAAGATATTGAAATCCCTAAAGTAACAGGTGTAGAAATCGCAGTAGTTTTAGAAACTAATGAAATTGATGGTAAAGAGGATTGGAATGTATACATTCTAAACAGAAAAGATGTTGATTTAGAAATGGTCGTAATTGTTTCACAAGGATTTTCAGATACTAAAACTACTTCTATTTTCAGAAGAAAAATAGATACTCTTCCTGCAAATAGTTATCAAAAGTTTGAATTAATGCAACCTGAATTGTTCGATTTAGACAACCGTTTTCAGATAACATTTTTTGAAGACAACAGACTACATGATAAAACTTTTATTTTTCAAGCAGAAACCATTCAAAAAGGCTTTTTAAGAGACATTGAATTCTTAGAAAAAAAAGGAATTGTTTGTAAATAAAAATTCACAAAAGAACGATAGTTGTTAAATCACAGCTATCGTTCTTTTTTTACTATCACTTTTTAGTACTTTCGTAAAAATCCTATTTCATGTTTTTAAACATTCAAGACTCAATTGCTCAATTTTCTTCTTGGGTATGGGGAATTCCCTTACTAATTTTATTAATTGGTGGTGGATTATACCTTTTTATCTATTCAGGGTTAATTCCGTTCAGGTACATTGGTCATGCTATTGCTATTTTAAGAGGAAAATATGACAAAGTAGACTCTCCTGGAGATTTATCACATTACGAAGCCTTATCATCTGCTATTGCAGCTACGGTAGGAATGGGAAATATTAGTGGTGTTGCCATTGCTATTGCAACAGGTGGTCCGGGTGCTATTTTTTGGATGTGGATTAGTGCTTTTGTAGGTATGGCTACCAAATTTTTCACCTGTAGCTTATCAGTAATGTATCGCGGAAAAGATGAAAACGGAAACGTAAAAGGAGGTCCTATGTATGTAATTACTGAGGGTTTAGGAAAAAAATGGAAACCTTTAGCACTATTCTTCTCAGCAGCTGGATTGATAGGTACACTACCTGCATTTCAGGCCAACCAACTAACACAAACCTTAGTAGATGTTTTTCAAATACAAGAATCTAGCCATTTTACAGCTAAATTACTATTAGGTATTTCTACTGCTATTATAGTGGCCATAGTTATTTTTGGTGGAATTAAACGAATTGGTAGTGTTGCAGGAAAATTAGTTCCTATAATGGTTGTGATTTATTTACTTACTGTTTTAACCATTTTATTTTTGCGATTAGAACAAGTTCCATCTATTTTTTCTTTAATTTTTGAGGATGCTTTTTCAGGAAAATCTGTTTTAGGTGGTGCTTTAGGGGTTTTGATAATCACTGGAGTAAAACGTGCTGCTTTTTCTAACGAAGCTGGCTTAGGTACTGCACCTATGATGCATGGGACTGCAAAAACCAAAGAACCAATCCGTGAAGGATTAGTCGCTATGCTGGGGCCTGCTATTGACACCTTGTTAGTTTGTTCTTTAACTGCATTAGCCATTTTAGCCTCAGGAGTTTGGGAAAATTTTGAAGGTAATGGAATTTCTATGACACTGGCTGCATTTGATGCGGTACTTCCTTACAAGATTGGAAGTATTATTTTAACCATTTGTGTATTAATATTTGCTTTCTCAACACTGTTCACCTACTCTTTTTATGGATTGAGTTGTTTAAGCTTTTTAACTAACACCAAGATTGGAAAATCATACAATTATATTTACATCATTACTATTGTAATTGCTTCTATTATAAAATTAGACTTTGTTATTAACCTAATTGACAGTGCTTATGCTTTAATGGCAATTCCTACTGTGCTTTCAACACTAATTTTAGCGCCAAAAGTAAAGAGAGAAGCTGCTAAGTATTTTCAGAAGTTAAAAAGAGGAGCTTTTAATGTTTAGCCAAGGGCTCTCCTTCAAAAAGCAAGCCTTCAAAACCTGTTTTTATAAAGTTTCTAATATTTTGATGATCTGTTCCTTCTGGATTATATAACACATCTTCAAAATAATATTTTCCAAAACACGCTAAGGTTTCTTCTTTACTAAATCGCTGCTGTATAGCAAACGAAAATATTTTACACGAACCTTGATTTTTTTCAGCTTCGTTGTATAAACTTCCATTTTTAAAGGCAGTAGGAGTGAAACTATACAGGCTTTCAATTACCGAAATAGTGTCAGAAAACTCAACTTTTTTTGGTGTATTTTGTATGGTTTGTTTAAATACGTCTAATGTCATTTGAAAAAGGTTTTTATACTGCAAAACAAATGATTTAAAGTCATAAAAACTAAGTCGTGGTAATTTTTTACAAACTAACATTTATAGTTAAATTTGCACAGCAAAAATTTCTAGATTCCGAAACAAGTTCGGAATGACAAATTTGTAAGAAATCTCGCTATGCGAGAATAAAATTTTTAAAAATGTACAGAACGCATACTTGTGGTGAGTTAAGAGCATCGCACATTAATACTGAAGTTACCCTTTCTGGATGGGTACAAAAATCACGTGATAAGGGTTTTATGATTTGGGTAGATTTACGTGACCGTTACGGAATTACACAGTTAATCTTCGACGAGGAACGCACTTCTAAAGACTTAATGGAGAAGGCAAAAACTTTAGGGCGTGAGTTTGTAGTACAAGTTACTGGAAAAGTTATTGAGCGTCAATCTAAAAACGCAAATATTCCAACAGGTGATGTAGAGGTTTTAGTATCTAGTTTAGAAATTTTAAACGAAGCTAAATTACCACCTTTTACAATAGAAGATGAAACGGATGGAGGTGAAGATTTACGTATGAAATATCGTTATTTAGATATTCGTCGTAACCCAGTTAAAAACAGCTTAGTTTTCCGTCATAAAGTATCGATGGAAGTTCGTAAATATTTATCTGACAAAGGATTTATTGATGTGGAAACTCCATATTTAATCAAATCCACTCCAGAAGGAGCACGAGATTTCTTAGTACCTTCTCGTATGAATGCTGGTCAGTTTTATGCCTTACCACAATCACCACAAACCTTTAAACAGTTATTAATGGTAGGTGGTATGGATAAATACTTCCAAATTGTAAAGTGTTTTAGAGATGAAGATTTACGTGCCGACCGTCAACCAGAATTTACACAGATAGACTGTGAAATGGCATTTGTTGAGCAAGAAGATGTGTTAGAAATTTTTGAAGGAATGACACGTCATTTATTAAAAGAAATCAACGGAGTTGAAGTAGACAAATTTCCCAGAATTACGTTTGATGAAGCTATGCGTAAGTACGGAAATGATAAACCAGACATCCGTTTTGGAATGGAGTTTGGCGAGTTAAACGAAGTAGCACAGCACAAAGACTTTAAAGTATTTAACGATGCTGAATTAGTTGTAGGTATGGCTGTACCAGGAGGCGCTTCATACACTCGTAAAGAGATTGATAAATTAATTGATTGGGTAAAGCGTCCGCAAGTAGGAGCTTTAGGAATGGTATATGTGAAATGTAACGAAGATGGAAGCTTTAAATCATCGGTAGACAAGTTCTACGACCAAGAAGATTTAGCTAAATGGGCTGAAGCTACAGGAGCGAAGGCTGGAGATTTAATCTGTATTCTTTCAGGAAATACTAACAAAGTTCGCGCGCAATTAAGTGCGTTACGTATGGAACTAGCAGAACGTTTAGGTTTGCGTAAACCAAACGAGTTTGCTCCGTTATGGGTAATCGATTTCCCATTACTAGAATTAGATGAAGAAACAGGGCACTACCACGCAATGCACCACCCATTTACTTCTCCAAAACCAGGTCAGTTAGCATTATTAGATACTGATCCAGGAGCTGTAAAAGCAAATGCTTACGATTTAGTGTTAAACGGAAACGAAATTGGTGGAGGTTCTATTAGAATTCATGATAAAGAAACACAAGCTATCATGTTTAAGCATTTAGGATTTACCGAAGAAGAGGCAAAAGCTCAGTTTGGATTCTTAATGGATGCTTTTGAATACGGAGCACCACCTCACGGAGGTTTAGCTTTCGGTTTAGATCGTTTGGTAGCTATTTTAGGAGGTCAAGAAACCATTCGTGATTTTATTGCTTTCCCTAAAAACAATTCAGGACGCGATGTAATGATTGATGCTCCTGCAACTATAGACGATGAGCAATTACAAGAATTGAGCATTAAACTAGATATTAAAGGGTAGTCTACCTTGTTACAAAACAAGAGGGTTACCACATCGAATACAATTTACTTCGTAATAACCAATAAAAAATCCCGTTCTAGAATTAGAATGGGATTTTTCTTTTTTATAAAAACCTACAACTTTTCTTAATAAATTATATCTTTAATTATTCATATTTAGCTTTTCAAAAATTAACTAAGCATCTAGAACACAATGCCTACATCTAAAGAAGCTTATAAGAAAATATTAATTTGGAGATACAAACATATCTCTGAACGACAGTTTGTATATGTTTTAAGCATTTTAGTAGGGTTTTTAGCGGGTATTGGTACCTTAATTCTTAAGAACCTTACTTTTTACTTCCATCGTATTTTAGAAGATGGACTTATTAAAGATTATCATCATTCGTTATACTTTATTTTTCCTATCATCGGGTTATTTTTAGTGTATTACATTAAAAAATATCTAATTAGAAAAGATATTGATCATGGTATTTCTACTACTTTACAATCTATTTCTAAAAAGAATGGAATTATTGAACGTTATAAAATTTATGCTTCATTAATTACCGCTCCTATAACTGTAGGTTTTGGAGGTTCTGTAGGGCTACAAGGCCCTGCTGTAAGTACTGGTGCTGCCTTAGGCTCAGGTGTTGCTAGGCTTTTTCATATGAATATGAGAACTCGTATGCTGCTAATTGGTTGTGCTACCGCTGGTGCGATGTCTTCAATGTTCAAAGCTCCTATTGCTGCTATCATTTTTGCAGTGGAAATTTTTAGTTTGGATCTTGCTTTTGCATCGTTAGTTCCTTTATTATTAGCATCGGTTTCAGCGGTGATTACTTCTTATTTCTTTTTAGGAAAAGATGTATTATTTAGTGTACAACTACAAGATGCTTTTGAAATTAACGATCTTATCTTTTACATAGCCTTGGCTATTTTTACAGGGTTTTCTTCTGTATATTTTTCTAAAATCTATTTTAGAATTATTAATTTTTTCAAAAAATACACTCCTTTTAAACGATTAGTATTTGGTGGAATTGCTATTGGTATAATGCTGTTTTTAATTCCTCCTTTATTTGGTGAAGGTTATGGAATTATCAACAATTTATTGTCTGAAAATGCCAGTGCCGCTCTTAAAAATATTCATTACAACATTGATTTTAATAATGTTTGGATGGTTATTATTTTTCTGTTAATTATTGGTGTTTTTAAAGTAATTGCCATGACTACTACTTTTGCTGCTGGCGGAGTTGGTGGTATTTTTATTCCTACACTTGTTATGGGAAGTGCTTTGGGAAATGTTACTGCTAAAATTATCAATCAATTCGGGTTTGATGTCTCAGAAACTAACTTCACATTGATTGGTATGACGGGCTTAATGGCTGGTGTTTTACACGCACCTTTAACGGCTATTTTCTTAATTGCTGAAATAACTGGAGGTTATGATTTATTTGTTCCATTAATGCTTGTTTCTGCTGTTTCCTATGCTATTACCAAGTATTTTGTATCAAATTCTATTTACACAATTGAACTAGCAGAACGTGGCGAGTTAATTACGCATAACAAAGATAAAAATGTGATGATGATGATGAAAACGAGTCAAATTATTGAAAAAAACTTTGTAAAAATTCATCCTGAAATGAGTCTTGGAGATATGCTAAAAAAAGCAGTTGCCAAATCAAAACGTAATATTTTTCCTGTGGTTGATAATGAAGATAAGTTTATGGGGATTGTTTTATTAGATGATATCCGCCCTATGATGTTTAATCAAGAATTATATGAAACTACGAAGGTAAGAGATATTATGAAAATTGCTCCAGCAATTATTTTTTATAATGACACCACTGAAAAAGTCATGCAAAAATTTAAAGAAAGTGGCGCATGGAATTTACCCGTGGTAAAAAACAGAGTGTACATTGGTTTTATTTCTAAATCAAAACTACTTTCAGTATATAGAAAAAAATTGTTAGAGGTTACTGTGTAGCTAAAAACTGAACCATTTTATCTGGAAAATCGGTAAAACCGCCATCAACATTTGCTTCAAGAAACAGTACTTGCATCATTTCTTCAAAAGAAGAAAATTCACCCAGTTGATCTGCTCTAAAAGTATATGGATGTACTTGTAGTCCTAATTTGTGAGCATCTTTAACTAGTGTTGTAAACTGCCACTTCTCTCCTACTTTTTTATCTAAAATTTGCTTGTACCAAGGTCCCAACCCGTCTGCATACGATGCAAAATGTGCTAATTCTTTGGTTTCCTCAGGGAACTCAATTAATTGTACTAAGAATAATTCGGACTTCAATTCTTTTCGAACTCTTTCCAATTCTTTCGCATCAAAACATTGAAACATACATTTATCGTTCGTTGTTTTGTAGCCATAGCTTGAAAGGATATCCAACGAAATTTTAGCAATATCTTTTCCATTCTTATGATGAAATGCTGGGTTTTTAATTTCTGGATAAATTCCGATATTTTTTCCTGTGGAAGCATTTAGTCCTTGAATTAGCTCTATTTCCTCTTGTAAAGAGTGTAATTTAAAGTTACCTCTCCCCTTCGGAAATCGATTCGGGTACACTTGTTCTCCTGTTTTCGGATTAAAACGCTCTGTTACATTTAGTTTTTGTAGTTCTTCAAACGTAAAATCAATTACATAAAAACGTTCATCTTCTCGTTTTTTTTCTGGATATTTTTCAGCAACATCAGTAACATCATCCAAATAAATATCATGAATAACAATTGGAATGTTATCTTTACTCAATACTAAATCTTGTTCTATATAATCAGGATTCATTGCGTATGCCATGGCTTTGGCTTCCATCGTGTGTTCTGGTAAGTATCCTGAGGCTCCTCGATGAGCGATTACAACTTTCTCTTTCATATTGGTCAGTTTAGTTTCTGGCTTGCATCCGAAGAAAAATATCAAGAAAAACAGCGCATAAATTTGTTTCATTATTTACAAGTATACTTGGGCGGTTAAAACTAGCATTGTAAAAATGGTTAAGATAATTACTAACGGAATTACAAACTTTAACCATTTATCATATCCTACTTTCACAATGGCTAAAGATGCCAAAATTAAGCCTGTTGGGTTGATAAAAGCAAACAACCCCATACCATATTGATAGGTATTTACAATAACTTCTCTACCAACACCAACTGTATCTGCCAACGGAGACATGATGGGCATCGTTAATACTGCCATTCCTGATGAACTTGGAATAAAAAATGATAGTCCTGAATAAATGAATAACATTACATTGGTAAAAATTCCTTTAGACATTCCTGTAGTAAACTCGCTTGCGTGTTGTAAAATAGTGTCGCTTATTAAACCTTGTTCCATTAATACGGAAACTCCTCGTGCAATACCGATAATAAAAGCAACTCCTAATAAATCTCCAGCTCCTTTAATAAACGTGTTTACAAAGTTTTCTTCTTTCATCTTAGCTAAAAAACCTATTAAAATAGCACCTATTAAAAACACCACGGTCATTTCTTCAAACCACCATCCTAAACGGGATACTCCATAAATCATAATTACAAAACACATGGTAAAAATGGTTAATATAATTCGTAGTCTACCTGTTAAGCTATGTGTACTTGATGTTGAACTGCCAAAAAGACTTTCAATCATTTCTTTTTGATCGTAAATAATGGATTTTGTTGGATCTTTTTGAACTTTGTTTGCATAACGTAAAATATAAATTACACAAATGATAATTCCTCCAATTAACATTAACAACCTCCCTGTAAAGCCAGTAGTCCAATTAATTCCTGCTGCATCTGAAGCAATAATAACACTAAACGGGTTTACCGTTGAACACATTGTACCAATCGACGACCCAATATACACACAAGCTAAAGCTACTATAGCATCGTATTTTGCCGCTAAAAATATGGGAATTAGTATTGGATAAAAGGCAATGGTTTCTTCTGCCAACCCAAAAGTTGTACCTCCTACAGCTATTAAGGTTGTTACCACAAATATAAGCCAATACTCTTTTCCTTTCAATGTTTTTGCTAACCAAGCTATTCCAGCATCAAAAGCACCTGTGAAATTCATTATTCCTATAATTCCTCCTAAAATCAGGACAAATAAAATAATATCTGACGATTGAATGATTCCTTTTATTGGCGATTTAAAAAAGTCTAAAAAACCCTGTGGTTTTGGATCTAGCTGAGTATAGGTTCCTGGTACACTGATTGGTTTTGCGATATCACCGTTGATAAACTTTTCTAATGGAATTTTAATTCCTAAGCCTTCTAATGTTTCTTGACTTGCCTCTATTGTTTTCTCTTCCTCTAAGTGTAAATACGTAAATGAATTATTGTTTTTCTGATACTGTAACGTGTCAAACTTACCTGCTGGTACAAACCATGTTAAAATAGCTACCAACCCAGCAATTAATAATAAGATAGTATGCGGAGTTGGGAATTTAATGTTTTTCAAAATAAAAAGTTATTATTTATCCGCATAAAAGTAAAAAAAACCAAGAGATGTACATCTCTTGGTTTTAAAATAATTATTGAGAACGTCTTAAAAAAAGACTTATTAAACTTATATCATAGAAGACCTCGCTCCTCCTGAAGCAAATAAAGCTCTCATTCTGTTACGCTGACCATCAGTAAACATATACATACAAGCATCGTTTGTATAATCCATATAGTTCATTGTCATATCAGCAGATTTACAGCTAACATCTGGATACGTTGGACATCCGTAGTTTGATGCATCAGAAGATGGAGTATCAGCTACGAAATCGTCTTGACGACATCTTCCGTCTCCCCAAATGTGACGTAAATTTAAGTAATGACCAACCTCATGGGTTGCAGTTCTTCCCATATTATATGGAGCAGAAGACCCTCCTGGTAAAGTTCCTGCTAATAACACTACACCATCTGTAGATAAAGAACCTCCTGGAAATTGAGCATATCCTAAGATACCTCCTCCTATTTCACATACCCAAACATTTAAGTGTGTTTCTGGTGTAATTGGAGGATAAGCAGCCTTAACAGCATCGTTAGTTCCCCAAGATGACCTAGAGTCATCATGCCTAAAAGTGCCTGCTAATGTAAACTGGATTCCTGTATCAGTTGCATCGTTGATAAAATCCGAAGCCCCTGAAGGAAGTTGATTTGTATTTGGATTACTAAAGTCGTCATTCAATACATTCATTTGTGCTTGAATTTGAGAATTTGTAACACTATTAGAGTTTGGTAAAACAATATGTACATATACAGGAATATTAATAGTTCCTAAACCATCTTCTATTGGTGCTACATCTACATCCCCTCCAGTACTTCCTCCCCCTGGTTTACCTTTCTTTGTTGTTATTTTTCTTGTAGCATACTCAATATCATACATTTTTTTGTATAACCCTGGGTTTTCTTTTACCTGCCTGTTTAAAACTCTCATTGAGTGGCATTGTTCTGACCCTCCTCTATGAGAAACTTCTTCTGTTTCTACATAAAAGTCACTCATATCAATTGATTCTTGAGGGTCTAAAGCTTCGTCTTTAGAGTTTTCCTGACATCCTACTAAAAATGAGGCTGCTACAGCTAGTGTTAAAAAAATTCTTTTCATGTTGTGAATAATTAAAAAATTAGTTATTGATAAAACTGCCCATAAGGCAATAAACTTGTTAAAAAACTCAAAAAAAAGGTATCATCAATTAATTTGTTAAATACCTGTAAATTTGATAGTTATTTGAAGGGTTTTTTAACGATATGCAATATATGATTTTTTTTAAACGCTAAATAAAAGTTAAAAAAAAGTTAATTTATTAGGTTTTATCACTTGGGAACACCCTTATCCTAACAATCTAAGAATGTTAAAATTTAACAAAAACAATAAAAAAACGTCAATTTTAAACAATAAAAATTTTAAATACGACATTTTTAACACACTCAAATTGTATTTTCTACAACATGGAAAGATAAATTTAAAATCACCTAAAAAACATATCTTTACATCGTATTTAAAAAATTAATTATGGAAAACTCATTTGAACCAAAAGTGCTTGTTGCACAAGTATCAGAAACTGACAGAATTGCTTTTTACAAAAAAACCTATGCGCACGTTGCTGGTGGCGTATTATTGTTTGTTTTGTTTGAATATTTATTTTTACAAAGTGCTACGATTGTAGAATTTGCCTTATCAATGACCCAAGGTTATAAATGGTTATTGTTACTGGGTGGTTTTATGTTAATTACAAACTATGCAGAAAGTACTGCCTTAAAAACTTCTGATAAAAACTTACAATACTTAGCATATTCAGGGTATATCTTTGCTGAAGCATTTATTTTTATCCCTTTAATTTACATTGCTATTTCTTATACCAATAATTTTGATGTTATAAAACAAGCAGGAATTGTTACGTTAGCATTGTTTGTTGGAATTTCATCAATCGTTTTTATTACTAAAAAGGATTTTTCTTTTATTAGAGCTGGATTATCTGTTGGATTCTTTATCGCTATCGGATTAATAATAGCTGGTGCTTTATTCGGATTTAATTTAGGTTTGTGGTTTTCTGTTGGAATGTGTGTGTTAGCAGCTGGTTCTATTTTATACCAAACATCTAACTTAGTTCACAAGTTTTCTACGGATGATTACATTCCTGCAGCATTAGGCTTATTTGCTTCTTTAATGCTATTATTCTGGTATGTATTACAAATATTTATGTCAAGAGATTAGTAAAAAAACTATTATAAACTAAAAAAGCCTCCATTTGGAGGCTTTTTTATATTCTTATGCTAAATTCTTCTAACTTAACATCATTTGCGCTTTCTTAACTGCGTTTACCAATACATCAACTTCTTCTTTCGTATTATAAAAAGAAAAAGAAGCTCTCACTGTTCCTGGAATACAATAAAAATCCATAATAGGTTGTGCACAATGGTGACCTGTACGAACAGCAACACCTAACTTATCTAAAATAGCTCCAACATCATACGGGTGAATTCCTTCTAAATTAAAAGATATTACTGATGTTTTGTTAGTTGTTCCGTAGATTTTTAACCCATCTATTTTTTCTAATTCTTGGGTTGCGTACGATAACAGTTCGTTTTCTTGTTTCTCTATGTTAGAAAAACCAACTGAATTCATATAATCAACAGCAATTCCAAAAGCAATACCTCCGCAAATATTAGGTGTTCCTGCTTCAAACTTATGAGGTAACCCTGCATAGGTTGTTTTTTCAAAAGTTACGGTTTCAATCATTTCTCCTCCTCCTTGGTATGGTGGTAATAACTGCAATAGCTCTTCTTTACCATACAACATTCCAACACCTGTTGGTCCGCACATTTTATGAGCTGAAGCTACATAAAAATCAGCATCTAATGCTTGTACATCTGGTTTTATGTGCGGTACTGCTTGTGCACCATCAATCAATACATAAGCTCCAAACTTATGTCCTGCATGAATAATTTCTTTTATTGGATTAATTGTTCCTAATGCATTAGAT
This sequence comes from Tenacibaculum sp. XPcli2-G, assembly GCF_024124505.1. Taxonomy (NCBI): domain Bacteria; kingdom Pseudomonadati; phylum Bacteroidota; class Flavobacteriia; order Flavobacteriales; family Flavobacteriaceae; genus Tenacibaculum; species Tenacibaculum sp. XPcli2-G. The sequence goes on from NZ_JAMXSH010000001.1 coordinate 281,239, forward strand.
ACATGATTACAAAAAACTAATTTTGTTTTTGGGTTCAACAATTCATGGTATATATCCATGCGTAAAGAACCATCTTCATCCATCGGAATTACTTTTAAAATAGCTCCTGTTTTTTCACATAACATTTGCCAAGGCACAATGTTAGAATGATGCTCTAAAGCTGAAACAATTATTTCATCTCCTTCTTGTAAAATAGAAGCAAAACCAGATGCTACAATATTAACCCCATGTGTTGTTCCTGAAGTTAAAATAATTTCATACGAATGCTTCGCATTGAAATGTTTTTGAATCTTAATCCTTGCTTCCTCATACTTATCAGTAGCTTCCTGACTTAATGTATGTACACCTCTATGAATATTTGCATTGTAATTAGAGTAATAATCTACAATAGTGTCAATTACTACCTGTGGTGTTTGTGAAGTTGCTCCGTTATCTAAATACACTAATTTTTTTCCATGTACTTCTCTTTGTAAAATAGGAAAATCAGCGCGAATTTTATCTATACTAAACATATAAAATATCAAATTTAGTACAAAGGTAGGGCTTGCGTTTTAAATACAAACATCAAACAATTAAATTCTTACATTTGCTAGAAACCCATTCCATGAAAAATTTAAAAAGAATTCTTTTACTCGTTTTAATTGCTTTAACAATTGCTGTTTTTTACAACTATCCGAAGTTAAATATTTTGGCAGGATACTCCGCTAAAAATACCGCTTCATCAGTATTTCTAGCAGGAAGAAGCTTAGCTTTTACCGATGCTAATGACAATAATTTTTCTCCCATAAATATTACTTCTGATAAAATTAATACAGAAGAAAAATCAGCTACTGGTTCTGTATATGGATTGCTAAAAAGAAAAGCTATTTATAGAGAAGGCCTTGGAGCTGTTTTGGTTACTAATGATTTTGATATTACCAAACCTCAACTTACTCCAAAACGTTCTGAACCTGATAATATCACTCCTTTTCCTTATGGAAATGCAGATCATAAGGACACTATTTTCGCTAACATTGATTATACAAAACTAAACGAAACTATTGATACTATTTTTAATGATAGAAATCAAACACGCTCACTAGTAGTGGTATATAAAGACAAGATTATTTTTGAAAAATATGATACTGGTTTTACCAAAGAATCAAAACAGTTAGGTTGGTCTATGACCAAAAGTATTACAGGAACATTGTTCGGGATTTTAAAATGTCAAGGAAAAATTAATGTTCAAGAAGATAATTTATTTTCTGAATGGGAAAATGACGATCGAAAAAACATTACGATTCATAATTTATTACAAATGAATTCTGGTTTGGAATGGAACGAAGATTATAATAGTATTTCAGACGCTACCAAGATGCTTTTTCTAGAAAAAGACATGACCAAAGTTCAAGTAAACAAACCATTTGTAGGAAAACCAAACGAAACTTGGAACTACTCTTCTGGAACCTCTAATTTGTTATCGGGTATTTTACGAACAAAATTCGACACACACCAAGAGTATCTTGATTTTTGGTATAGTGGTTTAATTGATAAAATAGGAATGAACTCAATGATTGTTGAAACTGATATGAGCAATCACTTTGTAGGATCTTCATACGCTTGGGCAACAGCAAGAGATTGGGCTAAACTAGGCTTATTATATCTACATAATGGCGAATGGAATGGAGAGCATTTGTTTGATAAAGACTGGGTAAGTTATGCTACAACCCCTACTCCTACTTCAGATGGTTGGTATGGGGCACAAATTTGGTTAAATGCTGGTGGGCGTTATCCTGATGCTCCAAAAAATATGTTTTCTTTTAACGGATATAAAGGTCAAAATGTATTTATTTTGCCTAGTCAAGATTTGGTTGTAGTTCGTACAGGACTTACCAAAAACGCAGACGTAAATACCTTGTTAAAAGGAATTATAAATTCTATTAAAAATTAAACCATGAATCCATTTTATTATGTGCTTTCTATAAACGGATTGCTTTTTTTATTCAGTATTATTTTTCATTTTTTCCCTCCTAAAAAAATCAATGCTATTTATGGGTATCGTACTAATAAAACTATGAAAAATGATACTATTTGGCAATTTGCTAATGCTTTTTTCACTAAAGAGTTTATGAAGTATTCAGCAGTTTCTTTGGTTGCTTCGTTGGTTTTAGCCTTTATATCAAAAGAATTAACATGGCAACCTATGGCAATTATGTTATTATCATTAGCCGTATCTGTTGTTAAAACCGAACAAGAAATAAATAAGAACTTTGATGGGGATGGAAATAGGAAGTAAAACTCATCAAGACGTTTTAACCAAAAGACCTTGATGTTTTTGTAAAAACATCAAGGTCTTTTTTTCAACTCATATGTGTCTTTTGTAGAAACCTCCTCTACAAATTACTTTTTATACTCTTCTTTAAGCAGTGTAATATCATCAATAATTTTCTGCATATTTTCTTTTTTAGTTCCATCATACGAACCTCTTATGCGTCCTTCTTTATCAATTAACACAAAATTCTCTGTGTGAACCCAATCGCTTTCTCCGCCATCTCCTTCATCCAATACAGCAAAATAGTGTTTACGTGCTAAGTTGTAAATATGTTTCTTTTCTCCTGTTGTTACATTCCATTTTCCATCAATCACTCCTTTTTCAGTTGCATACTTTCGTAATTGTGGAACGCTATCCATTACTGGAGTCACGGAGTGTGATAAAAACATGATGTCGTCATCATTTTTATAATGCTCTTGCAACTCACTCATATTATACGCCATCGCAATACAAATAGTTTGACAACGGGTAAAAAAGAAATCGGCTATATAAATCTTTCCTTTATAATCAGCATTCGTAATCGTATCTCCATTCTGGTTAATTAAGCTAAACTCACCTACTCTATGGTTTTTTGTTCTGTTTCTTACAGAAGCATCCACCAATTTAGGGTTAATATCAGCAGGGTTATAAATAGGCAGTTTGTTATCAACTTTTACCAAATGATAAAAAACAGGAACTCCAATAGCACAAAAAACTAAAATAAAAATTAAGGTGCTTTTTGATTTTTTAAAGAATTTAATATCCACAGTACTAAAATTTTCTACAAAAATACGACTAAAAACAGCGTTTATAAACCACTATCCTAAAAACTTTGTTAAAACCAAAGGCTAACTTACGTGCAAACTTTTACAACTGTTGTTAAAAACGTACATTTGTCAGATTTTAAATTTAGACGAACACCATTTATGGAGATTTTAATAAAAGCATCACAGTTTATTTTAAGCTTATCGCTCTTAATCGTTTTGCACGAATTAGGACACTTTATTCCTGCCAAATTATTCAAAACCCGAGTAGAAAAATTCTATCTGTTTTTCGATTATAAATTCTCTTTATTTAAAAAGAAAGTAGGAGAAACTGTTTATGGTATTGGTTGGATTCCGTTAGGAGGTTATGTGAAGATTGCGGGAATGATTGATGAGAGTATGGATACTGAACAAATGCAAAAACCTGCGCAACCTTGGGAATTTCGTTCTAAACCTGCATGGCAACGTTTAATTATTATGTTAGGTGGTGTTATTGTAAACTTCATACTTGGTATTTTAATTTACATCTGTTTAATGTGGGCTTATGGTGAGAAATACTTACCGAATGAAAGCTTAAAAGATGGCGTTTGGGTTCAAGATCAATTAGGAAAAGATTTAGGTTTAGAAACAGGAGATAAAATCTTAACTATTGACGGACAAAAAATTGAGAAGTTCGGAGAGCTTCCTTTAGAGTTCATCAATGGTACTAATTACACAATAGAAAGAAACGGAACTGTTCTTGAAAAAGAAATTCCTACAGATTTTATCTCGAAATTAGTTGATAGAGGCAAAGATGCTGGAGCTTTTATAATGTACAGGCAACCTTTTGTAATTGGACAAGTTCCTGAAGACTCTCCAAATAGCAAAAGTGAGTTACAAAAGAAAGATATTATAACCGCTATTGATGGCGTTTCTACTCCTTATTTTGATCAAGTTCAAGTAATTTTAGAAAGTAAAAAAGGACAGGAAATAAATGTTACTGTTAAACGAAATAGCCAAAACATTACTATTCCTGCTAAAGTTTCTGACGAAGGAAAACTAGGAATTTATGCTACAAACTTACCTTTAACAGATTTAGAAAAGCTAGGGTATTACAATTTAGCTGAAAAAACTTATTCTTTTGGAGAAGCTATTCCAGCTGGTACCAAAAAAGCATGGACAACCTTAACCAACTATATTAAGCAAATGAAAAAGATTTTAAACCCTAGTACAGGTGCTTATAAAGGTTTAGGTGGGTTTATTTCTATTGGAAGTATATTTCCTTCAGAGTTTAACTGGCAAGCATTTTGGAACATTACAGCATTCTTATCTATCATGTTAGGATTTATGAATTTACTACCAATTCCTGCTCTAGACGGTGGTCACGTGGTGTTTACTTTATGGGAAATGATTACAGGTAAAAAACCAGGTGATAAGTTCTTAGAATATGCTCAAATTACAGGATTTATCTTATTAATTGCCTTATTATTATTTGCTAACGGAAACGATATTGTAAGAGAAGTTAGTAAATTTATGAAATAACAGTAATTATCTTTTACATAAACTAAAAAAGCATCGTACTACTGAATAGTACGATGCTTTTTTAGTTTATGCTATTTTTAACTTGGCCTCTACTTATTTAAATTCTCTGCTGCGCGACGTTCTAATTCTTCTTGAAATTCTTCCATAACAGGTTTTACAGTGCTTTCTGGTATATCTGCTACCTTTATATACATTAACCCATCAATAGCGTTATTAAACTTCGGATCTACATTAAATGCAACTAAACGAGCATTTTGCTTCACATACTTTTTAATTAATACCGGAATACGTAATTCTCCTGGCTCAAGCTCGTCAATAATTTTATCAAACTTTTGCATGTCTGCCTCAGTAGCATCAAACACAAAGTCTTTATCAGCATCTTTTAATTTTACTTTAAATTCTTTCTTCGGACGAATGTATTGTGCCACATACGGATCGTAATAATGAGATTTCATAAACTCAATCATTAACGATTTTGAGAATTCAGAAAACTGATTACTTATGCTTACTCCTCCCATTAAATATTTATGTTCTGGGTAACGTAATGTAACATGTACAATCCCTTTCCACAATAAAAATAATGGCATTGGTTTTTGTTGATATTCTTTAATAATAAAGGCACGTCCCATTTCAATGGTTTTTTCCATCATTGGATACAATTCTGGCTCTATTCTAAATAATGTTTGAATATAAAAACCATTTATTCCGTGTTTCTTAAAAATATCTTTTCCTAAGCCCATTCTATAGGCTCCAACCAATCTGTTTTGTTGGTCATCCCATAAAAATAAGTGGTGATAATATTTATCAAACCTATCTAAATCAATAGGTTTATTTGTTCCTTCTCCTACTTCTCTAAAGGTAATTTCACGTAAGCGCCCTATTTCATGTAAAATATTTGGTATCTCTTTTGCACTTGCAAAAAACACCTCGTAGTTCTTACTCTGTAATAATCTACTTCCTTTTTCTCGTAAAGCGTCAACTTCTTTTACAAATAACTCTGGTGATTTTTGAGAAGTGATTTTTTTGGCTTTCTTCGGAATTTTTAAATTGTGTGTTGACAATATTTTCGGAGATGCTTTCTCATACGGATTCGCCAACATATACGTTTTTCTACGTAAAAACTGGTAAAAATCAGGTATTTCAGTAAATGAATCTTGGTCTTTTACTGAAATTGGTTTACCAATTCTTACTTTGATAACTCTATTTTTCTGAGATAATAATTCTGACGGAAGCTTTGCTGTTCTTAGCGTATCACTAATCTTAGACAATGTGTAAAACAACTGACTATTTTTAGCGTGAAAGTAAATAGGAATAACAGGTACTTTCGCTTTTTTTATCAAGCGTACAGCCCCTTGCTCCCATTCTTTATCAACCATTAGCTTTCCATCACGATACGTAGATACTTCACCTGCAGGAAAAAGTCCTAACGGCTTTCCTTCTCTTAAATGTAATAAGGCATTTTTAATTCCTGCTACACTCGATTTAGCATCCTTATGATTCTCAAAAGGATTTACTGGCATTACATAAGGCTTTAAAGGCTCTATTCTATGCAGTAAAAAATTTGCTATAATCTTGTAATCAGTTCTATGCTCTAATAAGAGTTTTAATAATAAAATACCATCTATCCCTCCAAGCGGATGGTTAGAAATTGTTATAAAAGGTCCTTCTTTAGGAATACGTTTTAAGTCTTCTTCAGGAATTTCAAACTCTATTTGAAACTCATCAAGCAAACCATTTAAAAAAGGTAAATCTTTTTTGTGCTTGTGCTTGTTATAAATTTCATTGGCGGTAGAAATTCGCAAAACTTTCATCAGCAACCAACCTGAAAACGTTCCGAAAACGCCGAACTTGTCGGCTCCTATTGCTTTTGCAACTTCTTTAGGTGTTACTAATCCCATACATAGTTATCAATTGACATAACTGCAAATATAATCGATTTTTTGCAAGCTTTACATGTTTTCTTGAATCACTAACTGTGCAGTTTCAGTATTTATTTGACGAATGATTGATTTTCCTCGCTTTCTTATTGTTTTTATCGCTTCATCATTAAAATGACGAATTGTGTATAAAGTAGTATCCTTATAAGCTCTAATTTTATAAGCGCCTTTTAAATCATTGTAAAAATTCTCAAAATTATTGTACTTATCTTCTATACAAACAGAAAAACTAATCGCTGAATTCTGAATTAGGTTTACTTTTAAATTATAGTCGTGTAACTTCTTAAAAACATCACTAATATTATCTTCTACCATAAAAGAGAAATCTTTTGCTGAAATTGCTACTAAAATTTGATTTTTCTTTACGATAAAACAAGGAACTTCTGGTGTTATTTTTTTCCCTCTCCCAACACATGTACCAGATTTTGTAACATCTTCAAACGAACGCACATATAACGGAATGTTTTTTTGTTCTAATGGCTGAATTGTTTTTGGGTGAATTACTGAGGCTCCGTAAAATGCCATTTCAATAGCTTCGGTATACGAAATTTCTTGTAACAAAGCTGTTTCTGAAAATACTCTAGGATCAGCATTTAATACTCCTTGAACATCTTTCCAAATAGTAACACTATCAGCATCCAAACAATAAGCAAAAATACCTGCGGTATAATCAGATCCTTCTCTTCCTAACGTTGTTGTTTCTGTACCAAACCCTCCTAAAAATCCTTGTGTAATATTTAATTTAGATACATCTACTTTTTCTTGAATTTGTTGTTGTGTCTGCTCCCAATTAATTTTAGCATCACGATAAGTACCGTCAGTTTTTATGTACTCTCTTACATCTAACCATTGGTTCTCTACTCCTATTTCAGATAAATAAGCACTTACTATAGTGGTAGATAATAACTCTCCAAAACCAACCATTTGATCGTATACGTAGTTATAATCTTTGGATGTATTTCGAGCCATAAAACCACTCAATTCACCAAACAAATGATTTACTTTATTATATACTTCATGGTTTGTGCTGAACAAATTGTTCAACATATTTTGATGAAAGCCTTCTACAAAACTCAAAGAATCTTTAAGACTTTCTTTTTTATAGAAATAATCATTAACCACCTGCTCAAAAGCGTTGGTCATTTTTCCCATGGCAGAAATTACAACCAACGTATTTTCTGTACCTTCATGCTGCAATACTTTTGCAACATTTTTTACTCCACTAGCATCTTTTACTGATGCTCCTCCAAACTTAAATATTCTCATTACAAAATTGTTCTAAGCTTTGTTCATTCATATGGCACACTCTCCACTCATCATATACCGTTGCGCCTGTACTTTTGTAAAAATCAACAGCTCCTGTATTCCAATCTAATACTTCCCACGCCACTCTTTTGCAATTGTTTTCATGCGCATAATTCATAACAGCACTATACAATGCTTTTCCGGCACCAATACCTCTTTTAGATTGAGTTACCATTAGATCTTCTAAGTGAATTGCTTTTCCTTTCCATGTAGAATAGCGTTCATAAAACAACGCCATACCTATAATCTTATTATCTTCTTCTGCAACAAAGGTTTTAAACTTCGGTTTTTCAGAAAATCCATCTTTAATAATATCTTCTACCGTAATTTTAACCGCGTTGGGTTCCTTCTCAAAAACAGCTAATTCAACGATTAAATCTAATATAGCTTGAGCATCTTTTTGCTCTCCAGGTCTGATAATAAAACTCATTTCTTACTTTTTTTGGTAAAGATAGTTCTCTTAAAACTTTCTGATAAAACAAATGAAAAATTAAAACACATCATATTTTTTTGTTGAAAATTTTAAAATACTAAATAAAAGTTGGCATCTTTGTACGCACAACACAAAAATTTGACATGAGTAACAAGCATATGACGCTGGGTGAGTTTATCATCAGCAAACAAAAAGACTTTAAATATTCTTCTGGTGAATTATCTCGTTTAATAAATTCTATCCGTTTAGCTGCTAAAGTAGTAAACCACGAAATTAGAAAAGCAGGATTGGTTGATATTACTGGAGCTGCGGGTGATATTAATGTACAGGGTGAAGCACAACAAAAACTAGATGTTTTAGCCAACGATTTATTTAAACAAACATTGATTAATCGTGAAATTGTTTGTGGTATTGCTAGTGAAGAAGAAGACGACTTTGTTGTGGTTGAAGGTCAAAACAAAGCCAACGAAAATAAATATGTGTTGTTAATGGATCCTTTAGACGGATCATCTAACATTGATGTAAATGTTTCTGTAGGAACTATTTTTTCTATTTACAGAAGAATTTCTCCTGTGGGAACTCCTGTTACCAAAGAAGATTTCTTACAAAAAGGTAGTGAGCAAGTAGCCGCTGGTTATGTAGCTTACGGTACCTCAACCATGTTAGTTTTTACTACTGGTAATGGAGTGAATGGATTTACGTTAAATCCTGCTATTGGTACTTTTTACTTATCGCACCCAAACATGAGTTATCCTGAAATTGGTAGAATTTACTCAGTAAGCGAAGGGTATTTCACACATTTCCAAGAAGGAATGAAACGTTTCTTAATTCACTGTAAAGAATTAAACGAAGCAGATAACCGTCCGTATACAGCGCGTTATATTGGGTCGTTAGTTTCAGATTTCCATAGAAACATGATTAAAGGTGGTGTATATATTTACCCTGCTACTGCTATAACTCCAAAAGGAAAATTACGCTTGTTATACGAATGTAATCCGATGGCTTTTATTTGTGAACAAGCAGGAGGTAAAGCTTCTGATGGGTTTACTCGTATTTTAGATATTAAACCAACCGAACTACACCAACGTGTACCTTTTTATTGTGGAAGTATACAAATGGTTGAAAAAGCGGAAGAATTTATGACTAAATTTTCATCTGATGATAAACCAAACTATTAATAGTGATAAAATGGCTTGTAATATTAATCTGTTTAATATTAGCAATAGGTTCTTTTTTTAAAGATAAAAACCTAGCTATTAACATACATGACACATATTTTGTCGTGAGTTATTGGCATTTAGCTATTATTATTTCAAAAATAATAGGAGTTATTACCTTGCTACTATTCATCAAGTCAAAAATTAAACAATAGTTATTATTTATACTCAAATAAATTATCCATAAGGCAAACAGTTGTTTGCCTTATTTTTTTGGGTTAAATTTACATTCGGAAAAACGAAAAAATTAATCTATTAAAAAACAAATAATTATGGCTTTTAACTTACCAGAATTAGGATACGCTTACGACGCTTTAGAACCACATATAGATGCTAGAACTATGGAAATTCACCATAGCAAGCACCACAACGGATATACTACTAAATTAAATGCTGCTATTGAGGGTACTGATTTAGAAGGAAAATCTATCGAAGATATTTTAACTAACTTAGATATGAACAACGCTGCTGTACGTAATAACGGTGGTGGTTTTTACAACCACTCTTTATTCTGGACAGTAATGAACCCAGAAGATAGAGGATATTTATCTGGAGAATTAAAAGATGCTATCGAAGCTGAGTTTGGTTCAAAAGAAGCGTTTATCGATGCTTTTTCTAAAGCAGCTGCTACACAATTTGGTTCAGGATGGGCTTGGTTATGTGTACACAAAGGAGGAAAAGTAGAAGTTTGCTCTACTCCTAACCAAGACAACCCATTAATGCCAGGTGTTACTTGTGGTGGAACTCCTATCTTAGGATTAGACGTTTGGGAACACGCTTATTACTTAAACTACCAAAACCGTCGTCCTGATTATATCGAAGCTTTCTTTAAAGTAATCAACTGGAACGAAGTAGAAAGAAGATATGCAGCTGCTAAATAATTTTAGCTTTTGCAATAAATAAAAAAGACCTGCAAAATGCAGGTCTTTTTTATTATGACACTTTTTGATATCGAAAACTTTTCGTTCTTTCTTCAAAACTAGTTTGTTCTATTGGTAGAACAGCATTTTCAAACAACTCTAGTAAATCTTCTGAGTGTTTTGCTGTTGATAATTTTATCAGATCAAAATACACAAAAGAGCTCCAGAGTATCGCTTTTAAGGCTGTTTTCTCTTCATTCCACATGCGTATTTCAACTAACAAATTTCTTTCTCCATAATTAAGTAACTGAGAATCTATCGTTACTGTTTCCATTAAGGTTGCTGGTTTTAAATAAGCTATTTGATGTGAACCTACCACCCAGCTCTTTCCTCTTTCTTTTCCGTGTTGGTAAATATCTAAATTATAATTAGCGATCAACTGATCTTCTCTTGCATTGATAAGGTAATTAAAATAAGATGCATTATTTAAATGATTAAAAGGATCGCAATCTTGAAATCTGATTTTTGTTTTGCTTTCTAAAATTTTTGGTATTTCCATGGTATTAAGTTTAAAATATACCGTTCGGTATATTTTTGATTAAAAAAATAGTTATTTCTGTAATTCTTGTTTTATAATTTGTTGTAGTACTGTAGATACATCTTTTAAATAACAGTCATCTTTCATTATATGTGTCATATATACCGCTCCTTCAATCATGTAAAAAAAGCGTTTAGCATATAACATACTATCTATTGAATTTTTAATCTCATTGGCTTCTTTTGCTTTTTCAATGAGTATAGAAAACTGTTCTAAAATTCTGTGATTGTACGATTGAACCAGTTGAGCAATTACCTTATTTTGATTATTAGCATCTACACCGATGTTTAAAATAGGGCAACCTCCAAATTGCTTATTGTATTCATAATACCCTTCATAAAAAAGCGCTACGTTAAGCAACATTTTTAAAGGTGTCTCACCCTTATTAACAGTTTCATTAAGGTCTTTTAGTACTTTTCTTACTGAAAACTTAAACGATTCTACAGCTAACTCTTCTTTGTTTTCAAAATGTCCGTAAATGGCTCCTTTAGTCAAACCTGTAGCCTCTGTAATTTTAGATAAGCTCATGGCTGCATAACCATTCTTATTAAAAATAGGAGCTACGGTTTCTATTATAAAAGCCTTGGTTCTTTCTGATTTAGACATTTTTCAAAAAAGTTTGAGATACAAATATATACAAAATATACTGAACGGTATATTTTATCCTTGAAAGGATAAAAAAACCGAAGCATCAAAGCTTCGGTTTTTTTCATTTTTATTCTTGGTTGTCTTTTTTATTTAGAAAGTGCTTGCTCTAAATCAGCTAGTAAATCATCGATATCTTCTACTCCAACACTCAAACGAATTAAAGAGTCGGTAATTCCTATTTTCAAACGTTCTTCTTCAGGAATGGATGCATGCGTCATCGTTACTGGGTGACTTACCAAGCTTTCTACACCACCTAACGATTCAGCCAAGGTGAAAATTTTAGTATTTTCTAAAAAAGTTAAAGCTGCTTGTTTACTTTCATCTTTTAAACGGAAAGAAACCATGCCTCCAAAATCATCCATTTGTTTTTTGGCGATTTCGTGATTTGGATGTTTTTCTAATCCTGGATAAAAGACTTCACTTACTTTTGGATGTGCTGATAAATATTGTGCCACTGCTTTTCCATTTTCACAGTGACGCTGCATACGTAAATGCAAGGTTTTTACTCCACGCAGTGCTAAAAACGAATCCATAGGTCCTGCAATAGCTCCTGCTGCAAACTGAATAAAATGTAATTGTTCTGCAAGTTTAGCATCCTTTACCATTAAAGCTCCCATCACCAAATCAGAATGTCCTCCTAAATATTTTGTTGCCGAATGCATCACTATATCAACTCCCAAATCTAACGGACGCTGTAAATAAGGGGTTGCAAACGTGTTATCAACCGCAACTACAATAGATGTTTTTATATTTTTTACTGCTTTGGTAATTTCCTCAATATCCGCAATTTTCATTAGCGGATTGGTCGGTGTTTCAATCCAAATGAGTTTTGTTTTTTTAGAAATTGTCTTGGTTACATTCATAACCTCATTCATATCCACATATCGAAATTTCAATCCATATTTTTCAAACATGTTCGTAAACATTCGATATGTTCCTCCGTAAATATCATCTCCTGCAATTACCTCATCACCCGGATTCAAAGTTCGTAACACACAATCAATTGCTGATAAACCAGAAGAAAAAGCAAATCCGTGTGTTCCGTTTTCAAGAGCAGCAAGCGCATTCTCTAAAGCAGTACGTGTGGGATTCGCTGAACGTGAGTACGCATACCCTTTGTTCACACCTGGACTCGACTGTGCATAAGTGGATGTTTGAAAGATAGGAGGCATTACTGCACCTGTAGCTTCTTCAGGTTTTTGACCTCCATGTATGGTTTTCGTATTGAATTTCATCTGTTAACATTTATAGTTGCCTTACTTTAAATCAACATTATATTATTAGAGAACTAAACTAACTTACTCAAGTTCATGATAATTCCTAGGTGCATTCCCTCATGTAAATTATTAAAAGCTACAGCACTTTCAAAAGAATCTATCACAAAACCTGTACTGGTTTCGTACTCTTGATATTCTTTAAAAATTCCTTCTTCAAAATCTTCTTGTAAAGTATCTGGTAAACCTATTAATAATTCTTTTACTTCTTCAAATTCTTCTTCAGTAAAATCTTTAGTTGGAAAGGTTCCTTTTCTGTACCCTTCAATTAACTCATCAGGTGCTAAGCAATCCAATCCAGACAATTTATAATGTAATAGTTGTTGTGTAACTACTAAATGAGCTACATTCCAAGCAATGTTATTATTAAATCCTTCAGGAGTTATATGCAATTGTTCTAATGATAAACCTTCTATTCTTTTTAAAACTAAGTCTCTTGATCTTTTTAAAACTTCAAACTGTTTGTTCATTTTTCTACTTATTTTAGCTATTTCAAAGATACCTATTTAGCCATGAAAACCTATAACTAGTATTTGTTATTTAATGGTTAAAACTAAACTATAGCTAATACAATAAAAACGTAAACAGATGAAAAAAGTTTATTTTTTACAAACTTGCGATACTTGTCGAAGAATTTTAAAAGAAGTAAATATTGACGGATTTGAAAAGCAAGAAATAAAAACCAACCCAATTACAGTTGCTCAGCTGGAATCAATGCGCGAGTTAACAGACAGCTACGAAAGTTTATTTAATAAACGTGCTAAACTGTATCGAGAAATGGATTTAAAGAATCAAAATTTAACGGAAGCTGATTACAAACAGTATATTTTAGATGAATATACATTTTTAAAACGCCCAGTTTTTATTGTTGACAACCAAATTTTTATTGGAAACAGTAAAAAAGTGGTGGAAAGTTTGAAAGAACTTGTGGGGTAAAAAACAAGAAAACTCCGACATTTTACAGTCGGAGTTTCTTATAAGTTATATACTTCCCTTCGACTACGCATAGGGAACATAGAAGTCTTTTTAATTTGAAGCTATGCTTTTATTTTTTGTAGATGCTTCTACCATAGCCGATAGTTCATCCATAGTAAGGTTGGTTTTAATTCCTAATAATACCATTTCATCACTTTTATCATGAACATTGACGATAATTTCTTTAATACGATCTTTTGTTTCTCTAAAATACACCGTTACCCTTTCCTTACCATCCTTTACTCTTACTAAAGTTTTTAAATTATTTCTTCGAGCATATTTTTTAAAATCTTTTTGTACTGAAGCCATGTTGTTATTGAACACCATAATTTTATAGTTTTTAGATTTCTTTAAGAAAACTCCAAACTCATCAGTATCTTCATCAGAGATGAACATATTGGCAAAAAAACTAGGAATATTTAAAGATACCTCGGCTCTATCTTTATTAGATTGATAAAATGTTTTAAAGTTTTCTTTTTGCGCAAAAGAACTTAACACAAAAAGGCAGCAAAAGATGGTTGCAATTCGTTTCATAATAATAGTGTTTTAATTGAAGACGACTACTGCATGAATTTGTTACAAACAAAAAAGCCTTAACTTATTCAGTTAAGACTTTTTAGTTGGCCCACAAGGACTCGAACCTTGAATATCGGTACCAAAAACCGGTGTGTTACCATTACACCATGGGCCAATGTTTACAGTGCAAATATAAAAACAAAGTTTTATATTTAGAAATCATTAAACACTTTTTATAAAAAAATCCTCACGAAGTTCGTAAGGATTTTGTTGGCCTACAAGGACTCGAACCTTGAATATCGGTACCAAAAACCGGTGTGTTACCATTACACCATAGGCCAATTACTTATTGCGGGTGCAAATATAAAACAAAATTATATTTCAGCAAATTTTTTGTACTTTTTTTCGTTTACTTCTTTTTCAACCTCAAAAATTTCATTTAACAGAATTTTATATGAGAGCTTATTTTAGAGAAACTGTTAAAATTATATTTTTGTTTTCAACGAAAAAATCATTAGTAATTAATACATTCGTACTTTATATCTAGATAAAAAACTATGACTGAGTTTAACTATAAAAAGTGGAACATCATTTTAGGATGGGTTTCGTTTGCAGTAGCGTTAATCACTTATACCTTAACTCTTGAACCCACAGTGAGTTCATGGGATTGTGGAGAATATATCGCAACTGCTGTAAATTTAGAAGTTGGACACCCTCCTGGTGCTCCTTTATTTCAAATGTTGGGTGCTTTTTTCGCTATGTTTACTAGTGACCCTAGTCAGTTGGCAAAAATGGTCAACTTTATGTCTGGATTGGCAAGTGCTTTTACTATCCTTTTCATGTTTTGGACAATTACCAATTTAGCTAGAAGAATGGCT
Source organism: Tenacibaculum sp. XPcli2-G (assembly GCF_024124505.1). Lineage (NCBI taxonomy): Bacteria > Pseudomonadati > Bacteroidota > Flavobacteriia > Flavobacteriales > Flavobacteriaceae > Tenacibaculum > Tenacibaculum sp. XPcli2-G. The sequence continues at coordinate 296,455 of NZ_JAMXSH010000001.1, forward strand.
ATAAAAAATGGAAAGTTAGGTAATAATGAAGCTATTGCTGTATTAGGAAGCGGATTAGTAGGTGCTTTAGCATATACTTTTTCAGATAGTTTTTGGTTTAGTGCTGTTGAAGGGGAAGTGTATGCTATGTCTTCTTTCTTAATGGCGCTACTATTTTGGTTAGGGTTACGATGGGAAAGTGAATTAAATACTCCTAGGGGAAATAAATGGTTGGTATTAATTAGCTTTGTAGTTGGACTATCTTTTGGAGTTCATATACTTTCTTTATTAGTAATTCCATCAATCGTTTTGGTATATTTCTTCAAAACATATAAAGACATCAACATAAAAACAACGGCAATTGCTACGCTAGTTGCAATACTAGTTTTAGCGTTTGTGTTTAAGTTTTTATTCCCTTTCACTTTAAAATTCTTTAGTGTTGCTGAGTTATTCTTTATCAACCAAGTAGGACTACCTTATAATTCAGGAACTATTATAGCTGGAATTGTTTTAATAGCTTTATTCTTTTACGGATTAAAATATACACGTAAAAAGAACTTAGTTACTGCAAACACTTTAGTACTTTCAGTATTATTCATAATGATTGGTTTCTCGTCTTGGTTAATGTTACCAATACGTGCGAATGCTGATACCATTATTAACGAGAACAACCCATCAAGTGCGCGTGAACTACTAGCATACTACAATCGTGAACAATATGGTGATGCAAATGTTTTTTATGATAATTACTATTCTGTAGCTTATGATAGAGAACAAGATGCCGACAATCCTTATAAAGACGATAAACCTAAGTACGAAAAAATCGATGGCAAGTATGTTATTGTAAACAGGTACAAAAATGTACTTCCTAATTACTCAAGCAAACACAAAGGGTTTATTCCTCGTATGGTAAACCCTGCTTCTGAACAACAATACAAAAGTATTGCTGGAATTCCTGCTCGAAGTAAAAGACGTCCAACGTTTTTAGAAAACATAAAATTCATGGTTGATTTTCAATTTGGATATATGTACGGGCGTTATTTTATGTGGAATTTTGTAGGTCGCCAAAACGATATTCAAGGACATTTAGACATTGAAAATGGAAACTGGTTAAGCGGTATTAATTTTATTGATGAAGCTCGCTTAGGCTCTCAACAAAATTTACCAGATGATGTTAAAAACAACAAGGGACGTAACACCTACTTCTTTTTGCCTTTTATTTTAGGGCTTATTGGTTTGTTATATCAACTCAATAGAGATAAGAAGAATTTTTATGTGCTAACACTGTTCTTTTTATTCACAGGATTAGCTATTATATTTTACACCAACCCTAAACCTTTTGAACCTCGTGAACGTGATTATGCGGTAGTTGGTTCCTTTTATGTCTTTGCTATTTGGATTGGTTTTGGAGTACTTGCCCTTTATGATTACTTTAAAAAGTATGCTCCTAAAAAGGTAATTGCTATTGCTGTTTCAGTAGTATCATTACTAGCTGTTCCTACGTTAATGGGCTTCCAAAATTGGGATGATCACGATAGAGCTGACCGTTATTTAGCACAACTAAATGCACAAACCTATCTAGAAAGTTGTGACCCGAATGCGATTATCTTTACTATTGGAGACAACGATACGTTTCCTCTTTGGTATATGCAGCAAGTAGAAGGTGTACGTAGAGATATTAAAATAGTAAATACAAGTCTTTTTCAAACAGATTGGTACATCGATCAAATGAAAAAGAAAACCTACGATGCTGACCCTATTCCATCACAGTTAACACACGATCAGTACAAGTATGGAACCTTGGATATGGCATACTACTACCCACTTCCACAGTTAAAAGATTCTTTACTTAATATAAAAGATTTTATGCGTTGGATAGCTAGTGATAATGATGCCACTTATTTAGACGCAGGAGATGGCGCTAAGGAAAAATTTTATCCAACCAACAGAATTCGTATTCCTGTTAACAAAGAAAATGCTTTAAAAACTGGATTAGTAGCACAAAAAGATGCTGATAAAATGGTAGATTATATTGACATTACTGTTGATGATAGAGGTTTATCAAAAGCAAGACTTTTAATGCTAGACATTTTAAATAATTTCGACTGGAAGCGACCTATTTACTTTACTGGTGGTGCAAATGCTGATGAAGAATACATTTGGCTAAAAGATTACTTACAATTAGATGGAATGGCGTACAAATTAGTACCTATAAAAACATCTAATAAAGGGCGAACAATTTTTGACATGGGACGCATAGATCCTGAAAAAATGTATAACAATGTTAAAAAATGGGATTGGAAAACAATCAATAACGGAGAAATTTACCTAGATGAGCAAAGTAAGCGTAACGCAATTTCATTACGTAATAACTTAATTCGTTTATCTGAAGAATTCTTACAAAAAGGAGATTCTGTAAATGCAAAAGACGTGTTAGATTTATCGTTACACAAAATGCCTATTAAAGATTTTGATCACTACAATTTCTCTTTAGGCTATCCAGAATTGTATTATCGTATTGGTGATATTAATAAAGCTAGAGAAACTGCCGAAACCTTAGCTGATATTTTCCAACAGAAGTTAAAGTATTATAGCACATTTAATACTCAGGACATTGATTTAATCATCGATAATTTAGAAACAACTCTGTACATGTATCAAAACTTAGTTCAGCAAATTACTCGATATGACAAAGATGAAGATTATGGTAAAAAGTTTTTTGAAGATTATATAACACATGCTCGTCTATTTAGTCATTTAATGCCTGAAGAAGAGCCTGAGCTTCCACAAGAACTCGATACTATTAAGCCTTAATTTAATGAGGTTATATTTTATAAAGACACCACGTATACTTAAACGTTTATTCGCTAAATATACGTGGTCTTTTTTTTCTACTCAAAAAGAAATATTTCTAACCTTTGATGATGGACCTATTCCAAAAGTAACAGAATTTGTACTTGACCAACTTCACCTATTCAATGCAAAAGCTACTTTTTTTTGTATTGGTGATAATATTCGAAAATACCCCGCTGTTTTTTCAAGAATTGTTAATGAAGGACATTCGGTAGGAAACCACACTTTTAATCATTTAAACGGCTGGAAAAACAGCAATACAACTTATATTAACAACATAAACAAATGCGAAAACTTATTATCGCATCAAAAAACAAAACTATTTCGCCCTCCTTACGGAAAAATAAAAAGAAAACAAGCCAAACAACTTCTTGCTAATGGTTATAAAATTATTATGTGGGATGTATTGTCAGCAGATTTTGACCCGACTATTACTAAAGAAAAATGTTTACAAAATGTACTCAGAAATGTAGAAAATGGGAGTATTATCGTTTTTCACGATAGTATAAAGGCTAGCGACAAGTTATATTATGTGCTTCCAAAAGTTCTAGAAGAATTTTCGTTACAAGGTTATAAGTTTAAGGCAATTTCTTAAACAAACTGCTGAACTAAGCCTATTAACGTATTAGCGTCTTGCTCTCCAGTTTGGCGCCATTTCATCTCTCCATTTTTATAAATCATAAAAGTTGGATTTCCTTTAACACGTAAGGCATCTGCAAGAATTTCATTCTTGTTAATATCTATTTTAATCACCTTGGCTTTGTCTCCTAATGCAGCAGCTACATCACGAAGTGTATCTAAACTAGGTTCTAGTTCACTCCAATCTGCATAAAAATCGATTAACACAGGTTTGTTAATGCTTATAATTTCACCAAACTTTGTCATCTTTTGCATAAGTTTTATCAGTAAAGTGCCTAAAATTACTAATTTTTTGTTAGGTAATTATTATGATAATCTTAAAAATACTGAAAAATCAAGCTTTTTTTAGCTCAATTACGGTAATTTCAGGCCAAATCCCTACTCTACCAGGAAAGGCATGGTAACCAAACCCTCTATTCACATTAATATACCTATTAAACTCTTTATATAACCCTGCCCATTGTTTATAAACATATTTTGATGGGCTCCATTTTATCCAACCAGGAATTTCAATCCCAAATTGTAAACCATGCGTATGTCCGCTTAAAGTTAAATGATAATTAAAATCGTCTTGTTTTATTTTATATTCCCAATGACTTGGGTCGTGGGACAGTAAAATTTTAAAATCATCTTTACTTACCCCTTCTGATGCTTTTTTAAGATCTCCTGCTTTATTAAAGCCCTTTCCCCAGTTCTCTACTCCAATCAATGCTATTTTTTGTCCGTCTTTTTCAATGTATTTATGCTCATTTAATAATAATTCAAATCCTATTTTTGGATGAATATCTTTTACTGCTTTGAAATTTGCTTTTTTATCTTCTGGTGTTTTCCAATCAGAATAATCTCCATAATCATGATTACCTAATACTGAGTATTTTCCAACAGGTGCCTCTAACTTTGAAAAAACAGAAATCCAATCATCCATTTCGTGTGCAAAATTATTTACAATATCTCCCGTAAATAAAATCATGTCAGATTTTTGCTCGTTAATTAAATCTACTCCATATTTAATTTTTTCTTTATTATCAAAACTTCCTGAGTGAATATCGGTAATGTGAGATATGGTAAAACCATCAAAAGCTTCTGGTAAATCTTTAAAACTTAACTGGTATTTAAGCACTTTGTAATTGTATTTTCCTTTAAAAATACCATACAACATACTTGCAAACGGTAGTGCTGCCAGTCCTAAAGCTAGTTTTGATATGAAAGCTCTTCTACCAACCAAGTCTTTGGTTTCTTCTTTAAACAAAAATGAGATTCCTTTTTGAGACCATCTAACCACATCTTCTCCAAACATTAATAAAAAAATCACCACCTTAGGAACTAAAACAAGTAAAAGCATTCCCATTGCCCATTGAAACTCTCTTGTTTGCCCAGAGTTTCTATCGTAACCAAAAATTACATAAAAAAAGTGTATATAAGCTAATACCCCAATTAACAACCATCCATAACGAATAATTTTACTTCTTGTAAGTGTTTTTATTGCTTGAAAAGCATATGCTTCAAATACAATAATTATTGCGGATATTATAATAACTGTTACTAACCAACGAGACATCTATTTCATTTTTAAGGAGAAACAAAGATACTTCGATTCTTAAAATTGATTTTTAACATCTTGTTAAAGTTTTGTAGATTTACCTCCAAAGTTCATAGAAACGATAGTTTTTCTACTTTTTCTGTAAACAAATCGATATCAACATTTTATTTCAATAGGCTTAAGACTTAACATGGCAAATCAAAAACGACTTTTTTTACTCGACGCGTATGCTTTAATTTTTAGAGGATATTATGCCTTTATTAAAAACCCACGTATCAACTCTAAAGGGTTAGACACCTCAGCTATTATGGGGTTTACCAACTCTTTACTAGATGTAATAAAGCGTGAAAAGCCAGATTATTTAGCCGTTTGTTTCGACAAAGGAGGAAGTACTGACCGCGTTGAAGCTTTTGAAGATTATAAAGCAAACCGACAAGAAACACCTGAAGCCATTCGTTTAGCTGTTCCTTACATTGAAAAAATATTAGGAGCCATGAACATACCTGCCATTGTAAAAGAAGGGTACGAAGCCGATGATATTATTGGTACGCTGGCTAAAAAAGCTGAGAAAGAAGGACTACACACTTACATGGTAACGCCTGATAAAGATTTTGCTCAACTGGTTTCTGATAATATTTTTATGTACCGCCCACCTCGTATGGGAAATGGATATGAAAAGTGGGGTGTTGAAGAAGTGAAAACTAAGTTTGGTGTGGAAAACCCGTTACAAGTAATTGACTTTTTAGGAATGATGGGGGATTCTGTTGATAATATCCCTGGATTACCTGGTGTTGGTGAAAAAACAGCCAAGAAATTTCTTGCTGCTTATGGTAGTATGGAAGGTTTGTTTGAAAACATCCATGAGTTAAAAGGAAAAATGAAAGAAAAGGTAGAAGCTAATCAAGAATTAGGCTTGCTTTCTAAAAAACTAGCAACCATTATGCTAGATGTTCCTGTTGAGTTAGAATTGGATAAATTGGTTTTTGAGCAACCCAATGTTGAAGCTACCAAAGAAATTTTTACTGAATTAGAATTTCGTCGTTTAACGGAAAACTTCTTAAAAACATTTGCTCCTTCTGAAGAAACTACTGCTGCATTAGAAATACCTAAAACAACAAAGACTAGTGCTGCAGGTCAATTTGATTTATTTGCAACTCCTGGTAGTGGAAGCGCTACTAAAGACACAAATATTAACGGTTTTAAAACCATTGAAAATACGAATCATTTCTATCAATTAATAGAAACACCTCTTTCAAGAAAATTATTGTTAGAGAAATTAATGCAACAAAATTCTGTGTGTTTTGATACTGAAACAACTGGATTAAAGGCCTTAGAAGTTGAGCTAATTGGAATTGCTTTTTCATGGGAAGCTGGTAAAGGCTATTATGTTTCATTTCCGGAAGATCAAGAAGAAACAAAAGTTATCTTAGAAGAATTTCGTCCATTTTTTGAAGCTGTAAACATTGAAAAGATAGGCCACAATTTAAAATACGATATCAAAGTATTGTCAAATTACAACATGCCTGTAAAAGGGAATTTGTTTGACACCATGATTGCGCATTACCTTATCAATCCTGATATGCGTCATAATATGGATGTACTTGCTGAAACCTACTTAAATTATCAACCAGTTTCTATTACAGAATTGATTGGTAAAAAAGGTAAAAATCAACTTTCAATGCGACAAGTTGAGTTACCAAAACAAACCGAATATGCAGTTGAAGATGCAGACATCACCTATCAATTAAAAGAGCACTTTTCTAAGGAGTTGGAAAGTGGCAATGTTACCAAGTTATTCAACGAAGTAGAAACACCATTAGTTTCTGTATTAACAGCTATGGAAATTGAAGGTATTAATTTAGATACTGACTTCTTAAAAACACTTTCGAAAGCCTTATCTAAAGACATCTCACAACTTGAGCAAAACATATACGAACAAGCCGGTGAAGAATTTAACATTGCATCTCCAAAGCAATTAGGTCCTATCTTATTTGACAAGTTAAAACTAGTTGATAAACCTAAAAAAACTAAAACAGGGCAGTATTCTACAGCAGAAGATGTACTTTCTTATTTAGCGAAAGATCATCAAATAGTTGCTGATATTTTAGAATATCGTCAGTATAAAAAACTACAAAGCACTTATGTTGATGCACTTCCTAATGAAATTAACCCTAAAACTGGGAGAGTACACACTGTATACGCTCAGGCTGTAGCAGCTACAGGACGCTTAAGTTCTAACAATCCAAACTTACAGAACATTCCTATCCGTACAAAACGTGGACAAGAAGTACGTAAAGCTTTTATTCCGAGAAATGAAGACTATGTATTGCTAGCGGCTGATTACAGTCAAATTGAATTACGAATTATCGCTGCTTTAAGTGAGGAAGAAACCATGATTAAAGCCTTTCAACATGGTGAAGACATTCACGCTTCTACTGCTGCAAAAGTATTTAATGTTCCTATTGAGGAAGTAACCCGCGAGCAACGTAGCAATGCTAAAACTGTAAACTTCGGAATTATTTATGGAGTTTCTGCCTTCGGATTGAGCAATCAAACCGATTTATCTCGTAAAGAGGCAAAAGAGTTGATTGACACCTATTATGCAACCTATCCGAAACTACGAAATTATATTTCTAAGCAGGTAGATTTTGCTCGTGAACACGGATATGTGGAAACTGTTTTACATCGTCGCCGTTATTTAAAAGACATCAATTCTCGTAATGCTATTGTTCGTGGTGCTGCAGAAAGGAATGCGGTAAATGCTCCTATTCAAGGTTCGGCTGCCGACATCATTAAACTTGCCATGATTAACATTTATAAGCGATTTGAGCAAGAAAACTTCAAGTCGAAAATGTTACTACAAGTACATGATGAATTGGTTTTTGATGCTCATAAAGATGAATTAGATATTATTAAACCGATTATTAAACAGGAAATGGAAAACGCTTTTAAAATGAGCGTTCCGTTAGATGTTGAAATAGATACAGGAGCAAACTGGTTAGAGGCACATTAAAGTTTTGTAATTGCCTTTTCTAAAATCTCTTTTACCTGAAGTTTTAAACTCTCAGGTTCAATTATTTTGGCATAATCTGAAAACACAATATACCATCTTGAAAAACTGTGTTCAACATAAGATGTCATGAATGTCATTTCCACTTGGTTTCCTTTTACTTTTTCAGAGATAAAACCATGTTGCATTTTACTATTGTTAATATATCGCACCACACTTTTATCAACAGAAATAACAACTTTTGTTTTGGGTGTGTTTTCATACTGGCTTCGGTATTCATCTAACGTAATATGTTCTCTAGTAAAATTATGTTCAGTTGATTTTATCGCTAACATTCTATCGGTTCTAAATTGCCTGTAGTCGCTTCTTAAATGACAAAAAGCCAACACATACCAAAACCCTGATTCGTGATAAATACCCACAGGTTCCACAAAACGCTCAGAAGGTGTTTCTCTATTTACCGCTTGATATTTTAAAAACACCTGTCTTTTTTCAGCAATACTTTCAAACAAGGTTTCAAGTGCATTTGGTAAACTATCGTTGAACAATTTATTTGTAGGATCCACCAATATTTGTGATTCTAAGGCAGAAATCCAATCTTTTTCACGACCACGCAACACTGATTTTAACTTCATCATGGCAGACTCATAATAATTCCCTAATGATTTATCTACAAACTTCTGCATTAGTTTTTCGGCAGCCACAAAACTTCCTACTTCTTCTCTAGTAAACATAACAGGAGGCAAACGGTACCCTTCCATAATAGAATAACCAACACCAGCCTCACTTATTATGGGCACACCTGATGCTTCAAGGGTTCGTATATCACGATAAATAGTACGTAGGCTCACCTCAAATCTATCAGCCAATTCTTGTGCTTTTACTATGCGTTTAGATTGTAACTGAATAAGTATTGCCACAATTCTATCAAAACGTTTTACCGTGTCTAAACTCATAATGCTATAACATATTTCCCAAAGATAGGATTTCAGGCTGAAGTATTTTTTAAATTTTAGCTTCAACATAATAACTATACTTTATACAAAGTAACATACAGTAAGTGACAACCGCTTGTCAATAGTCTTTTTAAGATTTATTTTTTCTACTGACATAAAGCTGTCACCACCCCATATTAATTTTGATTTCAAATAATAAAAATTACAATTATGGAATCAACAACAAGCACATTATTAGAACAAGTAATTACACCTTCTGAGTTATTAGCACATTGGCAAGGGCATCGAGGTTTAACCCGAAGAACTATTGAAGCTTTTACTGAGGAAGCCTTTTTTAATTACTCTATAGGAGGTATGCGTACTTTTGCTGATATGGTTATGGAACTTTTAGGTATAGCTGGACCTGGTATTAAAGAAATTGCTACTGGAGAAATTCAAGAATTAATTGAAAGGGTTGACCACGGTAACAAAAAAGCAAAAATTATTGAACTCTGGGACAAGGCTACTGACGAAATAAATACTTATTGGGCACAGATAAAACCAGAGCAGTTTCAACAAAACATTAAAATATTTGGTCAATATGAAGGTACGGTTTGGTCATCAATATTCTATTTTATTGACAATGAAATCCATCATCGCGGACAAGCCTATGTGTATTTGCGCGCTTTAGATATTGAACCTCCATATTTTTATGAACGTTAATCTAACTAAAATGAAAACAGTTTTGGTATTTAAGACATCCATTACAAAAAACAATGAAATTAAAATTGTTCAACCTACTTTAAATCGTTTGATTACCAAAAATGACCGCTGGAATTTTGACTTAGAAGATTGCGATAATATTCTTCGGGTAGAGACTCAAATGATTAAAGCTGATGCCATTTTAAAAGCAATACAACATCATGGTTTTTATTGTGAAGAATTGTTGTAAAAACAGTAATATTTTCTAGAAACAGTAAAATATAATGTAAATAAGAAACCGAATAAAGAAACTAATTGCTTCTCTATTCGGTTTCTTTACTCTTTCAAGATGATATTATCTATTTTATTACAAATGTTTCGTTTTGTATCCAATTAGCCCTTAGTTTAAATACAGTTTCTAAATAGATAATTTGCTCTGGCTCTTTTCTTAATAAGAAATTTCCAGTATCCCACATACGATTATTATTTTCATCAACTATAGCTCTAACACTATATTCCTTGGGTTCTAGTAAGATAAATTCTATCTTTTTAGAAGAAGTAAGATACCTTTTTTCTACAACCTTATCTTGACTTAATAATTCAATAATAACAGGATATTCTGTTTCGTTTTTAACATCCAAAACAATACTTCCATAATCTTCCACAGTACGCGTTGTGAATTTATAATCTAACGTATCGTTTGTAGTTTCAAAAACATCAGTTATTGCTTTAGGTAAGCCTTTAAAAATGTATCCATATTTAGGTTTCTTTTCAAACAATACAGCTAGTTTATTAATCGACTGCTTTTGCAATTCAAAAGGTACATCAACAGTATCTTTATCTATCAATGAAAACTTCGATTTATCAAAAGAAACAATTGGGTTATTTGTTTTAATAAACATAGTATCTTTCAGGTTAAGAACTCCACTTACACTAGATGACACAGATAAAGAGTCAATTTTCTTTTTTCTTAAAAACACTGTAACAGTATCTTTAAAATTCTGATTATTTACTATAAAATTCAATGAATCTTTCTCTACAGGTGTATACCAATAATTGAGTGTATCTTTATCTTCCTCAAACTGAGTAAACGACTTGTAATCTTGCGGAACTTCCGATAACAGTTCAATACTCATATCTTCCTGCTTCCCTTCAAAACCAAACTGAATTTTTCCTTTTGTTACTTCTTTTCCTCTTTTAAACTCATATGGCTGAATTTCTTTAAAAAAACGAATAGGTTTGTTTAGCAAAGTATCTTTTGGTAACGTAATTGTATCTACTACAAAACCAATTTTATCTGTTCTACTATTAAAAATATAATCACTTGAAGGCTCTTTTAATGCTAGCATTAAATATTTTCCTTCACGTAAATTACTAAACTCAAAATTTGTAGAATCTAGCGTGCTTGTTACATAATTTGGCTTTTTCTTAAAAACAATAGAATCGTTGTAGGTACTATCAATCTTATATAACAAAACACTAACTTCTTTCACCTCTTTTTTATCAAAAGCATCAGCTACTGCACCTTTAATTTTTAAAGAATCAATATAGTCTCCTGTTGAAAACACATACTTAAAGCTCTCTAACTTGTTGTTTTCGTTGTTATCTTGAACTGCATTTCCAAAGTTAAAAGTATAGGTGGTATTTTTCTGTAACGTGTCTAATATTTTAATATTAATATACTTACTTGGTGTTCCTTGTGGTGTAATTAACGGTGGATTTTTCATTGGCGGAGAAACTACCAACTGTTTTTGTAGGTCTTTTAAAACAATATACTCATCAAAATAAATACGAATGTTATCATCTTTAAAATGAATAGTTTCATAAGGAGGATTTGCAGTAACCATTATTGGTGCGGTTTCATCCTTTGGACCTCCTTCTGGTCGTCCTTTACGTGCACAACTACTTATTAAAAAAGCGAAAAGAATTACTAAAATAAAGTGTTTATTTTTCACAAATTATTGGTTTAAAATCCATTTTCAAAAGTAGTAAATTAAGATGGAATGGTATTAGTCTTTTTGTGTATACGCCATTGTAGCAACACTTATCTTTATGTTTTGCGTTTTTAAAAGTTCGTTTGCACAAGCTTCTAATGTTGCTCCTGTTGTAATAACATCATCAATAAGTAAAACATGTTTATTTTCAAAAAGTGTTGTATCAACAAGTTTAAACTTTGTTTTGTTATTAGAAAACCGTTCAAACCGTTGTTTTAATGTTTGCGTTTTAGTTTTGGAAGTTCTTATAAGAATATCTGGCTTATACTCAACATTCAAAATATCACTTAATCGTTTTCCAAACATGGTTACTTGATTATATCCTCTACTTTTAAGCTTTTTTAAATGTAATGGTACTGGAATAATATAGTCTATATCTATAAAAGTATTTAATGTTTTTAATCGTTCTCCAAACCAGTCAGCAATAAATATTCCAATTTCTGGCTGATTTTTATACTTTAATTGATGGATCAATTTTTGGGTAACTCCTTTCTTCCTGTAAAAAAGAAAAGAATGTACTGCTTGTATTGGTACTTTCCCATAAAAATTTGACATTAATGTAACATTTATATGCTTATTATCGTCTATAATTGGCAAGTCGTTTTTACAAATAACACAGAGAAGTGTTTCATTTTGTAATAACGTTTTTTCACAATTTACACATAATTTGGGGTAGAATAAGTAGAATATCTCTTTTAAAAATTGCATCTTTACAAGCCTTTTTTAACATAGGAAGATACAAAAAACAACAATAAATTATATTTTGAGTAAAAAGTTTAATTTTTTTAAAGAAGCTGTAAAAAATTACAAAACATCAGGCACAGTTGTTCCAAGCTCTAGATACCTAGCTAACAAGATGCTAAAAGAAATTGATTTTAAATCTGCTGAAGTTATTGTAGAGTTAGGACCTGGAAACGGAGCCATAACACAATATTTACTAAAAAAACTTCAACCCAACACCATATTAATATGTTTTGAAATAAATGATGCTTTCTATAGAGAATTAAAAAAAATACAACATCCACAATTAGTTGTTTTAAAGGCTTCTGCAGAAAACATAAAACTTGAAATACAAAAGCTTGGTTTTTCAAAAGCCAACTACATTGTTTCTAGCTTGCCCCTTACCATAATCCCAAAAGAAATATCGCACGCTATCTTAACAAAAAGCTATAACTTTTTAGCTCCATCAGGACTATTTATTCAATATCAGTATAGCTTAACTTACTACAAAAAACTAAAAGAAGTTTTTGGAGACAACATAAATTTGAGCTTTGAACCATTAAACTTTCCACCTGCTTTTATTTATAAATGTGTTAAAAAATAAATAGTATATTAGCACAGAGCGTCCCTTTTTTTATACCCTTTAAAATGATGATAGTCTCAAAAATAAAAAATAATAGTTTTGTTGCCTTCTTAATTTTACTAATACTTGTTATTGGTTTTTTGTCTTATCAAAATGCTAGAGACTATTCTGAACTCAAGGCAGTTTTTGAACTTGAAAAAAAAGAACTAGAGGGCGAATTAACAAACATTATTGAGGATTATGAAGAAGCTAGCTATAAAAAAAATGAATATTCATTAAAGCTAAAAGGTGGGCTTAACAAAGTAATTCAACTAAGAGATTCTATTAAAAACCTAAAACAAGTAGACTATAAATTTATTGGGTATTTTAGGAAGAGAACAAAAGTACTTATTGAAGAAAACAAAAAGCTTTTTACTGAAGTAAGTCACTTAAACACTATAAATAACAAACTAATTATAAAGAACGATAGTGTTAAAGAAGCATTATTAATAAAAGAAAAACAAAACACTAAACTTACCAACATAAATCGTTTTTTAAGTAATGAGAAGTTAGCTTTAAAGAAAAAAATAGCCACTGCTGAACTTATTGAAGTTTCTTCTATAAAAGCAGAGGCAATGAGAAAAAAAAGAAACGGAAAGTTTACATCTACTTCAAAATCGACAAAAGTAAGTGCTTTTAAAATAGAGTTTGAGTTAATGCAAAATAAAGTAACACCACCTGGTTTAAAAGAAGTTTACATTCAGATAACAGATATGAATAAAAATGTGATTGCCCCATATAAAGAAGTAAATTTACAAAACAATAAAAAAATATGGTGTAGTGATATTTTAATAGCTGAATACAATAACGAACAACTATCTATGATTTCTTTTATCAATATAAAAAATAAAATTAATGCAGGAATATACCATATAAATACATTTGTGAACGGTATTTATACTGGTAATAAATCTCTAGCATTAAAGTAAAACACCCCTTAATAAATAACTTAATATAATCAATTTCCCCTTAACTTATGAATCAACAAAAAACCAAAAATGTTTTAATTTTAGTATTAATTATCTTATTACTTTTCCTATTTTTTTATTCTCATCAAAAATCAAATGAAAATGAAAACCTTCAAAATATTTTTTTAGAAGAAAAAGCTGAGTTACAACAAGATCTAGACGAAATGATTAAAGATTACACAGATGTTGTTGTTGGTAAAAAACGTTTAGCTGACAGGTTAGAAGTAGAGCTAATTAAAATGAAGAACTTAAGAGACTCAATAAAGCTCTTAAAATCTGATAACTTTGGACTTATAAGAAAGTACAGAAGTAGAATTGCTAGCTTAGAACGTGAGAATAAGAAACTTTTCATTCAGATAGATTCTTTAAACAGTGCGAATGATGCTTTAACACAAGAAAATGTTATTGCTAATGAAATTTTACAACAAAAAGATAGTGTAAATGAAACTCTAACAGAAAAAAACAAAGAATTAGAGGCAAAAGTAGCTATTGGTGGAATTATTAAAACTAGTCCAGTAAAAGCTATTGCAATGAAAGAACGAAGTAGTGGAAAGCTAACATCTACAAGTAGATCTAGTAGAACTGATGCTTTTAGAATTAATTTCGATTTGTTAGAAAACCCAATTACTAGTGCTGGTGAAAAACGCGTATACATTCAAATTATTGATGAAAACAAAAATGTAATCGCTCCTAAAGGTAAAACTGACTTAAAAAACGGACAAAAAGTTCAATACACAGACTCTTTAGAAGTTAACTACAACAATAACCGTTTAAGTCTTGTATCTTTAATATTAGTAAACAGAGACGATATTAAAAAAGGAAAGTATATAATTAGTGCTTTTGTTGATGGTGTTTACTCTGGAAATACAACAATAAAGCTAAGATAAAACCATAACTATTAATTATTAATAAAAAAGTGAAGAGCTTAATTTATTCTTCACTTTTTTCTTTTTCCATACCCTTAGTTTAAATCCTTATTTTATTTTTGCAATATGGCAAAACAAGAAGATCAATTTAAAAAAGTATTATCACACGCAAAAGAATACGGTTATGTATTTCAATCATCTGAAATTTACGATGGTTTAAGCGCAGTGTATGATTATGCTCAAAACGGAGTAGAATTAAAGAAGAATATTCGTGATTATTGGTGGAAAGCAATGGTGCAAATGCATGAAAACATTGTAGGTATTGACGCTTCAATACTAATGCACCCAACTACTTGGAAAGCTTCAGGCCACGTTGATGCTTTTAACGATCCTTTGATTGACAACAAAGACTCTAAAAAACGCTATAGAGCTGATGTTTTAGTTGAAGATTTTAGAGAAAAAATCAACGAAAAAATTCAAAAAGACATAACCAAAGCAAAAAAACGTTTTGGTGAAGCTTTTAATGAAGATGAATTTAGAAGTACAAACCCTAATGTTTTAAGACGTCAAAAACAAATTGACGAGATAACAGTTGAATTAACTAGAGTTCAAGAAGAAAACGATTTAGAAGGGTTTAGAAATTTAATTATAGACTTAGGCATTACATGTCCTGTTTCTGGTTCTAAAAACTGGACAGAAGTTAAGCAATTTAACTTAATGTTTGGAACGCAATTAGGAGCGTCAGCAGATAGTTCAACGCAAGTATATTTACGTCCTGAAACTGCACAAGGTATTTTTGTAAACTTCTTAAATGTACAAAAAACTGGACGTATGAAAATTCCTTTCGGAATTGCACAAACTGGTAAAGCTTTTCGTAATGAAATCGTTGCGCGCCAATTTATTTTTAGACAACGAGAGTTTGAGCAAATGGAAATGCAATTTTTTGTAAAGCCAGGAACTCAAAAAGAATGGTATGAAAAGTGGAAAGAAACTCGTTTAAAGTGGCATATGTCTTTAGAAATGGGAGAAGAAAATTATCGTTTTCACGATCATGACAAATTAGCACATTATGCTGATGCCGCTGCTGATATTGAATTTAAATTTCCTTTTGGGTTCAAAGAATTAGAAGGAATCCATTCTCGTACTGATTTTGACTTAAGTCAACATGAGAAATTCTCTGGAAAAAAACTACAGTACTTTGACCACGAGGACAACACTAGTTATGTGCCATACGTAATTGAAACTTCTATTGGTTTAGACAGAATGTTCTTAGCTGTTTTCTCTAACTCTTTACAAGAAGAGGAGCTAGAAAATGGTTCAACAAGAACTGTTTTAAAGTTACCTGCAGTTTTGGCACCAACCAAAGCAGCTATTTTACCATTAGTTAAAAAAGATGGTTTACCAGAAATCGCTCGTAAAATTGTTAACGATTTAAAATGGGACTTCAATGTTGTTTATGATGAAAAAGATGCTGTTGGAAGAAGGTATCGTCGTCAAGATGCTGTTGGTACACCTTTCTGTATTACGGTAGATCATGACACTATAGAAGACAACACTGTTACCATTCGTCATAGAGATACTATGGAGCAAAAACGAGTTAAAATAGAAGATTTAAGCAATATTATTAAACAAGAGGTAGATGTACGCTCTTGGTTACAAAAAACGGAAGCATAAATCTAAAAAACGTCAAAATAAAGCAAGAATCCTAAACGTAACTGTTTAGGATTTTTACTTTTGCAATAGTAAATAACTTCTCTTGAAATAAATACGAATGAAAACTATACTTAAAATATTATTCATCATCTTTTTACTTTGGATGATAACTGGTGCTTACCTTTTAAACACAGAGCACCCTAAAGCACAAGTAGTAATAGGACTAGGTGTTTTATACATGTCTTTTATATTAATGCCTTTATTTATCTACTATAGATATAAAGATGGTAAGTATAAAAAATATATTATCAACTCTGATAAAGACAAAAAAAAAGCTAAAGATTAATCTTCAGCTTTTTTACTTTATTTTGCTCTCTATTGTAAGGTAGGTGAGTAATTTGTTGGGTAATCATCTGGTTTAGCTAAACCGTCTTTACCTAAGGTAAAGTTAGATCCGTATGTAGCATCAATAGCAGCTAACATTTTATTAGCCATTAACGCATATCCTCTAGCTGTTAAATGAATTCCATCTAAACCAACTAAACCACCTGTTACTAAACTAGTATTCATATTATAATTCCCAAACTCTAATCCAGTAGTAGAAGCTTCTTGTAAAATAGCTTTAAAATCTACAAAAGCCAACCCTTTTGCTTCAGCCACCGATTTAATAGTTGCATTATAAGAATCCGTAGCATTCTTAACTCTACTTACCTCATCTTTTGTTAATACCCATTTATCTTCAAGAGGTAATGAAACTCCTTCTACAGAAAACATTCCTGCTAGTTCTTGTGATAAACCTTGTGACATTAAAAACGCAACTGAATCTGTATTAACTTCACCTATAATCGTACTACTTGGTAATACTAATAAGTCTTCTTCTGTTGCTTGTCTTGCTTGACCGTAATAAGTACCTAATAAACCTGCTACTTTTTGTAATGTAGTTGCATCAGTAGGTAATCCAAAACTTGCCACAAAAGGAGGGAAAGTAGGACTTGCTAATAAAGCTCCAACAATTTGAGCTGTCTTATTATCTAAAGACTCATCTTTAATTACAACTGCATTTGCAGCATCTGTGGTAAAAACAATTGATCTTTCTGGAACACCAATTGCTTCAAAAACTCCGTTAATAGCCCCAAAAACATTATTTAATGTTGGTATTTGCGCTCCAAAATCAGGGTTACTAGGATCTAATGGCGCATAAGGAACTGTTGTAAAGTAAGGTAACGATGTTATATAAGGTAAATTAGCTACGACTCCTTTTCTATCTCCCGCTGCTAAAGCATCAACGGTACTTGAAAAAACAGAAGCAAAAAGATTTGAATTAGTAATATCATTTGCTCCATAACTTGTTGGATCTAAGTTTCCTGTTTCATTATGATCTTCTCCTACACCACCAGCTATAGAGTATCCTAAAACATCATTTCCTCCTATTTCAGATAATGTAAAAAATGTTGGTTGCTGTACTAATACATCTTGTATAACACTTGCCATAGGGTTAGATGCCATTCTTACATAATAAGGGTTTGCATTTGGTAAAGCTGCTAATGCTCCATAACCTTCTACTCCTAGGTGAAAGCTTTTTAATCCAGGGATTCCCATGTTATTATATGGTCCCGTTTGTATATTACTTATCTCTGTTGTAGGTGTTTTTGACAACCTTGCTGGCCCATCACCATTAAAATAAAACCTTGGCTCTCCTTTTTCTTCTCCTCCTATTAAAAAACCACCTATGTTATCATTCATTAAAGGTTGTGTAAAATCGCCTCCGCCAACCATAGCAAATTTACTAGCTAAGATATTTGGAAAAGAGTTCTCTTGAGAAGATTTAAATAAAGCCCCATCTGAAAATCCTGCTGTAAAAGAGGCTCCTACTGCTACATATTTAGAAAAATCTACACTACCAGCTTCTAGTGTTACATTGTTTTCCGCTTCTCCTTTAATCTCAGGTAATGTATTATCTACGTCACAGGCGGCTAACCCTAAAAATAACGCAGACAAAAAAGTATATTTAATTGTATTTTTCATTGTTTCTTTTTTAGTTATTGATAGTCCAAGAAATGTAATATTGAGAACCTACAGCTCCTACTCCTGGCGCACTTAAGTATTCTTCACCTGTTAAATTAGATCCTCCTACTTTAAATACTGATTTAATTGAAGGAACAGAATAATTAATTTGAGCATCAAGAACTGTTCTTTCTTCAATTGTTCCTTCTAAGAAAGTAGACTGCCAATAAAATTCATTTTGCCAACGAGCACTTACATTAAATCCAAAGTTTTCAAATAAATTTGTATGTCCAAATTGCATTTTTACTTTATGCTCTGGTGTGTTAAATCCAGCTTCAAAATCAGGATCAGAAGCTTGATCAAAATCAAACTTAGACCATGTATAGTTTAATCCAACATCAAACCCGTTAAATACTTTTGTGTTTAATCCTAACCCTACTCCATAAGAATTAACATCTGCCGTTGAATTTGTTTTTACACTAAATGTTCTTACTAAGTCTCTATTAGTTAAGTTATTTATGGTAGCTGGCGTATTTGGGTCTACTAGTACAACTACATCTTTATTAGAAATAAAGTCAGAATACATATTATAATATGTACTAAAATCAATAGATAGTTTGTTTTCTCCTAAGGGAAGTGCTGCACGATATCCAACTTCAAAAGATTTAACTTTTTCTGGCTGTACTAAAGCTGTCTTAACTAATGTAGGATCAGGAATATTTGGATTATTTGGTTCATTCGCTTTTCTACTAATTGAAGCAGCAGAATACCCTCTATTAAGAGCATCTTGACCCGTTAAAGTAAATGTTCCTGTAGTTGTTTGAACAGCAGTTGAAAAACGATCAATATTGTCAGGAGCTGTTCCTAAAATAAAGCCTGCTCCTGTTGCCAAACCAATATACTGGTCTTGGGTAGTTGGGTTACGGAAACCTGTTTGGAAAGACGCTCTAAAGTTATGGTTCTTGTTTTCTCCTGCTGCATAGGCTAAAGAGACTCTTGGTGTAACATTTCCATCAAAATTATCAGACTTATCATAACGGATAGATCCTGTAAACTTCAAACGGTCATCCATCATTTTTTTCTGAACTTGTGTATATACACCGTACTCTCCATATTTAATAGGCCCATCACTATCAGTATAAATAGTACCAAAAGAGTTAAGCTTGTACTGCCTGTAAGAACCTCCTACTTGAACTTCAGCCCAATCAATGTAATCACGTAAGTTTAAGTTTGCATCTGCATGATAGTAACTTGTATTATCTCTAAATCTAGACCCTGTCATTAAATCTGGATCAGCAGTTACTTCATTAAATAGTCTTGTAAACTCAGCAGAACCTGCTTCTGGTCTGTTCCTATCAGCAAAAGCTCTTGCTTGATTATGATTGCTTGCCTGTACTCCAGGAACGGATCCTAAATACGCAGCTGCATATTCTCCAAACCAAACTGAGTTCTCTTTCCATTTACTGTTTATATTTATTGCAGCAAAACGAGTATCATAAGAATCTCCAGCGTCTTCACCTGCATAATACCCTCTTACAAAAAAGTTTTTACCTCTTACTTCTAATTTATGTTGCTCCATAAAGAAGTTAGCAAGATTATAACGGTTTTGTCCTTGATAAATGGTATTACCTGTACCGTATTTTGAATTCCAAATTATTTCAACACGGTCATTTCCCAATGGACGGTAATGAATAGCTCCATTAAACTTTACACTTTTAGCTTCGTTAGACATTAAGTCTACTTCCCTATACCCTGTTCTACTAACATTTCCTATTGCTCCTCCTAAATTAACAGATACTTCATCTCCATATATATTTGCTCCATCATAATTTGGATCATCAGTATGATTCATACCTGGAATATATGTACCACCGATACCTGTTGTGTTTCTGTAATCAGTTGCATGCCATTCTTCTCCTTTTAAGTAAGAAAAACTAGCTTTAACAGCAAAATAATCATCAAAAGCATGTGCCATTTTAATTGTAGCATCATAATATCCATTATCTCCTGCTGCTTCTTGACTTGTTAAGCCTGTTTTCAGACCAACACTAATACCTTGCTCGTTAAACGGGTTCTCACTACGCATTAACATAATACCGTTAAAAGCATTAGCTCCATATAAAGCTGAAGCTGCTCCTGGTAAAATTTCAACGCTTTTTACATCTACTTCAGAGATTCCCAATAAGTTTCCTATGGCAAAATTTAATGCTGGTGAAGCATTATCCATACCATCAACTAACTGTACAAAACGCTCATTACCAAAGGTAGCAAAACCACGTGTATTTACTGTTTTAAATGTTAAGCCTCCTGAGTTAATATCAACTCCTTTTAAATTTTCTAATCCATCATAATATGAAGCAGAAGCTGTATTCTTTATTGCTCTTGAATCAAAACGCTCAATTGTTACAGGTGATTCCATAACTCGTTCTGGAGTCCTTGAAGCTGATACAACTACCTCATCTAAAGAGGTTGCGTTTTCTGTTAAGCTAATTTCAACAACTTGGTTGTTTTTTGTTATCTCAACTGTTTTTGTTTGATACCCTAAGGAAGAAATTTCAATAGTAAACGGAGGAGTATCTGTTACCGTCATTGTAAATTTACCATCAAAATCAGTAGACGTTCCTACTGTCTTTCTCGAAACTTTAATGTTTGCTCCCGGTAATGGTCCGCCAAGCGAAGCATCACTAACCGTACCTGTAATGGTAGTTTGAGCAACCATTATTGCTGTACCAAATAGCACAAATGCAACAAGTAATAGTTTTTTCATCATAATGTAAAGTAATTTGTTAACTGTAGTGCAAAATACAATTTTTTTTCATTTACAGAATATTTACCCTGTTTTTTTACAATTATACTAATTATACATCGAAAAACTTACCAAAAACAAATTTTACATTTTATTTAAATTTTTATTATTTATCATCTCATACAAATTGTATTTTTGCTTAAATTTATTAGTTATCTTGGAAGTTATACATTCTCTTTTTGACCTTAACCCTTCTCAAAAAACAATAATCACCATCGGTACTTTTGATGGAGTGCATATTGGGCATCAAAAGATTATTGAAAAGTTAGTTAGTGAAGCAAAAGCTAGTAATAAAAAGTCGGTGTTACTAACATTTTTTCCTCACCCAAGAATGGTATTACAAAAAGATGTTTCTATTAAGTTAATCAATACTATTACCGAAAAAGCTCAACACCTAGAAAAATTAGGGTTAGATTATTTAATAATTCATCCTTTTAGTAAAGAGTTTTCAAGACTTACCGCTTTAGATTTTGTTCGTGATATTTTAGTTAATCAACTAAATATTTCTAAACTGATTATTGGTTACGATCACCATTTTGGTAAAAATAGAGAAGGTAATATTGAACAATTAACAGAGTATTCTCATTTATATGATTTTACTGTTCAAGAAATTCCCGCTCAAGATATTGATGATGTATCAGTTAGTTCTACCAAAATTAGAAAAGCTCTTGCTAACGGGCATTTAAAAACAGCTAATAATTACTTGGGATATAATTTTTCTCTTACTGGAAAAGTTGTGAATGGCAAACAGCTAGGAGGAAAAATAGGTTTCCCTACCGCAAATATTGATATCCCTGAAGATTATAAATTAATTCCTAAAACAGGTGTTTATATAATAAAATCTATTATTGAAAACACTACTATTTATGGAATGATGAATATTGGTAATCGACCAACAGTTGACGGTGAACACCAAACAATTGAAGTACACTATTTCAATTTTAACCAAAATCTATATTGTAAAGAATTAACTATTGAATTACTTTACTATTTAAGAAATGAACAAAAATTTGATTCTGTTTCTTGTTTAATTTCTCAACTGAAAAAAGATAAACAGAATTCGTTACTTTTTCTAAAAAGTTACGTCAAACCCTAACCTTAAAACTATACTTAAAGCCCCCCGGTTTCAAATATTTTTAGAATTAGTATTATTGACGTAACTACACGCAAAGTTAATTTTTTTAACCCCTATATAATGACAAGTATGTCATTATGTATTTCATATGTTTTTAAGAATTTGTATCAAAAAAAGAATGATGCTGTCAAAAAAAGAGGTTACTTTAAAAAAGGTAGCACTTTGTGTAAAAGCTTTAAGAGAAGAATACCACATTACTTCAAGTGAATTTTATATTGATACTGGAATACACCTAGCTAGAATAGAACAAGGAAAAACAAATGTTACTATCACCACTCTTCAAAAAATATGCGACTATTTTAATATTACTTTATCTGACTTCTTTGTAATGCTCGAAGAAATTTAGTACACAAAACACATTGCTTAAGTCTATAGCTTCTTTTATCTTTGCTTTTCTTAAAAAATTAAAAAGATGTTACAGGTTCAGTTTATTAGAGAAAACAAACAAACTGTTTTAGACGGATTAGCAAAACGTAATTTTGCTAATGCCGAAACAATTATTGAAGAAGTATTAACTGCTGATGAAACGCGTAGAACTACACAAGTTTCTTTAGACACTATTTTAGCTGAATCTAACAAAATATCCAAAGAAATTGGCGGGCTTTTTAAGTCTGGTAAAGTTGAAGAAGCAAATCAACTAAAAGCAAAAACAGGTGAATTAAAAGAGCAATCTAAACAGTTAACAGAAGAATTAAATTCAGCTGCAGAGAAATTAAACGAATTATTATATCAAATCCCTAATATTCCTCACCCATCAGTAAAAGCAGGAAAGAATGAAGAAGATAATGAAGAAGTTTTTAAAGAAGGTATTGTTCCTAATTTAGGAGAAAATGCATTACCTCACTGGGAATTAGCGAAGAAATATGATATTATTGATTTTGATTTAGGTGCTAAAATTACGGGTGCAGGTTTTCCTGTTTATAAAGGAAAAGGAGCTCGTTTACAACGTGCTTTAATCAACTATTTTTTAGATAAAAATACCGCTGCTGGGTATAACGAAGTACAGGTTCCTCATTTAGTAAATGAAGCTTCTGGTTTTGGAACAGGACAATTACCTGACAAAGAAGGACAAATGTACCATGTAACTGGAGATAACTTATATTTGATTCCTACTGCTGAGGTTCCAGTAACTAATATGTTTAGAGGCGATTTAGTTAAAGAGGCTGATTTACCTATTACAGTTACAGGTTACACTCCTTGTTTTCGTCGAGAAGCAGGAAGTTATGGAGCGCATGTTCGTGGATTAAATCGTTTACATCAATTTGATAAAGTTGAGATTGTTCGTGTTGAGCACCCTGACAATTCATACAATGCTTTAAACGGAATGGTAGAACACATTAAAGATATTTTACGTGAGTTAAAATTACCATATCGTATTTTACGCTTATGTGGTGGAGATACAGGGTTTACTTCTGCCTTAACATTCGATTTTGAATTATACTCAACAGCACAAGAGCGTTGGTTAGAAATTAGTTCTGCTTCAAATTTTGAAACTTTTCAAGCAAACCGTTTAAAGTTACGCTTCAAAAATAAAGAAGGTAAAAGTCAATTAGTACATACACTAAATGGTAGTTCTTTAGCTTTACCTCGTGTATTGGCTGGTATTTTAGAAAACTACCAAACTGAAAATGGAATTAAAATTCCTGAAGTACTAGTTCCTTATTGTGGTTTTGATATAATTGATTAATCAATTATAATATAAAAAATGAAAAAACCCCAAGCCTCAATTACGATGCTTGGGATTTTTAATTAATCAATCCCCATTGAAAAAAATATGTTTAATTGGCAACTACTGCTACCATTAATCTCTTGTATTTATTCATTTCTAACAAAGCTTCAAAATACTGAGGTATTTGCCCTTTTCTCATAAATTCATTTGCATTCTGCTTTGCTAACTCATATTGTGTCGTAAAATTTCTCATAGTTTACACTGTTTAGTTGTTTTATTAATAAGACAAAGTTCGTGCCAAAATGTTACACTTCTATTTAAAAAAGCATCTCTTTTAATAGTATTTTAACAATTATGTTCTGTATTTTTGGTAGATAAAACCGCTCTTAGCTGAATTAAACATAAAGCAAAACGCTTAAACTTTTCCAAAATGAAGAAAATCATTATTCTATTTAATTTACTCATTTTAAGCTTATTTTGTCACGCACAACAAAATGAGTTTATTATTGCTGAAAATTATTTTAGAAATAATGAGTATGAAAAAGCCATTCAATTATACAAAAGGCTGTATGATCAAAGCCCCTATAATACAACCTATTTAAAAAAACTAATTACTTGTTATCAAGAAACAGAACAATTTATAGCTGCTGAAAATTTACTCACTCAAAAACTAAAAGAACGACCCAATTTATCTTACTTATATGTAATTCTAGGTTATAATAGTGAACGACAAGAAAAAATAGAAGATGCTAATGAATACTATCAAAAAGCAATTGAGTCCATTAATAAAAAAGCTAATTATGGTTCTTTAATAGCTGGTTTATTTAAAAATTACAGCAAGTTAGATTTAGCTATTGAAGCTTTTAATAAAGTAATGGAAATTAACCCAAAAGCTAATTATGGATTTCAATTAGCACAAATTTATGGTGAAAAAGGAGATTTTGAACAAATGTTCAAGTCGTATATTGATCTGGTTGATAAAAACGAAGGCTACCTCAACAATGTAAAACGTTATGCTGGTAAATATTTAACTGATGATAGCGAAGAGGAAAATAACATTTTGTTTAAAAAAGCGCTATTACGAAAGTCAATAAGTAACCCCAAAGATATTTGGAACGATTTACTTTCTTGGTTATTTATTAGGCAAAAGCAATACAGCAAAGCCCTTATTCAAAACAAAGCATTACTTGCAAGAAACCCTGATAATTTGGGTAAAATTAATGATTTAGGTAAAATAGCTTTAAAGAATAAAGACTATGAGACTGCAAAAGAGTGCTTTGATCTTATTATTGAGAAAACGAATTACCCAAGAGATAAGTTCAATGCCATAAACAACAACCTAAAAATAGCAATTGAGACAAAACAACCTGATGTAGAAGAGCGTTTTAATTCCATCTTCAAAGAATACGGAATTAACTCAAAAACACTTTTCACACAAATAGAGTATGCTAATTACTTAACCTTTACAAAAAACAATCCAGAAGAAGCAGCTACTGTTTTAAAAAACGCTTTAAACTTTACCAATTCAAAATTTATAAAAGCTTCCATAAAACTTAAACTTGGTGATGTTTTTGTTTACATGGGAAAGTTTAACAAAGGACTAATTTATTTTTCTCAAGTTCAAACACTGTTCAAAAATAATTACATAGGTCAAGAAGCCCGCTTTAAAGTAGCGCAAGCTTCCTACTTTAAAAATGATTTTACTTGGGCAAAAGCTCAACTAAAAGTTCTAAAAGGATCTGCTACACAGCTTATTGCCAATGATGCTGCCGATTTGTTCTTAACAATTTCAGATAACGAGCCTAAAGATAGCATTGGTACAGGTTTAAAAGAATATGCGAAAGCTGATTTATTAGCTTATCAAAATAAAAATGACGAAGCAATAGCTATTTTAAGTAATATAATTACTAATTACAGTGGGCAACCTATTGAAGATGAAGCTTTATTTAAACAAGCTCAATTATTTGTTAAAAAGAAACAATATGATAAGGCTATTTTAAATTACACTAAAATAATAGTCCTAGATAAAAAAGGCATTTACGTTGACGATGTATATTATCACATGGCTGAATTATATAATAACGAATTAAATAACTTAGAAAAGGCTAAAGAATACTATCAAAAGATTATTTTTGACCACCCGTCGAGTATCTACCTAGTAGAAGCTCGAAAAAAATTTAGAAAATTAAGAGGAGACGATATTTAATAAACCAAGTTTGAAAATTTATCAATTACCTTATTTTCAAACTTCCAAATTAAAAGAAATGTACATATACAATGTAACAATAAATATAGACGAAAGTATACATGCAGAATGGTTAACATGGATTGAAAGCCATATACCTGAAGTATTAGCTACAGGACACTTTTTAAGTGCTAAAATGACACAAGTGTTGGTTGAGGAAGAAATGGGAGGTATTACCTACTCTATTCAATATACCGCGAAAACACGTGAAGATTTAGATAACTATTATAAATATAGCGCAGACAAACTACGTAATGACGGATTAAAAAAGTTTGCTGATAAAATGCTTGCTTTTCGAACTGAATTGAAAATAGTAAATGAATTTTATCCTACAGTGAATAGTAACTAGAGATGCAAGAAAAAATCTATCAAAAGAAAAAACTACTTATAATAATAGGCATACTCATAGCAACTTTAGGTGGAGTCATGGGGTATTGCACTTATGAAAATAGTCCTTGGGAAACCATTAGTGGAGTAATTAGTGGGATAGGTTTTGGACTAACATTTATAGCGTTAACAATAAAATCGCCAACCAAATAGATACAATAAAAATGACCGTAAGAGCTAAAAAACATTTAGGACAGCATTTTTTAAACGATGAAAACATTGCAAAAAAAATAGCTGATACTTTAACTGAAAACGGATACAATAATGTATTAGAAATTGGTCCTGGAATGGGGGTTTTAACAAAGTATTTATTAGAAAAAAAAACTAAGGTTACCGTAATGGAACTAGATTCAGAATCGGTAACCTATTTACAAGAAACATTTCCTGTTGAACATATTAAGTTAGACACTTCAAAAGAGAAGTTTACCATTATTGAAGGTGATTTTTTAAAAAAAGACTTTACCAAAATATTTGATAAGCAACAAGTAGCCATTATTGGTAACTTTCCTTATAACATTTCTTCTCAAATCGTTTTTAAAGCTATTGAAAACCGCGAATTTGTTCCTGAGTTTTCAGGAATGTTTCAAAAGGAAGTTGCTCAACGAATTGCAGAAAAAGAAGGAAGCAAAACCTACGGAATACTCTCGGTATTAACACAAGCTTTTTACAATGCTGAATACTTATTTACCGTACCTCCTTCTGTATTCAATCCACCACCAAAAGTAGATTCTGGAGTTATTAGACTTATCAGAAAAGAGAACTATACACTTCCTGTTGATGAAAAATTATTTTTTAGAGTGGTAAAAACAGCTTTCAATCAACGAAGAAAAATGTTACGTTCCAGTTTAAAATCTTTTAATCTTTCGGATACCTTAAAAGAAGACCCTATATTTGCGATGCGTCCCGAACAATTATCGGTGCAAAAATTCATTGAGTTGACACAAAAAATAGCTCAAAATAATAGTTAAGAGTCCTTTTTAGACAAGAACAAGTCTTCTTTTTGAATTAGATTTCAACATATTCAAAACCTCGATAATCGAGCAAAATTGCAAGTAATGGCACTAGAAATCACAAAAGACTTATTAGAAAACGTAAAAGAACTGATTCAGCAACAAAAAGACACAGCTCTTTCTGAAGTTTTTTCAGATATTCACTATGCTGATATTGCTGAAGTTTTAGATGAACTCACTTTTGAAGAAGCAGTTTACATTATACGTTTATTAGATAGCGAAACAACTTCAGATGTATTAATGGAAGTTGATGAAGAGGTTCGTGAAAAAGTTTTT
Organism: Tenacibaculum sp. XPcli2-G; assembly: GCF_024124505.1. Lineage (NCBI taxonomy): Bacteria > Pseudomonadati > Bacteroidota > Flavobacteriia > Flavobacteriales > Flavobacteriaceae > Tenacibaculum > Tenacibaculum sp. XPcli2-G. The sequence goes on from NZ_JAMXSH010000001.1 coordinate 324,468, forward strand.
GAACAACTTTCTGCCAAAGAAATTGCCGAAGAGGTTAATGAACTTGATACCGATGATGCTGCCGATGTTATTGCCGAACTTCCTGAAGAGCGAAAACAAGCTGTTATTCAAAAAATTGAAGACAGAGAGCACGCTAAAGAAATTGTAGAGCTACTTCGTTATGATGAAGACTCTGCTGGAGGTTTAATGGCAAAAGAGCTTGTAAAAGTTAATGAGAATTGGAATGTGCTTACTTGTGTTAAAAAAATGCGACTGCAGGCAGAAGAGGTTACTAGAGTTCATTCTATTTATGTAGTTGATGATGAAGGTAAGCTAAAAGGACGTTTGTCTTTGAAAGACTTGTTAATGGCATCTACTCGTTCTAAAATTTCAGATGTCTACATTCCAAAAGTAGATTTTGTTCATGTACACGACGATGCGGAAGATGTAGCTAACATCATGCGTAAATATGACCTAGAAGCTATTCCTGTTGTGGATGAATTAGGTGTTTTGGTAGGTAGAATTACTATTGATGATATTGTTGATGTAATTAAAGAAGAAGCTGAAAAAGATTATCAATTAGCCGCAGGTATTACTCAAGATGTTGACTCCGAAGATAGCATTTTACAATTAACGCGAGCTCGATTACCATGGTTATTCTTAGGTTTAATTGGAGGTATTGGAGCAGCAAGAATTATGGGTTTTTTTGAAGGTGCTTTAGAAGATAATGCTGTTCTCTTTATGTTTACACCTCTTATTGCTGCTATGGCTGGTAATGTAGGGGTACAATCTTCTGCCATTATTGTTCAAGGCTTAGCTAATGATGATGTAAAAGGAAGTGTTACTAATAGGTTATTAAAAGAAATGTCTTTAGCTGCTGTAAACGGACTTGTTTTAGCTATTATTTTGTTTTTCTTTATTTGGGTTTGGAAAGGAGATATAACAATTGCCTCTGCTATTTCATCTTCTTTATTTGCAGTAATTATTGTAGCTGGTTTAGTGGGTACTTTTATTCCTTTATTTTTAGATAAAAGAGGCATAGATCCAGCTATTGCTACAGGACCTTTTATTACAACAAGTAATGATATTTTTGGAATCTTAATCTACTTTTCAATAGCCAAAATAATTATTGGTTTTTAATCTATTGATTCTACTTTTTCTATCAGGTTATCAATCTTACTTTCAGGAATAAATCCTTTTAGCATTAATACAGCACCAAAAACAATTAACAATACTCCCATTCCTCGTTTTATTCGATAAATAACTAATGGAGTTAGCCTACTTTTTAATTGTTTAGCAAGTAATATTTTTCCTAAATCTGTAATTGCGTAGCCTGCTATCACAGTACCAAAATACCAAACTAAGTACTTAGGATTCATATCGTATGTTGGTCCTATAACCACGATTAAACCAAGCCAAAAGGCTAATACACCTATATTTATAAAATTTAGAAAAAAACCTTTAAAAAGAAGCTTTAAATAATTATTGCTTTCTGGTAAAACAACATCAGGAGCTTCTGCTTCTTTCTTATTATTTTTATCTAAATAAGTAATTAACCCATAAATAATAAGCACCAATCCTCCAATAAGAAACAAGCGTGGATCATCTTTTATTTTTTCCAACAGACTTCTACTTCCAAAATAGGCTATTAACATAAATGAAATATCACCTAAGATCACACCTATATCAAAGGCTATTGCCGCACGAGCACCTTTTAAAATACTTGTTTTAATGAGCATAAAAAATACTGGCCCTATCATAAAAGCCATGAAAACACCAACAAAGAAGGCGTTTTTAAAGTCGTAAAAATCCATTTTATAAAGTTACGGTTTTACTTATACATCATCAAAGTCTACTACAACTTTCTGCGTCGTAGGATGCGCTTGACAAGTAAGTATTAAACCTTCTTCTAACTCATCATCAGTTAAAATAGAGTTTTTGGTCATAACAGCTTTACCTTCTGTAACTTTTGCAATACAACTACTACAAACACCTCCTTGGCAAGAATAAGGAGCATCTAATTTATTTCGTAAACTTGCAGCTAAAATAGTATCTGTTTGCTTCATTGTAAAGCTAGTTTCTTCATCATCTAACACTACTTTAATTTCTGTTTCTCCTTCTTTTATTAAATCTGTATTTTCCTCAGCTGTAGAAGCTGTAAATAATTCAAAGTGAATGGCGCTTTTTGATAAACCATTTTCTTTAAGTGTTTCAGAAGCTATCTTAATCATTTCTTCTGGTCCACATAAAAAAGCTTCATCAAATACTACTTCTTTATAAAGATTCTTTACAAAGTAGTTTATGTGTCCTTTGTCAATTCTTCCAAACAATGTATTCTCTTTACGCTCTCTACTATACACGTTATGTAAATTAAATCGATCAGGATACTCTTGTTGTAATAAATTTAAATCATTATAAAAAATAGTATCATTAATACTTTTGTTACCATAAACTAGCGTAAAGGTTGATGATGAATCTTCTAAAACGCTTTTAATCATTGATAATACAGGGGTAATACCACTACCTGCCGCAAAAGCAATATAATTTTTGTTGTTTTCAGGAGTTAATATAAATTTTCCTTCGGGAGCTGCTACTTCTAATTCATTTCCTTTTTTTAATTGAGTAGTTGCAAATGTTGAAAATTTCCCGTTTTCAACAGCTTTTACTGCTACTTTTAGTTGATTACTTTTCGGTGCAGCACATATAGAATAAGCTCTACGAACTTCTTCTCCTTTAATTATAGTTTTTAAAGTAATGTATTGTCCTGCTATAAATTGAAACTTGCTTTTTAAATCTGCAGGAACATTAAAAAGTATTGAAACAGCATCTTTTGTTTCTTTTATTATTTCTTCTATTGTTAATTTATAAAAAGTACTCATGTAGTCAAATTTGAACAGCAAAAATAACAAACTCAACACGAACAAAAGTTAGGGTTTTACAAAAAGTACACCTAAGATTTTCATGCATAAGTAAATTATGTATATTTGTACACCTAAAAATCTTAGGTATAAGAAAACTCATAATCATGGGAAATCAAAAACTATATAAAGGATCATTACAAACTATTATTTTAAAATTATTAGCTCAAAATGATAAAATGTATGGGTATGAAATAACACAAAAAGTAAAAGAGCTTACCAAAGGTGAATTAAAAATTACTGAAGGAGCTTTATACCCAGCTTTACATAAATTAGAAGCTGAAGGATTGTTGGATGTTGAAGTTGCTAAAGTTGGCAATCGCTTACGTAAATATTATAAACTCACGGAAAGCGGCACAAAAGAAACAGTTAATCGTCTTTCTGAAATGCAGGAGTTTTTAAACACCATGCAACAATTGGTAAATCCTAAGTTTAGTTTGGAGTAATTTTTTTAGCTATGGAATTAACAAAAGAACAAATTAAAAGAATAGATATCTTCTTAGAAGGAATAGGAATTGAATATATCGAGATCCGTTTTGAAATGGTAGATCATATTGCTACTGATATTGAAAATACAGTTGAAGATACGAATGCTTTTTTTGAAGGCAAAGGTTTTCAAGTACCTTTTATAAAGTATATGTTGAGCAGAAAAAAAGCTCTAAAAAACCGATATGAAAAACAAACTAAAAAATTATATTGGTATTATACTAAAACTATTTTAAAAGACATCTTAAAAAAAGTCGTATACCCTAAAAATGTACTCGTTATACTTTTCTTTTCGTTTATATGCTTCTTTTTTGGCCCTAAATATGTTAAAGAAACTTCTGTTTTTATTTTTAGTTCATTAATGCTAAATCTTGTATATACGTCATATGTTTCCTATAATTTTATAAAGAAATATAAGCTTCTTAAAATTGTAAAAACTTACTCTTTTGTAAGCTCATTTGTTATTATTATTGCTTTAAACTTTCCTAATTTTTTAGATATTTTTTATAATGGTAATTATCAAAAAAGTGCTATATACGTTTATCTAACTGCTTTTGTTTTTAATTACTTACTCTATCAAAGTTTTCTAGAAAAAAGAGATTTTATTGAAAAAAAATATCAGTATTTAATTCAATAGCTATGCAACTAACCGACCAACATATAAAACATTTGTACAAGTTTACACGTCAACACTTTGTTGAGCATTATGATGTCCAAACAGAACTGGCAGATCATCTAGCCAACGATATTGAACAAATTTGGAAAGAAAATCCAACACTAACTTTTGAGCAATCTCGCGATAAATCGTTTAAAAAATTTGGTGTGTTTGGATTTATGAATGTAGTAGAAGAAAAGCAAAAACAAATGAATAAAAAATATTTTCTAATTATTTTAGGTTTTGTAAAACAGTGGTTTTCTATTCCTAAAATAGTATTAACATTCTCAATGTTTTATTGCTTTTATCTTTTATTACAGTTTTCTTTTTCTAAAAATTTATTTAATGGATTTTTCTTTATAGTTATCCTAATAGAGTTTTTTATGTTGTTCAAAAAAAGGAAAAAATTAAATGTAAAATTCAAAAAAACAGGAAAAAAATGGATGTTGGAGGATATTATACAAACTCAAAATCATGGAAATGTTGTATTTCTATTATTTTACATTTTTCAATTTATAACTCCTAGTTCATATGAAAACCTAAGTGGATTTACTTCTGTAATCATAGCTTTTGTTACTACACTAGCAATTATTATTGGTTACATAAGTTTAATAATCATACCCAATAAAGCTAAAAAACTTCTCGAAGAACAGTATCCAGAATATAAATTTACCAACAATTAAAAATTTAAGAATTAAATAATACAAAAAATCTAACCTATTTTTTCCCTTCAACAACAATAACAATTTCACCTTTAGCAGGTTTTTCAGTATAATATGATAGCACTTCTTTTACACTTCCTCGTTTGGTTTCTTCAAACAATTTTGTCAATTCTCTAGAAACAGATATTTGTCTGTCCTCTCCAAAATATTCAGCAAAATTTGCTAACGTTTTTAATAATTTATGCGGACTCTCATAAAAAATCATAGTACGTGTTTCTTCTGCTAAGAATTGTAAACGTGTTTGACGTCCTTTTTTTACAGGTAAAAAGCCTTCAAAAACAAATTTATCATTCGGTAAACCTGAGTTTACCAGTGCAGGTATAAAAGCGGTCGCTCCTGGTAAGCATTCCACCTCTATATCGTTTTGTACACAAGCTCTGGTAAGTAAAAAACCAGGATCTGAAATTGCAGGAGTTCCTGCATCTGAAATTAAAGCAAAAGTTTCACCACTCTGCAAACGTTTTACAATCGTTTCAACCGTTTTGTGCTCATTATGCATATGATGAGATTGCATAGGTGTAGCAATATCATAGTGCTTTAACAACTTCCCACTTGTACGTGTATCTTCCGCCAAAATATAGTCTACTTCTTTTAAAATATTGAGTGCTCTTAGCGTAATATCTTCTAAATTTCCAATCGGTGTAGGTACCAAATACAGTTTACTCATACAACAAAGCTACAACAAAGTTTTCTTACATTTGTCCTATGCCAAAAAAGCTGTTAAAAAATATTGATTTTCCTTCGGATGTAAGGAAATTAACACCTGAAAACCTACCGCAACTAGCAAAGGAATTGCGTGAGTTTATTATTGATGTGGTTTCCACAAAAGAAGGGCATTTAGGTGCAAGCTTAGGTGTGGTTGAACTAACCATAGCACTTCATTATTTATTTGATACTCCTAACGATTTACTAGTTTGGGATGTAGGACATCAAGCATACGGACATAAAATTTTAACAGGAAGAAAAGACGTTTTTCATACTAATCGTCAATTTGGCGGAGTTTCAGGATTTCCTAAACGCTCAGAAAGTGAGTACGACACTTTTGGTGTAGGACATTCTTCTACTGCTATTTCAGCTGCTTTAGGAATGGCAATTGCCTCAAAATTACAAGACATTGAAAAGCATCATATTGCTGTTATTGGCGATGCTTCTATCGCAAGTGGAATGGCTTTTGAAGCGTTAAACCATGCGGGAGACACTAATGCTAATTTGTTGGTTATTCTCAATGATAATGCGATTGGAATTGATCCATCGGTAGGTGCGTTAAAAGATTATCTAACAAAAATCAAAGCCCCTCGATTAGAGATTGAACAACATAATATTTTTGAAGCATTAAACTTCGATTATTCAGGGCCTATAGACGGACATAATTTTGAAGAGTTACTACGTGAACTAGATCGATTAAAAAAGATTCAAGGTCCGAAATTTTTACACGTAATTACTACCAAAGGAAAAGGGTTACGACAAGCAGAACAAGATCAAGTAAGATATCACGCTCCAGGAAAATTTGATAAAGTTTCTGGGGATGTATTACCTAAAAAAGAAAGTAAATACACCAAATTTCAAGATGTTTTTGGAAAAACCATTGTTGAACTAGCACAACAAAACGAAAAAATCGTAGGCATTACGCCTGCTATGTTAACTGGAAGTTCGTTAAAATTTATGATGCAAGAGTTTCCTGATAGAACATTTGATGTAGGTATTGCTGAACAACATGCTGTAACCTTAGCTGCAGGTATGGCTACTCAAGGACTGGTTCCTTTTTGTAATATTTATTCTACCTTTTTACAACGGGCTTACGACCAAGTAATTCACGATGTAGCTCTACAAAACTTACCTGTAATTTTCTGTTTAGACAGAGCTGGATTAGTAGGTGAAGACGGAGCAACACATCACGGTGTTTTTGATTTGGCATATTTACGTTGTATACCTAACCTAATTATATTTGCTCCTCGTAACGAAATTGAGTTGCGTAATATGATGTTTACCGCTCAACAAGGGTTAGAGCATCCAGTTGCAATTCGTTATCCAAGAGGTAAGGGAAAACTAGAACAATGGCAGCTTCCTTTTGAAAACATTGAAATTGGAAAAGGAGCTTGTTTAAAAGAAGGAAATCAAGTAGCTGTGTTGTCTGTAGGAACTATTGCTGATAATATCTCTGAAGCGATTAATCAGCTTGAAAATAAAGAATTGGTTGCACATTACGATTTACGCTTTGTAAAACCTTTAGATACCCAACTTTTAGATACTATTTTCTACAAATTTGATACCATTATCACTATTGAGGATGGCACTATCAAAGGTGGATTTGGAAGTGAAGTATTAGAGTATGCTTCCGAAGTAAACTATCAAGGAAAAGTGAAACTATTAGGAATTCCTGATGAGTTTATACATCACGGTACGATTCAACAATTACAAGAAGTTTGTGGAATAAATGTTAATTCAATTAAAAAAACAATTCAAGATTTATTATAAAAGAAAAGCGAACCAAGTTGGTTCGCTTTTTAACTCTTTATTTCAAAATCTATTTCTTCATTATCTTTTCAGAAAGTTTCTTTTGTCCTAATTCATCATATATTTCAACAATATAAATTGAGTTATTTGAAATTGTAGAAACATCTATTGAGTTATTAATTACAGGTATTTCTATTACTTTTCTTCCTGATACGTCTACTATTTTTGCAATCCATAAAAATGTATTCTTTCCTCCTTTAATATAAATCCTATCAACAGCTGGGTTTGGATAAATACTCATTTCTGAATTGTTTGTTTCTTCTGTTTTTTTACTTCTTAATTGCTCCTTTGCAGCAGTAGAAGTATTCAAACAAACTTGTTTGGTTTCAGATGAGCCAAAACTTCCTCCTGAAGCTAATACGTCACCTTTGCTATTTGTTATTTCATATGAACCACTTCCATAACTGCAACATATACCATCACCATATTCGTCATTAATTGTAAAATCATAACATCCTACAGGTATACATTTTGACACAGTAATAGACTCTCCATTTCCTTGAGTATAATCACCTCCGCTTATCACTGTTTGTCCATTGTTATCCTTCAAGATCCAAGAAGTTTCGTAAGAATATTTATCAAAAGTAATTGTTACGTTTATATCCTCACATTCTGGAGTCTCTCCTCCTCCATTATCAGGAGATCCTGTACTATAAGTAACCATCAATTTTGGAGCACTAGCACTACTTCCATCATATGATTCTGCCGTTCGTTCACCTGTTCCAGAAATATAAAACATCATAGAGTTACCAGAATTCCAATTGGACTTGTTCACAACGTATTGTACCAGTGATTTTAAATCAGGCGTTCTTTGTGCTGTTCCAGATGCCCCAATAGAACTCCAAGAGCTAGGGTTCCAAGCAACCGATTGACTGTAATAACTTCTTGAAGTTATATTATAGCTTTGAGAAGTAATATCTGGTGCATTTGACGAATCTTGAATTTTGATTACTAATGATGTGCTTCCTGAATTTGTTTCATCTGTTGTAAATTGTATATACGCATTCGTTATCGTAGCATTTGCAGGTATATTTAAGTTTCTAAACAGCATTCCTACATGCTGGTTTCCTTTTGAGCTTCCATCATAAACCAATTCTAAATCAGAACTGTTCATATACATTTGCCCTGACGACTCGTATTGTTCAGCATCATCATTGGTACTATTGATTGTTGAAGTAACTGTTTTAGAAACATTTCCTACAAAAACTGAAACTTCTTCAGAAGTAGTTTCATATCCATCATTATCTGTTGCTATTACTTTCAGAATATATGATTGGTTATCATTTGTTGGTGTCCAGTTATAAGAATAAGGAGCACTCATATCAGTTTCTACTAAAGTATTATTTACGTAAAACTTAACACTTGAAATAGTTCCATAACTATCGGTTGCAGTAGCAGAAATTGTTACTGGAGTGTTTACGGTATGTGATGAGCCTGATGATGGACTTGTAATTGCAACTTCTGGATAGCTAACGTTACTACTTATAATTGTTACCACACTACCAATAGATGGGCTCCATATATCTAAATTAGAAGGTATTGTGAATGGGTTTTGATTTGAAACTGAACCTACACTACTCGCATTATCTACCTTAATCGTTCTAACCTCTATTTTAGATTCTTCAACAAAAATCCATTTAAATTGATTAAAGGTACTCGCATCTCTCGTCCAGTTTTTTGAATCATTGGATGAACGTAAAGGAGCACCCCAGCAACCTTCTCCTACATAAACGGTTCCGTTTACATCATCTCTAACAAAACCTTCATCGCAATTACTTCCGCTGGAACAAGGTTTTACTGGCCATGTAGTTTTTACTGTATGAGAATCTGATTCAAATACTAAATTCACTCCTTTGTCATAAAATAATTGAGCCCAACTTGAATACTCATCATTACCTTCTGATTTTGATGATACGTGTGGACGCATCGGTTTATGGTATTGAGCCGACTTCCAAATAGAGTTATTAGCATTCAACTTTTGACTTAGCCATGAATACTGACTCCCTCCTGCTGAAATTTCTGAATTCAACGTATAAATTGTATACAAGTTATTTCCAAAAGTTATATCGTAATAAACACTCGTTGAAGGAACGTTAAACAAGTTATAAATACTATTATTTGAACCTTCGTGGTTTCCTCTTGTTGGTACAATAGGAAACATTCTTCCGTCACTTGCTGTTGTGTATTGCCAATCGTTAAACCAATCTTGCCATTCAGAGCTAGAGTCTCCATTAGTCATATCTCCTCCAAAAAACACAGCAGTAGGTTTTAATTTAGAAACTAATAAGTTAGCATCTCTTCTTGGTGTTCTATTGTTTCTTGAATCTCCACCAGCGATAAATGACATTTTATCATTGGTACTTGGAGCTGTTTTAAACCAGAATCGACTACTCACTCCTTGGCTATCTCTAATTACAAAATAATAATTAGTATTAGGACTTAAACCTGTTAGTTTAGCAAAACTATTACTCATTCCTTTATAAGAAACTGAACGGTCTACAGATTTAGAGTTTGGATAATTTGACCAGTTGGTTCCATTATCTGTCGTTCCATAATACACAACTGGGTTGGATCCTGAAATTTGGTTCCAACCAATCATTATAGTAGTTGCAGGATTATCTGTGATGATTAATCGGTACTTATCGTTAGAACCATAAGTACTAAGGACTGCTAAAAATAACAGTGTTAAAATAATTTTTTTCATCGTGAGGGGACTTTTAAGTTTACTAGTTAGTTATCACAAATATATTTTTTACCTTTCAAATTAATCGTTTGTTTTTATTAAAATTAATTATATAATAACCTGACTAACATTAACCTAACTATTCTTTTATAGTTTACTAATCTTATTTTAACAAACTACATATCCTCTATTTTTACTTTTGTTTAAACTTTACTTTATGAGTACTAAAACCCTTCTTTCTTTTTTAAAAATTTCTTCTTTTTTTATTTTTTCCGGTAGAGCTTACCAGCATTTATTTTGGGATGCTCCATACAGAAGTTTCTTTTGGGACCAACACTTATTAGAACCAGTGATTAATTTTGTTTTTGACGTTAGTTGGCAGTCGTATGTTACAAACCTAAATACAGATTTAGCTATCCAAATTTTAACTAGAAGTATTGGTGTTTTATACTTAGTATGTGCAATCATTTCAATAATAATAAATGAAAATTCAAAAAAATGGATGCGTTGTATCTTAAAATTAGGTGTAGTAAGTTTAATTTTTTTAGCTTTAATGATTACCAAGAATAAGTTTTTTCACCTTATAATGTTTTTTGAGCACACTATTCAGTTTGGAGTTCCTATTGCTTTATTATATTTCTTAAAACACAAAAACGCACTTCTTTTACTTTTTTATCTTAAAGTTTTTATCGCCCTAGCTTTTATATGTCATGGAATGTACGCTATTGGTATTTTTTATCCATTACCTGGTAATTTTGTTACTATGACCTTAAACATCTTACCTGTACAAGAAGAAATGGCTAAAAACCTATTATTCGTAGCTGGTGTTTTAGATTTTATCATTGCTATTGCTATATTTATTCCCAAACTTTCAAAACCAGTCCTGCTATATGCTTGTTTTTGGGGGGGTGTAACTGCTTTGGCTAGAATTTTTAGCGCTTTTCACTATGATTTTTCTTTGAGTATTATGCACCAATACTTATACTTAACAATATATAGGCTTCCTCACGGGTTGATTCCTTTATTAGTATACTTATATCTATATAAGAATAGCTTAGAAAAACAAAAAGGTCAAAACTTAAATAAGCTTTGACCTTTTAAATGATTGAAAATATTATTCTAGTTATTTAAAGCTTCTGCCCCACCAACTATTTCTAAAATCTCGTTTGTAATTGCAGCTTGACGTGCTTTGTTATAAGTTAATAATAACTCATCACGTAATTCTGTTGCATTATCTGTTGCTTTATGCATTGCAGTCATACGAGCACCGTGTTCGGCAGCAAATGAATCACGAATTGCTTTGTATAATTGCGTTTTTAATGACTTAGGAATTAATTCTAAAATAATCTCCTCTTTAGAAGGCTCAAAAATATAATCTAAATTAGCATTTGTTTCTCCTTCTATAGGTTGAATTGGCAAGAATTGTTCTACTTGTGGTATTTGAGTCGCTGCATTTTTAAATCTGTTGTAAATGATTTCTATTTTATCGTAAGAACCATCTACAAATAAATTCATTAACTGTTCAGCAACTTCAGCAACGTTATCAAAAGTTAAGTTATCAAAAATATCGTTTCTATTTTCTACAACGGTGTAATCTTTTGATAGAATATCGTTTCCTTTTTTACCAATTGTTAATAATTCAACAGCAGTATTATTATATTTCTCGTTAATTGTTTTAACTGTTTCTTTAATGATAGATGAGTTAAAACCTCCACATAAACCTCTGTTTGAAGTTATAGTAACTAACAATACTTTATTTACTTCTCTTTCTGTTGAATATACTCCACCTGCATCGCTATCTAATGTAGCACTTAAGCTTTGTAATAATTCGGTAAGCTTAGATGAATACGGACGCATTGCTGTAATTGCATCTTGAGCTTTTTTCAACTTTGCAGCCGATACCATTTTCATGGCAGAGGTAATCTGCATTGTTGATTTAATCGAAGTAATTCTGTTACGTATTTCTTTTAAGTTTGCCATTTAATTGAACTTAAAATTTATAAAACCCCCGTTGTAAAACGGGGATGCCTTTTTTGTTTTTATTAAGCTGAAAATTTAGCTGAAATTTCTTTAGCAGCGTCTCTTAAAGTATCAATTACTTCATCAGTTAATTTCCCTGCTTTTAAAGTATCTAAAGTATCTCTATGCTTCGCATTTAAGTACTCTAAATAATCTTTTTCAAATTCTTTTACCTTGTTTACAGGCACATCTTTTAACAAGTTCTTAGAACCTGCATAAATAATAGCTACCTGATCTTCTACAGTATAAGGATCGTTTTGAGCTTGCTTTAAGATCTCTACGTTACGCTTACCCTTTTCAATTACATTTAAAGTTGCAGCATCTAAGTCAGAACCAAACTTAGCGAATGCTTCTAATTCACGGTACTGAGCTTGATCTAACTTTAGTGTACCAGATACTTTCTTCATTGATTTAATCTGAGCCGAACCTCCTACACGTGATACAGAAATACCTACGTTAATCGCTGGACGAACCCCTGAGTTGAATAAATCAGACTCTAAGAATATCTGACCATCAGTAATCGAAATTACGTTTGTTGGAATATATGCTGAAACGTCTCCTGCTTGAGTTTCAATAATTGGCAATGCAGTCAAAGATCCTCCTCCTTTTACTTTAGATTTTAATGATTCTGGTAAATCATTCATATCTTTTGCAATAGAATCATCAGCAATTACCTTAGCAGCACGTTCTAATAATCTTGAGTGTAAATAGAATACATCCCCTGGGTAAGCCTCACGCCCTGGAGGTCTTCTTAATAATAAAGATACCTCACGGTACGCTACTGCTTGCTTAGATAAATCATCATAAACAATTAAAGCTGGTCTACCAGTATCACGGAAATATTCTCCAATTGCAGCTCCTGCAAATGGTGCATATACCTGCATAGGTGCAGGGTCAGATGCATTTGCAGCAACGATAGTTGTATATGCTAACGCTCCTTTTTCTTCTAACATGTTAGCAATTGCTGCTACTGTTGAAGCTTTTTGACCGATAGCTACGTAGATACAGTACACTGGTTGTCCTGCATCATAAAATTCTTTTTGATTTAAGATAGTATCAATAGCAACAGTTGATTTACCTGTTTGACGGTCTCCAATGATTAACTCACGTTGACCACGTCCTACTGGAATCATTGCATCGATAGATTTGATACCTGTTTGCATTGGCTCAGTTACAGGCTCACGGAAGATAACTCCTGGTGCTTTACGCTCTAAAGGCATTTCAAAAGTTTCCCCTTCGATTGGTCCTTTACCATCGATTGGTTGCCCTAAAGTGTTAACAACACGTCCTACAATTCCTTCTCCAGCTTTTAAAGAAGCAATTCTTTCTGTACGTTTTACAGTAGATCCTTCTCTTACTGAAGTAGAAGCTCCTAATAATACAACACCTGCATTATCCTCTTCTAAGTTTAATACGATACCTTCTAATCCGTTATCGAATTCTACTAATTCTCCGTATTGTACGTTAGATAATCCATAAACACGTGCAATACCATCACCTACTTGTAATACAGTCCCTACTTCATTTAATGAAGCTTTAGACTCAAAATTTGTTAATTGTTCCTTTAAAATTGCTGATACTTCAGCTGGTTTAATTGCTGCCATCTTATTTCTTTTGATGTATAATTAAATTTTTGGAATGTAATGACCGTTGTCAAACTCTCTCCTTAACTCATTAAATTGACTAGAGATACTTGCATCATACTGCACATCTCCAACTCGTAAGATAAATCCTCCTAATATCTCTGGATTTACTATATTCTCAATACTTGCATTGTTTCCTGTAAGGGCTACAATTTTAGCTTGTATTTTATCTTCTAACTCTTTTGTTAAAGCTACTGCGGTTGTAACTCTGGCAATTTTTGTGTTCTTATAGTGATCATATATAACTGCATATTGCTTAGCAATAGGGTCTAACATCACCATACGCTTATTTTCCTCTAATAAATTAAACAACCCTTTTACTATGTTGTCTACTTTATCTCCAAAAAGTGCATTTAAAACTTTACGCTTATCTGCAGCTTTAATTACAGGACTTTTAAGCATAACATCTAAATCAGCGCTTTCGGCAATTGTATCTACGATTAACTTCATGTTATCATTTACTAAAGCTTTATTTCCTGATTCTTTAGCTAAATTTAAAATTGCTTTGGCGTAACGTAATGCTGCTCTTGATTCTTTCATCTACTGATTAGTTTAAAGTAACCTCTTCTAACATTCCTTCCACAAGCTTTAATTGTTCATCTTGTGAAGCTAATTCTTTTCTTACTACCTTTTGAGCTATTTCGATAGATAAGTTACCTACTGTTTTCTTTAACTCAGCGATAGCTGCTTGTTGCTCTTGTTTTATTGTAGCTTTTGCATTATCTATCATTATAGTAGTCTGATCCTCTGCTTCTTTTTTAGCATCAGCTATAATTTTATCTTTTATCTCACGAGCTTCTTTCATCATTGCATCTCTCTCTGCTCTGGCTTCTTTTGCTAATCTTTCGTTATCCGCTTGCAAGTTTTGCATTTCCTTACGTGCATTTTCTGCAGCATCTAAAGCACCTTGAATCCCTTCCTCACGCTCATTTAACGCATTTAAAATAGGCTTCCATGCAAACTTTGCCATTATAAAGATTAATAAAGCTAAAATTACTAGTTGCATAAAAAACAACCCTACAGAAAAGTCATTAAATATTCCCATTATTATATATATTTTTGTGTGTTTTTGTTTAATTGTGTAAACAATTCCTGCAACCAACCGTTACAGGAATTTGTTTGTTTTTTGTTGCTTATCCTAAAAGTAAAGCACCGAATGCTAAACCTTCTAATAATGCTCCAATAATAATCATTGCAGTTTGGATTTTACCAGCAGCTTCTGGTTGACGAGCAATAGCTTCCATTGCACTACTACCGATTTTCCCTAATCCTAATCCTGCTCCGATTACGATTAATCCTGCTCCAACTAAATTAAGTGTCATAATAATTGATTTATATATAATTAAACAAATTTTTGATTCTAGTTCTTAGTGATGGTCATGTTCTTCTACCGCCATACCAATAAATAACGATGATAACATGGTAAAAATATAAGCTTGTAGAAAAGCTACCAACAACTCTATAATAGTTAAAAACAAGGTTAAAAAGAAAGAGATTCCTGTTGCTCCCGCTGTTCCAAACTTTGCTTTTAATAAAATCATTAACGCTGCGATACCCATAACTACTGAGTGTCCTGCGGTAATATTCGCAAACAAACGCACAAATAAAGAAAATGGCTTAGTTAACATACCCAACACCTCAATTGGTGCTAATACTAATTTCATTAAGACTGGCACACCTGGCATCCAGAAGATATGTTTCCAATAATCTTTATTTCCGCTAAATTGTACGATAAAAAATGTAAATAAAGCTAAACAAACTGTTACTGCTATTTGACCTGTTACGTTAAAACCTAACGGGGTTAATCCTAATAAGTTTAAAACCCAAATAAAGAAAAACACGGTTAATAAGAACCCCATAAATTTACGGTAATGTTTCTCTCCAATATTAGGACGTGCAATTTCATCTCTTACATATAAAACTAAAGGTTCTAGTATACGTGCTACACCTGTTGGTATTGGCCCTTTTTTGTACCCAGAAGCCAAACTTCTAAATCCAAAGAACATTAACAAACCTGCTAAAAACATACCAAACACACTTTTGGTAATAGACAAATCCAATACTTTCTGTGCGTTAGTAGCATGATGCTCCTCATCAAAAGCAACCACTTCTTCACCCGCATTTAATTCATATATTTTACTATGTATTTTCACCAATTTCACATCACCTGCATCCACAACCAATGTACCATCATCGTTATGATGAAATTTTGACGACATGAAAAACTTAATTCCTTTAGTAGTTTTCACTATAACGGGCAATGGAAAGCCTATATGCTTACGCTCTCCTGCATCATTCGTATATGAAAACAAGTTAAAATCATGAGAATCTGCCAAGTGATGCTTAATATAAGCATCTATTGACTCTTTAGTGTTAATTCTACCACTATCATTAGAAGTTGTATCGTCTCCACCTGCAAATGCAGTTAACGATGAAAACACAAGTGTTAAAAGTGTTAAAAACTTGATAGTTTTGTTTGCTACCATCATACCTTTACTAAATATAGATTTTGGGTCTGTAAATTTCGGTGCAAAGGTACACATTTAATTAAAACTACAAACCCTTTTTTTGCTTAGTTTTAAAGAACACCACACATCGTCATAAACAACTCATCTATTTAGTGTTAAGTATTTTTGACAACGCTACAGTTTCGATAGCTAAAAACACCATAATAGGAATTAATAAGGTTGCTTTTTCTGGGTTTGTTAACCCTGCTTCTGAAAAAATACTCTTTTGGAATAGTAGAATAAAAATTCCGAATTTTACCATTAACATTCCTAAATATAAATATCCTGTTTCATTTGGTAAATATCCAAGTACCCATTCTATTAAAGAATAAATTAAAATAGTTGCTATTACATTAAAACAGTATACTTGTAATACAGAAAAAGAAAGTGTTACACCCGCATTAGAAAGCAAAAAACTGTTTAAAAAGAAGCCTCCTATACCTAAAACTAATATAATAGAAGAAAATACTAAAATTCGTTTACTCATTATTGTCGGTTATCTTAATTACTTGGCGTATTACAGAGTAAATAGCACCAAAAACTGCTGCAAGTGTACAAATTTTTACGTAAAGTTGGTTGTCGTTTGGATATTTTTGGTCTAACCATTTACCTAGCAAACTTCCTAGGTAAATAGTTAATCCCATTTGAAGTGCGATTCCTGTGAATCGTATGTATTTATTAAGCGGTTTTTTCTTTGAGTCCTTGCTCATTTTTATTTAGTTCTTTTACCGCTCCTTTCATGGCACAAGTGGCATTAAATTCTGCTCCTGGTTCTACAGATAATTTTCCTATAATTACATCACCATTAATATTTGCTGAAGATTTTACTGTAAGAGTGTTTGAAACAAAAAGCTCTCCTGAAAACTCTCCTTCTATATCTGCATTAGTACATTCAACTTTTCCTTTAATTAAACCAGTATTTCCAATTATTACTCTTCCTTTAGTTTCTATGGTTCCTTCTAATATTCCATCTATTCTAAAATCTCCTTCTGAAATAATCTCACCTATTATTTTAGTGTTTTTTCCTATAATGTTTCTCTCTGCAACTTTGTTTTCTCCTGTTTTTTTACTCTCTTTACCAAACATATTCGGGGAATTTAAGGGGTTATGCTTTATTTAATAGTTCTATAATTTCTTTTGCTTTTTTACCTTCTTGAGTAGTAGCATAACTAACTGCAACAAACTCTAGCGCTTTTTTATAGGTCTCTTTATCTTGATATTTACCTATCGCCAAGGCTTTTAGAAGTGCGAATTTAGGGATTAAATTTGAATTTTTTAGTGTACTTGAAAATTTATCTATTTCACTAACGACCTCTTCAAATTTATTTTCTTTATATAAATAATATATTTCTTTATACTTATTTAAAACCTGATCTTCTTTCTTCTTTTTAACAAGTTTTTTATCTGGGTTTAAAATTATTTGAGCAAAACTTGTTTCTGGATACTTTTCTAGGATAATGTTCTTATAATCATTTGACTTAGCTACATTTCCTTGCTTTTTATATATTTGATACAAGTGGTAACTTATTGGCAATTCCAACTTATTATTTATACTCACCTGTCTTAAGCGTTCTAGGTTTTTAATTGCTAGTGTAGTGTTTGTAAACTGCTCTTTATAAATTAGTCCTAATTGATATAATGCATCATTTCGCTCTTTTACAAGGTCATTAATTACATTGTCATCAGTTGGTATAGCTTCAAGATATGTTGAAAGCTCATATCTTTTGTTGATTTTTTTTCCATTAATATCATCAGACACATCTTCTGTGACGCTAATAGATTTGTCTGATAATCGCCAGTTATCTTCTAGAGGGCGTGTTCCCCATATTTTTTGAAAATCTGCTCTTCCAAACCCTAATGCTTGAGTATTGTAAAAGTACCACTTCCCTTTATTTGCACTATTATTTATAGATACACCGCCTCCAAAACCATTTCCAAAGTTCTGAGCATTGAGCATTTGTTGTCTTTTTTCTTCGTCTTCTTTCTTTATTTTTTCTATATATGTCACAAAAAAAGAAGTTCTTTCATCTAGCGTCATTCCAACTAAACTAAGAATACTGTCGTTATTTTTAACAGTTTCCTCATATTTTCTTAAAGTTGTTAACCCTTTACTCTTTCTACGAATTCTACGAATTCTTTTTTCTTGATCAAACTCTTTGGAAACCACCTGCAATACGCTATCATAATATGAGCCTGCTAACAAATAATTCTCTTTTTCAAAAGCTATATTTGCCAAGCGTTCATACGCATATGTTTTTTGGTAATTGTTGTTATGCTTCGCTTGTAAAGATTTTTTATAATATTCTGCTGCCGCTTCAGGATTATTTCTCCCTTCTTGAATCACCCCTGCTTGGTAGTATAACTCGTTTAAAAACTTGCGGTTATCAGAGTTTTTAATCAGTTTTCTTAACCTTGCCAACATTAATATTGATGTTGAATCATTTGGAGTATTTTTAGCAAGTTCAATATTTGCTCGAATACGGAACTTGTCTGGTGCTCTTTTAAATTCTGATAATCTTCGAAACACCATTCTTGCTGAATCTTTTCTATCTAATTCGCTGTAAACCTGACCTAACACAAACATATTTCTTGCTGTTTGCTCTTTATTGTAACGTGTTTTAGTTGCTAATTTTAAATAATCTACCATTTTTTGAATGGTATCGGTTTGTTCATATGCCATTGCCATGGCTGTATAAGCTTGTTCTTTTACCGTTTTATTTATTTTTTCTTTCTCATCTAAAACATCTAATAACAACATTAATGTTTCTATAGCTCTTTTTTCATTACCTAGACGAATATTTGTTTTCGCCCTCCATATTTTTGTTTCATAATTTAAATTTGCTTTTGGATAATTAACTATTACGTAGTTAAAGGCTTCTAATGCTGGAATAAAACGCTGGGTATAATATCTTGATTTACCTAACAATAAATAAGCGTCATCTATCTGGCTATTTTTTTCATAGCCATTAATATTCATTGAATGTGTTTGAACGGCTTTTATTGCTTTTTCTTCTGCTTTTTCAAAAGGAGTTAGGTTTTTGTCTTCTTCACTCTCTTCAGTATTAAATCCTGTACCTGGTGTAAGTACTTTCGTAGCTAACTTACTTTCATCAAAAGTTATAGGTTCTATTTGTAAGCGTTTCCAGAAATTGTCTTCGTGCTTTTCTTGAATTTCTTCAAGTCCTTTTAAATACGCTTGCTCTCCATTAAAAAGCACATTGTATTTAGTAGTAACGGCATGGTAACTTCTATTCAAAAAAGCATCCTTTTTAACACTACACGAATACACGATAGTTCCTAAAACACTGAATACTATTATCTTTACCCCTTTTTTCATATACTATTACTTTTACAGTACAACAACGTAATAATTGCATTTTTTGTACGTAAAGAGGTAAAAATAATAATTATAAGGTGATTTTTACCTTGTTTTATTCAGAAAAATAGCTTTCTAGCTCTTTTAAAGTTTCTTGTGATGTATTTATATCTTTTACAACATTTCCTTTATCTAAGACTACGATACGCCCACACACCTCAGTTACGTGACTTAAATCGTGACTAGAAACTAGTACAGTTACATCATTATTTTCTGTAAGTTTTTTAATTATTTTTTTTAATCTAATTTGTGTTGTAGGGTCTAAGTTTGCAAAAGGTTCATCTAAAATTATCACTTGTGGATTCCCCATCATTGCAGCTACAATACCTACTTTCTTTTGATTTCCTTTACTTAAGCTTCGTAAGTATTTTTTCTTTCCTAAAACCTCTTCATTAAAAAACTCATCAAACTGAGCTAAAAAAGCTTTTACATCAGCTTTATTCATCCCGCGTAAATCTCCAACAAAATCAAAGTATTCTTCAGGTGTTAAATATCCTATTAAAAAAGTTTCATCTATAAACGACCCTGTAAATGTTTTCCAGTTCTCACTTTTATTTACAATTACTTCATTATTTACAATCCCTCCTGTAGTTGGTCTAATTAAATCTAATAACAGGTTAAACAAAGTTGTTTTTCCTGCTCCATTATTCCCTACTAACCCAAAAGCTTGTCCGCTTGGAATATTCAACTCTTCTATGTTTAAAACTTGTGTACTTCCGTATGTTTTTGAAATATTATGTATAGATATCATTTTGTTTAGTTTTTGGTTAGTTATGATTTTTGGCTGAATGCATGTATTACTGCGTACTTACTTTTAATGTATCTTTTTTCTATAAAGTTCATAAAGTAATTTTTGAACGCTAATGCTAGTACTCCTGCAATAGCAATTGCTAAAACTCCTGCATTGAAACTCACAAACTTGTTGAAAACCCAGAATAAGAACATAGGAATTCCGATTATGGGAATTATGATTAAAAAATGGGTTGCACTGGTTCCTTGATAATTTGAAAACCCACTTTTATTTAGGTCTATACGTTTTCGGTTAAAAGAACCTGCAAATAACAAAAAGAGCGAGTTAAAACCAATATTAAATATTGCTCCTGCGGTTATCATTAAAAAAATATTTACTCCATAGAAATAAGCATAAGGAATACTCAATAGGTATAATGCTCCTGACATTACAACCATTAAATACCATTTACTTTCTAAGAATTTTCGGTAACGAATATTTTGACTCATAAGCATGTTGTAATACTCACTATCCCACGCAGGAATAAATTGTCCATAATTTATCGTAAAACCTCCTGTCACAAAAATTGCTGCAAAGACTAAGAAAGCAGGCATTTTTTCTCGATATGTTTCTTCTCCAAAGAAAATAGTTCCGTAAAAAAGAAATATAAACGACATAAAAAATACTGTTTTGGTACGTTTATTCCTCCAAATTTGACGAATATCATTTTTAATAAATGGCGCGACATCTCCTAATCTATCAACAAAAGATAAGTCTGATTCTTTTGCTACTTCTTCTTTACTTTTTATAGCGTCATCTAAATATGCTTTTTCTCTTAATAATTTAAAGTTTATATAATATAAACCTATCAATAGAACCACTCCTATTAATGCAAAAGCAGGAAGGTTATATACTGATTGAAAAATAGGAGCAAACACATCATTTACGTTAAACAGCTGGTATTTATTTCCAAAAAACAATATTGCTAGTACAACAATCATTACTCCTAGTGCATAATTGTTTTTATTTATTAAAAAATTTACGTAGTTAGCACTTAACACTAGCATAACCATTAAAAACAACCATCCTAAAACCCCTATAATATCATAGCCTTGACCTATTAATACTATTGAAAAAGGCACATAAAAAAACAACGGCATTATATTGAAGAATGACACTGCTGATTTTCCTAATACAAAATGGACTAACTTTTCTTTTTTTATCGGTAAGTTTAGAAACGGCTTAATGTTTAGTACTGGTAATTTTTGCATTAAGTAGCGAAAAATTAAATCTCCAAGTAGTAAAAAAACAAGAAATCCATTCACAAAAAAAAGTGGATCTGTATTTGGGTATTCTTTTTTAATGAAAAAATACCCTCCTATTCCTATCATTAAAAATGAAACTAGCATATACAATGCAAAAAAGCCCATGATAATTTTTAATGCAATACTTTTTCCGAAATAAGAAGAGCGAAAAAACTGCTTCCACTCTAACTTTAAAAAATGTGCAATCATTTGGTTTTGTATTTGGTTGATTATCTTATTTGTCTTTTTCTACAACTTTTTGTTACATAAAAAAAGCATCAATTTTTAAATTGATGCTTTTCTACCGTTGTTATGATTTATCTTTTATTTTATTTTTAAAGATTTTGCTATTGCTTCTAACTCAAATATAAAATCTCTTTTATTTACTGAAGGTGCATAAGTAAAGCCTTCAAAAACAAGAACACGGTTGTTTTCTTTATCAATTATCGAGTAATTAATAAACGGTCCTGCCATAAAATCATTCTTTACTTCCCATTTACCTCTAGTTTCATAAGCTTTTCTTCCATCAATTTCTGCATCGAAAGTAAATGGTGTATATGCTTGTTCGGTAATCATGTGCATTCCTTCTTTACTTCCTGGAATATATTTTTTACCAATCGTATCGCGCATTCTTGTTATATTATCTTCTACTTTGCTTTCATCTTCTAATGGATAACTATACACTAAAATATTGTTGGTTCCATCTCCTCTTGCTATTCCGCTTTTTAAGTGTTGACGTAACCATAAAAAGTCTCCCGTATCTTCAACAAGTTTAAACCTTTCAGGAATGGTTAATGAAATACCTAATTTTTTTATTGTTTTGAATTGGCTTTCGTCTAATTTCTCTTTTTTAAAAATGTTTTGAGTAAATTTTACATCTTCATCTTTAAATAATTTAATAATCTCTTTTCCTCTGTTGCGAATCAAGTCAACCAAAGCTCCTTTACTTTTAGCTGTTGCATAAACTAAAATTTGAGGTTCAGCATATTTGTTTTTTTCTACTGCTATTTTTTCTTTTTCTCCTTCTCTAAGAATCAAAACAGCTCTTGCATTCCTTATAAAACCTTTAAATCCTATAGGGTCTATTTGTCCTACTGAAAGTAATGTTTCAGGCTGTGGTAATCCTACCTGATGCTCCCCAAAAACAGAGCGAATTTCGTCACCAATTTTACCTTCCCAATCATTTCCTTTAATTACTACTAATATTTTATTAGTATTTCCATTTGATGTTGGTAAAACATAGTCGCTTTTCTCTCCTTTATTTTTACACGAAACTGTTATAAAAATCAGGGCAAATAATGCTATTAGTTTATTCATAGTTTGTGGTGTTTAGTAGTTGTTTTTTAGCTTTTAAATATTTTAAGTTTCATTCCTGGTTTCAAACTCTTAACACTCCAAATATTGTTCCATTTTTTAATTTCATCAACAGAAACTGATGGATATTTTTTTGAAATAGTCCATAATGAATCTCCTTCTTTAACAACATACACCTCATGCTTACCTGTTGGTGCTTTATATTTTTTCTTTGAAACCTTCTTTGGAACAGCCATTCTTTTAGGATAAACACTTAATCTCTGACCTATTTTTAAATGATGTGTGCGTAAACCATTCCAACGTTTAATATCACTTACTCGTACTCCAAATTTATTAGCTATTTTACCTAGATAATCTCCACTTCGAACTCTGTAACGAATACGTTTATCCATTTCAAAATACTTTGGTAATGGCTTTTCTCTTTTAGCGTCATCTTCATTTGCTAAAGCATATATTTCTTTTTCCTTTTCTAAGAAGTCCATTAAGTTTCTTCGAGGTAATCGAACTGCATAATTTTTTTCTTTTACATATGGAATAATATCTAGCTTATACGACGGGTTTAGAAACGCTAATAAATCAGAATCTATCCCTGTTTTTTCTGAAATCTGATCAAAACTAATGGTTCTTTTTACACGAACTGTATCTGTCTCAAAATTGAATATTTTCGGTGCTTCAGGGTAAATATGGTGCTTTTCTGCATACTCAAAAATATACATCGTTGCATAAAATGCTGGTACATACCCTGCTGTTTCACGAGGCAAAAAAGGGCGGATATTCCAATAGTTTTTATATCCTCCAGAACGCTTTATTGCCTTTGATACATTTCCTGGACCCGAATTATATGCTGCTAAAGCTAAATCCCAATCACCAAAAATTTTATATAGTTGACTTAAGTATTGACAAGCTGCTTTTGTTGATTTTACTGGATCTTGACGTTCATCTACATACGAATTTACTTTCAAATCAAACTGAACACCTGTTCCATACATAAACTGCCATAAACCTGTAGCTCCCACCCAAGAACGAGCGTCTGGTCTTAATGCTGACTCAACAATAGCCAAATATTTCATTTCTAACGGAATATCATATTGATCTAAGTATTGCTCAAACATTGGAAAATAATATTGAGCACGAGCCATTAATGCTGGATAGTATTTTTTTCGGTATTTTAAATAACTGTTTATTACTTTTTCTAACGCAGGATTATACTCTAAATGAAACGGTGTTTTTACGTTTAGGTCTTGTAATCTTTTCTTTAATAAATCTGTTGTTAGAATTGTGGTTGTATTTCCTAAAATATCTTTATCGTTAATTACATATTGAATACTGTCAAACAACGATGAATTAAATTTTTCTTCAATCAATAAGCTATCAATCATCTTTAAATCTTCTGTAGAAAATAGCTCTTGGTTTTGCGATAAGTTTATAGAGTCATTTACCACAACATCAATACTGTCTTTAGCTATAAAAAGACTATCAACAGGTTGTTGCGCAAAAATTGAAGTTGTAAAAAGTAGTAGTGTTAATAATTTCTTCATGTTGGTTTTATAAATCTAATTCAACTGCAATTGGGCAATGATCTGAATGTTTTGCTTCTGGTAAAATATATGCTCTTGAAATTTTATCTTTTAATGGTTCGGTTACCATGTTGTAATCAATACGCCAACCTTTATTATTCGCTCTTGCATTTGCTCGATAACTCCACCAAGAATACTCTTGTTTTTCTGGGTGCAAGTGACGGAAACTATCAATAAATCCACTATTGATAAACTTCCCTAGCCATTCACGCTCTTCTGGTAAAAACCCAGATACTCCTTTCATTTTCGGGTTGTGAATATCTATTTCTTCATGACAGATGTTGTAATCTCCACAAATAACCAAGTTAGGAATTTCTTTTCTTAACTCTGTAGCATAGGTTAAAATTTCATCCATGTAGTTGAACTTATAGTCTAATCGAGCACTATTAGTTCCTGAAGGTAAATACATACTCATTACAGAGACCTCATCAAAATCTACACGAAGATTTCTCCCTTCAAAATCCATAGATTCTATTCCTGTACCATACTCTACATGGTTTGGTTCTTCTTTACAAAAAATTGCTACTGATGAATACCCTTTTTTCTCTGCTGAAAACCAATAATGGTATGGATACCCAGCGTTTTCAAACTCAGTTACATCTAATTGTTCTTTATGAGCTTTGGTTTCTTGAATACATATTACATCAGGGTTCGCTGCTTGTAACCAATCGATAAACCCTTTTTTTAATGCTGCTCTAATTCCGTTTACGTTGTATGAGATTATTTTCATCTATTTTTAAAATACAAAAACGTAAAGCTTAACACTTTACGTCTTTTTTTTATCCTATAATTTTGTTAAATATTCATTTCTGGAATGTCTCCTTCGACCACTAAAGTTCCTTCTGTAGCTGCTTTAATTTCTTCTACAGATACTCCCGGTGCTCTTTCTAATAAGTAAAATTTACTGTCTTTAATTTCTAATACCGCTAGGTTGGTTACAATTTTAGTTACACAACCTACACCTGTTAATGGTAAGGAACATTTTTTAAGTAGCTTCGACTCTCCTCTTTTATTGGTATGCATCATTGCTACAATAATGTTATCGGCAGAGGCTACTAAATCCATTGCCCCCCCCATACCTTTTACCATTTTTCCTGGTATTTTCCAGTTTGCTATATCTCCATTTTCAGCTACTTCCATAGCTCCTAAAATAGTTAAGTGAACATGTTTACCACGAATCATTGAAAAGCTAGTAGCAGAATCAAAAAAACTAGCTCCTGGCATAGTTGTTATAGTTTGTTTTCCTGCATTGATAATATCAGCATCTTCTTCTCCTTCAAAAGGAAAAGGTCCCATACCTAACACTCCATTTTCTGATTGAAACTCTACTTCAATATCATCACGAACAAAATTGGCTACTAATGTTGGAATTCCGATACCAAGGTTTACATAATATCCGTCTTTTACTTCTTTTGCGATTCTTTTCGCTATTCCGTTTTTATCTAACATTTTTAATTTGAAAATTTGTTGATTTGAAAATTTTATAATTACTTCTTTTTTGAAGAAGCTATTATTTTACTTATTATCTTAATAATTGTTTTCAAATCTGTTAGTAACTTCTTTTTTGGGCTTGGGGTAAAATTCTGATTGTTCACACAATAATAACCAATACTCCAATTCATCAGCTTCTTTCGCTGAAATTTTAAATTTATGAATAAAATCTGCTTTACTTTCTGCATTTTGTGCTTCTCTAATATTGGCTCCTATTGATGTTCCACTTCTAAAAACCTGAGATGCCATCTCATAACGATGTAAAGCTCTTATTTCTTCTGAAAACTTGATGATTTCAAGAGATAACTCAAAAGTTAATTTTACAATTAAGTTTTCTTTATCACTTCTCATTGTTACATCTTCAAATTTTCAAATTGATTCATTAAAAACTAATCTCGTTTGCGAACAGTTCGTTGTTCAATTCTCTTCTCATATTTTTCTCCTTGGAAAATGCGTTGTACAAAAATTCCTGGAATATGAATTTGATTTGGATCTAATTCTCCTACTGGGACTAACTCTTCAACCTCAGCAACTGTAATTCTAGCTGCCCCACACATATTAGGGTTAAAGTTTCTAGAAGTCCCTTTAAAAATTAAGTTTCCAGCAGCATCACCTTTCCATGCTTTTACAAAAGCAAAGTCTGCTTTAAATGCTGGCTCTAATACATACATTTTCCCGTCAAACTCACGAGTTTCTTTTCCTTCTGCTACCTCTGTTCCATAACCCGCTGGGGTATAAAATGCTGGAAAACCTGCTTGTGCTGCTCTACATTTTTCGGCTAAAGTTCCTTGAGGTGTTAATTCTACTTCTAATTCTCCAGATAACATTTGACGCTCAAATTCATCATTTTCTCCTACATAAGAAGAAATCATTTTCTTTATCTGACGATTTTGCAATAACAACCCTAAGCCAAAATCATCAACTCCTGCGTTATTAGAAATACAAGTAACATCTTTTACTCCTATTTTTACTAACTCAGCAATAGCATTTTCAGGTATTCCGCATAAACCGAACCCTCCTAACATAAAGGTCATTCCATCTTGCACACCTTGCAATGCTTCTTGTACGTTATTTACTTTTTTATTTATCATTATAGTTGTTGTTTTAAGCTTTATCCTACTAGGTGAGATTTTAAATACTTTACAATTTACTAAAAATCCGTATCGTCTGGCACTGTTTCTTCTTCCTCTCCTTCTTTTGGTTCCTCAACTTTTGAACAGTCTAGGTTTATACTTATATCTTTAGGCTTCTCAAAATTTTCTTTGCTAACTTCTAATGTTTTATCTTCATAACATTTTCTCATGAATATAGCCCATGTTGGTAGTGACATTGTTGCCCCTTGACCATATCTTAGTCCTGCAAAGTGTGTTGCTCTATCTTCTCCTCCTGTCCATACTCCAGTTACTAAATTTGGAACCATTCCCATAAACCAACCATCTGATTGATTTTGTGTTGTACCTGTTTTACCTGCAATAGGATTCGTAAATTTATAAGGGAAACCTGTTACTGCATCTCCTCCTGATGTCCATGTTGATCTTAAACGAGCTCCGGAACCTACTTGAGTTACTCCTTTCATTAAATCTAAAATCACATAAGCTGACTCTTCACTTAACACTTCTTTTGTCTCAGGAACAAACTCTTCTAAAACTGTTCCGTTTTTATCTTCAATTCGAGTAACCATTAGTGGACTAACACGTAACCCTTTGTTCGCAAAAGTTGAATATGCACTAACCATTTCTAATAAAGATAAATCAATTGCTCCTAATGCAATAGACGGATTTGCTTCTAATTTGGATTGTATTCCTGAAGACTCTGCTAGTCGAACTACATTTATAGGTGAGACTTTATCAATTAATTGTGCTGTAATCACATTTACTGATTTTGCTAAGGCGTCTTTTAACGTTAATTCACCTCCATATTTACCTCCTGCATTTTTTGGTGTCCAATCTTCTGGCATTCCATATTTTTCCTTCGGAATGGTGTATGGTGTGTTTGGTAATTTATCACAAGGTGACATTTTTAATTGATTAATTGCAGTAGCATATACAAAAGGTTTAAATGTAGAACCTACTTGGCGTTTTTGTTGCTCAACTGCATCATATTTAAAGTATCTATGATTAATTCCTCCAACCCATGCTTTAATGTGGCCTGTTTGAGGTTCAATAGACACCAAACCTGAACGCAAGAAGTGTTTATAATGACGTATTGAGTCATAAGGAGTCATTACTGTATCACGTTCACCTTTCCACGTAAAAATACGCATATCAGTAGCTGTGTTAAACACCTTATCTATTTCTTTTTCAGACTTACCTGCTGCTTTCATTCGCTTATAACGGTCTGAATTTTGCTTTGCTCTTCTTATTATTTTTTCTATGTCCTTTTTCCCTATATCATAAAAAGGAGCTTTTTTATTTCTTTTTTGTTCTTTATCAAAATATGATTGAAGGTTTTCCATGTGTTCATAAACCGCTTCTTCAGCATATTTTTGCATACGAGAATCTATAGTAGTGTAAATTTTTAATCCATCTCTATAAATATTATACTCTTCTCCATTTGGTTTTGGGTTTTCTTTAACCCACTCTTTTAAGATACTTCTTAAATGCTCTCTAAAATATGTTGCTAAACCGTCACTATGCCCTTCTCTGTTTATATTAAGTCCTAGACCTAATTTTTGTAATGAATCTTTTTGTTTTAAAGTAATAAACTCACTTCTATTCATTTGCTTTAAAACAACATTCCTTCGTTGTTTTACCATCTCTTTTCTCCTTAAAGGATTAAAAAGGGAAGAGTTTTTAAGCATTCCTACTAGCATTGCAGATTCTTCTATATCTAACTCTTTGGGTTCTTTTCCAAAATAAATTCGAGCTGCTGAACGAACACCTACTGCTTGATTTAAGAAGTCATATTTATTCAAATACATGGTTATGATTTCTTCTTTAGTATATTGACGCTCTAACTTAACAGCTACTACCCATTCTTTTACCTTTTGAAGTACTCTTTTAAAAATGTTTCGAGAGGCTTTTTTCGTAAACAGCATTTTTGCTAGCTGTTGGGTTATTGTACTCGCTCCTCCACTTCCTGGTTTTAAAATAGCTCTTGCTGTTCCTCTAAAATCAATTCCTGAATGTTCATAAAAGCGCTCATCTTCTGTTGCAACTAACGCTTTTACCATATTTTGTGGAATGTCTTTATATTTTATAGGTGTTCTGTTTTCAACAGCATACTTACCTAAAGTTTTACCATCAGCTGAAATAATTTCTGTAGCTAAATTATTCTCTGGGTTTTCTAATTCTTCAAAAGTAGGTAGCGCACCAAACACTCCCCAAGAAGCTAGTAAAAATAGTAGGCAAACAAATAAGAACCCTCCTAAAATGATACCCCAAAACCATTTAATGTACTTACTAAAATTTGTTGTTTTTTTCTCTGTCATTACTTTATTTTTTCTATTCTAAACCCTACATGAGTAATTCCTTCTAATTCTGCAATTCCTTCTAATTCTCCATTTTTTCGCATGGCTTGTCGAACCTTAAAAGTATATTCTCCTTTTCGGGGAAACGTTATGTTTTCTTTATAAAAAAGTTTATTCTCTTTAATGTCTGTAAAACCTTGTCCTAAAAATTTTCCTGTAACATCAGCCATATCATATTCCAAAGTGTCTATGATTATTTGCCCATCAGGAAAATTCATTTGTGTAATTAAAAAAAGATTACTGTATGCATAATCTTTATTATTTCTAAGGTTTATAAAAAGGTTTTTCTTACCAATAGAGTCATTAATTGGAAATGTAAACTGTATTGCATTTTTTTTATTCCATGAGCTTTTAGGAAGCGCAATATAATTGTCAAACTCACTATTTGAGTCGCATGAAGCTAATAGTATGGCTACTAAAAAAATGATGCCAATTTTACTTCTCATTATTGGTATTGTTTTTATTATCGCTATTATTTCTTTTTCGTTGATTGTTGTTTTTTCTTCTAGGGTTTCTCGGTTTTTTTTGTTGTCCTTGTGGTTTATCAGTTGTTTTACTTTCTGGTTTTGGTTTTCTAGTTTTTGGATTGTTTTTAGGTCTTGGTTTCCTATTATCAACTCTCTTTTTTTCTGTTTTTTGGCCTCCTTCAGTTTTTTCCGTTTTTCCTTGTGGTTTTTTCTTTTGCCTTTTATTTGTTTGTGGCTGTTTATCTACTTCCGCTTTATTTGCTGGTTTTCTTTTTCTACGCCTACTGTTTTTACGACTTTTTTTAGGTGCATCAAAACGCGTTAAACTATCTTGACCAACAACATTCTCAAAATCGACAGAAACCTCTTCAGCTATCTCCAATTCATATTCTTCTAACGGTAACGCAAGTTCATTATTTTTGTTTAATTCTATAATCTCTTGAACTTGATCTAACGATAGTTTATACCATTTAAAACTTTCCTCTTTGTAGGTATACCAAAGTAATTTTTTGAATATGTCCATTTTAACGAAAACAGCATCTCCTTTTTCTGTTTTTAGCACTTTATCTTGCTTCGGAAAGCTTTGTAATGCATCTAAATACGTGTCTAATTCGTAGTTTAAACAACACTTTAGTTTACCACACTGTCCTGCTAACTTTAATGGGTTTAATGACAGTTGCTGATAACGGGCTGCTGCTGTATTTACTTTTCTAAAGTCGGTTAACCAAGTAGAGCAACATAATTCTCTACCGCAAGAACCAATTCCTCCTAAACGAGCTGCTTCTTGGCGCATTCCTACCTGACGCATTTCTACTCGTATAGAAAAAGCACTAGCTAAGTCACGAATTAACTGACGAAAGTCTACACGTTCGTCTGCTGTGTAATAAAAAGTAGCTTTGGTTCCGTCTCCTTGATATTCAACATCAGAAAGTTTCATTTTTAACCCTAAACGGCTAATAATTTCTCTTCCTTTTCGTTGTGTTTCTAACTCTCTTCCTCTGGCTTCTTGCCAAACATCAATATCTTTTTGAGATGCCTTTCTGTAAATTTTCTTTACATCATCACTATCTGCAGTAATTTTTCTTTTTTTCATTTGAACTCTTACAAGTTCGCCTGCTAAAGAAACAATACCTACATCATGCCCTGAAGATCCTTCAACTGCAACCACATCTCCCATTGAAAGGGTTAAGTTTTCAGGGTTTTTATAAAAGTGTTTTCGTCCATTTTTAAAACGGACTTCAAAAATATTAAATGGTGCTTCACCTGAAGGTAAAGTCATATTTGATAACCAATCAAAAACAGCGAGCTTATTTCCACTTCCACATGTACCTGTAGCACAATTTCCGTTACTCTTACAGCCATTTGGCACACCGCTTTTGTTAGTTGAGCAACTGCTACAACTCATACGATAGTATATTTTTTTGAAATATTTTTTAAACCTGTGCATTTACAGTATCAAAAAATATTTTTATTATTTGATTTTCAGTCGTATAAAATTTACTTTATGACAACTATCCTTAATCTGTAAAGATACATATTCTAATGAAAAGTGAAAATTGATTTTTTTGTTAAAAAAAATGCTGCTTTTAAGTTAAAAAGCAGCATTTTTTATTTTTTTTTATGTCTTTAGGGGCTATTTGTTCTTCTTTGCCCAATTATCTCTTAGTCCAACCGTTTTATTGAATACTAAATTTTCTGCTGTTGAATCATCATCTACATTAAAATATCCTAAACGTTGGAACTGAAAACGATCTCCAATCTTTGCTGTTTGTAAGCTTGGTTCAACGTAAGCCGTAATTTTTTCTAACGAATTCGGATTTAAAAATTCCATAAAATCTTTGTCTTTATGGCTGTCTGGTGCTTCATCTGAAAACAACCTATCATACGCTCTTACCTCAGCTTTTACTGCATGTTTTATAGAAACCCAGTGTAAAGTTCCTTTGACCTTACGCTTACTTTCTTCTGTTCCACTTCCTGATTTTGTTAATGGATCATATGTACAGTGAATTACCGTAATGTTTCCATTTTCATCTTTTTCTACACTATTAGCCGTGATGAAATACGCATTCTTTAAACGCACTTCTTTTCCTAATTTTAAGCGGAAGAATTTTTTGTTTGCTTCTTCTCTAAAATCTTCACGCTCTATATAAATCTCTCTTGAAAATGGAACTTCTCTTGTTCCTGAATTTTCATCTTCTGGATTGTTTTCAGCAATTAAAATCTCATCTTGATCTTCTGGATAATTATCTATTACCACTTTTACCGGATCTAAAACAGCCATTACACGATTTGCTGTTTTGTTTAAATCTTCTCTAATTTTAAACTCTAGCAATGCTACATCAATCACGTTTTCACGTTTAGAAACTCCTACCGTTTCAATAAAGCTACGTATAGAAGCAGGTGTATAACCACGACGACGTAATCCTGAAATAGTTGGCATACGTGGATCATCCCATCCTGAAACGATTCCTTCTTCAACCAACTTCATCAACTTACGTTTACTCATTACGGTATAACTTAAGTTTAAACGTGAGAATTCTCTTTGTTTTGGTGGTAATGGGTATTCTGATTGACTATATTCATACACATTATCTCTAAACCAATTGTATAGTTCACGGTGCGGTTTAAACTCTAGTGAACATAGTGAATGAGAGATTTGCTCTATATAATCACTTTCTCCGTGTGTCCAGTCGTACATTGGATAAATTACCCAGTCACTTCCTGTACGGTGATGCTCTTTCTTTAAAATGCGGTACATAATAGGATCACGCATTAACATATTTGGTGAAGCCATATCTATTTTAGCACGTAACACATGAGAACCTTCTTCAAATTCACCGTTTTTCATACGTGTGAATAAATCTAAATTTTCTTCAATACTTCTATCTCTATTAGGTCCTGCTACTCCTGGTTGCGTTGGCGTTCCTTTCTGTTCAGCCATTGCTTCAGAAGATTGGTTGTCTACATATGCTTTTCCGTCTTTAATTAATTGAACTGCCCAATCATATAATTGTTGGAAATAATCAGAAGAATAGCATTCTTTTTCCCACTGATACCCTAACCAAGCTACATCTCGCTTAATAGCGTCTACATATTCTTGCTCTTCTTTTGCTGGGTTTGTATCATCAAAACGAAGGTTTACTGGAGCATTGTATTTTTCTCCTAAACCAAAACTAATACCAATAGCTTTTGTATGTCCTATATGTAAGTATCCGTTTGGTTCTGGCGGAAAACGAAAACGCAAATTTTCTTTTGGCATTCCATTTGCCAAATCTTCTTCAACAATTTGCTCTAAAAAATTCAATGATTTCTTTTCTTCTGACATCTTTATAAATTATGTACGTGTTCTATTTTTGTTACCTTCTATTGTTCTCTCTTAAAATAGAATCAATTAAGAGCTTCCTAAAAGGTTTAAGCAACAAAATTACATAGAATCTATGAGATAATTACACAAAGAAAATTATGGATTATTTTTTTTAATAAAAAAACGGAAAACCTGTATAGATTTTCCGTTTTAATAATTTTATTTGGTTTGAACTTACTTTCCGAACGAATTGTTTTCTTGATTTACATCTGCCATTAGTTTTGATGGATCAATTTCAACTGATTTCACCTCTTTTTTTGTTGTAAAAGTGTATGTTGGATGTGCAAAAGTCCAATCTGTAATAACTGTAGCATTGGTTGGTTTCTCTCCACGCATCATACGTAACGGAATATTGAATGATTCTTTTGAGCCGTCTGTGTACGTTACCTCAACATCAATAGGCATTGGCATTTGACCAATACGTTCTAAGGTAATTTCTTTTCCGTTTACTGATTTTATTCCGTAATCAATAGTATGTGTTGTTTGCGTCCATTCATTTAAATACCAGTCTAACTGAAGTCTTGAAACTTTTTCAGCAGTACGTTTAATATCGTTTGGAGTTGGGTGTTTAAAAGAAAAATCTTCAAAATACTTCTTCAACGTTTTTGCTACATTTTCTTTTCCAATAATATATTCTAATTGAGATAAGAAAATGTTTCCTTTTGAATAACTCGCTACTCCATACGCTGTATTTGTATGATACCTATCAGCATGTGTTGTTAAAGGTTCTTCAATATTATTTTTTACCACATAATTATACCCTCGGTAAGATCCAGCATGTGGATTTTTTTTTCCTTCTCCTAAAATTTCATTTTCTGCTTTGTTTGAAATATAAGTGGTGAATCCTTCATCCATCCAAGGATGTTTACTTTCGTTAGTTGCTAACAAGAATTGAAACCAAGTATGTGCTAATTCGTGTGCTGTTACTCCAAATAAGCTTCCCCACTTACGTTGTCCTGTAATTAATGTACACATTGCATATTCCATACCTCCATCTCCTCCTTGAATAACTGAGTATTGCTTATATGGATACTGACCTATGTGCTCACTAAAATACGTCATTAGTTCAGCTGTTTTAGGTTGTAACTTTTTCCAGTTCTCTAGATATTCAGCATCTAATGTTTTTTTGTAAAGAAAATGTAAATCGATTCCATTATCCATTTTATAGGTATCATGAATAAACTCAGGATCCGCTCCCCAAGTAAAATCATGTACGTTTGGCGCAGTGAATTTCCATGTTAATTTATCTCCTGACGGAAGGTTTAACGGTTTTGTTTTGTCTTCGTAACCATGACCGACTTCTTGTGGGTTTTGGACATATCCTGTTCCTCCAACTACATAATTTTTATCAATATGAAGTGTTACATCAAAATTACCCCAAACTCCATGGAATTCTCTTCCTAAGTATGGTGGTGTATGCCAACCTTCAAAATCATATTCAGCCATTTTAGGATACCATTGTGTCATTGACAAAGCAACTCCTTCAGCACTATTACGACCTGAACGACGGATTTGTTTTGGTACTTGCGCATCAAAAATCATATCGAACGTTACACTTTCCCCTGGTTGAATTGGTTTGTTTAATGTAACTTCTAAAATGGTTCCAACAGTTTCGTGTTTTACTACCGAACCGTTTTGTTTTAAAGAACTTACTTTAATGTATCCTATTTCTGAAGGTGATAATTTACTAATACGATCTCCTACTCTTCTATCTGGATCTTGAATATTTCTTGAACGAACATCCATTTGTGAGTTTGGTTGAAATGCATTGAAATATAAATGATAGAATACTTTATTTAATGCATCAGGCGAATTGTTTGTATACACCAATTTTTGTGTTCCTTTATATTGATATGTTTTAACATCCATATCAATATCCATAGTATAATCAACATGTTGCTGCCAATACCCTTGGCTAGATTGCTTGTGTACTTTTGTCTTTGTTTCGGTTTTGTTTTTTGCACTATTTACGGTAGCACAAGAAATAACCGGTAACAATAAAAGGCTTAAGATTATTTTCTTCATATTAAACTGGTTTAATCCCCATTGAGGTTAGTGTTTTCTTAAAATCGCTTAGTTCTTTTTCATTTTTTAACACTGGAAAACTACGTCTTTTTCCATTATGTAATTTTAGAAAAATTCGTTCTCTTCCGTAGGCTTTTCTTGTTTCTATCCCTTCTATTTCATTAAGTAAGTATTTAGATTTCCATGATCTTTTTACCACGTAATAAAATATTACTACTACAGAAACTACTGCAAGTAAAAACATAAAAACAAAAAGAGTTTCATTGTTTTTATAACTCATTAAATACAACTGAACTCCCATATTAATTCCATTAATTAACATCAAAGAGATTATTAACCATGAATGCATTGGCACTTCATCTTTTATTGTTAATTCCTGTGTTTTTTTGTTGAATTCTAGTTGCATGTGTTTTCTTATAACAAAAAAAGAGCATCAAAAAATAATGCTCTTTTTTAGCTTGTTTATACTGGTTTTATTTTCTTCCGTTTACCATTCTATCAGCCATTCTTACTGCATTGTATGCATTTACAACACGCCCTGATACTGATAATTCTGAGAAAGGAACTTTTACAGGCGCAGTACCATATCTAGCTCCTGTTCCTGGTTTATTAACTTCTAAATCTATCTTCGTTCCTGAATTCATTAAAATATGCTTTACTTGACTCGCTGTTAACTCAGGATAATAAGAACGCACTAATGCAGCAACTCCTGCTGCTGCTGGAGACGCCATTGAAGTTCCGTTAAACTTCTTGTATTCATTCTCTGGAGTAGTTGAATATACTTGTACTCCAGGAGCAAACACGTCTACATTCTTTTTACCATAGTTTGAAAAAGCTGCTGGTAATTCTTCATTATAGTTTGCACTCATTGCTCCGATTGTTAAGAAATTATCTGCAACTTCATTCATTAAATCTGGTGCATCGTTAGGGAAAGTTTTCTCTACATCAATATTTTTACCGTCATTTCCTGCTGCATTTACGATTAATACATCTTTAGATGCTGCATATTTAATTGCATCGTAAACCCACTCTTTGTTTGGTGAAAAAGCCTTTCCAAAACTTGTATTAATTACTTTCGCTCCATTATCAACTGCATAACGAATACCCAAGGCTACATCCTTATCGTACTCATCTCCTTCAGAAACTGAACGTACAGCCATGATTTTTACATTGGCAACCCCGTTCATTCCTTTATCGTTGTTTCTTGTTGCTCCAATGATACCTGAAACGTGAGAACCATGCGCTTCATCTTTTTCAGAATGACCTATATTACCATTTCCATATCCTGGTTTATCGTTAATATCATACGCATTATCACCAACAACAGTACGGTAATCTGTTTTTAAGTTATCTTCATTTATCGTAGCTATAGATTTTTTAATATCACTAGACAAATAATCACTGGTTTCTTTTAATGAAGAAAAACCATAGCCAAAGTACATTTTAGCTATACTAATTGCATCTTTTACGTTTTTATCTTTAGTATTTATACTCATTATCTCCTCAGCTGAGTATGCATCCTTATTAAGGTGCTTTTTTATTTGTTCTTGTGCTTTTTTAACATTTGCTAAACGGTTTTCCATATTTAATTTTCTCACTCTTGCTTCTTCAACTTTTTTCGCATGAAAATTCTTCACCTCAGCTAATAGTTCTGCACTTGCAACTTCTGGTTTCATTAAAATACGTTCGTATTCTAAATGTTCTTTGTATGAGTCTCCTAAAAAGTTCCATCCATTAATATCATCAACATATCCATTCTTATCATTATCAATTCCATCTCCAGGAATTTCCTTAGTATTTACCCATGCTACATCAACTAAATCTTCATGTTTTAAATCAGTTCCAGAATCAACGACACCAACTACAACTTCTACATGCTTTTTCCCTTTTAAAAACTCATAGGCTTTATTTACACTCATTCCTGGAATTGTATCTGTAGCCAAGTCTAAATGCTGCCAGTTTTCTTGCTCATAGTCTGTTAATTCAGCTTTTTTCGCTGGAATGTTCACTACGGTATTACTTCCTGCTGGCACAGGGATTTTGCTTACTGTTTTACAACTAGCCAAGGTAGCCACTGCAATTGCCGAGTAAAATACGGGCTTTAAAACTCTCATAATCTCTATCTTAATTAAAAATATCTGTAAACTTAAATGTTTCCTTTAAACGAACTCCTTTTTCTGTATGCTTTACGGTTATTACTTCGTTGTAAGCGTCATGTTCTAAAAACAGGTAAAATTCTTTATCTGCTGCTTCGTTTAAAAAAGCTTCTTTCTCTTTTAAGGTAAGTAGTGGCCTTGTATCGTACCCCATAACATAAGGCAAAGGAATATGACCCGCTGTTGGTAGTAAATCTGCCATAAACACCAATGTTTTTCCTTGATATTCTATTTTCGGTAGCATTTGTTTTTCGGTATGTCCATCTTTGAACAACACATCAAACCCAACATAATCTTTTGCGTTTAGATGCAAAAAGTTTAGTTGTCCGCTTTCTTCAATTGGTAAGATGTTTTCTTTTAAAAAAGATGCTTTTTCTCTCGCATTTGGGTGTACTGCCCAATCCCAATGACGTTGATTACTCCAAAAACGTGCGTTTTTAAAAGCTGGTTCATACCCCGTTCTATCTTTGTTCCATTGAATTGCTCCTCCACAATGATCGAAATGTAAATGTGTTAAAAACACGTCGGTAATATCATCTCTATGGAAACCATGTTTTGCTAAAGAAGTATCTAATGAAAAGTCTCCATATAAATAATAATATCCAAAAAACTTATCGGACTGCTTATTACCAATTCCTGTATCAATTAGCGTTAAACGATCACCATCTTCAATCAACATACAACGCATGCCCATTGAAATCATGTTGTTTTCATCGGCAGGATTTGTCTTTTGCCAAATTGTTTTCGGAACTACGCCAAACATAGCGCCTCCGTCTAATTTAAAGTTTCCTGTTTCTATCGGATAAATTCGCATAACTACAAAGATGCAGAATTTTAGCGAATTAATTTGTTAAGGAAAACAAAAAAGCTCATCAATAATTGATGAGCTTTTTGAGGTGTCGAGCGGATTCGAACCGCTGTAGATGGTGTTGCAGACCACTGCCTAGCCACTCGGCCACGACACCTTATATTGATAAGGACTGCAAATTTACAGCTTTTATCTTTTTTTGCAAGCTTTTTTTACTTTTTACGCACTTCTGATAAAACAATTGCAACCTCAGCAACATTTCCTCCAATGGGTGGGTTAATTTTTGCTACGCTAACCTCCGCTTCATCAACAAGTTGTATTTCTTTAAAAATTCTACTTAAAATTCGTTGAGCAACATGCTCTAGTAATTTAGAACGAATTGCCATCTCTTCTTTTACAATTTTATTCAAATGCACATAATCTACCGTATCAACCAAATTATCTGTTTTTGCAGATGTTTGTAAATCAGCTTTTACTTCAATATCAACTCTATATTCCGAACCGATTCTTGCTTCTTCATCTAAGCATCCGTGATTTGTAAAAACACGAATGTCGTTTACACGTATTATTCCCATACCGCAAAAATAGTAATGTTTCTTTATTAAGTTGTGTAAATTTTATTTCAAAAAAAGAGAAAAACAGTTTTGTTTTTCTCTTTTATAATCTCTTTGTTAAAGAACTTCAAATGTTTGACTTAACTCACCCACTGTTACTTTATATTTCCCTTTAGGTAAATAATACTTGTTATTCTTTGCTTTTTTTACCTTAGCTTCTTTGTTTTTCTTTAAGTACTTTTTTCTTCCTTTTTCAGAAAAAGAAACATCATACACTACTTCATTAAATCCTTTTGTTGCTTTAGCCTTTATAGTATTTACCAAAACTTTACCCGAATATATTTCTAGCACAACTTCTTTATTTGTAGTTACATAAAAAGGAATTGTGATTTTTGGTGTATTTGGTTCTAACCATTTACTCCAAGAACTACCCCAAGATTTTCTTTTCTTAATATCCTTAATACTGAAAATAGCTTCTTTGTTATCAAATTCTTGTAAAGAAGTAATATTCGCTTTGTACAAACTACGCCCATGTGTTCCTACTAATAAATGTTTTGCTTTAGGTTGAATTACTAAATCGTGTACTGCAACATTTGGCAATCCGTTGCTAAAAGCTTCCCATGTTGAACCTTGATTGAAAGAAACATACAATCCGTTGTCAGTTCCTAAGTATAGGACATTCTCTTTTTTAGGATCTTCCTTAATCACATTTACCGCAGAAGCTGGAATATTACTACTTATATTTTTCCATGTTTTTCCATAGTCATCAGACATGTATACATACGGTGTAAAATCATCAAAACGATATCCGTTTAACGTAACATATACACGCTCTTTCTTATACTTTGAAGCTATTACACGACTTACCCATAAATTTTGGGGTAAAGAATTAGAGATTTTCTCCCAATTTCCTCCTCCGTTTTTAGTTACTTGTACCAATCCATCATCAGAACCTACGTAGATTAATCCAAATTGAAATGGACTTTCAGAAATAGTAGTTAATGTTCCGTAAGCTACATTTCCTTCCTTTTCTCCTTTGGTTAAATCTCCAGAAATTTCTTCCCAATCATCACCTTTATTTAAAGAACGGTGTAACTTATTTCCTCCTAAATATAAAATATCTTGATTGTGTTTTGACAACTGAATAGGAGTTTGCCAATTGAATCGATATGCTGGTTTATCTTTTTTTGGTTTCGGCTGAATATAGGTTTGCTTTCCTGTTGCTCTATCAATTCGATAATAGTTTCCAAACTGATAGCCTGTGTACACTATATTCGGATTTCTGTCATCAACAGCAACCTGCATTCCGTCACCTCCCATTAAACTTTCGTAAGGATTTTGTCCTGTTTGATGCCAGCTTTTGTCAATTTTTGCATTGTGGTTTCCTACCCAAACTCCGTTGTCTTGTAATCCTCCATATACCTTGTACACTTCTTGATTATCCGCATATACGGTATAAAACTGTCCAACTGCTGGTTGGTTTAATTTAATCCAGCTCTCACCATCATCGTATGAAATATTTAGCCCTCCGTCGTTTCCATCAATTAAGTGTCCTTGTTTTTTAGGGTTTACCCATAGCGCCTGATGGTCTGCATGTACATTTTCTTTACTAATAGATGTAAATGTTTTTCCACCATCTTTCGACTTTAAAATTGGTACTCCTAATACATAGATTCCATTTTTGTCTTGCGGATCAACACGAATTTCTCCAAAATAATACCCATACGAATAGTATAAATCATCTAAATGCCCTTCATGTGTTTTTTTCCATGTTTTTCCTCCATCAGTAGTCTTAAAAACCTCCGCTCCTATTACTGGAGTATCAAATAACGCTGCATTTGCATCTTTTAAATAATCAATTAAATCACTTGGCTTCATTTCTCCCGGACTTGAGCGAATGATTTGCTTAATATTTTCCGCACGATATTTTTCTTGAAGACCATTCATTTTGATATATGAATTCAATTTTTTGTCTTTCATATTCAAAAGTTCATCTGCCGAAATTGATGCAAGCTCCTCTTTTGTTAAGGCTCCTGCTCCCTTCTCTTTCTTAGCAGCATCTTTTTTTCTTCGGAATTGACTATCGTGAAAAGCATATACCGTGTTTTGATCATATACTGCTAAACCAATTCTTCCTACTCCATCTCCATTAGGGAAACCATTATTATCAGAAATTTTAGTCCAAGTATTTCCTGCATCTGTCGATTTATAAATTGCAGAATTTTTTCCATCTCCATCAAAATTCCATGCTTTACGTTCACGCTCCCAAGCAGCAGCATATAAAATATTGAAGTTATTTGGTACAGGTTGAATATCTATAATTCCAGTATTTTCATCAATAAACAAGGTTTTTATCCAGGTTTTTCCTCCATCTGTAGTTTTAAAAATTCCTCTTTCATTGTTTGATGAATATAAATGTCCTATAGAACCTACTATTACTTCATCAGGATTTTTTGGATTGATTAAAATTCGTCCAATATGATGTGAATCGAGTAACCCAACGTTTGTCCAAGTTTTACCTTTATCGGTAGATTTTAAAATTCCGATTCCTGCATACGATGATCGAGAAGAATTATTTTCTCCTGTACCAACCCAAATTGTTCTATTTTTCCAATCTACAGCAATATCGCCTACATTTTGTGTAGGAGAGTTGTCTAGAATTGGAGTAAAAGTTGTTCCGTTATTATCAGTATGCCATACTCCTCCTGAAGCATAACCTACATAAAACTCTGTAGTATTTGCTGGGTTTACATCAATATCCACTACACGCCCACTCATCACTGTAGGTCCTATATTTTTAAAGGGAATATTTTTTACTGTAGAAGTTAAAGTTAATGCTTCTTTTTGTTGTAAAGCTTGTTGTATTTTCTCTGCAGATGTAGGTTGCTGTGCAGCTACTGTAAACGGAAATAAAGCTATTAAAGCTTTGGCTAAGGTTCTCATTATAATTTGGTTTAGAAGAAGTGAAAATACTGTAAGCAAAAACTATTTCAAAAAAATTAACAGAATATTGAGAGACTTCTTTTTGAAGTTCTTGTCAAACAAAAAAATTAGTAGCTTTGTTTAACCTCAAAATTTTTAGGTTATGACTATTTTTATTCTTTCTGTTAGTGACCAGATTTATTCAACACAAAGAATATATAAAGAGGCAAGTCGTCGTGGACA
Source organism: Tenacibaculum sp. XPcli2-G (assembly GCF_024124505.1). Taxonomy (NCBI): domain Bacteria; kingdom Pseudomonadati; phylum Bacteroidota; class Flavobacteriia; order Flavobacteriales; family Flavobacteriaceae; genus Tenacibaculum; species Tenacibaculum sp. XPcli2-G. The sequence goes on from NZ_JAMXSH010000001.1 coordinate 366,394, forward strand.
TAAAGTTGAAATTATAAACCATTTAAAATGTTTTATAAAACTTGGCGATGGTAAACCTGCTATTCTATACAACGGTAAAAATATTATTGATATTCCTGATGTTATTATTCCTCGAATAGGTGTTTCAGCCATGAAACATGGAACAACAGTTGTAAAAGAGTTTGAAATGAACGGAGTATATAGTACTGCTAGTTATTTAGGTATTGTTGATGCACAGAACAAAGCTCGTACTTTACAAATAATGAGTAGAAATGGACTTCCTATTCCGCAGACTGTTTTTTCTGTTGACGCTGAAAATATTGGTGAGCAAATAGATTTATTAGGTGGTTCTCCTGTAATTATTAAGCTACAAGAAGGAACACATGGCTCTGGAGTAATTTTAGCTGAAAGCAAAAAATCTGCGATGTCTATTATTGATACTATGCACGGAACAAATACCAGTATTTTACTACAAGAATTTATTCAGGAAAGTAACAGTGAAGATATTCGTGCTTTTATTGTAAATGGCAAAGTGGTATCTTCTATGAAACGTAAAGGGCTCGAGGGGGACTTTCGTTCTAACATTCATAAAGGAGGTAGCGGACACAAGGTTACATTAACTCCCGAAGAAGAAGAAATAGCTATTAAAGCAGCTCAACACTTAGAACTTCCTATTGCTGGCGTTGATATGATTCGATCAAAAAGAGGACCTCTATTAATTGAAGTCAACTCAACTCCTGGCTTACAAGGAATTGAATCCTACACCAAAGACAATATTGCTAAAGTTATTATTAAATTTTTAGAAGAAAATGTTCGAACAAAATTTTAAAAACGAAATCATAGAAATTCGTGGACAAAAAATTGGTTTAGGCGAATCTAAATTAATTAAGATTCCAATTGATAGGTTACCTACAGGTACTCTAATAGAAATTCCTGTGTATATTTTTAATGGTAATCAATTAGGTCCTACTATTCTACTACAGGGTGGTCTACACGGAGATGAAGTAAATAGTATTGAATTAGTCAGAAGAATGTTAATTGATAAATCGTACAAAATTCACCGAGGTTGTGTTATCGTGGTTCCTTTACTTAATGTGTTTGGCTTTTTAAATATGTCGAGAGACATGCATGGTAAAGATGTAAATCGTAGTTTCCCTGGTTCAAAAACGGGTTCTTTAGCTAGTAGAATGGCGTATTATTTAATGAAAGAAATTACCAATAATGTAGATTTTGCTATTGATTTTCATACGGGAGGTGAACAACGAAATAACTTCCCACAAATACGATACACTCCTGAAGATAAAAAAGGAGTTCAACTAGCCAATATTTTCAATGCTCCATTTATGTTTGGCTCTAAACTTATTCCGAAGTCTTTTAGAAATCAATGTTATAAAAATAATATTCCTGTAATTGTTTATGAAGGAGGAGAATCGTTACGGCTTGAAGAGCATGCTATTAAACAAGGTATTAACGGAACACTTCGTGTTTTAAAACATTTTAAAATGATAAGTGAAAATATAGAAATACCTAAAAACACTACTTCAATACACATTAATAAACATAAATGGGTTCGTGCTAAAGTAGCTGGCTTATTTACTTCTGTTGTTAACAATGGTAATCAAATAATAAAAGGACAAATATTAGGGTATATTATGGATACCTATGGAGAAACAAATTTTTCCGTAAAATCACCTTACGATGGATATATCATTGCTAAAAATAATTTTCCAATCATTAATATGGGAGATGCTTTATTCCACATAGGGAAACCATAACAACTTTTCTTAATTGTTGTTTTTAGTTCTCTCATTAAATCAGTTATATTAATATAGAAGCATCTTAGGTAAGGCTTTTTTTATTTATAGCCGAACCCCAATAAAATAGCAGTACCTTTGCTGGCTCATAGTAGTATTTTCTTTAAATACTACTGAAGAATTATATATGACATTTACATCGTTAGGTTTATCAAAAGCTTTAGTGAAAGCTGTAACCGAAAAAGGGTACGAAACTCCCTCTCCTATTCAAGAAAAAGCAATTCCCGTTATTTTAGAAGGTAAAGACGTATTAGCCTCTGCACAAACTGGAACCGGTAAAACAGCAGGGTTTACTTTGCCTATTTTACAAAACATATCAGAAAAAAAGAATCCGAAATACCGTCCAATTAAAGCATTAGTGCTAACTCCTACAAGAGAATTAGCAGCTCAAGTATATGATAATGTGCGCGAATATAGCACGCATTTAAACATTAAATCTACCGCTATTTTTGGTGGTGTAAAACCAAGTTCTCAAATAGCTACTCTTAAAAAAGGAATAGATATTTTAGTAGCTACTCCTGGTAGATTAATTGATTTACATGAACAAAATCAACTTTCTTTAAAACGTGTAGATGTTTTGGTTTTAGATGAAGCCGACAGAATGTTAGACATGGGGTTTTTACGAGATATTAAAAAAATCATCTCTTTTTTACCACAAAAACGTCAAAATTTATTGTTTTCGGCAACTTTTTCAAAAGAAATAAAAAAATTAGCACAAGGTATTTTACACAACCCGGTTTTAGTTGAAACAGCTCCTGAAAATACAACTGCCGAAAAAGTAAATCAGAAACTATACAAAGTTCCGAAGAGCAAGAAAACAGAATTGGTTGGTCAGTTAATTTCAAAAGGAAACTGGAGCCAGGTATTAATTTTTACTCGAACCAAGCACGGTGCTAATAGGTTGACTGAAAAACTAATTAAACGAGGAATTTCAGCAGCAGCTATACATGGTAACAAAAGTCAAGGAGCAAGAACCAAAGCTCTAAAAGGCTTTAAAGATAATTCTATCAGAGTACTGGTAGCTACCGATATTGCTGCTCGTGGATTAGACATTCCATTATTACCACACGTTATTAATTTTGAACTTCCCAATGTTCCTGAAGACTATGTACACAGAATTGGTAGAACAGGAAGAGCTGGTGCTAGTGGCGAAGCAATTTCTTTGGTCGCACAAGAGGAAGAAGCTTATTTAAAAAGTATTGAGAAGTTATTAGGGCAAAAAATAGCTATTTCTGAATTAGAAGGTTTTGATTTATCTACTATAAAAAATGAAATAACTACTGAGCGACCAAAGCAGCAATCTAGAAACAAACCGACTAAAAAAACACTTAAAACATCTTCTAATTCAAAGAAAAAAGTGTCAACAGAAAACACTAAAAAACATACTCCTAGAAAACGAAATAATCGTAATAGGAAAAATAATAACAAAACATCTCGTTAACAATTTTACTTCTTTAATTATTAAGTTTTTTGAAGTTTCATTACTAAAAAACTTCTATGTTAATTCTTTGAAAAACTAAAGAAGTTATTAAAATATTAGATAAAAAGCCTATACCAGATTAGTTGAGTTAAAATCAATTATCAATACAATTTATTTCAAAGGATGCTGTAAAAAGCATCCTTTTTTATACTTTTAAGCTAAAAATTTATTTCCATAAATGGATGCTTCTAAAAAAGCTATTACACAGCACATACAAAACATTATAAATAATGAAGTCTTAAATATGTTAATTCCAGAAATTATTGACTGTTTTAAAGAGTTTTCCTTATCTAGAAATGATTTTTTTGTTAAAAAAGGAAACGTTTGTTCCTATTTTTGTTTTATAGAAAGTGGCATTTTACAACATGCTGTTTCGGTTTCTGGAGAAGAAAAGACCACTTATTTAGCTTTAAAAAATAGTTTTACCTCATCATTAAAAAGTTTTTTACAACAAACTCCTTCTCCTAAAAACATTAAAGCTTTGAGTGCCTGCAAGCTTTGGATTATTAACATAAGTGATTTTAAACATTTAATGAAACATAATAAGGCCTTTTATCAGTTTTATTACAACTTAGTCGAACATCAAATTTTTTTGATTGACGATTACCGCATTGATTTACTGACTTTAACTCCTGAAGAGCGTTATAAAAAACTACTCGTAAACGAACCTAAACTACTTCAAGAAGTTCCACTACATTATTTAGCTTCTTTTTTAGGAATTTCTACTCGCCATATGAGTAGAATTCGAAAAAACATAAATTAGCGCCAAATGGCTAATATTTGCATAGTTTCTTTCCGTATTTTTGAGGGAATCTTATCAATTTAATTGAAACATTATGAAGTACGACGCAATAAACAGTCAATTATTTATAAAAAACCGTAAAAACTTCATGGCTCAAATGAAGCCTAGTAGTTTAGCTATTTTTAACTCAAACGATATTTATCCTGTAAGTGCCGATAGCACGTTACCTTTTGAACAACACCGTGATATTTTCTTTTTAAGTGGTGTTGACCAAGAAGAAAGTATATTAATTTTATTTCCTGATTGTCCGAAAGAAAATCTACGTGAAGTACTATTTTTACGTGAAACTAACGAGCATATTGCTGTATGGGAAGGTGAAAAACTAACCAAAGAAAGAGCATTAGAGACTAGCGGTATTAAAAACGTATACTGGTTACAAGACTTAGAAAAAGTACTGGCTGAAATGATGGCTTTAGCTGATACGGTTTATATCAACACGAACGAACATTACCGTGCTAGTGTTGAAACTGAAACTCGTGAAGCTCGTTTTACTAAATGGTTATTAAACAAATATCCTGCACATTCAGTAGCAAAAAGTAACCCAATTTTACAACGTTTACGTTCGGTAAAAGATCAAATCGAAATTGATTTAATTCAAACGGCTTGTGACATTACTGAAAAAGGATTCAGACGTGTGTTAGACTTCGTAAAACCTGGTGTTTGGGAATATGAAATAGAAGCAGAATTCATTCACGAGTTCATCAGAAATCGTTCTAAGAAATTCGCTTATACCCCAATTATTGCTTCTGGTAACAATGCAAACGTATTGCACTATATTGAAAACAACCAACAATGTAAAGCAGGTGATTTATTACTGATGGATGTTGGAGCTGAATATGCTAACTATTCTTCGGATATGACTCGTACCATACCTGTTTCTGGTCGTTTTACCGACAGGCAAAAAGCGGTATACAATGCTGTTAACCGTGTAAAAAACGACGCTACAAAAATGTTAGTTCCAGGAACTCTTTGGGCTGAGTACCATGTTGAGGTTGGTAAATTAATGACTTCGGAATTATTAGGTTTAGGGTTATTAGACAAAGCTGATGTGCAAAATGAAGACCCTAACTGGCCAGCATACAAAAAATACTTTATGCACGGTACTTCTCACCACATGGGCTTAGATACGCATGACTACGGATTGTTACATGAACCAATGCAAGCAAACCAAGTATTTACAGTTGAACCTGGTATTTATATTCCTGATGAAGGTTTTGGTATTCGTTTAGAAGATGATGTAGTTATTCAAGAAACAGGTGAGCCATTCAACTTAATGCGCAACATACCTATTGAAGCAGACGAAATAGAAGATATTATGAATAAATAGTATCATTTTCCATATTTTAAAAGCGTTATTAAAATTTCTATTAAAAGGAGTTTTAATGGCGTTTTTATTTTACTACTTTTAGCGTTTAAAAATCATTATGATGACTACCTATATAGAAATGGTTGGAGTATGGCAACTAATTTTAATCTTAATTGTTTTACTTGGAATTATTCCAACAATAATTGCGCTTATTGATATTTTAAAAAGTAAATTTAAAGGAAACAATAAAATTGTCTGGATTCTCGTTGTTTTATTAGCTAACTTTTTTGGTGCTTTTTTATATTTCCTAATTGGAAGAGAACAAAAAATAAAAGAGTGAACAAAAATCCTTTACTATGAAAACCCTACTTTATATATTCGCTTTTGCATTGATTTCTTGTGCTTCAACTCAAATAAACAAGATTGATAATTCCGATTTGGTCGGAACATGGAATTGGACCAATACTGATGGTGGTTTTGGAAACCATATTCATAAAACTCCCGAAACACTCAACAAAAACGTACAATTAACCTTGTTGAAAAACAATCAGTTTTCTATATCAAAAAATGACTCCCTCATTTCAAAAGGTACATACACCCTAGAAATGAAAAAGGCAATTTATTCAAATAAACAAGAACGTTTTATACAACTTTCCAACGATCAGCAATTTTCAGGAATTGTCCTCTCAGGAATTATTAGGTTCATAAAACCAAATACTTTAGAAATTTCTGACAATAACTACGATGGACTTGGAAGTAGATTTGTAAAATTGAATTAAAAAACCCGTAAAAACGGGTTTTTTATTATTAATCAATTATTAAAACACTACTCTACTGTTAAAGTATATTGAGGTGTTGGATTAAGCGGACAAAAGTACACGTACTCCCCTTTTGTTAAAGTTACTTTTTTAGAGCTTGACTTACTGTTGTTTTTTACTAAAGAAGTTACATACGCGTTTTTTATATGATGCTTTTCTTCTGTTTTTCCTTTTGGTGCTAATACAAACCCTACATCGTGTCCTACATTCTTGTTTGAAATTTCAAAAACATAAGTTCCTTCTGAAAGTGTTAACGATTTTTGAGTGAATTTTCCTTTTGTTTGCTCTAAAGAAATGGTTTTTGCTTTTTGTGCATTTGCTGTAAATGCAAACCCTACTAATAATACTAAAATAGCTACTACTTTTTTCATTTTTATTGATTTTTATGATTTTACTTTTTATAGATGAATAGCTCTGTAACCTAAAACCCCGTAACTACACTTTGTAAATAAGGCCACAAGAGCTATTCGTTTTTTATGCACTTTGTGTGAATTTTCCTGCTTCTACTTTTGGAAAATCAACTTCAGTTTCTGCTATATGATTTACATAGTTTGTTAAGGTGTTGGCTACAACATTTAATACAATTTCTAAAATATCTCCGTCGTTATACCCAGCTGCTTTTACCTCAGCTATTTCTACTGAACTTACATTTCCTTTGTTTTTTGTAACACTTTGTGCAAATTTTAAGCCTGCTTTGGTTTTAGCATCAGAAGCCTCTGCTTGTCGGTTTTGTTCAATTTCTTCCTCTGACAAGCCATTGTTTTTTCCTATTGCCGTGTGTGCTGATAAACAATAGTTACATTCATTTTCTTCTGCTATAACTAATGCTAATTGCTCTCTAAATTTGTTTGAAAAATTCCCGCTTCCATTTAATTCTCCCAAGCTTAGATAGCTTTGTAAAAGTGCTGGTGAATTTCCCATTACTTTAATTAGGTTTGGAATAAATCCTAACTTATTTTGAACTGCATCAAACAATTCTTTTGATTTTCCTGTTGTGGTTTCTGGGTTTAAAGTTTCAATTCTTGTGCTCATAATTTTACTATTTTAAAGTTGTCTTTTTAGTTTGTTTTTTCACAGTTACATAATTCTCTTTCAGGAAACTGCTCATCGTATTCTTGATATCCCCAACAATTAGGGCATTGGTTAATTTCTGTTCTCATAATTCGTTGTTTTTGAATTCTGATACAAAGGTGCGACAGAAATAAGCCTTAAAAAATGGACAAAGGTTCTTAAAACTTGGACAAGCTATTTTTGCTAACATTTTTCTTACAAAAAACTAGCTTTTAATTCATGGTTTCGTAAAATACAGGTAACGTAACAACACGTTTATAGTAGTACTTTTAAGGCGTCGAAAAGGTTGTTTGTATTAGTGTAACAAAAAACTTTATTAGTTGTGTAGTTTACCACGCGTTGCGTGGTTTTTTCTTTTATAAGCTATAGCTTCTTTTAAATTGTTTTGGCGATTGCCCTGTAGCTTTGGTAAAAAACCGAGAAAAGTACGCAGGATCATTAAATCCTAAATCAAAAGCAACTTGTTTAATAGAATCATCTGTATACAACAACAGTCTTTTTGCTTCGGTAATAATTCTGTTTTTTATAAAGTCGCTTGGAGTTTCCGTTCCTATTTTTTGAAGGTGTTTTGTTAGTGATTTTGGTGATAAGCCTAACCGATAAGCATATCCTGTAACTCGGTGTATCTTTTTAAAATTTTGCTCTACCAATAGGCTAAAATCTTTAAAAAGCTTGGTTTCTACACTCTCTTTTACAACATCTTTTTCTTTTTTTATTCGTACTGAATATACAATAAACTGTTTTAAAAGCGATTGTAGCATATCGTATTGGGCTGTTTCTTCTAACTCAAACTCTTCTTTTAGGTTTTGAAGAATAAAATCTAATTTTTGCGTTTCTTTTTCTGAAGGTACTACAAAAGGTGTTTCATATATATTATTAAACAATACTCCATTACATGATACCTCTGCATCGTGTGTTTGAATACAATAAAAATCTCTTGTAAAACTAAGTTGATAGGCTTCTTTAATTTTTTCGGAATCTACTGAAAATACTTGTCCTGGTGATAAAAAAAATAATACTCCATCTTCAAAAGAGTAACTTTTAAAATCGATATTATACTTACCTGTTCCTTCTTTTATCCAAAATACTTTGTATTGATTTATTTGCTGTGGTGAGTTTACTACACATGATTCTTCAAACTGAACTGTTTGCAACGAAAAAATATTTTGATAGGAGTAGTTTTGAATATCTTGTACCGCCATTTATACATAGTTTTATTGTTTGTCGAAAAAAATAGAGAGAGCTGACAAGTTTTTAAAACTTAAAATTCGCTTTAAAACCCGAATAATTGATGATTCGGGTTTTAAGACGAATTTTAAACCTCTATAGTTGAAAGTTAATTCTTTTAATTCAACAATCGGTAGCCTACTCCAATATTATGCGTAGGTTGATTGAGCTGATTGATATTTAATCGGTAACTAGCAAACCATTTTCCTTTTCTGTTGTATTGCAACCCGAAACTTAGGTTGTCAAAAGTTTGTGGATTTCCTCCTATTTCGGTAAAGAGATACAAGCCACTTCTGTAGGTTTTTGGATGCTCAATCGTTTTGGTAATAGTTATTTCTCGGGGTACTTTGAGTTTATACGATAACTGACTATCTAACAATTTTCCTTTTACCAAATCGTAGTTATAAATTTCTATATCGGCATTCTTTAAAGTATCTCGGTATATTTTTGCGGCTACATAATCGTTAGTGTCTTTGATAAAAATGGTGTCTTTTACAATCTTGGTGACATCATTTTTATGGACATACACTTTTTGGTATTTAATGGTTTGTACCTTAAACGTATCTATTTTGGTTTGCCAAACGGTGTCTTTTACTACGGTTATTTTTGGGGTTTGTGGGTTTGTTTTTTGATATCTCTTAGTAAAAAGATTGATAAATAACAGCACTATAATGACACCCAATAATAACCTGTCGGTTTTATGATTAAAAAAATTCATGCTATTTTGTTTTAGGGTTTATACCTTTTACAACTTGAAATTATAACTGGTATTAGAAAAATGTTTGTCAGTTCAAAGAGCGAAGAATGAGTGACGAAAAATCTCTTAAAGATGAGATTTCTCCTCATATCTCGTCGAAATGACACCAAACACTAAAAATTAACAGGAAAAAGAACCACTAAAAACGATTGTTAGGGGTTAGACTTTAGTTTTTGGTTATTCTCTCTATCAAACCAATTGAGGAATAAATTTAACCATTCTTGCAACTCCTGAAGCATCAATATCTTGATAGTATAAATCTATACTATCATCTGGTTGCTTATAATAATTAGTAAAATTAAAGTTATAATTATATTTATCTCCACTGTACGCACTTACTGAAGGTATATTTAACCTACCTGTTAATTCTTTTATATTAAACTTCGCACCCCAAAAGCTTACCTTATTCTTAGGGTAAATTATTTCAAAGTCATTTATAGATGTATTAAATATACATTCTTTAAATGTAACTAAATTAGTGTAAGACTCACTAATGGGAACGTATGTACTTTCATCAAACTGGAGTTTAAAAGAATTTATTTTTCCATTAAAAATTACATTATATAATTCAGCAAAACAAGTGAATCCGTTTACCGTATTATTAAATGTTGTTCTTCTTACGTTATTAATAAAGTAACAAAATTCAATGTCTCCTTTAAATATTCCACTTAAACTTCTTCTAACAATAGTCCCTATTATTCTAACTCTATTGCTCGCGTTATCACTTTTAAGAAATATTGAGTTGTTTATACTACTAATGTAACCATAAGATATAAACAAGTCAGGTGCACTATCAATCCCCTTACTTAATTCTTTTTCTCCATTAAGAATCTCTAAATTACTTAAGTTAAAAACTACTGTATTTCCACTTATATTCACCAACTTTTTTTGCATCTCTGTTATACTTCCTAAAAAAACAGTACCAGGTGCTGCTGAAGAGTTTGTTTCATTTCTACCTACCATCAGTCTAACTTCTGTACAATTGGTTATAGTAACTCCTTCATTATATTCTGAATTAACATACTTTATCTCACAATCAAAAGCTTTACCTTTAATCACTATATTTCTATTATGAAGCTTTACCTTACAAGCTTGTTCTTTTGTAGGAATTGCTGTATTAGAAAAAGTTAAATACTCTTGTGAGTCGTTTACATCAATAACAATATTCATGTAAGCTTTAGTTTTTGTGTAATTATAGTCTTCAAAAAAAGTAGTTGTAGTACCAAAAGGTTGCCTATTCCAATAAAACAGGTTATTTATATTGTCACCTGCAGAAGAATTATCATTTTTATAAGCTACTCTCATATAACTCAAATCTTCTGGAGCTTTTGCCAAACTATATCTAGGATAACTAATTGATGAATCATATACAGGTATTGAACCTTTATATCTTACAAATTTTTCTGTTCTAAAATCGTAAGGAGTTTCAATTTCTAACTCCTTGTCAATCCTATTCAAAATAGTTCCTTGGTTAGCTATATTTGTTACAGGACTGTTTGCCTCATCTACTCCATCAAATGTTACAGTAGATACATCATATTCAACTTTATCATTTACATAGGTTAAACTTCTTGCTGTAGAAAATAAAGTATTATTAGTTTCTGCTTTTACGACTAGTTTTTCAACAGGTGAATCTTGCTTAATAACATCTGTATCAATCTGTTTATAGATATTTTTAAAATCAAAAGAGTATTCTTGATCTGGTACTAAACTATTTGTTGATATTAAATTTAATAAGTCATCATAAGTCGTTTCAATGACTGACAGCTCTGTTCCAATAGTCCCCACTAATGAAGATATATCAATACTAAAAGCACTATCATCATCTCTTTTAACAATAAGGTTGTTTCCTTGTACTTCTCCACTTACCAATCGTGCTAAATTTATATTATCTAAATAAGGCGTTAAGTCAATTTGTGAAACGCTTACGCCATCTTTTAATAAATCAACGGTGTTAGTTCCAGAAATGGGAGATAATGTATATTCAGGTGCTTGTTGCTCAGAAGCAATACTAACCTCTCCTGTTTCATCAATGACAAATCTGCGGTTGGCTTCTCCTTCGGGTTGTTTGGCATCTATATAACTATCAATTAAATCGGCATATTGTTGTTGTGTAGGCTTATCGCCTGTTTCAAAAAATTGTTTTAAGGTTTCTTTGTTTTGTTTCATTTTTGTTCTTTTTTATCGTTTTTAAGTTTTTTTGATAAAAAAGAGCCACTAAAAACTGTTTTTGTTAGGGGCTAGACTTTGTAATTATTTCAAATATTAATTTTTAATACAATTAGCTTAATATCTCCTTTGATGTATATGAGAAGTTTATGTATAACGTTTCATTATCCCAAACCCTATCTTTAATATTTACTCTTCCTAAATCATGTCTTACATAACAACCATAATTCTCATGAGCTTGTATATTATAAACGGTTCCTGAGACAGATACACCAATAGGAAAACCATCAATGTTAGGTGCAATATATACTTCTCCATAAGTAGCTTGACCATCAGACGTTACGCCTGATAATATTATATCAACAAAAACACGGTCTCCAATAGTATAATACTCACCTTTTACTTGTTGTACTGAAAATGAAGATCCTGTAGCAAAAAAACTAGGTGTAAATACACCTTCAGTAATATTAACTCTAGGAGCTGCATTAATCACTGGCTGTAAAGGATCTGTTTCATCAATCATAATATTAGTTCCTGCTTGGTAAGTTGGAACTTGCTGTTCAGAAGTTACACTTACCTCTCCTGTTTCGTCAATTACAAACCTTCGGTTGGGTTCTCCTTCGGGTTGTTTGGCATCGATATAGCTATCAATTAAATCGGAATATTGTTGTTGGGTTGGCTTGTCGCCTGTTTCAAAAAATTGTTTTAATGTTTCTTTGTTTTGTTTCATTTTTGTTCTTTTTTATCGTTTTTAAATTGTTTTTGATAAAAAAGAGTCGCTAAAAAAAGTGTTAGCGACTAAACTTTTTCTTTGTCGTTGTTTTTTTGTTTTTCGGTTGTTTGCTCTAAGGTACCTTGCATACCCGCTTGTTTTAACAAACTGTGCAATGCTTTAAAGGGGTTTACTCCATAAATTTTGTTGTAGTTTTCTAAAATTGACTTTGTTTCGGTAATAGCTATAAATCCTGCTATTATTTTTAAAAAAGGAACTTCATTTACAATGTGTTTTTCTAAAAAATAAGCTGATATAATTACCAAGTTATAAATAACAAACTTAGAAATGGTATGTCCAATTCGTTCGCTTTTTATAGGTATTTGTAATTTTAAAGAAGCATAGGCTCCTGTAATAAAATCAACTACTATTAGTAACATCATGGTAGTTAACACTCCATTTAAAGGCGACAATAAAGCAAGCAACCAAAAAATGAAATGCGAAAATTTATCCATTCTTTTTTAGTTTTCTAAAGTCTAATACCCTGTTTTTAGGATATGCTTTAATACTTACACTATTTCCTTGATTACCTCCTAATAGATACACATATCGTCTGGTTTCTTTAATTAAGAACCCAACATGTCCTTTCCAGCTACTAGGATTTTCTCTCCATAAAACCACCACATCTCCTGGTTCTGGATTTGTAGTAGAGTCTCCTACCGACAACCAACTGCGTGCAGTTAGCTGGTTTGTGTGTTCATAACCTGCTTTTTTGGCTACCCAATTTGCAAAGGCACTGCACCAAGCGGTTTCATCTTTAAACTTCCCTCCATCAAAACCTAATGAAGTAAAATAGTTTACAATTTGAGGATGATCTTTTGAGCCTTTCACCTCTTTGACTCCGTATTGCGATAACGCTACTGATATTAAATTATTCATACAAATGTTTAATTTTTTTAAAGCGCTTGCAGACAAAACTTGTAAGTTGTTGATTCTTTTTCTTTTTCTAGACCTGAAAGGGGTTAATCATAACTTTTTTTCGTTTCTGCTTACATTAAAGATTAATAAATAACAATGAACTGTTAGAAAAGCAAGACAAATATACAACATATTACAATTAAAAACAAAACAAATTACAAATATTTTGCATTATGTTTTAATTTAGAAATGTTCTCTGAAATTTTCTATAGCCTTTTATAAAAAGAAAAAACCGCCTAAAATTTTAGGCGGTTTTGAGATAATTCACTCTTTATTCATCTTCTTCAAGGTTATTTATAAATTCTTTAAATGTGTTACACAACTTTAAAGGTTCTGAACCATCAAAATGAAACAAATAGACCTCCTCAAAACTATCTTCTCTCATTGAAAAAGCATATATACTTCCTCCTCCAGTACTTGCAAACGGGAAAAATGTCTTAGGTAAAGCATCTTCTCTGTGAAGATTTTCTAAAACACTTTCAATATTATTACTTCCATATATAAGTGAGTAAAAAAATGATACATCACTCTCTATTTCCCCATCCCAAAAAATGTTTTCTTTTGGTACTCCTCCATTTCCTATTAATAAAAACTTTTTATAAGATACAGGAAAAGTAAAATTATTTTTCTTCTCGAAATTCTCAATCTCTAAATTCGTTAAAGAATTCTTACTATTATTTAATGTTATTTTTTTCATCTTTTTTATAAACTAAAATTAATTTTTCTATTAGGGTACCCTATACCCATAAAGGCTTTGTAGAGTCCACCTCCTCCAATATGCGGACAAGAAAACTCATGTACTTTCCTGTTAATCAATTGCATAGAACATTCACCAGTAACAGGGTTAAAATCATCCAAATGATGCCAAACATAATCTTCCTTAAGGTTTTTAGCCAAGTCATCTGATATGCCTGCTTTTTTAAAAGCCATTTTAAAATCAATTAAATCATTTCCCGTTAATTTAATTTTAACAACTCCTGGTTTTCCATTCTTTTTCCCATAAAGAAATTGAGGTGTGTGTTTAAAATCAACACTTAAAGGAGGGGTATTGTGTTCACTAAACTTCAAAGCATCACCATTATCCCAAATTTTTTCTCTCCTGTATTTAGCAGTACTCGAATCAAAATATTCAATTACTTTTTTATAATCTGCAATTTTTTCTGCATTAGTTCTAGTTGTTAATCGAATATATTCATCTACCTCCTCTGGCTTTCCATAAAAATAAACATCACCATTTTTATCCAAAAGTTGAAGGTTATTTCTAGCTCTTGTCGGTTTTTCAATCCTTAAACCATTGGTTTCAAGAAAGTTTTTATGCTTTACATTCAAACTATCAGCCAACTCATCTAAATAACTCTGAGTCTTTTTTCGAATATTCCCTCCACTAGAACGAATTTCATCAATCTTCTGAGCAAATTTCCGAATAGCATCTTCAGTCCCTTCTAAAATGGTTTTATCTCCTTGCTTAACAGTGTAAATAACTCCGTCAGGGCTTACTAAAACTTTTCCTGTGTTAGGATCTAGCTTCTCAAAAATAACAACTCCTAAATCATACAACAATTCTAAAACTGCTTCGAAGCCTTTAAATAATTGGTTTACTTTACTCGCAAGCTTCTCTATAAACTCTCCAATCCATTTTTTAAGATTATCTAAATGTTTCGCAAAGTTTTTAGCAAATTCTTTAAGCTTTCTAATCGCAGCTAAAACTACATCTACTGTTATTTCTGCTGTTTTTACCACTTTTTTAGCTACTACATTCGCTAACTCTTGATACGATTTTAATACTGCTTTGGTTGCTTTGGCTATATTCGCTGTTCCTCCAGTAGCAATAAACTGTACTACTTCCGAAGCTATAAAACCAACTAAAAACCCTATATAATACCCTAAAGCACCTGGATCTATCGTGATTTTTGTATTGGATGCCTTAGCAAATAAACCTATTAATAGTTTAGCAGTAGTTATAGGCATTTCTATTAAAAACTGCATCCATGCTTTTAGGTTTGTTAACGTGAAGGTATTGAGTACTAAATCGATAAGGTTTTCAAAACCTTCTGCTAATAAACGTAGGTAATGACCTGGTTTTTCAAAGAACTTTCCTGTTTGGATAACGCCATTTAAAACATCTACCAAAATAGCTAAAATATCAAAGATAGATTTAAAGAAATCAATAATACTATTAATAATCCCTACTAACAATCCGTTAATAAAATTGTAGGTGTTTTGTGCGTTTTCTTTTACGCCATCTAAAAACTCTTTAAGTATACCTGGTATGTGCTTAAATAATTTAGTAATACGTTCACTTTTAAAAGGCATAAGCTCTTTAAACAACCAATGTTTATTAAATCGCTCTGCAAACGTTACAATAGGGGCTTCAATGGGAACTACATAATTTTTATAAATTGAATTTGCCAATTCTTCGGAAGAAAAACTCTCATTAATATTAAGTTTTGGTAATAACGGATTGTATTTTGAGTTCTCTTTTCCGTCTACCGTTGTTTTCCAATAGTTTTCACTTAACTGTAACTTACCTATTTCTTCGCCTGAGCTTTTTAAGAATTTAGACAAATTACTTAAGGTAACATCCGCTCCCCAACGTACTATTTGCCCTCCTTTTTTCAATACCAAATAAAAATCGCTCTCTGTTGATTTTTTAAGTTCTTGCTCAAGCATTTTACTTAGCTCGTTCGTAAATACATCTACTCCATAAGCTCTAACAATTTTCGCTATGCGAATTCTGTTCGTTTCTATAAGAGAATTTACATTTTTCCCTTTTTTTATTCTAAACACTGTTCCGAAAAGGTTACTTCCTGAACTGCGTTCAATAAAAATAACTACCTCGTGTGCACTTACATTTTGTATCGCTTCATAAGCTTGTAATAATTGCGCTCCATCTTCAGAAATAAATACAGTTGTAAAAGCTTCATATTGGATACTTTTAACATCTCTGGTAGTTGGTGAAGGGGTTGCATTTACAATTACCTCCTCTAAATCGATACTATTATCAAGTTGGATATAAAACTTTTCATTAATTTTATAATAAGGCAATGTTCCGTTTTGAAAATCAACAATGGTATTTTGAATAAATGCAAAGTTTTCATCATTTTCTTCATATTGCAGTTTATTAATTTGCCCATAAGGCGAATTATTTTCTAGAAAAAAATCTCCATATTCACCAGACAATCGACTATTAAAATGTAGTAACCATTTATTTGCAGTTTTTACTCCTTTTTCTATTTCTACATATATATTGGGACTTGGAACTGCGGTTTCTTTTATTTTTTGTTGCTGAACATCTGAAAACACCACCAAATCTTTAAAATTGGTTTTGTGTTTAAAATGTTTGCTTCCATATTCATGAGCATGCATATTTTTTTGTTTTTTATGATTAATAAAAAACAAACCTCACCCTGCTCTTCTCTTTTAAAGCAAAGAGAAGAGAAGTGTTATTACGAGCTATACTTGGCAATCCTTTAAGTTTAAAACTCTTGATACATAGATTGCTTCATTTTTTTCGCAATGACGTAAAAAAATATAGGGTGAGGTTTGTGACTGTGTGTATAGAAAAATGTTTGTTTAACAAACATTTTTACTGCACTTATGCTACATTGTTGGTCTCGCCTACAATATCGTAATCTACACCATCAGGTCCCTGTCCTATCTTATAAGTACTTACATCAAATAAGCCTTGACCTTCACAGTCTGGATTACACGGCAAACCTCCTTCGTTCAATACTACAGAATCTGCTTGTAACACGGTTAAGGTTGTTGGTACACGAGTTTCCCAAGTACCTTCTACTTCACCTTCAATAGTTTGCATTTCTTCGGCAACAGAAACATATAAATCATCGTCCATATCGGTAACCATACCTTGACCATTCCAAATTTCACCAGTTTTCATATACCAGTTTACCATTTCTTCAAAACCAGGACGCACTGGTACTACAGCTCTTGCCATACCACTTTGTAAAAAAGCTTGGAAAATAGGGTCGCTACCTTCGTTATATTCAAAATTAGCATCCCAATCACCTTTGTCTGCATAAAAGTATGGGTAAAAAGTATATGCCATAATCTCCCAATCAAAAGCTTGTTCAAAAAACTTAACCGTTTCAGCATGGGTTTGGAATTCTGGTGTCCTTGTAATGTTTTTAGAACTTTCACCATCGTAGTTATCTCGAGCAAACTCTACATTTTTATGCTTCATTAAACTTACGGCAATACGTTTTAGCTCACGTTTTTCGATACTACGATTGATTTGAGAACTCAACTCTTTTTTCTTTTCATTAGGTTTGTTTTCTTGATTTTGAGACTGTATAAAGTCATTATATGCTAACACTTGTTCATTGTATGCTTCCACAATGGCTTTATAAGCTTCATTTTGCCATTTTTTTAACGCTTCTTCTGTTCTAATACACTTGACAACAACGTTAAAATTTCCCGTTAATGAATCAAAGCTTGAGGCAGAAACTGCTAATAAGTTTTTTGCTCTTGAAAAACTATCGTCTGATTTAAACGAGAATTTCGTATCTCCTTTTACTTCATTTTCCTGAATAGTATTACCTACTGCTATACGAAGTCTCCCTCCAATTTTACCTGAATCATGGGAGTATAAATTACCTACCACCTCAAAAGATTCTGTAATATAATTTTCTGAAATTTCAATTTCATCAGCAATAACACTTCCTTCTTGGCCCTTTAAGTCTTGAAAATCTAACTTATAAGATTTCATTATATTAATCTCATTTTCAGGATAATCAATATAATCAACTCCATATTGAGATAAAATATTAGCATAATTACCTTCATTCAAATCAGAAGATTTTTCAATCTTTTTAGACAACTTACTAGGGTGTACTGGTTTTTTAGGAATAATTAGCCCTTCTGTTGTCTTTTCGTCTCCATTATTGTTTTTTAAATATGAATCAATATAAAACTTTGCAGGTTCTGGTAAGGCAAATTCATACATTAAGCGCTTACCATAATTTATCAACTTATTCTTATAAATCTTATCTACCCAACGATACACTCCTGTAACATGTTTATCTCCTTTACGGTTATCAAATCCATGAGTATTATTCTCTTCAAACTCACGTAACATGCGAGACGTACGTTTGGTACTAATTTTTTGAACCACGCGCTCTAAAGCCCTTTCTGTAACTTCCTGTGCATACGTTTGTGCTTGTAAATTAGAATTTGATACTGAGTTTGAAGAAGAGGAATTAAAGTTTGTACCAAAACTATACTTTGGACCAATACTCCCACCACCACTTACACTTGCATTCGCTCCAAAACTAGTAGCACTATCGCTATTTACAATAGAAGACGCTTCACTTTGTAATTCATTGCGCTCAGTAGAAGTCGTATCCGTTAGGTTTTCTACTTCTTTTTCTGTTGCTGTTTCCGTTGTTGTTTCTGAAACTCTTAAATCTCTAGTAGAACGCTCTTTATATTCGCGTGCCATGATGTTTTCAATGTGCGACACCTCACCTGGTACATAACAACACACCTCTTGCTCCACACGTCTAAAATCAGCAATTCCCAATTGAGAAACTCCATACAATACAGTATTTTCAGCATCTATCGCTGTATTTTCATCTGTAGCAGTTTCACTTCCTTCTATAACTTTGGTTCCAATTCCTGAATACACACCAAAACGCTCTAACTCTCCTAACTTAATAGGATCATATATATCCTCAAAACTTGGTGAATTCCCTGTAATATATATTGATGAACTAAACTGTATCTTAACATCATTACTTAATGTTACCTCTCCCGAAAAAGTATTCTCTCCCAATGTAAAAACTTCTCCACCAGAGAAAAACTGTAAGTTTAATAAATTATCAGTACTTGATAGTTTTCTTACATCACTTCCTGTAATTATATTTCCAAGCGCATCTTGTAATTGGTAGCTTGCACTTTTTACAAATGCATTGGCATACCCTACATTTATACTCATAGACATCACAAACCTATCTAGTAAAACAGCTGGTTTTATATTTCCTGAATACGAATACAACTGTGTTCCTCTCATAGCGCTTAGCGTTACTGTAGTATCTCCTACACTCACTTTTTGAGCCTCTTGAGGAGTATCATCGTACACTAACTGATAATCCTTCTTAATTCGATCTCTTAAAATAGGTTTTACTTCATCAAAAGTATCATATACACTTAAACTATCAGAGTTTATTATGTTTAATGTTTCTGTAGATAAGTTTGTTGTCGCTACATCCCTATCAATCTCTAAAGCGCTTTCAAACTCAAACTTTGGCAATTGTAAGTCTGGATACGTTTTTATTTGTCTTGTAGAACCTGTGTCTGCATAAAATACTGTTTGAATTTCAGGAATTGCCTCTTCTTGTAATTGATCAATAGTGGCGTCGTAAGCTTTGAGTTCTGTTTTGTAACGTGTTGTCTCAGCCTTTCTATATAGCGTTTCTGCGTAGTCTAAATCTTTTAATACAGCTTCGTGTAATTGAATTCTGTCTTTTGCTAAAGCTACCTCTAATTGAGATTGCATATAGTCTTGTGAGCTTTTTGAAATAACGGGTTCTGTATAAGAAAACTCATTTTGCGCAGCAATAATCACCTCTTTAGGTACAATAACACTTGCATTCGCTAAACGCAGAAATTCTTTTTCATTTTCTTCAGTAAAAACAATTTCCCCTTCTGTACCTTCCGTAAAACTATTCGTAAAAGCACGAAACACTTTTAAGAACTTATTTGCTACTAATACTTGTATCAAAGCTTCTCTTACAGCAACTAACTCTTTGTCAATTGTTTGATGAAATAAATTTTCCCATAACACAAACTCTTCGTTTATAGTAAGTTCTTGTGCTGCATTCAAATTAGCTTCAATACTAGCATACGATAGCACATTCTTGTTGCGCATTAACCACCCAGAAAACTGATACAACTCTGGATGTAAGTTTTTAATTTCAAGCCTACTATTTATCGGAGTAAAACTTGTACTGTAAGCCCCTTTTAATGCTGTTTTCCTTTCTTCGTCTGTGGTCGCTCCTTGTACTGCTTGAAAAGCTAAACTTTCTGCTTTTTTTTCTTCTGGAAAGGAAACAAATCCAGTTTCTTTGTCTTCAATTAATTGTGGACTACGTAATGTTACAAACCTAAATAGGTTTGATTTGATTGGTTTTTTACTCATTTTTATAAAATTTAATTAATTTTTTAATCAAGCTCAAAAAGAGCCCTGTTTAGTTGCTTTTCTAACAGTTCTTTTTTCTTGATTTTTGTTTTATTCAAAAAAATGTTTGAATAAACGAGTATAGATTTCAAAAAAGTGAAGAAAATCAAGTTGAAATCTTAAAAACACAATCGCTAAAACCACACAAATGTTTGATTATTACAATTTTTTTGTATATTAGCAATTCATTAACGAGGCAAATATAAAACATATTACATATTTAAACAAACAAAAGTTTAATTATTTTTGCAATATGTAAAAACATAAAATGTTATGGGAATTTCCGAAAAAATAGCAGCAATTAGAGATGCTTTTAACTTAAATAACTTTTCTTTTTCAAAAAAAATAGGTGTTACTGGAACCACTATAGATAGTATTATTAATGGGAGACCTCAATCTGACGGTAGTAGAAAAAAAACAAAACCTGGTTACGATGTTCTTACTTCTATTATTAATGAATTTAACATTAATCCTGATTATTTATTTGGAAAAAGTGATATAATGCTAAAAACAGAACCTACAAATATTCAAACATATTCTGGAGTCCCTCAGGTTGTTTCTGTGAATTCTTCGGGTAATGAAAATGTAGTTTATGTTCCTATACAAGCAAGAGCTGGTTATTTAAATGGTTATGGAGATTCAAATTACATAGAACAACTTCCTTCTTTTAATATGCCTCATCTTAATAATGGTACCTTTCGTTGTTTTGAAGTACAAGGAAACTCTATGGTGCGTACTTTTTTTGATGGAGATTTAGTTTTTGGAAAATATGTTGAAAATTTACATGATATTAAAGATGGTCGTGTATATGTAATTGTAAGTAAGAATGATGGTATTGTTTTAAAACGTGTAATTAATAGAATAGAAGAAAGAGGTAAACTTATTTTAAAAAGTGATAATAAAGATGGTAACTACCCTACTTATACCATAAATGCTGAGGAAATTATGGAAGTTTGGTATGTAACTATGTTCGCCTCTAAACAAATGCCTGAACCTGTTGATGTTTATGATAGATTACACGATTTAGAAAGTAAAATTGTTGAATTAGAAGAGCAAATTAGCAGTAAAAATTAATTTTTATGCTTAAAAAACTGCTTTTTTTAGTTCTTTTACTCCCTTTTTACACCACTGCCCAATCCAACTGGCAACAATTTAAAAAACTACAAGGAGCTCAAAAAACATGGGTACTACTCCATCCTTTTAAAGCAAAAAAAGCTTTTATTGTTTCACGTGAAGCATCAAGAGTAAGTGACTCTCTAAGAGTTTCTCCCTTACTAGATGGCGATCATGCAGGCGGACAAGTAGATGCTTTTCGTCATACTTTTTGGATGGCTTTATTACGACAACAAATTGGAAAAAATGCAGCTCGTTCACTTGGTAAAGCTCACGAAAAAGACAACTACAAAACATACAAAGAGCGAAAGTTAGAAGATGGTGTTATTCCTGATCAAATTTCTTCAGAAATGGATTTATTTAACAACGAAGTTGGTTTAACACTTTCCAAAAAAGGTGGTACCCTTCCTAAAAATGGATTGATCTACAGAGTAATCAACGCCATTCATCAAGGAAAATTAAAAATTATTAAAAAAGATAAAAACGGTAATTTTCTGACTTGTAATAACGAGGTGATTCCTAAAAAAACATTAATCGGCAAGTGGAAGAATAACAAATGTTTAGTTAGTTCTAATTATAATAGATAAATGCAAAAAGTATATGTAATTTCAGGCACCATGTGTACGGTAGATTTATGGCAATATGTTTTTCCTAAACTAAAAAACATACTTCCAGTACATATTGATATTATTCCTGCTAATTCTTTTGAGGAAATTAATCAAATGATACTAAATCATATTAAAGAACCAGCCACTATCATTGGTTTTTCTTTAGGTGGGTTTTCTGCTATGAACTTTGCAACCCATCATCCTGAAAAAGTAAAAAAATTAGTTATAGTTGCTGCCAATACTGATGGGTTGAATGAGTCGGAAATTCAATTACGAAAAAGCACTATTGACTTTTTAGAAAAGCACACCTACAAAGGAATATCTCAAGCAAGAATTCAACAGTTTTTACACCCAGATAATCACCGTAATTCCGAAATTATTTCTGTTATTAAAAAAATGGATGCCGATTTAGGAAAAGATGTGCTACTTCGTCAATTAAGAGCAACTTCAACTCGGTTAGATATTTCACAAAAAGTTTTATCCTTAAACACTCCTATATTTTTTATTGCTGCCGAAAATGATGCACTTGTAAATCTCAAAAAACTTAAAGAGTTTGTCAACAAATCTGAAAAAGGAACATGCATAATGATTAAAAATTGCGGTCATATGATTCCGCTTGAAAAACCTGAGGAATTGGCATCAATACTAAACTTCACCATCAACTAACAATATAAAATGTCAACTAGTCTTAACAATGTTATCAGTTACAGCTCTAAATTTTTACCTGAAAAAGATGCTACAAATCTATTTCAGCAATTAACAAGCCTGTCTGAACTTACAAATATGATGGAAATGAGACTTTCATCTGATGAGGTAATTAAATACAACTTTGGTAAATTAATGTTTATTGACTCTGATTTAATGGAGAAAAATGTTTTTCAAAAATCAGCTTGGGGAAACACTATGATATGGCCAAAATATATGCTTCCTTTAAAAAAGCAAATTGAAGAACACACTGGACAAGAATTTAAAACTTGTGTATGCATTTATTATCCCAATGGAAATTCTGGCATTGATTATCATTCAGATAAAATGGCTTTTGGAAACACTGATATTATTCCTTCAGTTAGTTTAGGTGAAGAACGTATGTTTTATCTTCGAGAAAATAAAACGATGATTGAAAACAAGATACTTCTGGAGCATGGAAGTTTATTAGTTATGGAAAAAGATTGTCAAGAATACTACGAACACAGCCTACCCGAAAATCCTGAATATTTAAAACCAAGAGTCAATTTAACATTCAGAAAATATGGTTTTTGAAACCCCATACATCAAAAAAAGCTTAAATTCACTCTCATTTTTTCCTCTACAAATATCAAAAAAACTGTTTTCTTAATTCACTATTTAAACCCATTCTAAATATTTAAGAAAACAATTCGTAAAGTTTGTTCAAGTACTGTCATCCTCTTAAATTTGTGCTATTATTTAATCAATCAACAAAATAATGAGCGGATTACTAAAATCTTCTATCGGAAGAAAGTTTGCCATGGCACTTTCGGCATTCTTCCTGATGTTTTTCTTATTACAACATTTTGCAATTAACATCACCTCAATTTTTCCAGATAATGGAGCAACATTTAACAAATTGTCGCACTTTATGGGAACTAACGGTTTGGTACAGTATGTAATGCAACCAATCTTAATTTTTGGTGTTGTTTTTCACTTTGTAATGGGATTCATCTTAGAAATGAAAAACAACAGTGCACGTAAAGTAAGTTATGCTAAAAATAACGGAGCTGCGAACTCTACTTGGATGAGTAGAAACATGATTTATAGTGGAGCCGCTATTTTAGCGTTTATTGTTTTACACTTTATCGATTTTTGGTTTCCAGAAATCAACACCAAATTCATTCAAGGTGATATGTCTGGTTTAATAGACCCATACAACTCAGAAAGTGGGTTAAGATATTTTGAAGAATTACAACACAAATTTGTAAATCCACTTAGAGTAGGTGCTTATGTAATTGCTTTTGTTTTCTTAGCATTACATTTATTACACGGATTTAATTCTGCTTTCCAATCTGTGGGAGCAAATAATAAATATACTAAAGGATTGAAAACTTTTGGTAAGCTTTACGCAATCTTAATTCCGTTAGGATTCGTAATTATTGCATTATTTCATCATTTCAATCACTAATACGCAACAAGTATGGCAACTTTAGATTCAAAAATTCCAAAAGGTCCATTAAAAGATAAATGGACAACTTATAAAGATAAAATTGACTTGGTAAACCCTGCTAACAAACGTTTAATTGACGTTATTGTAGTGGGTACTGGTTTAGCGGGTGGTTCTGCTTCTGCAACGTTAGCAGAATTAGGATACAACGTTAAAGCTTTTGCTTACCAAGATTCACCTCGTCGTGCACACTCTATTGCAGCACAAGGTGGTATTAACGCAGCAAAAAACTATCAAGGTGATGGTGATTCTTTTTACCGTTTATTTTATGATACAGTAAAAGGTGGAGATTACCGTTCTCGTGAAGCAAACGTTTATCGTTTAGCTGAGGTTTCTGCTAATATTATTGACCAATGTGTGGCACAAGGAGTTCCTTTTGCACGTGATTATGGTGGTCAATTAGATAACCGTTCGTTTGGTGGAGTATTAGTATCTCGTACCTTCTACGCGAAAGGTCAAACTGGTCAGCAGTTATTATTAGGAGCGTATTCGGCAATGAACCGTCAAATTGCTCGTGGTAAGATTGAAATGTTCAATCGCCATGAAATGTTAGATTTGGTAATTGTTGATGGAAAAGCTCGTGGTATTATTGCTCGTAACCTAGTTACTGGTGAAATTGAGCGTCACTCTGCACATGCAGTAGTAATTGCTTCTGGTGGATATGGAAATGTATATTTCTTATCAACCAACGCAATGGGATCTAACGCTACAGCTGCTTGGAAAGTTCACAAAAAAGGAGCATTCTTTGCGAATCCTTGTTACACGCAAATTCACCCAACTTGTATTCCTCGTTCGGGAGACTATCAGTCTAAACTAACCCTAATGTCAGAGTCGTTACGTAACGACGGACGTATTTGGGTTCCTAAGAAAATGGAAGATGTATTAGCTATTAGAGAAGGAAAATTAAAACCAACTCAAATTGCTGAAGAAGATAGAGATTACTACTTAGAAAGAAGATATCCTGCCTTTGGTAACTTAGTACCTCGAGATGTGGCTTCTCGTGCTGCAAAAGAGCGTTGTGATGCTGGTTATGGTGTAAATGCTACTGGTGAAGCTGTTTACTTAGATTTTAAATCAGCTATTGAGCGTTATGGTAAAGAGCAATGTAAATTACATGGAATTAAAAACCCTTCACAAGAGAAAATTATTGCTGAAGGTGAAAAAATAGTAGAAGCTAAGTACGGGAACTTATTCCAAATGTATGAAAAGATTGTAGATGACAATCCATACAAAACACCAATGATGATTTATCCTGCAACTCACTACACCATGGGTGGAATTTGGGTAGATTATAACTTAATGACTACTATTGATGGTTGTTATGCTATTGGTGAAGCAAACTTCTCTGATCACGGTGCTAACCGTTTAGGAGCTTCTGCATTAATGCAAGGTTTGGCTGACGGATACTTTGTGTTACCTTACACAATTGGTGATTATTTATCTAACGATATCCGTACAGGTAAAATTTCAACTGAAACTAAAGAATTTGAAGAAGCTGAAAAAGCGGTTAAAGATCGTATTGATTTCTTCATTAACAATAAAGGAGAGCATTCTGTAGATTACTACCACAAGAAATTAGGAAAAATTATGTGGGAAAAATGTGGAATGGCACGTAACGAACAAGGTTTAAAAGAAGCGATGGCTGAAATTAAAGCGTTACGTGAAGATTTCTGGAAGAATGTAACAGTTCCCGGAGGTGCAAATGAAATGAACCCAGAATTAGAAAAAGCAGGAAGAGTTGCTGATTTCTTAGAGTTAGGAGAGTTATTTGCTAAAGATGCCTTAAACAGAACTGAGTCTTGTGGAGGACACTTTAGAGAAGAGTCTGTTGAATTAGACGGACCTCAAAAAGGAGAAGCAAAACGTGATGATGCAAACTTTGCTTACGTTTCTGCTTGGGAGTATAAAGGAGAACCAGCTGATGCTGTATTACACAAAGAAAAATTAGAGTTTAACGATATTGAACTAAAACAACGTTCATACAAATAAGAAAAGAGATATGAGTAACATGAATCTTACGCTAAAAATTTGGAGACAAAAAGGAGCGAACGATAAAGGGAAAATGGTCGAATATAAGGTGACCGATATTTCCGAGCATATGTCTTTCTTAGAAATGATGGACGTATTAAACGAACAATTAGTTAATGCTGGTGAAGAGCCTGTAGCATTTGACCACGACTGTCGTGAAGGAATTTGCGGTATGTGTTCTATGTACATTAATGGTGAAGCACACGGACCAGATCGTGGAGTAACTACATGTCAGTTGCACATGCGTATGTTTAACGATGGAGATACTATTACAATTGAACCATTTAGAGCTGCTGCTTTTCCAGTAATTAAAGATTTAGTGGTTGATAGAGGTTCTTTTGAAAGAATTCAACAAGCAGGCGGTTATATTTCAGTAAACACATCAGGAAACACCACAGATGCCAATGCTATCTTGGTTCCTAAAGAAAATGCTGATAAAGCAATGGATGCTGCCACATGTATTGGTTGTGGTGCTTGTGTTGCTACTTGTAAAAACTCATCTGCCATGTTATTTGTTGGAGCAAAAGTATCTCAATATGCTTTATTACCTCAAGGACAGGTTGAAGCGACTGAGCGTGTTAAAAACATGGTTGCTCAAATGGATTTAGAAGGTTTTGGTAACTGTACTAATACTGGAGCTTGTGAAATTGAATGCCCGAAAGGAATTTCTTTAGAAAACATTGCTCGTATGAACTCAGAGTTCTTAAAAGCTAGCTTTAAAGGATAAAATAAGACACCTATACATAAAAAAACCGAGGCTAATGCTTCGGTTTTTTTATACCTTCTTTTATACTTAATATTTACACACTTATGCCTTTTTTAAATTTAAAGAAATGAAAAGCATATACATTTGTCTCCGATGATTACAATATGGTAATCCGGGGGGGCTATCTATTACTAAATCAATCATATCTCCAATTAGAGATAAAAAGCCTGAGCTTATAAACTCAGGCTTTTAAATTATTAAACTCTATCTTTTTCTTTCTCTTTTTCAACATGCCCTTTTATTTTTAACATTTTTCTAGATGCTTTAGCATTCGATATAATCGTAATGGCTTTTGAAAACCCTCCTACTCTTCTTGTATCATATAATACTTCTATTTGCCCTTTTTCACCTGGCATAATTGGTTTTTCTGGTTTTTTAGGAACTGTACACCCACAAGTGGATTTAATATCTTTTATAATCAACGGTTCAGTACCAATATTTGTAAACTCAAACACACGAACCCCATCAGCGCCTTGTTTAATTTTTCCGTAATCGATTGATGCTGTTTCAAATTGAAACTCTTGAGCGTTTGCCATAATTGCCATTAATCCTACAATTACACATAATACAGTATTTCTCATTTTTAATATTTTTTAGTTAGTAATAAATATTTTATTTCTTCGAATGTATCTTAATATCTCCCCATAAAAAAACTAATCGTATACACTACTATAAAACATGTACAAACAACTTATAACATGTTATTGATACAAAGAAAAACGTCGTTAGTACTTTCTACTTTGATTACAGCTTATATTTTGTTTACTTTGAAATACACAATGAGCCTTTTAAAAAAACATAGCGCTGAAATTTTAATCCACCTACTTTTTTGGGCTTTATTTATCTTTATCTCACTTTTTGTATTTACCCAATATTACTGGGCAGAAAACCCTTTTTTACAGTACTTTTTTATTCTTATCATTATCGTGTATACTAACAATCAACTATTGTTACCGCTATTCGTTAAAAAGAAATGGTATGTGTTATACGGAATTGCTTTTGTCCTTATTTCAGTTTTAGCAACTCAACTATACTGTAATGTTTTTGCACGTTGTGGATGTTCCATTATGAAATGTTTAAGCGATTATTTATGGCAAACTCTAGTACCTCTATTATTTTTCTCTTTTATATGGATGTTGTTTAAGTTTTTAGACGGACAAGAAAAATTAGCACAAACAACCCAAGAACGAACAGAAATGGAGTTGAAATTTTTAAAATCACAAATAAATCCGCATGTACTCTTAAATAATTTAAACACGATTTACGCGTATTCTATTGACAAACCTAATCAAACCCCCAATTTAATCTTAAAACTCTCAGAAAACCTTAAACATGTCTTATATGAGACAATTTCTGAAAAGGTTTCTCTTGAAAAAGAACTACTTTTCATACAAAACTATATCGATTTTCAAAAAATTCGAACTGAAGGAGTGAAAGAAATTGATTACCATTATAAAACTGATAGTAATCAATACCAAATTGCTCCACTCCTTTTAATTACCATTATTGAAAATGCTTTTAAACATAGCATTGCACATAGTAAGATTGGTATTTTTATCAACGTTACTAACCATCAATTACATTTAATAAGTAGTAATCAATTCAATATAAACACAAATAAAAATACCAAAGCCATTGGCTTAGAAAACTTAAAAAAGAGATTGCTATTAATTTATCCAGATAATCATTCTCTTTACATTCATCAAAAAGGAGATGTTTTTACTATAGAACTGAAAATAGATCAATTATGAAATGTATAATTATTGAAGATGAGTTGCCTGCGCAAGCTATTTTGAAAAAGTATATCGGTAAAATTCCAGATACTGAAATTGTACATGCTTTTCAAACAGCCATACAAGCTAATGAGTTTCTGAAAAACAATACTGTTGATGTTATTTTTCTAGATATTAATTTACCTGATATTTCTGGATTAGACTTTATAAAAACAGTTAAAAACCCTCCTAAAATAGTTATTACAACTGCATACCCTGATTATGCAGTAAATAGTTTTGAGTTAGAAACAATTGTTGATTATTTGGTAAAACCCTTTTCTTTTGATCGCTTTTTAAAAGCAATTAGTAAAGTAGAAAGTCAATTATTAAAATCAAAAACTTCAGAAAAAGAAGCTACTTATTTGAATATAGATAAAATTATACATAAAGTATATCTAGCCGATATTTTATACTTAGAATCTGATCGAAACTATGTGCATTTTATCACCTCATCAAAAAAATTGACGATTATAGATTCATTAAAAAACTGGAAGGAAACTCTAAATTCAAACAAATTTGTACAAATACACAAATCATATATTGTAAATTTAGAAAAGATTGAAAAATATACAGGAACTTTTCTTTATGTAGAAAACATCAAAATTCCTATTGGTAGAACTTATAAAAATAACCTATTGACTCTTTTAAAAATTAAGAATCAATAGGTTATTGGGACTACTCCCAAGTATTTTCAGCTGCATCACCATTCCAAATAACCGTAGCTAAATAAGGATTATCAATAAACGGATTTCTGTTTCCTTGCGCATTAGCAACTGCGTTGTTACGTTGTATCTCTATATCAGATACAGGATCTTCAGCATTCCACTGTAACAATAAAGTAACCATATTACTATCAGAAGCTGTAACAGAACCCACAGCTACATTCTTTGGTAAACATCTATCTCCATATCGCAAGTACATGTACATCATCATACGAGCAACATCTCCTTTCCATTCATTACCAGGGTACCAGTTCCCTGAAACGTCTCCGGCATTCCCTGTACCTGCAGCAAATAATTTATTCCCTCTTTGAGAATTAAAAGTTACATCTGAAGGCCTTAAATGATGCGCATCTGCCCCTGGACCTGAAGTTCCTAAATTTGGATTTCCTAATGACTTAGGGTATACATGCTCTCTATTCCAATCTCCTGTATTCCCTCCATTGGCATCTTTACTACGAGTTCTATCTGTTACATAATTACCATCTGTATCGTCATGACCATAAATTAAAACTACTTTGCTATTATCGTTAGGGTCTAAGTCTGATTGTTTTAATACATTCCAAACATCTGGCGTATAATCTAAGAAGGTAGTATGACTATTAATAATTTCAGTAGCTAAAACATCTTTTAAAGAACTTCCTGTTAAGGTAAAGTCTACATCTTTATAATATTCTGATAATTCAGAAGGGATATTAAAACTTCCTGGATTACCATTGGCTGAAGAATTTACATTAATGATTACCGTTGCAGTAGAACAATTACTTGGCGTAATTGTACTGCAAATAGTATACTTAAAAGAATCTGTACCTACAAAATCTTGTGCTGGCGTGTATATAAAAGCATTATTGCTCTTAACTATAGTTCCATTTCTTGCAGAACTAGTCTCTAACGTTACTTTTACATTTCCTGAAGTATAAGTATCATTCTCTAAAAAACTAGCTAATACATTCTCTTTATTTTCTTCAGCTTCAAAGGAATCATCAACAGCTACTACTTTATCTTCTGTTGGTACAACATCACTATCACTTCCTCCACAATTAATAAACAACATTAAAATTGTTATTATTCCTATTATTTTCTTCATGATTCTATCTTAAATAATTAGTCTTTTTTATGTTTATCATGCACTTTGGTAGGTACATTATCATTCCATACTGTTAAAATATCTGTCGCTACACTTGCTCCACTTCCTGCTGCAATTGCAAACTGACTTCTCCACCCAGCTAAGGTTCCGCAAACATATAACCCTTCTTTTATTAAGTGGTTGAAATTACGTAACTGAATTCTATCTTTCATAGCATTTGCTCTAATATGACGCTCTACATATTGTTCTAAACCAGCTATTTCAAAAGGTTTTGAATAGTTTAGGGCTATAACAACTTTTTTACTGTAATATTCATTTTTATTAGTGATTATCTTATATCCATTTTCATCATCCAAAACAGCTATCACTTTTTCATTTTCAATTTGAAATACTTCTGGGTATAAATTTTTTAACTGATTTCTACCGCTTTCTAGAATATCTTTTCCTAAAGTTTCTGGAGCTAAGCCTAGAACATTATTAAAGAGAGCATCTTGTAGGTGAGAAGAACGCTGATGCATTATAATTCCAACTGTTTTTCCTTTTGCATATTCTTTAGTAAGTGCAGAACCTAAAACTAAAGCGCATTGCATACCTGATACTCCTCCTCCAACAATAAGTACATCAAAAACCATAGTTAAGCTACTAACATTTTAAAGTTAGCCGCAAATAATTTAACTGCAATAGCTAACAAGATTACACCAAATATTTTTCTTATAATTTTTATTCCGTTTGGTCCAATTACTTTTTCAATTTTTCTGGACGTTTTTAACACAATATAAATTACAATTACATTTAATAAAACGGCTACAATAATATTTTCAAGGTTAAACTCTGCACGTAATGAAAGTAGTGTTGTTAAGCTACCAGGACCTGCTATTAATGGGAAAGCTAAAGGAAAAACAGTTGCACTTAATGCTTCCTCATCATCTTCTTTATAAAGAGTAATTCCTAATATCATTTCTAATGCTAGGAAAAACAAGATAAAAGCACCTGCCACTGCAAATGAGTGTACATCTATACCTATTAAATTTAATAGTCTCTGTCCTAAGAATAAAAACAGAATCATAATAAATCCTGCTATTACAGAAGCTTTTTCTGATTGAATGTGTCCTACTTTTTTACGTAAATCAATAATGATAGGAATGTTTCCAACAATATCAATTACCGCAAATAATACCATAAAGGCTGTGAAGATTTCTTTGAAGTTAAAGTCCATAGTTGCTATATTTTCGCGTGCAAAATTATATAAGTAATGTTACAATCTAGTATTTTTGCATTTAAATTTACAAGAAGTTAATATAAACTTCCCAATATTAAAGACATTTTATGTTTCAATTAGGAAAAACCATCGTTTCAGAAGACCTTATAGAAAAAGAGTTTGTTTGTAACTTATCTGCATGTAAAGGGGCTTGTTGTATAGATGGCGATGCGGGAGCACCCCTTGAAAAAGAGGAAACAATAATTTTAGAAGAAATATACCCAAAAATTAAACCTTTTTTACGAAAAGAAGGAATTGAAGCTATTGAAAAACAAGGTACTTGGATTACTAGTGATTTTGGTGAACTGGAAACTCCTTTAATTAATGATGCCGATTGTGCTTATGTTATTTTTGATGATAAAGGCACTGCCTTATGTGCCATTGAAGAAGCATATAACCAAGGTATTGTAGATTGGAAAAAACCCGTTTCTTGCCATTTGTATCCTGTTCGTGTAAAGGATTATAGTGAATTTGCTGCCGTAAACTACCACAAATGGGAAATTTGCGACGATGCTTGTTCTTTAGGTAAAGAATTACAAGTTCCTGTATACAAATTTGTAAAACAAGCTTTAATTAGAAAGTTCGGCCAAAACTGGTATGATGAACTTGAAAAAACAGCAGAAAAATATTTAAAAAAATAAGATAAAAAACGACGCTAAATAGCGTCGTTTTTTATCTTATTAGTATATATACTTAACTAATATTTCCCATTATTTTTCTATGTAAACGAATAGCATATCCATCAGATAAACCTGCAACATAGCTTGAAATTTGCATAATTCTATCATATAAGCTTTCTTTATCTTGTTGATATTCCTGTGGAATTAGATTAAGTACTAGCTTATCATAATTAGATTGTTTATCATCAAATTTATTATTTAAAGCAGTTACAAAAACATCTAGAAGATCTGCTATGATTTTATATCCTGCAACTTCTTTTTCAACAACCTCTTTACTTCTGTAAATTTTATCAACACTTAATTTAATAATATCATTAATCTGAGCTTCATATTTACATTTATCTAATAACCCTTTATCAAAGGTTCCATTTAAAATAGCTTTTTCATTATCTAAAAAGATGGCTACTGCTTCATTAATTAATACTCCTATGGCTAAGGCACGTAAATAACTTACACGATCTTTAGTATGCTGTAATGAATGGTATTTTTTACTATCAATCGTATCTTTTACCAACTTAATCATATATTCTAAGGCATAATCTTCTTCAATTAAACCTAGATTGATTCCATCTTCAAAATCGATAATTGTATAACAAATATCATCAGCTGCTTCAACTAAGTATGCTAATGGGTGACGATAATAAGAAACACCTTCAGATTCTTTTTTCAATAATCCTAAATCTTGCACAACATCTAAAAAAGCATCTTTTTCTGATTGAAAAAAGCCATATTTCTTATCTACTATATGCTTAGTAGGCTTCTTCGGCAAACTCTCTTTAGGGTACTTTAAAAAAGCTCCTAGTGTTGCATATGACAAACGTAAACCTCCTTGAATTCCTTCTCTATTTTCTGTTAGGATTTTAAACCCGTTGGCATTTCCTTCAAAATCTATTAAATCTTGATATTCTAAATCGGTTAATTGGTCTTTATACTGAAGTCCTTTTCCTGTTTTAAAATATTCTCCAATGGCTTTCTCTCCTGAATGTCCGAATGGTGGATTCCCAATATCGTGCATTACTGATGCCGCGGCTACAATCGCTCCAAAATCATTAAAAGTGTATCCTAGTTCTTTTAATTTTGGGTGGCGCTCTAGTAATTCTTTACCTACTCTTCGTCCCAACGTACGCCCTACAACTGATACTTCTAAACTATGCGTTAAACGTGTATGGACAAAATCGGTTTTTGATAATGGAATTACTTGTGTTTTATCTTGTAAGCTACGAAAAGCCGATGAAAATATAATTCTATCAAAATCTACCTCAAAACCTAAACGAGTTTCATCTTGTTTTGCACGTTCACGTTTTTGGGTATCACCAAAACGTTTTAAAGAAAGGAGTTGTTCCCAGTTCATCATTCGTAAATAAAATTTTGTCGAAAATACAAAAAAAGAGAAGTTGAAAGACTTCTCTTTTCTTATACTGCTATATATATTTAATTTTTCTAAGCTACATTCCAAACCTGTTTGATCTCAAAACAAATTTTTTCAACCTCTTTTAAAATTTTCTCAGGTTTCTTTGCAGAAGAGACTATTCTTTGTCCAAATACATCTATAGATAAACATATTTCTGGTAAAGGAATAGCATTGTACTTAGGTGCAATTTCCGAAATATGTTTATTCAGAATTGTAGCAACCATTTTTGATTCATTTAAATCAAAAATATTTCCTTTTGATAAATGAACTTTTACACCACCTATATATTTAACTCCATCATAATCTAAAGTAAAAACTACGTCTGGAGAAACTATAATTTCGACATCATTTATCCAAGTAGATTTTACACTTCTTTTTTTTATTATATTTAAATTATGATTCTTTAAAATCTCAGGTAATTCAATATTCAAATATCTTCTCATTGCTTCCATTGAAACATCTTTATTTTGAATTTGTCTAGGTTTTTCAACTACTTTATCTTTTAACCTAGCCAAACCTTTAATAATTTCCTCATTATTACCATTTTGAGAAATAGATTTTTTAATACAGGCTCTTGGTGTTTGATACCAGCCAACTTTAATTACAGAAGGGTTCTTTTGATCACGAATTACTCTTCTCTTTTTTGCTTCTGTTCCTTTAGAAAAATCAATTAAAGGGTTTATAGATATTTTATATATCATCTTTATGTTATTTTTTTGACTTATTGTTATGTTTATTTTTTGTTAATAAGTCAGTTACTTAGTCTAAAATCAAGGTCATAAAGCTTGACTTAAACTATAATAAGTTTTAGAAAAATAACTTGGCGAAAAGAATCCTGTTTTGTAAGTTTGAAAAAACAAAGAGGGAGATGAGTTAGTCTCAAAATCCTTTTTACTATTATAATTTTTTATTCCCGTCCAAAGGAAAAAATTAAATATTTACCAAGAGCGATATTTCCAGTATCGCTTTTTTTATGTTAATTTTTTATTTATACTCTATCAAAAAATTCTCTTTAAAAAGAGAAGCCTTTCGACTTCTCTTTATCACTTTTAATTTTGCTTCGATTGCGCTAAGCAGTTTTTAATAAATAATTAAAACTAATTTTTAAGATCCACACATTAAACAATCGTCTGGTCCTTCTGCATTTTTAGAAGCTTCAACCATCGCTTTGAATTCATCTGTACTCATTGGCTTGTCTTCTTCCTTCTTTTCTATATTTAACGTAAACTGCTTCGCATTTACAGCAGATTTGGTACGTAAATAATACATTCCTGTTTTTAATCCAGATTTCCATGCGTAGAAGTGCATTGAGGTTAACTTCGCATAATCAGGATCTTGCATAAATAAGTTTAACGATTGAGATTGATCGATAAAGTATCCTCTATGACGTGCCATATCGATAATATCTTTCATACTCATTTCCCAAACGGTTTTGTATAAATCTTTTAAGTTTTGTGGAATAGCATCAATATGTTGAATTGATCCGTTGGCACGCATAATATCTTCCTTCATATCATTATCCCATAAACCTAACTCTACTAAATCTTCTAATAAATGTTTATTTACTACGATAAACTCTCCTGATAATACTCTACGTGTGTAGATATTAGAAGTATATGGTTCAAAAGCTTCATTGTTTCCTAAAATTTGAGAAGTAGATGCTGTAGGCATTGGTGCTACTAATAGTGAGTTACGGACTCCGTGTTTTTTGACATTTTTACGTAATTTTTCCCAATCCCAACGGCCACTCAATTCTTCATCTTTAATTCCCCACATATTGTGCTGGAATTCTCCTTGTGACATTGGGGAACCTTCATAAGTTGAATAGGCCCCTTTTGTTTTAGCAACTTCCATTGATGAGGTTACAGCTGCAAAATATAATGTCTCAAAAATTTCTTGGTTAAGCTTCTTCGCTTCTTCTGAAGTAAACGGTAAACGTAACATAATAAAAGCATCAGCTAACCCTTGAATTCCTAATCCTACTGGACGGTGACGGAAATTAGAGTTTTCTGCTTCTTTTACAGGATAATAGTTACGATCAATTACTGTATCTAAATTACGGATTACTTTTTTCGTTACTTTAAATAACTTTTGATGATCGAAGAACTTATTTCCGTTTTCATCTTCTGCAACAAACATTGGTATTGCTATTGATGCTAAATTACATACTGCTACTTCATCTTCAGCAGTATACTCCATAATCTCAGTACATAAATTTGAAGAACGAATCGTTCCTAAATTCTTTTGATTTGACTTACGGTTTGCTGCATCTTTATACAACATGTACGGAGTACCTGTTTCTATTTGTGATTCTAAGATTTTCTCCCATAAATCACGTGCTTTAATAGTTTTTCTTCCTTTCCCAGCAGCTTCATAACTTGTATACAAACGCTCAAACTCTTCACCATACGTGTCGTATAAATGAGGGCACTCATGTGGACACATTAACGTCCAGTCAGCATCTTCTTGCACACGCTTCATGAATAAGTCTGAAATCCACATTGCATAGAATAAATCACGCGCACGCATTTCTTCTTTACCGTGGTTTTTCTTCAGGTCTAAAAAGTCAAAAATATCTGCATGCCAAGGCTCTAAATACATTGCAAAAGAACCTTTACGTTTTCCTCCTCCTTGATCTACATAACGTGCTGTATCGTTAAATACACGTAACATTGGTACAATACCATTTGATGTTCCGTTAGTACCTGCAATATAACTTCCCGTAGCACGGATATTGTGAATAGATAAACCTATACCTCCTGCAGATTGTGAAATTTTAGCTGTCTGTTTTAAAGTATCATAAATTCCATCAATACTATCGTCTTGCATTTGTAGCAAGAAACAAGATGACATTTGTGGTTTTGGCGTACCTGAGTTAAATAATGTTGGTGTTGCATGGGTAAAATATTTTTTACTCATCAATTCGTATGTAGCAATTGCCTCGTCAATATCTTCTTTGTGAATACCTATCGCAACACGCATTAACATTTGTTGTGGACGTTCAACAATGTTTCCGTTTAACTTTAATAAATAAGAACGTTCTAATGTTTTAAAACCAAAATAATCGTAATTAAAATCACGACTGTAGATAATTGTTGAATCTAATTTATCGGCATTATTCATGATAATTTTGTACACATCATCTGCTAG
Source organism: Tenacibaculum sp. XPcli2-G (assembly GCF_024124505.1). Lineage (NCBI taxonomy): Bacteria > Pseudomonadati > Bacteroidota > Flavobacteriia > Flavobacteriales > Flavobacteriaceae > Tenacibaculum > Tenacibaculum sp. XPcli2-G. The sequence goes on from NZ_JAMXSH010000001.1 coordinate 403,470, forward strand.
TAAAGGAGCTTTATTTCCTGTACGTGGATTGATATATTCGTACAAATCGGTCATTGTTTCCGAAAACGATTTTTTGGTATTCTTATGTAAGTTAGATACGGCAATTCTCGCTGCTAATTTCGCATAATCAGGATGAGCAGTTGTCATTGTCGCAGCAATTTCTGCTGCTAAATTATCTAATTCAGAAGTAGTTACCCCATCATACAGTCCTTCAATAACACGCATTGCTACTTTTACTGGATCAACTATATTGTTTAATCCATAACACATTTTTCTAACCCTTGCTGTGATTTTATCGAACATCACAGGCTCTTTTCTGCCGTCTCTTTTTACTACATACATATTGATATTGGTTTTTGTTGGTTAATAGCGTCGTCAAAACATAGTTGTTTATGACAACATGTAAAATGTTAATACTAGTTTGTTTCTTTTGAAACGATTATAACGCTAAAACACTGAAAAAAGTGCTCTAGCTGAGTAATACTGCATGTAGGGGAAATAGCAGCTTATTGGTTCCTAAAAATCTGCATCAAAGCTGATGCTTCCTGTACCTCCAGATTTTACTCCGGCTTTTTGGTACTCTGATACTCTTTTTTCAAAGAAGTTAGTTTTTCCTTCCAAAGAAATCATTTCCATGAAATCAAATGGATTGGTAGACTCATACTCTTTTTCGCATCCGAATTCTAAAAGTAGTCTATCGGTAACATATTCTAAATACTGAGTCATTAACGTTGCATTCATACCTATTAAACTCACAGGTAAAGATTCCGTTATAAATTCTCTTTCAATATCTAAAGCTGAGATAATAATATCTCTTATTCTTTCTTTTGGAACTTTGTTTACTAAGTGATTGTTGTGTAAGTGTACAGCAAAATCACAATGCATACCCTCATCACGAGAAATTAACTCGTTTGAGAATGTTAACCCAGGTAATAACCCACGTTTCTTTAACCAGAAAATTGAACAGAAAGAACCTGAAAAGAAAATTCCTTCAACTGCGGCAAAAGCGATTAAACGCTCAGCAAACGAATCAGATTCAATCCATTTTAAAGCCCAATCTGCTTTCTTTTTAATTGCTGGAAAAACTTCAATTGCCTTGAATAACCTATCTTTCTCTTCTTCATCCTTTATATATGTATCAATTAATAATGAATACGTTTCTGAATGAATATTTTCCATCATGATTTGGAAACCATAAAAGAATTTTGCTTCTGAGTATTGAACTTCGTTTACAAAGTTTTCTGCTAAATTTTCATTTACAATTCCATCAGATGCAGCAAAAAATGCTAAAACATGCTTAATAAAGTAACGCTCATCGTCTGTTAGTTTAGTGTTCCAGTCTGTTAAGTCTGAATGTAAATCAATTTCTTCAGCAGTCCAAAAACAAGCTTGTTGCTTTTTATACCATTCCCATAAGTCATTATGTTGAATTGGAAAAATTACAAATCTGTCTTTGTTTTCTTGTAAAATTGGTTCAATCGATGCCATGCTTTTTAAGCTCTTTTTAGTGTGTTATTTTTATTCCCTGAGTACAGAAACAAAGATTGGAAAAATTGCTATATTTTGAAAGCTATACTTATTCACAAATCCCTTGAAGTTTTTAACAAAACACTTTTTTTCCTTCAATTTACAATATTTTTTACATTTTACAAAAACCTACAAATCAAATACTTAAAATTAAAAAAAATGCTTGACAAGTGATACTCACTGAGTTTCTTATTTTGTGTTTAAACATAAAAAAAGTGACACTTTTTGCGCCACTTTTTAAACCTTTGTATTCTTCTTTTTTAGGTTATTTTTTAACCTTTAAAACATCCTCTATTATTTGTTCAATTTGTTTTTTTGGTAATGCTCCATGAGCCATTTGAGGTTCATCGTTAGCAGGACAAAATAACATAGAAGGAATACTTCTTATTCCAAAAGCAGCAGCTAATTCTTGTTCTGCTTCTGTATCTATTTTATAAATATGAACTTTCCCTTCATACTCTGCACTTAATTCTTCCAAAACAGGAGCTAATGCTTTACATGGTCCACACCAATCAGCATAAAAATCAATTATTGCAGGTAATTCTCCTTCAAACTTCCATTCTTTATTTTCTTCATAATTAAAAACCTTTTTTAAAAAAGCTTCTTTGTTTAAATTTTCAGTCATGCTTATTGTATTATAATTACGTAAAGGTAGTCGTTTTTATTTCAATAGATTTACAAAGCTCTTTTTGTTAAAATCATCTTAAAATAAATGACTATGAGTGTTTTTCTTCTAACTTTGGTCTAATTAACCAATTTTTTAATCATGAGAAAAATCCTTCTTCCCATTATTTGTGCAGGAACAATTTTAGTTTCTTGTAAAGAAGAAAAGCAATCTAAAAAAAATATTAGTGTGAACTATCCAGAAACAACTAAAAAGCCTGTTGTAGATGAATATTTTGGTACTAAAGTAACTGATAACTATCGTTGGTTAGAAGACGATAGAAGTACCGAAACTGAAGCTTGGGTAAAAGCTGAAAATGAAGTTACTTTCGATTACTTAGACAAAATTCCATATCGTAAACAGTTAAAAGACCGTTTATCTGAATTATGGAACTATGAAAAAGTAGGAACTCCATTTAAAGAAGGTGATTACACCTATTTTTATAAAAACAATGGATTGCAAAACCAATATGTTCTATACAGAAAAGATAAAGAGGGTAAAGAAGAAGTTTTCTTAGATCCTAATACGTTTGCTGAAGATGGAACTACATCGTTAGGTTCAGTAAGCTTTACCAAAGACGGAAAAACTGTAGCCTATGCAATCTCTGAAGGAGGAAGTGATTGGAGAAAGGTTATTATAATGGATGCTGAAACCAAAGAAATTAAAGAAGATACTTTAGTTGATGTAAAATTTTCTGGAATAGCTTGGAAAGGAAACGAAGGTTTTTACTATTCTAGTTATGACAAACCTAAAGGAAGTGAATTATCTGCTAAAACAGATCAACATAAATTATACTTCCATAAGTTAGGAACTCCTCAAAGTTCCGATGAAGTTATTTTTGGGGCTACTCCAGAAGAAAAACACCGTTATGTTGGTGGATATTTAACAGAAGACAACAAATATTTATTAATTTCTGCTTCAACCTCAACTTCTGGAAACAAGTTATTTATTAAAGATTTAACAAACCCTAATAGTAAATTAACACCTATCATTGACAATTTTGATAGTGATACTGGTGTAATAGACAGTAGAGGAAGTAAGTTATACTTAGTAACCAACTTGAATGCTCCTAATAAGAAAATTGTTACTGTAGATGCTGCAAACCCAACTCCAGAAAACTGGGTAGATTTTATTCCTGAAACTGAAAATGTATTATCTCCATCAACAGGAGCTGGATACTTCTTTGCAAAATATATGGTAGATGCTGTTTCTAAAGTATTACAATATGATTTTGATGGAAAATTAATCAGAGAAGTAAAATTACCAGGTGTAGGTTCTGCAGGTGGTTTTGGAGGAAAAGCAGATGCAAAAGAATTATACTTCTCTTTCACAAACTATAACACTCCTAGTTCTTCATATAAGTTCAACCCAGAAGATGGAACTTATGAACTATACTGGAAACCTGCTATTTCTTTCAATGCAGATGACTACGAAAGCAAGCAAGTATTCTATACATCAAAAGATGGAACAAAAGTTCCTATGATTATTACCTATAAAAAAGGATTAGAGTTAAACGGTAAAAACCCAACCATTTTATATGGTTATGGTGGATTCAATGTTTCTTTAACTCCAAGTTTTAGTATTGCCAATGCTGTTTGGATGGAGCAAGGTGGTGTGTACGCTGTACCTAACTTACGTGGTGGTGGAGAGTATGGTAAAAAATGGCACAATGCAGGTACGCAGTTAAAAAAGCAAAATGTATTTGATGATTTTATTGCTGCTGCTGAATACCTAATTAAAGAAAATTATACTTCTTCTGATTACTTAGCTATTAGAGGAGGATCAAACGGAGGTTTATTAGTAGGAGCTACGATGACACAACGTCCTGATTTAATGAAGGTAGCTTTACCTGCAGTAGGCGTGTTAGATATGTTACGTTACCACACATTTACAGCTGGAGCAGGTTGGGCGTATGACTACGGAACTTCTGAACAAAGCAAAGAAATGTTTGAATATTTAAAAGGATATTCACCAGTACACAATGTAAAAGAAGGTACTCAATATCCTGCAACTATGGTAACCACAGGAGACCATGATGATCGTGTAGTACCAGCTCATAGTTTTAAGTTTGCTGCTGAATTACAAGAGAAACAACAAGGAGACAACCCTGTATTAATTAGAATTGAAACCAATGCGGGTCATGGAGCTGGAACTCCTGTAGCAAAAACTATTGAGCAGTATGCTGATATTTTTGGATTTACTTTATTTAACATGGGATTTGAAACATTACCAAATGCTCCAAAATCGAAAATAAAAAGTTAAAACTGTAACATTTTTATAAAAACAGACTCTTATTAGAGTAAATTTACTACCTCGGGACAAAATCTCGAGGTAGTTTGTTAAAATTAAGATTCATTCAAAAAACATTAAAAATGAAAACCATTCACAAAATGCTGTTTACTACTGCCGTTGCTTCTTTTGGAGTTATTGCATGTAAAACAGATAAAAAGCCTGAAGAAAAAGTACAGGCAATTGTTTTAGAAAACATGGATACTTCGGTTAAACCTACCGATGATTTCTTTAGATATGTTAACGGTTCTTGGATTGATAACACTGAAATTCCTGCTGACGAAACTTCTTGGGGAGGATTTAATCAATTAAGAAAAACCACTACCAAAGATGTATTAGCTATCTTAAACAAGGCTATTGAAGAAGGTAACTTCCCAAAAATAAAAGATGCTGAAGGAAACGAAATAGATTCTGATCAAGAAAAAGCGGTAAACTACTACGAAACCATCATGGATACCGTAGCTAGAAATAAAGCAGGTAAAGCACCTGTACAACCTTTTCTTCAAAAAATTGAAGAAATTAAAGACTTAAACGACGTACAAACTTTCATTACCAATATGGCTCCTTATGGGGGTGCTGGTTTTTATGGTTTTGGAGTGTTTAACGACCTTAAGAACAGTAGTATGAATGCGGGTTACATGGGAGCTGGCGGACTTGGTTTATCAAGAGATTACTACGTAGATGAAAAGGTAAAAGACAAGCTTGAAAAATATGAGGTGTTTGTAGCTAAAATGTTACAAGAATTTGGTGATGATGAAGCTACAGCTAAAAAGAATGCAGCAACTATTGTTGCTTTCGAAAAGAGTTTAGCTGAACCTAGAATGACAAAAGAAGAGCGTAGAGATACACGTAAAATTTACAACCCAATGACTCTTGCTGAATTAGCTGAATTGGCTCCTGTAATTGATTGGGAAGCTCATTTAAAAGGAATTGGTGTTGATCTTGAAGGATTAGATGGTTCTAAAGGTCTTGAAAAGATTATTGTTACAGATCCAGGATATTTCAAAGCAATGAATGAAGTACTTAAAAATAGTCCTATTGAAACAGTTAAATTATCATTACGTTGGAATGCTATTAACAACTCATTAGGTTTATTATCTACTGATTTAGAAAAAGCTAACTGGGAATTCTACAGTAAAGAAATGCGTGGAGCTAAACAACAACGTCCAAGAGACGAACGTGCTTTAGCTAATTTAAATGGAGCTATTGGCGAAGCTTTAGGTAAGTTATATGTAGATGAGAAATTTCCACCAGAAGCGAAGCAAAAAGCTAAGGAAATGATTGATAACGTAATGTTAGGTTTTGAAAAACGTATTGCGCAATTACCTTGGATGAGTGCTGAAACTAAAGAAAAAGCTTTAGAAAAATTACACAAATTAACTGTTAAAATTGCATATCCTGATAAATGGAAAGACTACTCAACTTTACTTGTTAAAGGATTAGATGAGGGAGGTACTTATTTTGACAACGCTGTTAATGTTCGTAAGTGGAACTTTGAAAAAGATATGGATAAATTAGGTAAAGAAGTAGATAGAACTGAGTGGGGAATGTCTCCTCAAACTGTTAACGCTTATTTTAACCCTGTAAACAACGAAATCGTATTCCCAGCAGCTATTTTACAACCTCCTTTTTATAACTACAAAGCTGATGAAGCTGTAAACTATGGAGGAATTGGAGCTGTTATTGGCCACGAAATTTCACATAGTTTTGATGATTCTGGAGCTCGTTTTGACGGTGACGGAAACTTAAAAAATTGGTGGACAGAAGAAGATTCAGAAAAGTTCAAAGAAGCAGGAAGTAAATTAATAAAGCAATTTAGTGATATTGTTGCTATTGATAGTATGAACTTAAATGGTGAGTTTACTTTAGGTGAAAATATTGGTGATTTAGGTGGTGTACAAGCTGCTTATGAAGGATTACAAATTTTCTTAGAAAAGAATGGTCGTCCAGAAAAAATTGACGGATTTACTCCTGAACAACGTTTCTTTCTTTCTTGGGGAACTATTTGGAGAACTAAAATGCGTGATGAAGCATTAAAAAACCGTATCATGACTGATACACACGCTCCTGGAATGTACAGAGCTTATATGCCTCTTAAAAACGTAGATGCTTTTTATGAAGCATTTGATGTTAAAGAAGGAGACAAAATGTACTTAAAACCAGAAGATCGTGTAAGAATTTGGTAAATTCAATTAAAAAATAAGTACCTTTAAACCAGTGTATATACACTGGTTTTTTGTTTTCCAAAAATTAACAACAAGTTTTGTATATTCCAAAAAATAGTAAGTAATTCGCCCTCCTTAATTTTTAATAGAATGAGACTAATTGGAAGGATTGAAAAAATATCCTTTTTAAACTGGGAAATAGAAGATTTACCTGTAAAAATTGATACAGGAGCCTATACTTCTGCAATACATTGTAAGCATATTGAAGAAAAAGACGGAGTGTTAGAGTTTATATTACTCTGCCCAAAAACAGAAAAATATAATAATAAATTGCTCCAAACAACAAAGTATAAAGTTAAAAGCATAAGAAGCTCAAACGGAAAGAAACAAAAAAGATATGTTGTTTCCACCTCCGCTATTTTTTATGGTAAAAAATATAAAATAAAACTATCACTATCAGATAGAGGTAAAATGAATTATCCAGTATTAATTGGTAGAAAATTTTTAAACAAAAAATTTATTGTGGACGTTTCACAAAAAAACATCACATCAAAAGAAATATAAAAAATGAAAATTGTTGTTCTTTCTAGAAACCCTAAATTATATTCAACCAAACGCTTAGTAGAAGCAGGCGAAAAAAGAGGACATGAAATGGTCGTATTAGACCATACCAAATGTGATCTTATTATCGAAAAAAGAAAGCCTGCGATAGTATACAATCATGAGCTTGTAACCGATGTTGACGCTATTATTCCTCGTATTGGTGCTTCAGTTACTTTTTATGGTACCGCAGTTGTACGTCAATTCGAAATGATGAAAGTATTTTCTGCTGTAGAGTCTCAAGCTTTGGTACGCTCTAGAGATAAACTAAGTAGTTTACAAGTACTTTCAAGAGCAAATTTAGGACTTCCAAAAACGGTTTTCACTAATTATTCAAAAGACACTTCAGAAATTATAAAAAAAGTAGGAGGAGCTCCTTTAATTGTTAAACTTTTAGAAGGAACACAAGGCTTAGGTGTTGTGTTAGCAGAAACCAAAAAAGCAGCTGAGTCTGTTATAGAAGCTTTTAATGGTTTGCAAGCTCGTGTAATTGTTCAAGAATATATTAAAGAAGCTAAAGGTGCTGATATTCGTGTTTTTGTGGTAGATGGTGTTGTTGTTGGAGCTATGAAGCGTCAAGGAAAAGAAGGTGAATTTAGATCCAACCTACATAGGGGAGGAACTTCAGAAATTATAGAATTAACTGATGAAGAAGAAAATGCTGCTTTAAAAGCTGTAAAAGCAATGAAATTAGGTATCGCCGGTGTAGACATGTTACAGTCTGATAGAGGTCCTTTGATTTTAGAAGTTAATTCTTCTCCTGGTTTAGAGGGCATTGAAAAAGCTACTGGAAAAGATATAGCAAAAAGTATTATACGTTACGTAGAAAGAAGTGCTTAAAATCAAAACCGACATTAAATAATGTCGGTTTTGTTTTAATATTTAATCTGCTAATTCCATACAGTTAAATCCTTTTTCTTTTACTTTATTTATAATGTCAGCTTCTGTTATAATATCAGTTGCCTCTATTCTTAAAACATTATCAACATCTTCAAGATCAATAGATATATTAATTATATTATTATCTTTATTAAATAACTGACGTATAGAATCTTCTTTTTTCTTTGTGTCAATATCGGTTCCATAGATAAATAGTTTCATAACTCAATGGTTTTTATTCTTGTTCCGTTTCTTTATTTAATTTGTCTACATATTTTTGATAAGCTTCACTGCCTTCTTCTTTCCAAAACCTATCATAATGTTCCCATTCTGAAAACTTTCCTTTACAGTTCTTTTCATAATGTGATTTGAACTTGTGTTTTCTTCTTTTGTTAGAATATTTCTTTGATTTATGTTTTCCTCCACATTCACTAGAAGAAAATAAAATTTTAGCTAAAATAAATAACCCTACTGCTTGCCAGTAGTTAATAACTGGTAATCCAAAAATATCTGGCATAAGGTTATTCCAAAGCCACATAATTGCATATCCAAAAAGTATTGCAAGCATTAAAACTGCAATTATTCCGAATATTATTCTTCCTACAAATATTCCTGGAGATTCTCCATCTCTTCTTTCTTTAAACAAATTTTCCATCTTTTATTTTTATTTTTTGTTTTCAATTTTTCTAAGTAATATTCCTAATGCTCGATGTCTTCTTGACATTAATGTTCCAACAGGTACTTTAAGTTCCTCCGATAGTTCATTGTATGTGTACCCTTCAAAATCAATAGCTATAATTATTTCTTTATATACAGGTTTAAGGTTCATTATTCTTAATTCTAGTTCCTTTTTCATTACTTCAGAGTACGTATTATCAGGAGTACCATATAAAACCTCTGTAAATTCAATCAGTTTTATTTCATCAATATCTGAAGCTGAAGCTTCGTATTTCTTTCTTCTTAAATTATCAATGATTTTATTTTTTAGAGACCTGTAAACAAAGCTAGCTACATTGTTTATCGGTGAATTTCCATTAACTCCAGAAAACAATTTTAAAGCAACTTCTTGAATAATATCTTCTGCATCTTGATGAATACTTTGTTTAATTTTAGTTCCAACATAAGACTTAAGGGCACCATATTCTTTATCAAAAAAGGCTTTTAATTTCTTTTTATTTTCCGTTTCTTGGTTCATTTATAGGCTTTCTTTGAGCTCCTCAATTATAAAGACGTACTTTTTATTTTCTATTGCATTTTTTTTAAAAAAACTCTTCATACCATTTATAACAAATATACTTAGAGCTAATTTTTTAAAAAAGAAGACTATTTAAAGAGAAACTTGGAATGAAAAATCTTGTTTATAATTTATCTTAAACCTTTATGTATTTTTGCAACCATGCTACAAGTAAATAATATTTCATTCACTTATCCATCTAAAGAAAAAACCTTAGAAAACATCCATTTTACACTTCAAAAAGGTGAGCACTTGTGTGTAATGGGTGAAAGCGGTTGTGGAAAATCTACACTTTTAAAAATTGTATATGGTTTACTAGATGTTGATAAAGGGAACTTATATTGGAATGATATTCAAATTTTAGGACCTGAACACTATTTAGTTCCTGGAATGGAGTTTTTTAAATATGTAGCGCAAGATTTTGACTTAATGCCTTTCACATCTGTAAGTGAAAATATTAAAAAGTTCTTGTCACGATTTTACCCTAAAGAAGCTGAAGAAAGAACACAAGAACTTCTGGAAGTTATTGAAATGACCGAATTAGCGAACGAAAAAGTTAAAAACTTAAGTGGTGGACAGCAACAAAGAGTAGCCATTGCTAGAGCATTGGCTAAAGAACCAGAATTATTATTGTTAGACGAACCTTTCAGTCAAATAGATAACTTTAAAAAGAACTCATTAAGAAGACGATTGTTTGCTTATTTAAAAAAGAAAAATATTGCCTGTATTGTTGCTACGCACGATGGAAATGATGCTCTTTCTTTTGCTGATACCATGATGGTAATCCGCAACAACCAAATCATTGCGCATGACAGTCCAACAAACTTATATAAAAACCGAAAAGAAAAGTATGTTGCTTCTTTATTTGATGATGTAAACGAACTCACCATAAATAAACAAACATTACTACTATATCCTAACTTACTTGAGATTACCAAAAAACCATCAAAACTAGAAGGAACTGTATTGAAGTCTTATTTTAAGGGGGGGTATTGGCTAATAGAAGTTGCTTATAACAACCAATCCGTTTTTATAAACCACTTTGAAAATATTGAGCATAAAAAAACAGTCTCATTTAAGTTAAAAGAGACTGTTTAAACCAATAATAACTATCTCTATAATTATTACTCAACTATCTTAAAATAAATTATTTTCTAAAAAAAATACACCCTTACCATCTTAAACACCAAAAGATAAAAGTGTATTATAGCTTCTTTTTCTGTTCTGGTTATAACAACCTTTCCTGCATGTAAAACAAGTTATTTTTGTTTTACCCTACTTTTTCTTAAAAAATTTCTTTAATGACACTTTTTGCTCCGTTGAATTCAAAAGATTCACCCTCCTTTTTACCTAAAATTAACTTTCCAATAGGTGAAGATGGAGATATTGCGAAGTATTTTTTATTTTCAAAAGTTAACAATCCTACACTCACACTAATGAAATAGTTTATAGTTGAGGTGGTTATAACTACACTGCCTAAATGAGCAATTTTTGAAGTTGTATCTGTATTAATTTTAGCAAGTGTTTCTTTCATTTGAGCAATTCCACTAAGTTGCTGACTCGCTTTTTCCATTTCTAACTGTAGCATTGCCCTACCGGTTTCATGTTTATCTCCTGCAGAACTTTTTGTTTCAGATTGTAATGCTTTTTGATGAGAAGAAATTGTTTCTTCTACAGTTTGTAAACGTTTATTTACATACAACTCACATTGTTTGTATAGTTCTTCTTTAATATTCATTTCTTACTTTTCTAAGTAATACTAATTTACAAGTTGTGCTAACTCTTTTCCTACCAAACTTCCTATAGCAACTCCCATTCCTCCTAATCGTATACCACAAAACACATTATTTGAAAGCTGTTTTACAATCGCTTTTTTCTGATTTCCAACCCCCATAATTCCACTCCAGCGATGTTCTATTTCAACTTTAGTATTCGGTAAAATTGTTGTTTTTAAAATTTCTTCTAATTTGTTTTGAATAAGCAATGTTTGTCCAAACTCATCAGTTTCTTCACCTTTAAAATCCAAATTTCTTCCTCCTCCAAACAAAATTCTATTATCAATATTTCTAAAATAATAATATCCTTTATCTAGGTGAAAAGTTCCTTTTATATGTAAATTTTCAATCGGTTTAGTAATTAATACCTGTGCTCGTGCAGGTTGTACATTTTCTTTCAATAATTTATTTGCAAATCCGTTGGTAGCAATGAATAATTTTTTAGTAGTAAACTCAATCTGATTCGTTTTTACTTCTACTTCATCGTTGTTTTCTATAAATTCTTCAACCTGTATATTGTTGATAATTTTCACCCCTGAGGACAAAACTTTTTCTAACAACTTAGCCGCCATCTTACCAGTATCTATTTGCCCTTCAAACTGGTTGGTTATATATTGTTGATGAATATTTTGAAACCCAAACTTGTTATCATCAACTGAAAAAACATCCTTAGAAAACAACGGCTTTAAAAGCTCATTTATCGATGTTTTTTGCTCTAAACACGATTCATATAACTCTTTTGTTAAAAACAATTCATATCCTTTATTTTGTTGAAAATCTATGTTTTTATCGCCCAGTGTGGTGCGTAAAAGCTGTAAACCTTGCCAACGTTTTTTTACCAAGCTAAAAACCTCTTCTTCGGTATGTGTATTTAAATCATCTATCAGTTCAGATAAACTTCCAAAACAAGCAAAACCTGCATTTTTAGTGCTGGCTCCTTGTGGTAACACTCCTTTTTCTAAAACTAGAATTTTTGCCTTGGGGTATTTTTCTCTTAATTGTAATGCACAATTTAACCCCACAATTCCACTTCCTACTACAGTAAAATCAACATTTGTAAACCACTCTTTTAGTTCCCAGTAACTGAAATTCAACTTCATATAAATCTGATTATATTTGTGACTTGGCACACTCCTTGAATGTCTAAATTTAAACATTAAAAAACAACTCTATGAAATTAATTGGAATCTTAATTTTAGCTCTAAGCTTTACTAAATGCGCAAGTGTAAAAATGGAGAACAATCATCCTTTCAAAATAGAATCTGCAAGTTATTCTCATGTAACAGGAGGTGTAAAAGGTAGTTATAACTCTACTAACTTGATTATTAATTTTACTGCTGAGAAGCCAGTTGACTTTCAAAAAGTATATTTTCAAAATAGGATTACCAAGGCTATTGTTGAGCAACATAATGATAAACAATACATTACTGCTCGTTATAAAACCTCATCTAATGAGTTAAATGATCTTATTTTACATGCTGACCCAAAAAAAGAGTTTGGTAACACTCCTGCAGAAGAATTTCCTTTTGAATTAAAAGAAAATGAAGCAATGGTTTCTTATATTATTGAAGAGAAAACACACTACGTTAAAATAGAAAGCATTATAAAAAAAGATAAGGTCTTTATGCAATAAAAACCTTAGTATAGAATAACTTTAAACACCTCAAAAAAGAGGTGTTTTTTATTTTTGGCACGTAATTTGAAAACCTATAAGCATAACCATAAAATGAATGCTTATGAAACGTATAAAATTACTTTTAATACTACTTATTGGTGGTGTAACACTTACGTCATGTGTTGTAAGAAATGAAATTGTAGATGATGGTTTTTCTTTAAACGAATATATTTCAAGTTATGATTTATGGTATGTAGATTATCACAGAACAACTGGTAGTGGCGAAGTTCCTTTTTTATCAAGAGCTTTTACTATTTCTTTTTTAAACGGAACCATGTATGCAAATAATAATATTGTTGATATTGGTAAAACAGGAAATGGTTTAGGTATAGCTGTTGGTAACTATAGTACATACGGAACAATTTTAGAAACGCGTCATGATATAGATGGATATTTTGAATTTGATGTAGTACAACTTTCTAATAACGAAATTAGAATTGATGATTTATCACAAAATGTAAGTTATTATCTAGTAGGGTATCAAACAGATACATTTGATTATAACATGTTGTTTTATGAAAATATTGAGTATTTCTTACAAGAATTTAAAGCTTGGGAAAGAACTGATGAAACTGGAGGTACTCCAAATCCTTTTGATAACGAGCATTATCTAAAATTTACTCATAAAAATGATGTGACATTCTATTCATCACATGACCCTTTTGGCACAAATGTTGATTATATAAATTGGGATTTTGAAGGAAGTTATATTGTTAGAAATGTTATAGGAGAAAACAATCTAAAATATTTAACACTTAATTATGATAACGGAGATACTGAAGAGTTTGATTTAACCGTTATAAATGACGAAACAATACGATTAAAGCACGTAAGTTCAAGAACAACATATATTTTTTCTGGTATAGAATTTATCCAGTATTTAAAAGCAGAAAAAACAAGTACTACAAAACCAGCTGTAAGGAGTAGCGGTAGAAAACGTACTAAAATAAAAAGAGAAACAGTTCCTAAAAGGAAATAAAAATAAAGTTTGGTTAGTTGATTTTTGGTTGGTGTAGTAGCCAACTAAAAGAAACCGCTCCGCTAGGGGCGGTTTTTCATTTTATAATGGTAGCTTAACATAAAAAATATTACCTTTATACAAAACAAAAAACCATGCAACAAACTGCTTTAATTACTGGAGCAACCTCAGGTATTGGTAAGGCAACCGCTCAACTTTTTTCTAAAAATAACATCAACTTAATTCTTTGTGGTAGACGTGTTGAAAAGCTACAAAAACTGCAACAAGAATTATCAAAATTTACCAAAGTACATATACTTCAGTTTGATGTTCGTTATAACGAAGAAGTACAAAATGCGATCAACAGTTTACCTGACGAATTTAAACATATTGATATTCTTATTAACAATGCTGGAAATGCTCATGGATTAAACAGCATTCAAAATGGAAATATTGACGATTGGGACGCTATGATTGACGGAAACGTTAAAGGCTTATTATACGTTTCAAAAGCTATTATTCCTCAAATGGTAGAACGAAACAATGGTTTCATTGTAAATATTGGCTCTATCGCAGGAAAAGATGTGTATCCTAACGGAAATGTGTATTGTGCGTCAAAGTTCGCTGTAAACGCTTTAAATAAAGGAATGCGTATTGATTTGAATCAACACAACATTCGCGTATGTGCCATTCACCCAGGATTGGTAGAAACTGAGTTTTCTGATGTTCGTTTTAAAGGAGATTCTGAAAGAGCTAAAACTGTATATCAAGGATACAAAGCACTACAACCTGAAGATATAGCAGACATTATTCACTTTGTAGTTACTCGTCCGTATCATGTAAATATTGAAGATTTAATTGTATACCCTACAGCGCAAGCTAGTGCAACTATTGTGAACAAAAACGCTTAAGTTGTGATTAACAAACGTCTTTTAATTAAAAACTTACTGTCTCATAACGACGAGAATAGTTTTTATGATAAAAAACAAAAATTATCCTTTGGTTCTAAAGAAGGAAAAGCTAAGTTTATAAAACACGTTTGTGCACTTTCTAATTCAAACCCTAACAACAACTCATATATTGTTATTGGTATTGAGGATGAAGAAAATAAAATTATAGGAGTTGATTTTTATGATGATAGCAAAATTCAAAATTTGGTAAATGCTTATCTGAATAATCCACCAAAAATAGAATATGAAAATGTTCCTTTTCCACGTTTGCAACGCCACAAAGTAATTGGATTAGTAACTATTTATCCTACCAAATTAATTACCTCTTTAGCCAAAAATGTCTGGAAATATCGTAAAGGAACTATTTTTTATCGTAGAGGTAGTAATTCTATGCCTGCTGAAGAAAATTTTGTTTTAAAAAATAACAACAAAGCTATTGTTGAGGCTATTGAAAAAAACGCAAGTAACAATATTCAACTTACCCTTGATGGCGTTTTCGACTTTATTAATAGGCACAAACCAGAATATAATCCGCAATACAAAGTATTTAACGAACAGTTTGTGCTTTGTTGGGCAGGAAAAAAGAAAATTATAAATAATGAAGCGTTTTTTACTCGTGTTGATATTGAGTTGGTAAACGAACAAGTACGTTTGTTTTTTTCTTCGTTAGATGATGTACAAATTAGTTACAACGAACAGTCTTTTATTATCACCGAATACATTGTTTTAGGGATTGATAAGAGTGAAAAACGCTATCCGTTAGAAAAAACCATTATTAACTTTAAAGATAACGGAAAGCATGATATTGTTACGGAATTTTTATTTGAAGCTCCTCAATATCATAACGATATTTTACAACTTATTTATGATAATAATAATGGTATCATCACTAAAATTGTGAACAACAAACCTCTTTCTGTTATTGAACATGAAGATGTATATCGACTACCTACTACCTATCTAATCTGTTATTTAAATGGATTTGAAATTGCTCCTCTACAACTTAAAAAAGCAAAAAATTATATCAAAAACTTAGAAGATAAAACTACCTATATTAAATACAAAGAAGCTATGCGAGTAATACGAAAAGTAAAATATCATTAAGAGATTTTTAAGACCTTATCTTAAATAATTGTTAAGTGTCTGTTTTTGGTGAAACGTTTTGTTTTAATAGGCGTCTTTTAGCTGTAACCTAATCATAAAAACACAACATCATGAAAAAATTAATTTTATCAGCTTTAGTAATTACTTTATCCTTCGGAACTATTACTGCTACTTCAACTCCATATGAAACACCTGTTAAAACTAACCTAGAATACCCTAATGTAAGTACTTTTTGTAAATTAATTAGAGCTGGAAACTTTGAGGCTGTAAAAGCTATGGTTGAAAACGGAACAGATATTAACAGAAAGTCTACAGGACTAACTCCTTTAATGTTTGCTGCTAGATATAACAAAGCAGATATTGTTCAATTATTAATTGATAACGGAGCAAAATTAAAAACAAAGTCTGAAAGAGGATATACTGCCTTAGAATATGCTAAAATGTCAAAAGCACATGATGCTTATAAAATCATTGCTACTGCTTTAGAAAAGTAATGTATCCTACTTAATTAAAAACAAAAAGTCACATCTTTCGATGTGACTTTTTTATGTTTTGAAAATTATATTTTCTTATAAATCAAACTTAATTCCTTGTGCTAAAGGTAACTCATCAGAATAGTTTACCGTGTTAGTTTGACGACGCATGTATACTTTCCAAGCATCAGATCCAGACTCACGTCCACCACCTGTTTCTTTTTCACCTCCGAAAGCACCTCCGATCTCAGCACCAGAAGTTCCTATATTTACATTTGCAATTCCACAATCAGATCCTGCAAATGATAAGAATTTTTCAGCTTCTTTCATTTCTGCTGTCATAATTGAAGAAGATAATCCTTGCGCTACTCCATTTTGTAATTCAATAGCGTTTTCAACATCTCCTGAATACTTCATCAAGTATAAAATTGGAGCAAATGTTTCATGTTGAACAATTTCATAATGGTTTTCAGCTTCAATAATTGCTGGTTTAACGTAACAACCACTTTCATAACCTTCTCCTTCTAAAACGCCTCCTTCAACTAATACCTTACCTCCTTCAGCTTTTGCTTTTTCAATAGCAGCTAAATATGTATTTACAGAATCTTTATCAATTAATGGACCAACGTGATTGTTTTCATCTAATGGGTTTCCAATCTTAATTTGACCGTAAGCTCCAACAATCGCATCTCTTACTTTATCATATACAGATTCGTGGATGATTAAACGACGTGTTGATGTACAACGCTGACCACAAGTACCTACAGCACCAAATACAGCTCCAGGAACTACTACTTTTAAATCAGCAGTTGGAGTAATAATAATTGCATTGTTTCCTCCTAATTCTAATAATGATTTACCGAAACGCTCAGCAACTTTAGCACCAACAATACGTCCCATTCTTGTAGAACCAGTAGCTGATACTAAAGGAATACGAGTATCTTCAGTAATGTATTCACCAACTTTGTAATCTCCATTAACAATACAAGAAATTCCTTCTGGTAAATCGTTAGCTTTTAAAACCTCAGCTATAATATTTTGGCAAGCTACTGAACATAAAGGAGCTTTTTCTGAACCTTTCCATACACATACGTTACCACAAATCCAAGCTAATGCTGTGTTCCAAGACCAAACAGCCACAGGGAAATTAAATGCTGATATAATACCAACCACTCCTAATGGGTGCCATTGCTCTCTCATTACGTGTCCTGGTCTTTCTGATGGAATTACTTGTCCGTTTAACTGACGAGATAAACCTACAGCAAAATCACAGATATCAATCATTTCTTGAACCTCACCTAAACCTTCTTGGTAAGATTTTCCCATTTCGTAAGAAACTAACTTACCTAATGGTTCTTTTAATTCTCTTAACTTGTTTCCAAATTGACGAACAATTTCTCCACGTTGAGGTGCAGGCATTGCTCTCCACTCTTTAAAAGCAGTTGTAGCTACATCCATCACCTTATTATAATCTTCACGAGTACTTGCTACTACTTTACCAATTAACTTACCATCAACAGGTGAATAACTTTCAATAACTTCTCCATTTGCAAAGTTTACTGAACCTGTAGAAGTTCCGTTGTTTATATCTTTTAAGCCTAATTGAGCTAAAGCTTCTTTAATACCAAAATCTGCCATGTTTTATATTGTAATTTTAGTTTTTATATTTAAAACTCAAAACTACGAATAATTTTACAATTAATAAATTAAACAAAAACAACTTAGTTTGTTTAAAAATTAACAAAATAATGAAAAATATTTACAACTACCTTGCTTTAATTTTGTTACTATTTTCTTGCAATCAATCTAAAGTAACTTCCAAAGAGCTAAATAATACTCCTACTAATGAGTTCGCTATTATTATTCATGGGGGTGCTGGTACCATTTTAAAAGAGAATATGACTCCCGAAAAAGAAACTGCTTATAAAGCTAAGCTAGAGGAAGCTATAAAAACAGGATATGAGATTTTAAAGAACGGTGGTTCTAGTGGTGATGCTGTTGTAAAAACTATTCAGGTTATGGAAGAATCTCCTCTTTTCAATGCTGGAAAAGGAGCTGTATTTACACATGAAGAAACTAATGAATTAGATGCTTCTTTTATGGATGGAAAAACATTGAATGCAGGTGCTGTAGCTGGGGTAAAAGATATAAAAAGCCCTATTGAAGCTGCTAGAACGGTGATGACAAACTCCGATCATGTGCTGCTTTCTGGAAGTGGAGCTTCCAAATTTGCTAAAGAACAAGGGTTGAAAATTGTAGACCCGAGTTATTTTTATACTGAAAATCGCTTTAAATCTTTACAACGAATTAAAGACAAAGAAAAAACGGAGTTAGATCATGATGATAAAGAAGCTGCTTTTTATGATATTGACATTAAAAATAGTAAATTCGGTACAGTAGGTTGCGTTGCTCTGGATAAAAAAGGAAACATTTCTGCAGGAACTTCTACTGGAGGTATGACTAACAAACGTTGGGGACGAATTGGAGATTCTCCTATTATTGGTTCAGGTACTTATGCAAATAATAAAACCTGTGGTGTTTCTTCAACTGGTTGGGGTGAATACTTTATAAGATCTCAAGTAGCGTATGATATTTCTGCTCAAATGGAATATCAACAAAAATCATTAAAAGAAGCTACCAAAGATGTGATTCAAAATAAATTAACCAAACTTGGTGGAACAGGTGGTGTTGTTGCACTTGATAAAAATGGAAATATGTCTTTTGAGTTTAATACTGCAGGAATGTACAGAGCTTCAATGGATGATAAAGGTAATTTAGTAATTAAAATTTACAACGATTAAAACTGATAATTTAAACCTGTATAAACACCAATAAAGTATGGCTGAAACCCATTTGAATCGTTTTTAAATGTATTTAACTGGGTTTTTAGCATTGGATTAATATTTAGAGACCATTTTTTACTGAACTTATAACTAAAATCTACCCCTAAATTTCCACTAAAGTTAACGCTATTTAAGTTGTTTGCTTCTCCTGATGTTGAAAAATCTGTAGTTTTTAAGTTTACATCATTCTTATTTAAAAACAAAGAACTAAAACCCATAACTAATTGTGTTTTTAGCTTTTTTCCTTCTAATACACTATACTTAACTTCTACTGGAACTTCAATATATCCATAACTTTGATTCAACTTACCATCTAGACTACCTGAGCTAATGGATACTGAATTTGTACTAAAATTTATTTGAGAAGTATCATTTAACTCATAACTTTCTCCTGAACTAAAAGCTACACTTGCACTACTTGAATTTGCAGGATTAACAGCTACGTTGGTATTAGAATACTCCATTTCTTGGAGGTGTACTCCTGACTGAATAGACCATTTTTTACTTAATTGATAAGCAATTTGAACACCATAAGAATAACTTGTACTTCCTTTTGTAGAGTTTGATAAACTTGCATCTATTGGAGATGATTTAGAAAAAGAATTTGAGTTTAATACTGCTACTGTTGGAGAAACGGTCCAAAGTTTCTTTATCTTATCCTCTTCTTTTTTATCCTTTTCAGCATTTACAACCGCTAAAAAATCTTTTTTTGGTTTTATAATCTTACGAATTGTATCATTGTTTTTTTTGAAAAAACTTTTTTCTTCTTTTTTAAGAACTGGCAAGCTATTTTCAAGCTTGCCAGCAGAATTTTCTTCTTTCACAACATCATTTTTAGCCAGTAAAGCCCCTTCAACTACTCTACTTGACACGTTATTGCTATCTTTTTCTTGCAATTCTTTTTTACTAACCTTCACAACATGATTAGCGGTTAAAACTTCGTTTTTACGATGTTTTTCTTTCAAATTATTTTTCTTTTTCGTTATTTCTTTTACAACAAGTATTTCCCTTATATTTTCTTTTGTTGGTTTTATTAATAAATTATCTTTTAATTCTTCATTTTTATTTTCTTGCTCTTTAGTTGCTGGTTTTGGTGATTCAACTATAATTACATCTGTATCATCTATATTTCCCTTTTCATAAGTAAAGGGATAAAACAAAAAACCTAAAACAAGCATAGCTGCAACCCCTCCAGAAAACCACCAAATAGGAAAAACACGCTGTTTTTTCTTTTTTTGGAGCTTTTCTTCAATAGCATTCCATACATTTTCATTTGGAGTTACCTCCAAATCTTTAAGTTTTTCTTGAAATAGTCTATCGATGTTTTTTTCTTCCATCAGTTATGCTTTTGCCTCTTTTGCTTGATACAATTCCATTTCTTTTTTCAATATCTGTCTTGCTCGTGATAAGTTTGATTTTGATGTTCCTACAGAAATATTTAATAATTCTGCTATTTCTTTATGTGAATAATTATCTAATACATACAAGTTAAAAACTAAACGATACCTATCTGGTAAACTTTGAATGAGCTCTAATAAAACATCAATATTCACATTTTCAGTTTCAAGCTCTATTTCTTCTACTATTTCCTCATCAGAAGCTTCTGAAACTAACTGTAAAGGTGATTTTTCTCTATACTTTTGTAATGCTGTATTTATAGTTATTCTCTTCATCCATCCTTCAAAAGAACCTTTATGCTGATATTGAGGCATCTTTTTAAAAATAGTTAAAAAACTATCTTGTAAAGTATCTTCTGCATCTTGATAATTACGTGAATACTTTAAACACAGCGCAAAAAGTTTACCAGAAAACAACTGGTAAACTTGCGCTTGCGCTGTGATATTTTGATGACAGCATCCTTGTATGAGTTTTTCTAAATTGATGTTACAAATTTACTGGAATTACCACTTCTTCGTATACATCTTCTCCTTCATCATTTTTACCTTTCCAAAACTTAAAAACATAATCTTCTTCTTGTGTTGCCTCAACAGGAAAAGCATATTCTTCTTGTCTTACATCTTGAGTACAAGCAACATCAAGAGCTACTATTGCTGTACCAGCTACAATTCTAGTTGTATCCACTTTTTGATAATACAATCCATTAAAAGAGTAACAACTATTGGGTAGTGTATACTTTATCTTAATTGTATCAACTTCTCCGAATGTAAAACTTTCAGGAGTTGTGGCACTATCAACCTTTAAAAACTCATATCTAACATTAGGGCTGTCATCATCTAAACAAGAATAAAACGTAAATACACTTAAAAAAAGGATTAAAATTTTTTTCATGACATATATAATTAGGGTTATTATTTTAACTTTCCATGGTTTATATAGTAGATGAAAAAAAATTAAAAAGGTTGCGTCGAATACTCTTACTTTTGTAAAAGTTTATGAAGAACACCATTTTTAACATACAGTCTACAGAAGATTTTAATAAAACTGCACTACAAGTTTTTAAACATCAGTTTACAAATAATAAAGTGTATCGTTCTTTTTGTGATTTGATATACGTTCATCCTTCTGATGTACATACTATTGAACAAATTCCGTTTTTACCTATTCAGTTTTTTAAAACTCGAGAAGTACTTTCGTCTACAAATGAAATTCAAGAAACCTTTACAAGTTCTGGTACTACAGGAAGTACAACCAGTAAGCATTTAGTTACCGATTTATCTTGGTACGAAACCAGCTATTTAAAAGGTTTTGAACATTTTTACGGTAATATTGAAGACTATGTTGTACTAGCTTTGTTACCCAATTATTTAGAACGTAAAGGATCTTCTTTGATTTATATGGTTGAAGACTTAATTAAACGTTCTCAACATCCTGAAAGTGGATTTTACCTCAACAATTTAGATGAACTTGCTCAAAAGCTTACAAATTTAGATTCACAAGGAAAAAAAGTATTACTTATAGGCGTTTCTTTTGCTTTATTAGATTTGGTAGAACAATATGAATTCAATCTTTCTAATACCATTATTATGGAAACTGGTGGAATGAAAGGAAGAAGAAAAGAACTTATTCGTAACGAATTACATGCGATTTTAAGCAATGGTTTTGGAGTAAATGAAATTCATTCTGAATATGGAATGACAGAATTATTAAGTCAAGGATATTCAAAAGGAAATGGTGTTTTTAACTGTCCGCCTTGGATGCAAGTCTTAACTCGTGATACTGAAGATGCTTTGACTATTTTACCTAAAGGAAAATCTGGCGGAATTAATGTAATTGATTTAGCAAACTACAATTCTTGTTCTTTTATTGCTACACAAGATTTAGGAAAGGTATACCAAGACAATAGTTTTGAAATTATAGGACGTTTTGATAATTCAGATATACGCGGTTGTAATTTGATGGTTTTGTAATCCTTTTTTATTTTTTACTATCTTCCCAGTCAATTAACCTCTATTATTTCAAGGTCTTATGAAAAACTGGGCAGAAAATGTACGGTGGAATCCATCTGCAGTTGCATTTCCTCATTCGGAAAATGAAATTCAACAACTTGTTTTAAAAGCTATACAATTTAATCAAAAAATTAGAGTCATTGGTTCTGGTCACTCTTTTACTTCTTTATGTAGTACTGACGAAATATTAGTAACTCTCGATAACTTTCAAGGACTCATTTCAATAAACAAAGAAAAAAATCAAGCTACTGTAAAAGCAGGAACGAAACTTTCTTTATTAGGCGAACTACTTTTTAAAGAAGGATTAGCTATGGAAAACATGGGAGACATCAACGTTCAATCAATTGCAGGAGCTATAAGTACAGGTACACATGGAACAGGTATCGAACTTAAATCTATCAGTAACCAAGTCGTTGGATTAAAATTTGTGAATGGAAAAGGTGAAATCATTGAGTGTTCTACCGAAAAAAATATTGAGTTATTCAAAGCTGCTCAAGTATCATTAGGTTGTTTAGGTATTATTACTGAAATTACTTTACAATGTGTTCCTGCTTATAAACTAAAACTTCAAAATAAAAAGGAAAAGTTAAGTGATGTATTGGCTACTTTGGACAAAAGAAATTCTCAAAACCGTAATTTTGAGTTTTACTGGATTCCGTACACAAATACAGCATGGACCAAAACTTCAAATATTGTTGAAGATTCTGAGCCTGATAAAGTAAACTTTTTTAATTATTGGACAGAATATGTACTCGAAAACTATGTTTTTAAGTTGATGTGCGAGTTTGCAAAAGTTTTTCCTTCACAAAACAAAACAGTTGCTAACATTACAGCAGCTAGTATAAGTAACGTAAAAAAAGTATATCACAGTCATAAAGTATATGCAACACAGCGAATGGTAAAGTTTCATGAAATGGAGTATAATATTCCTGCAGAAGCCTATCAAGATGTATTTAAGGATGTGCAAAAAATTGTCAACTCAAAAAAGTTCAATATTCATTTTCCTATTGAAAATCGCTGGGTAAAAGGAGATGATGTTTTTATGAGCCCTGCCTACAGAAGGGATTCGGCATATATTGCTTGTCACGTATACAATAAAAAAGATAGTAGTGCTTATTTTGCTGCTTTAGAAGAAGTTTTTAAAGCCTATGACGGAAGACCTCATTGGGGTAAAATGAATACATTTACTTCGGATGATATTGCTAGAATGTACCCTAAATTCACCAACTTTATGACTTTCAGAAAAGAACATGATCCAGAAAATATATTTGTGAACCCGTATCTTCAAAAACTATTAGGTATTTAATATTATGGATGCTTATTTTAAAATCTTAAATAAAGAACTTAAAAACTACCAACGGGCCATTCCTTGTTTGTTAGTAGATTTAGATATTCTAGATGAAAATATAGCAGAAGCACTTTCTAATTTTAGAAAAGATGCATCACTCAGAGTTGTAGTAAAATCATTGCCTTCGGTCCAATTAATTGAATATATATTAGAAAAAACACATTCAAGCAAGTTGATGTTTTTTCATCAACCTTTTTTAACTGATTTAGTTGCTCGATTGGGGGACAAAGCTGATATTTTATTGGGTAAACCCATGCCAATAAAAACTGCGGAATATTTTTACAACAACTTACCTCAAGAGTACAACGGATTTAACCCATTTACTCAAATTCAATGGTTAGTTGATACCAAAAAAAGAATTGAAGAATACATCAATTTAGCCAAACAACTCAATCAAAAATTACGATTGAATATTGAAATTGATGTGGGTTTACACCGCGGTGGGTTTTCTTCTTTAAAAAGTTTAACAAAAGTACTATCACTTATTGAAAACAATCAAAATTTTGTTGAATTTTCTGGGTTTATGGGTTATGATCCACATGTAGTAAAACTTCCAAAGATTATTCGTTCTCAAAAGAAAGCACTACGATTAGCGAATCAATATTATGAAGACTGTAAAACCTTAGTTAAAAATGATTTTCCAGAGCTATGGAATGAAAATTTAACCTTTAACGGAGCCGGAAGCCCTACTTTAAACTTACACAAAGAACAAAATTCTCCAATAAACGATATTGCCATTGGTTCATGCTTTGTAAAACCTACAACATTTGATATTCTTTCATTAAAAAACTATAAACCAGCAACGTTTATAGCAACACCAGTTTTAAAAACTTTTTCAAATACAACGCTTCCAGGTTTAGAAAAAGTAAAACAAATTTTTAGTAAGAAATCTGCTTTTATTTATGGCGGTTTTTGGAAAGCTGACTATTACTACCCTGTAGGGGTAAAACAGAATAATTTGTTTGGTTCTTCTACTAATCAAACAATGATTAATGTTTCTAAAAACATACCTTTACAAGTAGATGATTTTGTCTTTTTAAGACCACACCAAAGTGAGTTTGTTTTTTTACAATTTGGAGAAATTTTACCTATTAGAAACGGTAAAATTCAACAGCCTTGGCAATTATTAAATAATTCTTAATTATTCAATTGTAATGTTTTTTGTTTTTCATCGACTACTCATAAAATCTACAAACAATGAAAAACTTTATTACACTACTTTTAGTAGTAGTCTCTACTGCATTATACGCTCAAAAAACTGACTACAATACAAAAAAAGGTTATGTAGCCGAAGGTTACGATGTTGTTTCTTACTTTACAAATAGTGAACCTGTTGAAGGAATAAAGAAGTTTCAAACAACTTATGATGGAGCTAAATTCAAGTTTTCTTCAAAAGAAAATTTATCCCTTTTCAAAGAAAATCCAATAAAATACATTCCTCAATATGGTGGATATTGTGCATATGCTGTAGCTGCTAAGAAAACTAAAATGTATATTGATGCAGAAGCTTATGAAATTAGAGATGGTAAATTATATCTTTTTTATAGTTCTTGGCTTTCTAGCAAACTTGATGATTGGAAAAATGGTGATACTAAAAAGTTACAAAATCAGGGAGATATAAACTGGGAAGAACTAAAACATAAAAAAAAATAAAATGAAACATATATTTATCTTCTTTCTATTTTTTTCAAGTATTGTCTTCTCACAAGAATACAATACCAAAAACGGAGTTATTGCTAAAGGTTACGATGTAGTAAGTTATTTTCATAATAAAGCCGAAAAAGGAAATAAAAAAATTACAACTAAATATAATAACGTTTCCTTTCGTTTTTCGTCAAAAGAAAATTTAGCTACTTTCCTTAAAAATCCTCAAAAATACAATCCACAATATGGAGGGTACTGCGCCTATGCCATTGGAAAAACTGGTGAAAAGGTGGATATTGATCCGAAAACTTTTGAAATACGAGATGGTAAACTGTATTTATTTTATAACTCTTGGGTAACCAATACTTTAAAAATGTGGTTAAAAGAAAATCCAGAAGAGCTCAAAAAACAAGCAGATACTAATTGGAAAAAATTGAATCGTTAGTTTTAGATTTAATAGTTGTGGGGGCGACTTCTAAAAGGGCTGATAATTTCAGCTCTTTTTTTATGCTTATCGTTTCTTTTTATTCTTATTTTTGGTTAATAAAAACAGCTCTATGAATAATTTCTCTTCTTTCAATAGAAAAAACATTCAACAAGAATTACAAACTACCGAATTTGATATTCTAGTGATTGGTGGTGGTATTACAGGTGCAGGTATTGCTTTAGATGCTGCCTCACGTGGAATGAAAGTCGCTTTAATTGAAAAAAATGACTTTGCTTCGGGAACCTCTAGTAAATCTACCAAACTAATTCATGGAGGTTTACGCTACTTAAAACAATTTGATTTTTGGTTGGTAAAAGAAGTGGGTACTGAGCGTGCTATTGTTCATAAACTAGCGCCACATTTGGTAATTCCTGAAAAAATGATTTTACCATTAATTGATGGCGGAACTTACGGTTCATGGCTAACATCTATCGGATTAAAAGTATACGATGTGTTAGCTTCTGTTGAAGGAGATGATAAACGTAAAATGCTTGATAAAAAAGAAGCGTTAGAAAAAGAACCTTTATTACCTAAAAGTATTTTAAATGGTGCTGGTTTTTATGCTGAATATCGTACTGATGATGCTCGTTTAACTATAGAAGTTTTAAAAACAGCAAGTCAATACGACGCACAAATATTAAACTACACGCGTGCAGACGAATTTATTTACGAAAATAAGCGTGTGGTAGGTGCTAAAGTAACGGATGCTTTTACTGAAGAAAGTTATGATATTAGAGCTAAATATGTAGTAAACGCAGCTGGACCATGGGTAGATGAATTACGCCAAATTAACAATTCTAAAATTGGAAAACGTTTACATTTAACCAAAGGAGTTCACTTAGTTGTTCCGCATGAAAAATTACCCGTAAAACAATCTGTGTATTTCGATATTCCAGACGGTCGTATGATGTTTGCTATTCCTCGTGGAAAAGTAACCTATTTTGGAACTACCGATACCAATTATCAAGAAGATAAAGACACCGTTGAAACCTCAATGGTGGATGCTTTGTATTTAATTGAAGCAGTAAATAACATGTTTACTGATATTCAATTAACCATAGATGATATTCAATCATCATGGGCAGGATTACGCCCGTTAATTCACGAAGAAGGAAAATCGGCTTCAGAATTATCTAGAAAAGATGAAATTTTTGTTTCTGATACCAAGTTAATTTCAATTGCTGGAGGAAAATTAACAGGTTATAGAAAAATGGCAGAACGGATTGTGGATATTGTTGCGAAAAAAATGAAACGTCGTTTTGAAGTTGAATTTGATCCAATTCAAACTGAAGAAATTGTTTTATCAGGAGGGCCTTTTCAAAATTATAAATCAGTAAAACTATACATTAATCAAATTTATAAACAACTAAAATTACATGGTTTTACTGAAAAAGATGCCAGTTATTTAGTATATAACTATGGTAAACAAACCGAACTTATTTTAGATAAGTTTGATGAGCTTAATGAAGAAAATATACAAGAGCGCTTATTAAAAGCTGAAATATGGTTTGTAATAAAGCATGAAATGACCTGTACTCCTACCGACTTCTTTATGAGAAGAACTGGTCGTTTATTTTTTGATAAACCTAGTGTTGATCTTTATAAAAACTTTGTTATTCAAGAATTTACAAGCCGCTTTAATTGGGATGAAAATACAACTTTAAAACATCAACAAGAATTGGATAAAAAAATAGCTTTAACCTTAAAATTTAACTAGTTTCTTACATAGAAAATTAATCGAGTATTATATCTTTGGCGACTGCAAAAACCTCGTTCTTCGAAAGGGTTTATACAATTAATTTTTAAGTAATATGAAACAACTAATACTAGTATTTTTTCTATTAACCGCGTTTATAGCAAAAAGTCAAACTAATATTATTTCGAACTCTGATTTTGATAATATTAAAATAAATAATATTGCCTTAACTGATATTAAAAAAACTTTAGGTAAACAAGCTAAAGTAGAGTCTTTATTAGGTGCAACTGTTTCTTTTGAAGATAATGGTTTTTATTACTATTTTAAGTTTAATGGTTTAAAACTAGATTTTTCTACTTCTGGAAGAAAACCATATATCGAGTCTTTAGATGTTTTAAGTAATGAAGCTACTTTTACTATTAAAGGAATAACAATTACTGTTGGAGATCCAATAAGTAAGTTAGGAGAAGTTGCTTTAACAACTGGTAGAAATGGCTCTAAGAGTATTTTATATGCTGAATGTGATAGTTGTGATGTTTTTATAAACATAAACTTTGATCAAGCAACAAAAAAGATTACAAAAATCAATTATTTTGATATGTCTTAATTGATTTACTTTAAAAAGTATATTAAAAATGCCTAGAAGTAATTTTCTAGGCATTTTTATTTATATCTATAGAGCATCAGTTTACTTGTTATTCTTCCTTCTCGTGTTCTTCTAAATCTTTAGTTAGATCTAATTTTCGAAGTGTTGGGTTTACAATTCCTGTAGTTATCACAGTAATCAAGGTCATAGTTCCACCAAAAACCACTGCTGTTACTGTTCCCATTAACTTTGCTGTTACCCCACTTTCAAAAGCTCCTAATTCGTTAGAAGAACCTACAAACATAGAATTTACTGAAGCTACTCTACCACGCATATGATCGGGTGTTTTTAATTGTAAAATAGTTTGGCGAATTACCATAGAAACACCATCGGTTACACCACTAAAAAATAGGGCTACAATAGAAATCCAAAAAACGGTTGATAAACCAAATACTATAATACAAATTCCGAAACCAAATATAGCTGTTAAAAGCTTCATTCCTGCATTTCTACTTATAGGTATATATGCAGTAACTAACATCGTTAAAAAGGCTCCTATGGCTGGTGCTGCACGCAATGCACCAAACCCTTCTGGTCCAACTTTTAAAATATCTTGGGCATATACTGGTAATAATGCTACTGCTCCACCAAATAATACCGAAATCATATCTAATGTAAGTGCTCCTAAAATAGCTTTTGTTTTATATACAAAACGTACTCCTTCTTTTAAACTTTTCATTACGGGTTCTCCAATTTTTGGATTTAGAATTGGTTTCTTTTTTATAAAAAATACCGTAAAAAATGATATTGAAACTAAACCAAATACAACACATAAAGACCAATGTACTCCAATCCAAGAAATAGTAAACCCTGCAAAAGCTGGTCCTAATACTGAAGCTATTTGCCAAGTTGAACTACTCCATGTTGCAGCGTTAGGATATAATTTTTTAGGTACAATTAAAGCAATTAATGAAAAAATCGTAGGTCCGAAAAAAGAACGTAATAATCCACCAAAAAAGACCAGAGCATAAATAGCATATAGCACAGTATTTTTATTCCAATCTTCAATAAAACTAGGCAATGTTAAAAAGAATAGTCCTAAACTTATGAGTGAAAATAGGCCAATACACAAGGCTAGTAGATTTCTTTTTTCTTTTTGATCTACAATATGACCAGCAAACAACGCCATGGATACTGCAGGAATTACTTCCATTAGTCCAATAATTCCTAATGATAATGGATTTTTAGTGATACTGTAAACCTGCCATTCGATAATAATAAATTGCATAGACCATGCAAATACTAAGGCAAAACGTACTAAAAGAAAAATATTAAATTCTTTAATTCTTAAGGAAGCATAGGGGTCTTTTTTTTCCATAAATTAATTTAATTTCAAATCCATTAAAATTGCAAATGTTTCATTTACATCTCTTTCTTTTACTACTATAGTCATTTCATGTGTTGTAGAAATTACTTCTTGTACCGCTATATTTGCCCAAGCAAATTGTTTTAAAATAAAATAGTATATACCTGATTGATCTAAGTTTCCTTTTGGTAGTTTTATAGTTATAGAAGCTAAATCGTTTACATTATTAATTAATGCTTCTTTCTTAAAAATTTCTTCAACAAAAGGGTGTAAGTTTTTACTTGTTACAATATTTGTTTCAAAAATACCTTGTGAAACCGTTAAGAAATAATCTTTACTATCTGCTGATTTACTTAAAATTTTAGCAATTTCTTTTAATAAAGACGTTGTATTTTTGAATGTAAAATCACATAAATCAGATCGTACAATTACGTCTCCTAAATTTAAAGCAAGTCTTTTAATATTTTTTCTAACTCTCAATTCATTAGCTGGAGATAACCTGTTAATAGCCATCATTACAGCACCTACTTTTACTTCTTTTTTTAAAAGTTTAGAAACTTCAGGTAAAATTTCTCTTGCTAACGATGACACATTAATTAACTTTTCATTAAGAGCCTCCTCTATGAAAGGAGTTTTTCTGATAGTTATTTCAACAGCTTCTTGAATTGTTTTCATTTTTTGTTTAATTTTAAACCAAAGAAACAAAAATAAAACTTATAGTAAAATTATTTCATAATTAAAATATCTAATATTTTTAATTAAAAACTTTGTTAATCAGAATTTTAATCTAAATTTGTTACTATTGTATCTTGTATACAAGACCTATACACAACTAAATATAGGAGCGATTGATGGGGCTTCTTAATTTTTATTAAGAAGGATTATTTGTACAAATGCAAACAACTAATCTAATCTATTTGTTAACTTTAAAAACTCATCTTTCGCTTCTTTCTTGTCGTATAAAACGTTATAAACAGCGTTGATTATTGGAGTTTTAGCTTTGTTTTTTTGATTAATTTTATAGGCGCTTTTTGTTGCATAGTATCCTTCAGCAACCATACTCATTTCTAACATTGCAGATTTTACAGTGTAACCTTTTCCTATCATATTTCCAAACATTCTATTTCTACTAAATGTAGAATATCCAGTAACTAATAAATCACCTAGGTATGCTGAATTGTTAATATTGCGCTTCATTTTATGAATCTTTTTAATAAAGCGTTTCATTTCTCTAATACCATTACTCATTAATACCGCTTGAAAATTATCTCCATAGCCTAAACCATGAGCAATTCCTGCAGCTATAGCATAAATATTTTTTAACATCGCTGCATATTCAGTACCAATAATATCATCAGAAATTTTAGTTTTAATATAGCGTCCTGCAATAGCTTCACTAAGTTTTTTTGCTTTTTCTTCATCTTGACAAGCAAGTGTTAAATACGATAAGCGTTCCATTGCTACTTCTTCTGCATGACATGGTCCAGATATTACCCCAATATTTTCATATGGTATATTGTATTTTTCATGAAAATGTTCACCAACAATTAATCCTGATTCTGGTACAATTCCTTTAATGGCTGAAAAAATAACTTTATTCTCTAAAGAAGCAGTAAGTTTTTCTAATTCTCCGTTTAAAAAAGCAGAAGGAACGGCAAAAATTAACACGTCATAATTTTCTACAATGTAATTTATATTTTCAGACAAATCTAACTGTTCAGGATGTAACTCTGCAGAACTTAAATAACTAGGATTATGTTTGTTACGTTTAATATGTTCAATAGCATATATGCTGCGCATATACCAACCAATAGTTTCTAAGTTTTCAGATAACATTTTAACAATAGCTGTTGCCCAACTTCCACCTCCTAAAACGGCTATTCTAGTTTGATTGCTCATAAGTAGTATTTGTTTGTATTACAAAATTAAGAAATCTATAATCGACTCTCTAAACTTAAAGGTTATTATATTTGAATTTTAAAAACTATATGAAACATATGAACGTACAAATCATAAACAAATCCAAACATCAAACACCAACTTATGAAACCGAGGGATCTGCAGGAATGGATTTACGTGCAAATATAGATGCTGCTATTATTTTAAAACCTTTAGAGAGAGCTATTATTAAAACAGGTTTATTTATTGCGCTTCCTGTTGGGTATGAAGCTCAAGTTCGTCCACGTAGTGGACTCGCAGCCAAAAAAGGGATTACCGTATTAAATTCTCCTGGTACAGTTGATGCTGATTATCGTGGAGAAATTGGGGTGATTTTAGTAAATTTATCTAACGAAGATTTTACAATTAACGATGGTGAGCGAATTGCGCAATTAGTTATTACAAAACACGAACGTGTAAACTGGCAAGAAGTAGAAGTTTTAAACGAAACTGAACGTGGTGCTGGTGGTTTTGGTAGTACTGGAATTTAAACACATATCTTATTCTTTCTAAAGAAAAAAGCTGTTGAAGTTTTCAACAGCTTTTTAGTAATAGTTAGAACTTTTAAATTTAAAACTTAATCTTGATTTTCAATAGCATCTTTTATTTTATTTTCTAACTCTTCCATTAATTCAGGGTTGTCTTTAATAACACCTTTTACAGCATCTCTACCCTGACCTAATTTAGTGTCTCCATAACTAAACCATGAACCACTTTTCTTTATAATTCCGTATTCTACTCCAATATCCAAAACTTCACCAACTTTTGATATTCCTGCACCATACATAATATCAAATTCTGCTTGTTGGAATGGTGGAGCTACTTTATTCTTTACAATCTTAACTTTAGTACTGTTACCAATTACTTTATCGCCATCTTTAATTTGTGTTCTACGACGAATATCTAAACGAACAGATGCATAAAACTTTAAAGCGTTACCACCTGTTGTAGTTTCTGGGTTACCAAACATAACTCCAATCTTTTCACGTAATTGGTTAATAAATATAACTGTACAGTTTGTTTTACTAATAGTACCTGTTAATTTACGTAGAGCTTGTGACATTAAACGTGCATGTAATCCCATTTTAGAATCACCCATTTCACCTTCAATTTCAGATTTTGGTGTTAATGCTGCAACCGAGTCAATCACTACAATGTCAATAGCTCCCGAACGAATTAAGTTATCAGCAATTTCTAATGCTTGTTCTCCATGATCTGGTTGGGAAATAATTAAATTATCAACATCTACACCTAAACTTTCAGCATAAAAACGATCAAAAGCATGTTCCGCATCAATAAAAGCAGCAATACCTCCTGCTTTTTGAGCTTCTGCAATTGCATGTATTGTTAAAGTTGTTTTACCTGATGATTCTGGTCCGTAAATTTCTATAATTCTTCCACGAGGATACCCTCCTACTCCTAAGGCTAAATCTAATCCTAAAGAACCTGACGATATTGCATCTACATCTTCTACTTGGCTATCTCCTAACTTCATTACGGTTCCTTTACCGTAAGTTTTGTCTAACTTATCTAGTGTAAGTTGAAGCGCTTTTAATTTCGCTTCTTTTTCTTTATCTGCTGCCATAAATCGTACTAATTATTTTAAGTAATAAGAACGGCTAAGTTATGAAAAACTAGCTTTAGTATCCTATCTTTTTATGTTACATTTTGTAATATTGTACTTCTTAAAAAAGAAAAGATGTCAAACCATCGTCACTTCATGATTTACAAACCTTATGGTTTTTTATCACAATTTATTACAAATCAAAAAAAAGGAGGTAAACACAAATTATTAGGTGAATTATACAATTTTCCTGAAAAAACAATGGCTGTTGGTAGATTGGATGCAAAATCGGAAGGTTTATTGTTGTTAACAACCGACGGAAAAGTAAGCGACTTTATCACTACCAGAGGT
The DNA here is from genome assembly GCF_024124505.1 of Tenacibaculum sp. XPcli2-G. NCBI lineage: Bacteria > Pseudomonadati > Bacteroidota > Flavobacteriia > Flavobacteriales > Flavobacteriaceae > Tenacibaculum > Tenacibaculum sp. XPcli2-G. Next base: position 436,993 of record NZ_JAMXSH010000001.1, read on the forward strand.
GGAGTTGAAAAAGAATATTATGTCCAGTTAGACGGAGCAATTACTTCAGAAGCTATTGATCAATTAAAAAATGGGATTGAAATTGGTTTTGACGGAAAGAAATATATAACTAAAGCTTGCAAAGTTAAGTCAATTGATACACCAGATTTACCAGAGCGTTCTAAAAAAATTAGAGATGCTCGTCACGGTCCTACTCCTTGGATATCAGTTACATTAACCGAAGGAAAATTTAGACAAGTACGTAAAATGACCTCAGCTGTTGGTTTTCCTACACTCCGTTTAGTACGCGTTCGTGTAGGTAACATTTTACTAGGTAACATGCAAGTTGGTGAAGTTAAAGAAGTTGAAGAATTGATTTAGTTTGTTACTTTTACAGCTTTATAAAAAGCTATGAAAAAATATATAACTCTTTTACTTTTCTTTTTTACTTTATTTTCTTACTCACAAAATACTTATGTTCCCGATGATGGTTTTGAACAATATTTAATTGATTTAGGGTATGATTCTGGTCCTTTAGATGATTATGTTCCTACTAATAATATCAGCACTGTAAACGACCTATCAATATCAGGAAGTGCTGATTATATAAACGGAATCAAATCCTTACAAGGTATAGAAGACTTTATTGCTTTAGAAAAATTAACAATTGAATTAAATGAGGTTGTAACTATTGATCTTTCTAGTAATACTAATTTGATAGATTTATATATTTATAGTGATTCAATGCTTCAAAATTTGAATATTTCAAATAATAGTAAACTAGAAAATTTTCACTGTATTAACACTAGTATAAGTTCAATTGATTTATCAAATAATATTAACATTAAAGATTTAACTATAGGTAATTCTAGTATTACAGAATTAGATTTATCAAAAAATATTAAAATTGAACAACTTAATTTAAGTCACGGAATTTTAGAAAAAGTAAATTTTAAAAATGGTAATAATTCATCTATTACTCAATTTTATTGCATTGATAATCCTAATTTAACCTGTTTTCAGGTAGATAATGAAAATTATAGTAAAACTAACTGGATAGATATTGATGACAACTCTGTGTTTAGTACTAATTGTGCTACTCCTCTATTAACCTATGTACCCGATGATAATTTTGAACAAGAGTTAATAAACCTTGGATATGATTCTGGCCCTTTAGATGACTATGTGTTAACTAGTAATATTGAAAACATACTAGAATTAGAAATTCAAGAAAAAAATATTGCTGACTTAACAGGTATACAAGATTTTAAGAATTTAACAAAACTTATATGTTATACTAATTCTATTACCTCTATAAATCTCGATAACCTTAAAAATTTAACACATTTAAATATATCAGAGAATAATCTTACAACACTAAATGTTAGTAATAATTTAAAATTAGTAGATTTATTTTGTAGTGATAACTTTCTTGATGAAATAAATGTTAGTAATAATATCAAGTTAGAAAGGTTGGTGTGTTCTCTAAATAAAATAAAGGATTTAGACATATTTAGGAACTTAGAGCTATATCTTTTATGGTGTGAACATAATCTACTAAATCAATTAAATTTATCATTAAATAAAGATTTAAAAAGATTAAGTTGTGGAGGTAATTTATTTACTAGTATAGATGTATCAAATAATATTATTTTAGAAGAATTTTATGCTCCTGATGGAAATTTAGAGTCATTGGATTTATCTAATAATCCAAAAATAAATTACTTCGTTGTATCTAACAATAAACTAACTTTTTTAGATTTAAGAAATGGTGCTAATCAAAATATACCAGGAAACAGTTTTAATACAACAAATAATAATTTGGATTGTATTCTTGTTGATGATAAAAATTTTAGTGAAGTAAATTGGATTTCTATTGATGCTACATCTACTTTTATTAATGATGAATCAGAATGTAAACAGACTACTTGTAACATAACTGTTGATACTTTAAATGATGTTATCACCTGTGATAATTACTCTTTACCTAGTTTATCTGATGGAAAATACTATACTGAATCTAATGGAAATGGAAATCGATTGAACCCTGGAGATATTATAAATAAATCTCAAACAATTTTTATTTATAACGAAGATTCAAGTAATCCTTCTTGTTCAATTGAATCTTCATTTATGGTTACTATAAACAATTCACCTGATGTTGATATTTTAAATGATGTTTTTGCTATTAATGAATTTACTTTACCTAATCTAATAAATGGAAATTATTATACTGAATCTGGAGGAAATGGAAATCAATTAAATTCTGGAGATATTATTACTGATTCTCAAACAATTTTTATTTATAATGTAAACCCTATAAATACTAGTTGTAATAATGAAAGTAGTTTTACCATTCTTATAGAGGAAGAAAGAGATGTTACCATTCCAAACTTTTTTACTCCAAATAACGATGGTAACAATGATACTTGGATTGTAAACGCTAATAACAATCTTATTAAAGAAATTTATATTACTGATAGATTTGGAAAGATAGTAGGTAAAATTAAACCAAACACTATTGGTTGGAATGGTTTATACAATGGAAAACCACTTCCAAGTACTACATACTGGTATCAAATAATTTTTACAAACGGAGAGGCTAAAAATGGTGCTTTTGCTTTAATTAGAAACTAATTTCTAACCATTCTTATATGCGGAATACCATCTTCTAAATAACCTTCACCTATTTGTTTAAATCCGTGAGATTCGTAGAATTTTTGCAAATAGGTTTGTGCAGAAATCGTTATGGTAGTTTCATTGTAGTTATCAACAATAGCTTTTATGGATGCTTTAATCAAATCGTGTCCGTAACCATATTTACGTTCCGTTTCTTTAACTACTACCCTACCAATACTTGGTGTATCAAAATATTCACCACTATTAAATAATCGTGTATAAGCTACTATTTTACCTTCTTTAACTCCTATAACGTGTAAAGCCTTTTGATCTTTACCATCAATATCTTGATACACACAATCTTGCTCAACAACAAAAACTTCAGAACGTAATTGCAAAAGCTCATACAGTTCTGAAGTTGTTAATTCTTGAAATCTTTTTACTATAAAATTCATTAACAGCAAGCTATTTTATTTACTCTATTCGCGTGACGACCTCCTTCAAATTCGGTAGATAAAAAAATCTTTACAAAACCTAAAGCTTGTTGTAACGATACAAAACGAGCTGGAATTGTTAAAATGTTAGCATCATTGTGCTGACGTGTTAATTCAACCAATTCGTTATTCCAACATAAAGCAGCACGAATTCCTTGGTGCTTATTAGCAGTCATTTGCGCTCCATTACCACTTCCACATAAAATAATTCCCATTTCTGCTTGTCCTGTCTCCACAGCTTCAGCAGCTGGATGAATTGTATCTGGGTAATCCATACTATCGGTTTCATTCGTACCAAAGTTGATTACTTTATGTCCTAATTCTTCTAAAAGCTTAACTATTTCAAATTTGTATTCGGTGCCTGCGTGATCGTTTCCTACAGCGATTGTCATAATTTGTTGATTTTAATTCAGTTGTGAATTACAAAAATACAGTTATTCACGGTTATCAACAGTAATTAACAATGCTTTTTTTAGCATTCTTAATAACCTATTTAAAATTAAGAAGTTAAGCTATATTATCAAATTGTTAAGAAGTAATAGTATATTCTGAAAAGAAAATTTTCTTTTCTAGATATTTTTTACAATGCAAGAACAAGAATTAATTATGCAACTTTTTTTTTGAGATTTTAATGAACATTTATCAACATTAAATTAACCCTTTTTTTACATTGAAAAGAAAATTAACTATTCAAAATTTTCAGTGAATTGCTGTTTATAACTTTTGTTAATAACTCTATTTTATAGTTGATTTTTAAAGTTTTATTTAACTAATAACTTGTTTATTTATTTTAATAAGTCACTTAACCAAAAATAAAATCCACTTTTTATGCTACATATTAACACACTATAATAACAATCATTTCTTTTTTTAAATTTTTAAAATCTCTTTTATTAATAATATAATATGTTAATAACAGTTTTTTTGAAATTTAAGTTTTAGAGACTCCTCTACTAATCATTTACTGAGTTACAAAAATTAGAGTAACTTCTTTGTCTTCTTTTATGGCAAATTGCAAAAAATAAGACGTAAATACTACGTTTGTTGAAAAGTGATAATAAGTGAGAGAAAAAGACTTAAACAGCTTTTTTAGATGCTTTAATAAGGTAAATAGTATCTTTAGTTACTACTTTTGAAGGAGTTTTTTTGTTTAAAGTTGTATTTATACTCACTACTGTTACGATAATTCCTGTAATGAATATGAAAATAAACAGTGCTATTATTTTGCGTAAGTTTTTCATTTATAACGACTTTCTTACTATAAAGACGTATGAATTTAAGAAACGTTACAATTTTATTAAGTTTTTTTTAACTTTTTAAGGAATAACTATTTGAATAGCACTTTTTAGAATACTAACTTTAACTTGTCCTCTACCTATTAACTCACCATCTGCTTGAATATAAGGAAGTTCATCATTGTTTTTGGGAGTTATTAACAATGAGTTAGCCAAATGCGTTTCTACTTTTTTATGCTGAAGAATTTTTCCGTTGTATAATTTTTTAATTGAAAAAAGTAAGTCCCAAAAGGACAGATTTTTAGCTATTGTTATATCAAATAAACCATTATTAGAACCTTTATAATCAGTTAATTGCATACTTCCTGCCGAATATTTACAAATACCAAACAAAGTCATTAAACACTTTGTTTCAACAGATTTATTGTTAATAGTTATGTTAAAAGTAGTTTTTTTGTAGAGTAATAAACCCGCTATCCCACTCAATAAGTAGGCTATAGATCCAAATCTCTTTAATTTATTCAACTTATTAACAACATATCCGTCATAACCAATACCAGCTACATTATTAAAATAGGAAGAAGTATCAGGTAATTCTAAGTAACCGATGTCTTGAAAAATAGTTTTTCCGTGTTTTATTAAACTAACGGCAGCTTTTATATTCTTAGGTATATTATAAGTTTTAATCCAGTCATTACCAGTACCTAATGGAATAACAGCAATAGTTATTTCTTCAGGTTTTATAGTATTTTGAGTCATAATTCCGTTAATAACATGATGTAAAGTACCATCACCCCCAACAGAAATTATTTTCTTATAACCTTTGTTAATAGCTTGTTTAACAATAATTTTTTCGTGATTTGAATATTCAGTTTTTGCATATTCATAGGTTATATTATTAAATTTTAATTCCTGTTGAATATCTGACCAATATTTATTGAACTTACCATTACCAGCTACAGGATTAACAATAACAAACCAAGAATTATTCATACCATCACTTTAAATAAAGATTGGAAAAGTACGAAATCAATTTATAACAGTTATTTAAATTACTAGCATTAATTTTATTCGTACTTTGGTTGAAAATTAAATAAGACGAAAGATTAATGACTAGAAAGAAAAAAATCTACAAAAAAAAGGGTAAAGTTATCAAAGATCTTACCCGTAACATTTTCAAAATACTTAACGAAGACAGTAATAAATATTACAATTACAAACAGATTGCTTCTAAATTGAAAGTTTCTGATACTGATGGTAAAAATCAGATTATAAAAAAATTAGCAGAATTAACAGCTAATAAGAAAATTAAAGAAGTTGATAGAGGTAAATATCAAATAAATGAAGATCGTAAATACCATGTTGGTACTTTAGATGCTACCTCTAATGGCAATGCTTATTTTATTTGTGATGATTTTGAACACGATATTTTTGTGCCTTCAGTAAACTTAGGTAAAGGTTTACATAATGATACTGTAAAAGCCTATGTGTATAAAAAGCGTAGAAGTAATAAACTTGAAGCCGATGTTGTAGAAATTATTGAGAGAGCAAAAACTGAATTTGTTGGTGTATTACAAATGAATAAAAATTTCGGATTTGTTATACCAGATAGCACTAAAATGTATGCAGACATTTTTATTTCTCAAAGTAAACTTAATGGCGCAAAAGATGGTGATAAGGTTGTTGCTACAATGACTGATTGGCCAGAGAATTCTAAAAATCCGTTTGGAAAAATTACTCAAGTTTTAGGAAGACCAGGAGATCACGATACAGAAATCCATTCTATTTTATTAGAATATGGTTTACCGTATGAATTTCCTACTGAAGTAGAGAAAGAAGCATCTGAATTACCTATTGAAATTACTAAGGAGGAAATAGCTAAGCGTAGAGATATGCGAGGAGATTTAACATTTACAATAGATCCAAAGGATGCTAAAGATTTTGATGATGCTTTATCATTTACAAAACTTGAAAATGGTAATTATGAAATAGGTATTCATATTGCTGATGTTTCTCATTATTTACAACCAAAAACTGTTTTAGATGATGAAGCTTATGATCGTGCTACATCAGTATATTTAGTTGATAGAGTGGTACCAATGCTACCTGAAATGTTAAGTAACGGAGTTTGTTCTTTACGACCAAATGAAGAAAAATTAACTTTTTCAGCAGTTTTTGAAATGAATGAGAAAGCACAAGTTATTAACCAATGGTTTGGAAGAACTGTTACTTATTCTGATAAACGCTTTGCTTATGAAGAAGCACAAGCAATCATTGAGAATAAAAATAATATAATTCCTGCTGATGTTTCTTTAACTGGAGAAGCATATGAAGTTGATGAAACTATTGTTGAAGCTACATTAAAACTTGATGAACTAGCTAAAAAAATGCGTAAAAAGCGTATGAAATCAGGAGCTATTTCTTTTGATAGAGTTGAAGTTAAATTTCATTTAGATGAAAATGCTAACCCTACAGGAGTTTTCTTTAAAGAAGCTAAAGACGCTAATAAACTAATTGAAGAATTTATGTTATTAGCAAACAAAAAAGTAGCTGAATTTATAGGGCTTTCTGCAGGGAGACCAAGTAAGAAAACTTTTGTTTATCGTGTACACGATGAACCAGATGTAGAAAAACTAGCATCGTTACAAAATATTGTTAGTAAATTTGGATATAAAATCAATACAGAAACACGCCAAAAAACATCGGATAGTTTAAATAAATTATTATCAGACGTTCATGGTAAGGGAGAAGCCAACATGGTAGAAACCTTAGCTATTCGTTCAATGAGTAAAGCTGAATATACTACACAAAATATAGGTCACTATGGTTTAGCTTTTGATTATTACAGCCACTTTACTTCACCAATACGTCGTTATCCTGATGTGATGACACATCGTTTATTACAACACTATTTAGATGGCGGAAACTCACCAAAAGCCGAAATTTATGAAGAAAAGTGTAAACATTCTTCTAAAATGGAAGAATTAGCTTCAAAAGCTGAAAGAGATTCCATTAAATATATGCAGGTTAAATACATGCAAGATCATAAAGATCAAGAATTTGAGGGAGTAATTTCAGGTGTTACAGAATGGGGAATTTATGTTGAGATAAAATCCAATAAATGCGAAGGTATGGTACGTATTAAAGACATTAAGGATGATTATTATATCTTTGACGAAAAACAATATGCTGTGGTTGGACAGTCAACTAAAAACATTATTCAATTAGGGGATGAAGTTGTTGTAAAAGTAAAACATACCGATTTAGAACGTAAACATTTAGATTTTAACTTAATATCACATTAAAAATTATATATAAAAAACTATGAAAATTTGGATTACTACTGAAGAAGAAAAAAATAATATTTATCTAATTGCTAATAAGAAATCCCTGTGGATAACAGAACAACCTGTTGAAGTTGATGTTAGTAATCTAATTTCAGAACAGAAGTTAACAAATACTACTATTATAAGATTTGAAGAAATAAAAGAAATTTTATTAAATGATACAGATCAGATTATAACAATTAGTTTAAAGGATGATAAGGAAAATGAAATTGAAATAATAATTAATTCAGCTACTTATTCTGAAATTAAAACATATTTATTAAATAATTTAAAAGGTATAGCAGTAAAAAATTATTCACTTTTCAAACAAATTAAATCTTATATATTTGGTTTATTATTATTTGGAGTTGTTACCTGGATCCTACATAACACTGCTCTAAGTTTACAAAATGGTGAAACATTAAACACAAGTGGCAGAAGAGGTTTAATAAAAAAAATATTTGTAGGAGTAGCAGACTTTTTGGGACCAACTGGAGTATTAATAATTGGAGGAATTTTTATACTTATTTTTATAGTAGGCCTTGTTAATACAATTAAGAAACCTAAAGTAGGAGAAATTATAAAATTTAAGAATAATACAGAATTAATATTCAGTTAAAAACAATATTTTTAAGTATTTACCTTTATAGTATTGGTATAATTATTGGTTATACTCAATTAACTAATGGAATTTATTATGAAGAAGTTAGCAATATTAAGTTTGTTCTTGATGACCGTTTTAGCATCAGCTCAAACAACCATAACTAAGAATTTAGGAGACTTTTCAATAGTAAAAGTGTACAATGGTATAGATTTAAAACTAGTAAAATCTGATGAATCTAAAATAATAGTTACTGGCGAAAAAACAGACAAAGTTAAAATTAAGTTGGATGGAACGACCTTAAAAGTATTATTAAGGTTCCCAGAAACTACTGCCGATGGTAAAGTTAAAGCAACGTTATATTACAATAAAACTTTATCAATTATTGATGCAAATGAAGGAGCAACGATTACAGGTAAAGACATTAACCAACAAAAAGTCGAAATTAGAGCTCAAGAAGGAGCTTTTATCAACCTTGTGGTTAATGTTAAGCATTTGAATGTAAAAAGTTCTTCAGGAGCGGTTATTAGGCTTTCTGGAGCAACAAAGAATCAAAATGTAAATGCTGATCTAGGAGGAATGTATCACGGTTACAAATTATCGGTAGAAGAAATGACAGCTGTAAAAGCAGGATCTGGTTCTAAGGTTGAAGTACAAGCTGGAGAAACCTTAGATGCTAAAGTATCGTTTGGAGGCTCTATTTTTTACAAAGGAAAACCAGAAGTATTTAGAGACAAAAAAGTAATTGGCGGAGTAATAGAACACCGAAGTTAATTTTGTATCTTTGTAGCGCAAAATTTAATAAAAATGAATTTACTTACTATATTTTTAGGAATTATTGGACCATGGCAAATAGCTATAGTCGTTGCATTAGTACTATTATTATTCGGAGGAAAAAAAATTCCTGAATTAATGAGAGGTTTAGGTACTGGTATTAAAGAATTCAAAGATGCCACTAAAGATGAAGAGAATACTGATAAAGTAGAAGAAAAGAAATAAGATCATTATCTTATTAACAATAAAAAGAAAACCGAAACATTTAATGTTTCGGTTTTTTATTTAATTAAAGTTTTACCGCTGTTCCAGAAGCAGTAACCATTAGCATACCTCCATTGGCGCCAACGGTTTCATAATCTAAGTCGATTCCTATAACTGCATCAGCTCCTAATTTTAGAGCTCTCTCTTCCATCTCTTTTAAAGCTATTTCTTTAGCTTCTCTTAGAACTTTTTCATAAGAACCAGACCTACCTCCTACTATATCTCTAATACCGGCAAAGAAGTCCTTAAAAATGTTTGCACCTATAATTGTTTCACCAGTAACAATACCTAGATATTCTTTAGCTGGTTTATTTTCTATTGAAGGTGTAGTTGATAGTATCATAATTATTCTTTGTCTTTATTTTCTTGTGCTTTCTTCATTGCCTCACCTATTTGATTACTTGCTGTAAAGCTAGCTACCATATCATTTAACATATTACTACCTGCTTGTGGTGAATTTGGTAGTAAAATTAAGTTACTGTTAGTTTCTTCACCAATTGATTGTAAAGTATCGTAGTGTTGTGTAACAACAATTAAAGCTGATGCTTCTTGACTGTTAATTCCTACTTTATTTAAAACTTCAACAGATTCTTCTAAACCACGAGCAATTTCTCTACGTTGATCAGCTATACCTTGTCCTTGCAAACGTTTGCTTTCAGCTTCTGCTTTAGCTTTTTCAACAATTAAAATACGTTGTGCGTCTCCTTCAAATTGAGCTGCGATTTTTTCACGTTCAGAAGCATTAATACGGTTCATTGCTGCTTTTACTTGTGCATCCGGATCAATATCAGTTACTAAAGTTTTTATAATGTCATAACCATAATCAGCCATGGCATCATTTAATTCAGTTTTAACGGCGATTGCAATATCATCTTTTTTAACAAATACATCATCTAATTTCATTTTAGGTACTTCTGCACGTACTACATCAAATACATAAGATGTAATTTGATCGTGCGGATAATCTAGCTTATAAAAAGCATCGTACACCTTATCACGAATTACTTTGTATTGTACAGAAACTTTTAACTTAACAAATACATCGTCTAAGGTTTTTGTTTCCACAATTACATCTAGTTGTTGAATTTTTAAACTCAACTTACCAGCAATTCTATCCACAATAGGAATTTTTAATTGTAAACCAGAATGACGAATGCTTTGAAAGCGACCAAAACGCTCAATAATAGCTGCTGTTTGTTGCTTAACAATAAAGAATAATGATAAAAATACTAGAATCCCGATAACAATAACCGGATACATATAAATTGACATAGTTTTTAATTTTTAAATGTTAGTAATTTTTTTGATAAAGATACTATTTAATAGTAGATAATTATTAGACGAATTTTATTTGAATTGTTACAATTCTTATTTAAAATTTATATTTGTAAAAAATCAATTATATGGAACTTATACAACAAAGCATAACAGAAATCTTACTTTTACTTTTTTTAATCGTTACTTTTTTACAATCCGGAATAGATAAGGTAACAGACTGGAAAGGAAATTTATCTTTTATCAGAGGGCACTTTAAAGACTCTCCCTTAAAAAATTCGGTACCTCTTTTACTTGCTATAATTTTAGTAATGGAATTATTAGCTGGTGCATTAATGTTTGTTGGAATTTTTCATTTATCAACAACAGGTAACCACAATATAGCTTTAATTGGTGCTGAGTTATCAGCAGTAACTTTAATCTTTTTATTAGTTGGTCAGCGATTAGCAAAAGACTATGCAGGAGCTATGACATTAGCAGTTTACTTTATAATTGCAATTTTAGCTGTTTATTTATTAAATAGATAAAAATTATATATATTTATATTTAATATAATTTTTGATTATTTAAAAACCTCTTAAAAAGTGCTTTTTAAGAGGTTTTTAAATTTTAGTAAGGTATTTGTATGTTTTATTTTTAAAAGTAGTTAAAAACAATATTAAATTAAGTTTTACTTGTTTTTTAAGATGTAAATCAAAGAAGAATACTCACCAGAACGATTTGCTTTAAAATTTGATTTCAATCCAGTTAAAAAAGCACGAATTGGTCTTGATTTTTTTGTTTTATATTTTTCAGATAATAAAGAAACATAAAAAGAATCAAATTTCATTGGAAGTGTTTTTTCTACTTTCATTTCAACTAATGAAAATATTTTTGATATTGATATTCTTGAAAAATGCCACAAGTGTCTTGGAACATCATAAGCTGCCCAAAATTCTTTGTAGTATTTTGCATCAAAGCTTTTATGATTAGGAACAGCAATAATTAAAACACCATTTGTTTTTAAAAGTGATTTTAATTGCTGTATGTATTCTGTTAAATTAGGAATATGTTCTAGGACATGCCAAAGAGTAATAACATCAAATTGTTTGCCTTCTATTTTTGAAAGATCTTTTAAAAGATTTATGTTTTTATTTTTAGCAAAACTTCTTGCTTTTTCAGAAGGTTCAACACCAGCAATTTTCCAACCACCATTTTCACATACTTTTAAAAAATCACCAGTACCAGCACCAACATCTAAAATTAATTTATCTTCTGTGTTAAAAGAGTTAATTAATTTTAGTTTCTTTTTTAAAGTATAGTTTTTTACAAACTGATATGTTTTATCAAAAAGAGATGTTTTACTATCTGTATGTGAAATATAATCTTCACTAGCATAATATTTATCTAAATTATTAGGTACAGGTGAAGTTACTAATATATCGTATTCTTCATTTTTCATTACCTCATAACTTTCTTTAGATACTGTATGATCGATACAATTTAAAAAAGGTTTTAAGTCTTTATATAACTTTTTTTCTGTAATCAAATTAATATGTTGTGTTGAGTGTTCCTTGTGGAACATTAGTTTTAATCGAACAATTATACATAAAAAAATAAAACGTTCCATGTGGAACGTTTTATTTTTATCTACCCATATATACAAGTAATACAGATATATCACTTGGTGATACTCCACTTATTCTACTTGCTTGTGATATTGAAGTAGGTTGTATTTTAGATAATTTTTCTCTAGCTTCATATGATAAAGATTTCACTTTACTATAATCAAAAGTAGCGGGAATAGGCACGTTTTCTAATCTATTTAATTTGTCTGCATTATTCTTTTCTTTTTCAATATAACCAGAGTATTTTAAATGGATTTCAACTTGCTCTATAATTTCATTATCAATTTCGTTTTCCTGAATATAATTTTCAAGCTTATCAATAGATCTAAAATCAGAAAACGTTAATTGAGGTCTAGCAGCAATTTTATACAATTTCATAGATTGATTAATTGTTGCTAAATTTTTCTCTTCTAGAATAGGGTTGATATCCTCTTTTGTCACACTCAATCCTTTAATGTAATCGATTAAGTTTTGAGTCTTATTTTTCTTCTCTTCTACTCTATCCATTCTTTCTTGAGAAGCCAATCCTAATTTATAAGATTTTTCTGTTAAGCGTAAATCTGCATTATCTTGTCGTAAAAGAGTTCTATATTCAGCACGAGAAGTAAACATACGATAAGGCTCTTCGGTTCCTTTTGTTATTAAATCATCGATTAAAACACCTATATAGGCTTCGCTTCTTTTTAGAATAAAAGGCTCTTTATTTTGAGTTTTTAATGCTGCATTTACACCTGCCATTAAACCTTGAGCAGCTGCTTCTTCATAACCTGTTGTACCATTAATTTGACCAGCAAAAAATAAGTTCTCAATTAACTTAGTTTCTAAGTTGTGTTTTAATTGTGTTGGTGGAAAATAATCGTACTCAATTGCATAACCGTATCTAAAGAATTTTACGTTTTCAAATCCAGGAATAGAACGAATGGCTTTGTCTTGAATATCTTCAGGAAGTGATGTTGAGAATCCATTTACATAAATCTCAACAGTGTTCCACCCTTCTGGTTCAACAAAAATTTGATGACGTTCTTTCTCTGCAAAACGATTGATTTTGTCTTCTACAGATGGACAATAACGTGGTCCTGTAGATTTAATTCTACCATTAAACATTGGTGAGCGTTCAAAACCTTCACGAAGTAAATCGTGTACTCCAGGATTGGTGTAAGTAAGATAACAAGAACGTTGTTTTGTTAATGTTTTTGTTATTGGTAAATAAGAGAATTTTTCTGGAGCATCGTCACCAGGTTGCTCGGTCATTTTAGAGTAATCTAATGAGCGACCATCTACTCGAGGAGGAGTTCCTGTTTTCATTCTACCAGCTTCAAAACCTTTAGCTACTAAATCTTCAGTAATACCAGTTGAAGCTCCTTCTCCTGCTCTACCACCACCAAACGTTTTTTCACCAATATGAATCAATCCGTTTAAAAAAGTACCTGCTGTAACAATTACTGTTTTAGCTTTTATTTCTAAACCTAAGGCAGTTTTAACACCAATAATTGTATCGCCATCAAATAATAATCCATTAACAGAATCTTGATAAAAATCCAAATTATCAGTTTGCTCTAACATGGTTCTCCAGCACTCTGCGAATTGCATTCTGTCTGATTGAGCTCTAGGGCTCCACATAGCTGGTCCTTTAGATTTATTTAGCATTTTAAATTGAATCGCGGTCTTGTCAGTTACAATACCACTGTAACCACCAAGTGCATCAATTTCACGAACTATTTGCCCTTTTGCAATTCCACCCATAGCAGGATTGCAACTCATTTGAGCAATGTTTTGTAAGTTCATTGTAATTAACAAAGTGTGTGCTCCCATGTTTGCACTTGCCGCAGCTGCTTCGCTACCAGCATGTCCACCTCCTACTACAATTACATCGTATGTTGTATTAAATAAACTCATTTTTTATAATCAGTTCCACGTGGAACTCTTTTATTTTTTATCTAAAATTTCTAAACATTCATTTTCTTTAGAGCGCATAATTTGCTTCTCTTCATCCGTCTTATCTTTGTATTTCATGTAATGTAAAATACCATGAATTATTACGCGGTGTAATTCATTTTCAAAAGAAGTATTAAACTCCTTTGCATTCTCTTCTACTCTTTCTACTGAAATAAAAATATCACCTCCAACTAACTTACCTAACGTATAATCAAAACTAATAATATCAGTTAATGTATCGTGTTGTAAAAACTCTATATTTATTTTATGTAAATAAGCGTCATCACAAAAAATATAGTTGATTTCTCCCAATTCAAAACCTTCTTTTTCGATACATTCTTGTATCCATTTAGAAGTATTTTCTTCATTGTTTAATTGAAACTCGGTTTCGTAATTAAATGCAATCATTTTTTTATATCAAATACTATTGTTATTATTTAAAAACATAATTAAAAAGCAATAATATTTTTTATAATCTAAAGGCTTTTTAATACGTTATTTTCTATCCTTTGGAAGGCTAAAGTACTCTTGCACCTTCTTTTTGTAATTTTGGCGCAAAGGTAGTGATTGTCTGTTTAATATCTCAGTTTGGTTATAAAACAACTTTTTAAACTTCAATTCCTTAGTTGTATTGTTATTAAACTCTTGTAAATTGGTGTTTGATTTACGTTGTTTATCTCTGTTTTGTTCGAATGTAGCCTTGTCTAATTTAAGTAGCTCGTAGTTTAATTGCTGCATTCTATTAATACTCTCTTGTGTAAAACCTTTTTCTAAAATTTGATTCTCTAACTCCTCCATTTTTTTTAAAGCTTTTTTAGCTTCCTTGTTTCCAGTATTTCCTTCGTTAATAGCATTCTTTAATTGTTCTCTAAGTTGTGATTGTTCTTTGTAAATTTGATATAATTCACCATCTAAATCATCACTTTGTTCACCGTTTTGCCCTTCTTTTTCACCTTTATTTTTACTGTCTTTTCCATCCTTTGGGTTTCCTTGATTTTTCTTTTGCATGCCTTGTTTCATCTTTTCCATTAATTCACTTTGCTTTTGAATAATGTCTGGCAAGCTAAACGATTTACCTTTCCCCTTCCCTTTTCCATTTCCAGGTTTAGGATTTTGCATAGCGTCTAAAGTATTACTCAACATATCCGCTAATGTATTTGCTGAAGTCATTACATACTGTTGATTAGAGATTCCGTTTTGAAAATAATTATCTGCAAAATTTTCTAAAGATTGATCTAAGTTATAATGTGCTTGTGCTAAGTGATCTTGAATTTTTGAAGATATACTAGGAACTCGCATTGAAAGCACAAATAAGCTATCATCAATATGTTCAAAATAAGTTTTAAGCTGGTGTTGTTTCTGAAGGTTTTTACCAAAGTTAGGATGTGATGAATTTGAGGAAGAAAACTCATTCATTAAAGCTTCCTGATCAAATGAAAAAGTAATAAGGTTTTCTAATATTTGACGTAAACCTTCCATGTTTTCTTCTTCCATTTCTGCACTCATAGATTGCATTGATTGTTGCATCTTCTGACTCATTTGCTGCATTTTTTTAGCAGCTTTTTTCTGGTTTTTCTTTGTTTCTGAAGTATTATTTTTATCTAAATTTTCTTCAGCTTTATTAAGCTCTTCTTGAGTTTGTTTTTCTAAATCTTCCATAGAAGGCATTTCCATGGGTTGTTTTAAACCTTGATTATCTTTTTCTAAATCATCTAACTCTTTCTTTGCCTTTTGAAACTCTTGATTAATTTGTTGCTGATCTTCTTTACTAGATTCTTTGTTACTTAACTCTTCTTGTTTTTTTGATAAACCTTCTAGTTTGTTTGCTAACTGATTCATTTTTTGTTCTACATAAAAACGTTTAGTCATTTCTAAAATACGTTCCAAACTACGTTCTTGTTGTTTGTTTTGTTCAGCTAGTTCTTTTGTTTTTTTAATTAAATCTTCTTTCTTAAGCTTATCCGCTAGCTTGTTTAATTCATCTAATAATTTTTGTTGCTTTTCTAACTTTTTAAGTTCTTCAATACGCTTTTTAAGGTTTTCTTTTTTCTGCTCAAGAGTTTCATTCTCCTCTTTCTTTTCAGAAAAATTCTCTTGTAATTTTTGTGTTTGACGTTGCATCATTTGCTTGTATTGCTCCTGACGTTTAATTAAATTTTGAATTTTCTTTTGATCATTCCAGTTAATATTCTTTTTGTTCTGTAAATCAAACTGAATTTTCTCTAAATCTTTCTTACTTTTTTGTTGTTGATCTAGTGAGTTAGTTATGTTTTCTATGTAGTTTTTTTGCTCCTGTAATAGCTCTTCTTCTATTTCATCTTCTGTTTTTTGTCGATAACTAAATTTTCTACTCATGGTTTTTTTACTACCATTTACAACATCATTATCGTACACTTGAAAGTACATTTCATAGTCTATTCCCTCTTTTAAATCTAAATTTCCAGGAAACTCAAAATAAAAGGTCTGAATAGTCTCTTTATTTATTTTAATTAATTGATTATTAGTATTTTGTTTATTTTTTTTATCGTAATAAACCAATTCTAAACTCTTAAAACCATAATCATCAGCAATTTGACCTACAAACTGTGCATTCCCTCTTGAAATGCTATCAATATTTGAATTTACATTGATAGTTGGATATTCATCTTTAGTTACATTAATAGAAAACTGTAGCTGTTCGTAATCTGTTAGATTTTTGTTAGATGTTGTAATTTGATAATTAGTATTGTTCAGTACACGTTTAGAAAACTCAAATTCGTTGTTTTCTTTTTGTTTAAAAATTGTTCTTTTTTCTTTTTCTATAAAGGTAACTGTATCGGTTTCAGAAGTTTTAATATCCCATTTTACAATTGTTCCTTGTGGAACATTTAAGTTTCCGGTGTTGTTAATTGTTTCAGAAGCTTTTCCTATGTATGATGGATAGGTTAGATTTAATGAAATATTTTGAATCGATGGAGTTTTAATAATCGTTATAGTATACTCATTAGATTCAATTCCGTTGGCACTTGCATAAAATAAAATAGGATTTTGAACTTCAGAAAACGTATATGAAAACAAACCATTTCCTTCACTTTCCATAAAGTATTGTTGATTATTAAAATGAATTTTGGTTTCCTGAGGTATTACCTCCCCTTCTGTTTGTAAGTATACGGTTATATCTTTTCCTTTAATAACACGTAAATCTTTTGCTGTTAAATTAAAATAAAAAGGAGCTGGAGGATTATATGCTACTGAATGATTTACTACACGATTAAAACTTTGTGAGAGCTTTTTAGAGGTTCCTGTAAGTAATGAAATTCCCCAAATTAAGAAAGGAATTAAAACATATTTTACATACTTTCTATTTCTACTAAAGTCAATGGCCTTATTAAAAGAAACAGGTTGTAATTCTTTCGATTTTTGTTCAATACTAGCAGCTAATAAATCAGACTGCTGATTGTTTTGTTGTAGCTGTAAAACATTTAATAATTTATCTTTTACTTCAGGAAAGTGATTTCCGATAATTTTAGAAGCTTCTTCAAAAGAAATTCCTTTTTGTAAACCTGCAATTTTAAAAATAGGAAAACAAATAAAACGGAAAAATAAGAACACTTCTACTATAATAAATAACCAAAATAAAAAAGTTCTGGCGGTTGGTTTTAACCACAAAAAGTATTCAATAAACAGAGTAAAGAGCAAATAAATTAATCCTAAAGAAACAAATAAAATGCTTCCTTTTATCAATTCATTTGTGTAAAATTTCTTACTAAACTGCTTTAGCTTTTGCTGTATTTTATTAAAATCTTCCATATCTAAGTATAAAAATACGTGTTTTAAGAGAGAATTTTAGTTAAAGATTTATTTAAACCCCTATTTTTCATTAATAATCCCCTTTAAATATGTTATTTGAATAAAAAATAAGGATTTACCATACCTTTTATAAGGGAAAAAAGACGAAGAGTTTTTAAAGTTGAATTAAATTGCTGGTACTAATTTTAAAAACTTTAAAGATGTTAAAAAACATTTCAAGCTTAGGTGTTTTACTTAATAAGGTAGCACAAAAAAACATAAAAGGAGGTTTCTTTTCAGGAAATAATGGATGTGATATTACAGGTTGTCATGAAAGGTATCCGGGAGGAAATGGATATGTAGGTTTTGGAGAAGGTAATCCATGTGCGTTTGATACACCGACAGGAATAAGTTGTACAGGGATTATACAAAATGATTTATGTTGTATAAGCTAAGATCCAGAAAATGTATGAAAGTAGTGTTAATTAAAATACTACTTTATTTTTTAGAAAGGTATTATAAAAAATAATATCCTTTTGTAAGGAATGAAAGCTTTTGTAAACTAATTATAAAATCTTTTAAGCATGAAACAACTAATTTTACCAGCATTATTTTTAATTACATTTAATGCTTTTTCTCAAAGTCCATGGACAAAAAATAAAAATGAAGGATATCTTCAAGCTTCATTTACTACTATTGGAAGTTATGATAAAATCTATGGTAATCCAGACTACAAACCCCAACGAGAAATCACCGACAATACATTACAACTGTACGGAGAATATGGTGTAACAGACAAAACAACACTATTTGCTAACATTCCTTTGAAAATGGTTAAAACAGGTGACTTTACTGAAGATATGTCTGTAATTTTTCCTTCTTTTACTATTGAAGAAACTTCTGAAACCTTATTAGGAAATATTCAATTAGGAATAAAACACAACTTTTCTAATAACAAATGGTTGTTATCAGGACAACTTTCTATTGAAGCGAATACAAGCAGTTATAAAGAAAATTCAGGAATACGAACAGGCTATGATGCGTGGACATTCACACCGTTGTTTTTAACAGGAAGAGGTTTTGATTCATGGTATATACAAGCATTTACAGGATTTGATATTAGAACAAACGACTATAGCTCTAACTATAAATTAGGAGGAGAAGTTGGTTACAAAGCACTAAATTGGTTATGGGTAGCAGGATTTTTAGACGGTGTTGCTTCTTTAAAAAATGGTGATGTAATACTACCTCAAGAAAATTTAGCTACAGGTTTGTATGTAAACGATCAAAGCTATGCTGCCTTTGGACTTAAGTTTATAGGTGAGTTCAATAAATCTTTTGGAGCTAATGTTGGTTTCGGAGGTGCTTTTGCGGGAAGAAATGTAGCTAAAGCTCCAGCATTGAGTTTCGGATTGTATCATAAGTTTTAAAAAAGTAAGGCTTTTCCTTACATTTTGTACGGTAAAATAAACGAAGAATTTTTAAAGTTAAATTAAATTGCTACTACTAATTTTAAAAACTTTAAAGATGTTAAAACACATTTCAAATTTAGGTACTACCTTAAAAAAGACAGAGCAGAAAAATATTAATGGAGGTTTCGGACTTACCAGGTGTAAATATGATCAAGACTGTCCAAGAAGAGATATGTATTGTTTTCATGGCTACTGCCAGTATAAATAAAATTTTAAAAGCGAGTTTAACTCGCTTTTTTCTTTTTTTCTCTTGCCTCCCTTTTCTTTTCTATTAACATAAAACTATCTTTGCGCTTTCAAATCAATAAAAAAATGACTGAGAACGTAAGAGTACGCTTTGCTCCGAGTCCGACAGGACCATTACACATAGGTGGTGTAAGAACAGCTTTATTCAATTATTTATTTGCTAAAAAACATAACGGAACCTTTGTTTTACGTATTGAAGATACCGATCAAACACGTTATGTAGCTAATGCAGAAAAATACATAATCGATTCTTTAGAATGGTGTAACATTCCGTTTGATGAAGGTCCAGGTAAAAACGAAAAATTCGGACCCTATCGTCAGTCAGAACGTAAAGATTTGTATAAAAAATACGCAGATCAGTTAATTGAATCTGGTTGGGCATATTATGCTTTTGATACAGCTGAAGAATTAGATGCACACCGTAAAGATCATGAAGAAAAAGGAAAAACCTTTATTTATAATTGGCATAATCGTTTAAAGTTAAACAATTCGTTGGCTCTTTCTGCTAATGAAGTTTCAGAAAAAATAAATGCAGGAGAAAAGTATGTGATCCGTTTTAAAACTCCACAAGACGAGACCTTAATTTTACAAGATGAAATCCGTGGTACGATTAAAGTGGAAACAAATACCTTAGATGATAAAGTATTGTTTAAATCTGATGGTATGCCAACATATCATTTAGCAAATATTGTAGATGACCATTTAATGGAAATTTCACATGTAATTCGTGGTGAAGAGTGGTTACCTTCTCTCCCACTTCATGAGTTATTATATCGTGCATTTGATTGGAAAGCACCAAAATTTGCACACTTACCATTAATTTTAAAACCAGTAGGAAAAGGAAAATTAAGTAAGCGCGATGGTGATAAACTAGGTTTTCCAGTATTCCCATTAGAATATACTAATGAGCAAACAGGTGATGTTTCACGTGGATACAAAGAAGACGGTTATTTTGCTGATGCATTTATAAATATGTTAGCATTCTTAGGATGGAACCCAGGAACAGAACAAGAAATTTTTAGTTTAGAGGAATTAACAGAAGCGTTCGATTTAGCGCGTGTAAGTAAATCAGGAGCTAAGTTTAGTCCAGATAAAACAAAATGGTTTAACCAACAGTATTTACAACAAAAGTCTAACAAAGAGCTTACAGCCTTATTCATACCTATTCTTGAAGAAAAAGGCATAACAAAAGATAAAGATCAGGCAGAAAAAGTAGTTTCTTTAATAAAAGAGCGTGCGACGTTTGTAGCTGATTTTTGGGAGTTATCTAACTTTTTCTTTGAAAACCCTTCAGAATATGATGAAAAAGCGGTTAAAAAACAATGGAAAGATACTACGAGTGAATTAATGCAAGAATTAGTAGAAGTAATTTCTAAAATAGAAGATTTTTCAATTGAAAATACTCAAACAGAAATCAAAGGATGGATTACTTCTAAAGAAATAGGATTTGGTAAAGTAATGCAACCACTTCGTTTAAGTTTGGTAGGAAAACTAGCAGGTCCAGATTTGTTTGATATCATGACAATGATAGGCAAAGAAACTACTATTACCAGAATACAAAACGCGATTAACGCGTTATCATAAAGCAAAAAAAAGCCGCTTTTAAAGCGGCTTTTTTGTATATTAAATTAGAAGATTAAAACATACAACCTCCTAAATGTTTTGCAGCATTACGAGCATTGTTATCACCTCCATTGTTCCAATTTAGTTTAAATACAACACCTAGAGTTCCTTGAATATGTGAACGCATACTTTCATAACCTTCAAAAGAATGTTTGTAGTATAGTTGTGGGTTAATACCAATATTATCACTAACCCAATAAATTCCACCAGCACCAACATTAAGTGTAGGTGTCATTTTACGTTCAGAATCTACTACACTACCTCCTATAAAAACATACGGAGCAAACTTGTTAAAAATAGCATTTAAGTTATAACGAAATGAAGCATCCATAGAAAAATACTTTGCAGAGTTTTTGATAAAACCAACGTCATCAATAGTATTAAAAGATACAGCACCATCTAAAGAAAAACGATCGCCAATAGGCATGGTTAAACTTACAGTAGGCACTTGAAATAAATATTGATCACCAATAAAAGCGGCGTCACTTTCACTAAATTTTGTTATTCCAAAACCTACACCTATTTGCCAAGAGTCGTTTAAATTTTGTGAAAAAACAGACGTTGTTAAACAGGTAAGTATTGCTATGAATAAAATTTTATGTTTCATCGGGAGATAAGTGTTTAGAGTAATAACTGGTTTAATAAGTTTTTAGTATAATTATTTTAATTGGCATTTACCTTTTTAATAGCTTCGGTAAAATTATCTAAGTTGTTATTGTTTAAAACTAAATGAACGGCTTCATCACAAACTTTCTCAGCATTATCAGTAGAGAAATGTAAAGCTATAGCTATTTTACGTAGTATACCAACTTCTTCTTTGGCTACATTTTCATCAGCAAAAATCATTTTTGTTAAATGAAATAAACGTTCAATACGCTCTTCGTAACTAATAGGTGCATTTATTGGATACTTCTCAGGATTTTTTAAAATACCTTTATATTCTTCCTCGTTAATATTTAATTTTTTTGCAGCTCTGTCCAATAGCAATTGTTCTCCTTCAGAAATTACTCCATCAGTTTTAGCAATTTTAACTATACTAGCAAAGTGTCCTATTTCTTGTTTATGTTTTCCACTTGAATATAAATCTGATATTGACATAATTTTTTTTAAATTTTTTTAATTGAAAGTAAAGTGTATTTATTTAAAAACAAGTTTTAAATAAAGTCACAAAAATATCGCCGAAAGTTAACAATTCTAGTCAAAAA
This sequence comes from Tenacibaculum sp. XPcli2-G, assembly GCF_024124505.1. NCBI lineage: Bacteria > Pseudomonadati > Bacteroidota > Flavobacteriia > Flavobacteriales > Flavobacteriaceae > Tenacibaculum > Tenacibaculum sp. XPcli2-G. The sequence continues at coordinate 459,416 of NZ_JAMXSH010000001.1, forward strand.
CGAAGTATTATTTTTTCTTATCGTAATTTATAAATACATAAGATATGTTAATTTAAAACAGTGTTTTTTTATCTGATTTAAAGGCTTTTTATTTTTAGCTAATACAAATCCTTAGGGCAGCTTTTTTAAACCCTTTAAAACACCGATTACGTTAGTTTAAATAAAAAAAGATAGAGAAAAAATAAAAGAATAAATAATACTTATAAAACTAAAAATAACAATTGATAAAACTTAAAGTAGTTTTCACTCTTTAAAAATCACTAACTTGTTAACAAATGAAATTCTAATCTTATCAAAAATGAAAACGGTATATACTATTTTAATTTTATTAGTTTCGGTTGCGTTGAGTTTTTCACAAAACAATGGAATAATAGAAAAAGAAGTTAATCAACAAATATGGCAACCATTTAAAAAATCTTTTGAAGCTAGAGATTGGGAATCATTTAATAATTTACATACTAACGATGTGTTAAGAGTAAATAAGTATGGAATTCGTATAGGAGAGGAATACAAGAATTCAATACAAACATCCTATCAAAAACCAACAACAAAAAAAAGACAAATAGATTTTTGTTTTAATCAAAGAATCTATAAAGAAAACACAGGTTATGAAGTAGGGTATTATCGGGTCATATATACTGAAAAATATAAAGAACCTCGCACAGTATATGGTAGGTTCCACGTGGTACTAAAAAAAAAGGAAAATACTTGGTTAATTGCACAAGATTGGGATACTGACACTATAAATGGAAAATCAATTACCAAAGAAGATTTTGAGTCAGGTAAATGTTTGTGAATTAGATAATAACTTTTAAGTTCTCTTATTCTACATTTTTTATTTCGACTTTAAAGAGAAATCTGTTTTAATTTTTAGTAGCAAACATCCTATGAAAACTGAAGCTGGCTTAAAAAAATGTATCTAATTCAAAACTAAATAACTAAGAAAAACACCTTTTTTTCATCTGTTAAAGTATTGTAAAATTTGAATTTTATTAAGTGTAAAACCTGAACGAAAACGTAAATTTGTGTAGAGTTTTGCGCAGAGTTCCCCACGATTGTTAATTACTTCAGCTTAAAAAAAGAATAGCAAAAACATTGCTGTAGTTTCTATTCAGTCACTCTTCTCAAAAAAATTGAAAAGAAAACTAAAAATTTTATTGTAAATGAATCAATTTGATAAGCATCAAATCATTCCTTTTTATTTAGGAAACGAAACCTCTATTAAAGAAGCTTTAGTAAAGTACAAAGAACTATTAGACAGCAATAAAGCAGTCGTAAACCAGGTGTTTGATGTAGAGTTTAAAATTATTGAAAACGATACTCAACGTCGTATTCAAGTAGCAGATACCAACAATCAAAAGTTGGTAAAAAATGCACTGAACATGGGACCAGATGGAGGTCCAAGCTATTACCCAAACCATATTGGAGATACTGATGAAATTTATATTTCAGAAGTACTCTTTTTTGCCATTGCACTAGAGTATCCTTCATTAAAAGAAGCGGTAGTTACCACCGCAAAAGCAATAGTAGCACACAGTAGGCGTTTTAATGATACTTGGAATTTATGGATAGACGATATGCGTGTTTTTGGTATCGAGGCGTTGTATATGCTAGCGCTAACAGATGCTAATTATACCTACTTATTATCGCAATTTTTAATTCCTTATTGGGATGATGAACACGCTGTAGGTTACGAAGAGTATTTACGCGATTTATTCCAAAAAAATGGATGGAATAGACCTATGATTAAAGCTTTTATTTGGTGTGATAATAGTTATTTTAGACAAGCAATTGTAACATCACAAGAAAAATCATTAGGAAATTATTTAAAAGCAAATCCAGACGAATATACCTATTTTAAACGAGCGCTTCAAGAGCGATTTGTAGAAGAACCAGTACTATTACCTTACAGTGATGATGACCCAGAAGAAACACATCCTGTATTAGATATTTACTTCAGTTTAGTAGTTGTTGCTGAAGAATGGGCTGAGTCGATAGAGGATAATGAAGAGGTATTACAAGAACATTTTATTGAAGACACCTTAGAAAATGAGGCATTTGATTTAGAAAAAAAGATTAAAAATACACTTCAAAAACCTTTAAGTAAAATTAATGAAGAGGCGCAAAGAGAAAAGGACGAAGACGAAGAAAGAGAAGCCTATTTTGATAATTATGAATATGGAGACGGTTTAAAAAGTGTAAAAGAGTTAATCTTACATTTACATCGTGGTGCAGATCTTTGGAAATATGTACAAACAGGTCAACATAAAGAAGCTTTAAACGATTTACCACAGACAGATTTATTACCCTTAGCTAAAGAGCATGCTCGTGTTATGTACTTACGAATGCTCTATTTCACAGGTGGTTATCGTGATGAAAATGAAGTTCGTGAATCTCTAGAAAATATTATTAGCGATGTTACAGCAGAATTGCTGTCATTAGAAGAAGATGATGTTGAAAAAATCTATCAAAACGGTCTAATTCTTACCATTAAAACACGACCTACAGGTACACCAGAAGATACAGAAGTAGCACAAAGACAACAAGAACGTAACGCTATGTATTTACGTATACTAGATGTGTTTTATTACGCCTTTGGTAAAAAACCGTTTGATGACGATATTAAAGATGTTGTAACTAAAAACGATCCTTTATTAAGTGTCGAAGAGTATCAGCAACGTTATCATCCGCAGCTTTCAAAAGAAGCAACACCAGAAGAGAAAGAAAAGCATGAAAAAAATATCATAATAGAAGTATTACGAGAGTTTGCAGATCTTGATACAAAACTTTCTAAAAAGAATTTTGACGATGCAGCTTTTGTTTTTGAAGAAAAAAGAGAACGACGCGATTGCTCTTGGTGGCCAAAAGACAATTTAGGATGTTGTGCTTTAGCAACGCACCTACTCTTTCAAGACTTTCAACAACGTGTTGGAGATGATTATACACAAAGACTTTTTAACTACGTTAATGAAAATGTTTGGACGTTGATAGCTAAAATGGTAGAAGAATCATTGGTAAATCCTATTGATGAAAAAAATAAAGACTTAGATCCTATTAAGGAGCAAGCTTTACGATATATCACTGAGGCAAATACCACGTTAACAGAAGAAGAAGCGTTAGAAGCTTTTAGTAGAATACTTTTGGTAGAAGAAGGAAAAGAAGCAAGTATTAAACAAAAAAAGTACGATTTATTCGATAATGCTTATGAAGACAATCAACGTACAGTACTTATTTGTTATTGGTTATCACAAATGCCATTACCAAGTCAGCATCAAGCAAAGCGATTGTGGAAACTATGGGTTGCTTTAGCTCCACAAAAAGTAATACAATTATTAGCAAAAATAACAGCAGACGATGAATACGACTATTCATTTGAAAACCCATTAAAAGAAATTGATTTTTACGACAGAATTGAAAAAAATGGAGTACCAAAATCACAAAGTATTGCTTTTCAAATGGTAGTAGCTCAAAAAATGTTTCATAATAGTTGGGAAGGAGATAAAGCCCCATATTTAGTATGGTTAGATAAATATAATGAAATAGACAGTACTGCAACAGGTATGTTTGATGTAATAGATAAAAAGCGTGCACTAGCCTTAGATGAAGGAATGCATTACATTGATGCATATAGACGAATTGAATATTTTATCGATTTATCGTTACAAAATGAACGTTTTCCTTTCAATCAACCAGAAGCATTTAAAGAAACAGTAAGTAAATTATTTCAAGAAAACTTAGTACCGTGGTATAAAAGATTGGCTACATACAATACCAGTGTATGCAAAAGTTTTTATAATTACTACAACGATGAAAATAAAGAAACTTCTGCTTTAGAAAAATTACCAATATCATTTCATCCAAACGCAGTTACCAACCTTTCCACAAAAATTAACGACTATAACCAAGTTCAATTACTTCAAAAGAAAGGAGAAGAACTTGTTATTTTACAGTTAGATAAATCGTATAATGACCATAGGCTTGAAGACTCACAAATAACATCAAAAAAAGTATCATTACCATACGGTCAGTTTGTGTTATTTCCAGAAGAAATAGATACAGAAGCAATTTTAAACTCCATTCATAATAAAAATACTGATAAGGAAGATGTTGAAATGTTAGTTACCAAATTACAAGAATATTTAGATGATGAGGTGAGTTATGCAGATATGGCATCATTATGTAATAAAATGCTCAAAAAAGAAGATTTCAACGCCTATGATAGAAATTATTCAGCGATGACAATTCAGCAATTTATTTGGATGCTATCTGAGGAAAAACAACATCGTTTTATCAAACTTTTTGCAAATCACAGCCTCGAAGGAACCAAAATGTTGACGAGAGACTTTACCAAAGCATTTTTACGAATGAAAGTACGTGAAAAAGAAGTTAGTTTAGAAGAAATAAGAGAAAAATCAGAAGAAGAAGAGTACAAAGAAGCAGCATTTACATACCTACTAAACCTTTTGGATAGTTTAGAAGTTAATCCATTATACATTGCAGGTATAGCACTTGATGAATATAATGAAGCCTCAAAACATTGGTTTATTGCTTTAGGAGCAGAAAAACTGTTTGATTTATCACAAAACTTTTCAGTTGACAAACGTGTAGAACTAATAGAAATGCTTTCCGAATCTGAAGAAGCTACAAACGTTTTAAAACCTTTTTTAGAAGATGTATCCAGAATGGTAAGAGATGCTGCAGAAAGTGTCTTAAACACTTCAGAAACGATGTAAAAACAAAAAGCTGTCTATTTTAGACAGCTTTTTTATTCATATCTTTATTGTCATTTAAACCGTCATTGCGAGTGCTAACGAAGCAATCTTTCAGTCGTTTGTTCCAAACAAACAAATTATTTCACCCCTCACCTCCATCATAATAACATAGAGCAGGTATAACTGATTAAAATAAAGGAATAAAAGCGTAAAAATAATTTTCAAAATACCTTAATTTTATCGACATAAGCTTTAAAACCAACCTATGAACAATGAGAAAAATTCTGAAACTTGGAAAAAACTCTATCAAAACTCACAAGAACTCACCAAACCAACCTCCGTAGATAACATACTTTCTGATGACGATGTTTCCTTCTTAAAACAAGAATTAAAAAACATTATCAATCGGTTTTTAGACAGAGGAGAATTGCACAAAGGCATTAAAGTATACATAAACCACGAACTGCAAAACGGAATAGCAGAAGAAATGGTAGCCAATAGACCAAAAGAAGAGGAAACTATTGAACAATGGTGTATGAAGCTTTTCAGAGATCAAAAATTCGGAGTTGTTTTCAATAGTTTAGAAAGCTTTAGCAATGAATTTACCGAGAAAATGTGTCACATTGTTGCTCCATTACTTCAAAAAGCAGGAATGCCTTTAGGCGGACTCTCTTTTTTATTTTTTATGGGAAACTATGGTTTTACCCCTTTCGGAATTCATAAAGAAGCCAAAGGAGAAGAAGGTTTTTTGTTTCATTTAGGTCCCAACCATAAAGACTTTTATACTTGGGACATTGAAGAATACAATCAAATAGAACACAATACTCAGGTGTTCCACGAAGTAGATGCAATGTTACCAACATCTACAAAATATCCGTTAAAAGTAAAATCAGCCATGTTTATTCCGCATCATGTATATCATATTGCAAAAACTGATGAATTTTCGCTAAGTGTGGTAATGGATTATATAAATCCGTCGAGAGATTATTTAGAAAAAACAATTGCCACACAAATAGCCTCAAAAGAGCTACAAAAAAATCCGAATGTAGGGTATTTACCACCAGTAGATGTAACCACCGAAGAATTGGATTGGAATAGCTTATTAAACCGTAAAACGTGGGAACAGCAATACAAAAAAACACTTTCAAAATATATTACTAGGCTAAAAAGTAACGCAGGAGTTTTACAACCTTCAATAGTTGAGAACAAAGAAAGTTTACCCAACCCGCCATTTCAAATTAAGGGAAAGACAATTTTTCCGTTGTTAATACATACAGAAAACACAGAGAAAACCTGTATAATGGCAAGAGGAAATGAAGTTGTTGTTAGTAATAACTCACAACTAAACACAATTATAGAAAAGCTAAACATAGGAGAAACCATAAGCTTTGAAGAATTACAAAATCACCTCACTCCTACTTGGGAATTGATGGACGTATTTGATTTTGTAAGTCAGTTAGCACGAGTTGAAGCGATTGTTATTCATAAGGGATAACCTTACTGTCATTTCGAGCGATAGCGAGAAATCTCTCTCAAGGGAGTCAGAAATACCTGTGAAAGTACCTAACACGCAATTTTAAGATTTCTCAGTCGTCACCTCCTTCGAAATGACACTAAAAAAATTATTCTATCTTTAAAAGAAAAATGCTAAACAAATACGTTGTATACATCATTACAAACAAGAATAAAACCACATTGTATATTGGTGTTACCAACAATCTTCAAAAACGATTATCTCAACATTATTTTGATAGCGAGCATGCTAAAAAATCATTTGCAGGAAAATATAATTGCTATTATTTGATTTATTATGAAGCTTTTGAAACGATAAACGAAGCAATTCACAGAGAAAAAGAATTAAAAAAATGGAGTAGAGAAAAAAAAGAAAACTTGATTAACTGTTTCAATCCTGAGTGGCGTTTTTTGAATAATGAAGTGTTTTATTTAATACTGTCATTTCGACCGCAGGGAGAAATCTCACTCACGGGAGTTACAAATACACTTGAAAGTGCTCAATACACAATTATAAGATTTCTCACTTCCGTTGCACTCCAGTTCGAAATGACGTTGAAGTTGCATGGTGTCCTGTCATTTCGACCGCAGGGAGAAATCTTTTTAAAGAGAGTTACAAATACTCTTAAAAGCTACAAACACCCTTACAAACTCACACACAAATAAATAACACTTGCCTCCCTCCTCTTTTTTTACTATGTTTAACACGCTAAAAAAGTAAAAAGTAGTACTACCCCTTATCTCAACTATTTTTTTATTTAAAAAGTAACAACAAACACTTCTTTATGGGTTGCCGTAAAGGTTTGTGGTTGTATGCATTTAATTTTGGTAGAAACATAATAGGTATATTTATACAGATATAAGTAAGTTGGACACAATACGAAAAATCTAAAGAATGAGTAAAATAAATTTGGACGTTCGAGACAATTATGAATATTTTGAAGAGTTGACTTATTCAGAAAAAAACATAAAAGAGAATCCGATAGTTCTCGAACCAAAAAGAAATAATAGAGATTGGTTTAAACAATCTATTAAAGTTGACCATTCTTCGGTTGAGGAAAATATTACGTTGATAATTGAAAAAAAAGTCTCTTTATACAAATATGGAATAAAATTACATTGCCCGAATTTCACAGAAAAACCATATTTTAGGTTTGATTCGGATGGACCAGCTCATAGAAATAAGACAGATCAACCGTTAAGTGAACAACTAATTACAACACCACATTTTAATTCATTTGATAAAGAAGGGCAAGAGTTTGCATACAAAAGTGATGTTCTTAAAAGTGAGGAAGACGCTAAAGCTATTGTTGAAAATTTGGACTTTGGTATTAGTCATTTTTTTCAAGAAACAAACTTAAAACTTAACAAGGGTGAGGAATTCCCAGAGATTAAATTAAATGAACCTAGATTATTTGAAATCGAACCCGAAATTGACCCTTTAAATGGAATTGAATTTTTAGATTAGCAAAATGGATAAATTGTTCGACATATACCAAACAATTAAGGATGATTTTTGTGTATTAACTACTTATAAATTAAGAGGAGAAAGCATAGAAATCATCACGCCATTTTCTACTTTAAATAATAAATTTGTTTCAGTATTTATAAAAGAATTAAACGGAAGATTTGTGATTTCCGATGCTGGCTGGACTGATTTAAATTATTATAATGTAAGTATCAGTGAGGAATCTGATGATATAATTGAGAGGATTTTCACGTATTACCAACAAAGTTTTGGAATTCTTACAACTTCAGATAATGCAGGAACTTTACACTATTACAAAACTTGCAAGAACCCTAAAGATATTCCAACAAATGTTTATGATTTAGCAAATTTTGTAGTTGGGGTTGTAAACTCAATGGGAATTAGATACAAAGATGAAAAGGAAGAAAAAGAAAAGGAAACTTTTAGAAAGGATGCAAATACATTTTTAAAAGTACATTATAATGATAATGTTAGACTGCAAAAACCTTTAGACGATTTTAAAAACATCCGTTTTAATGCCTTAATTACTAGTAATTCTGACATTTATTTAGTTACATATGTTACTGGAAGTAGCTCATACTATTTCACTAATGATTTAAGAAAAACAATTGTGAATTTTGAGATTTCAGAAAAATCAAAATATCGAAATTTCATTAGGGAAAAAATTTCGATTATAAACGACAAAGCTGAGGGTTATCATCCTGAAAAGTTGAAGAGTATGATGGACTTACTTAATGAGAAAGTAACGAGAGAACCGATTAAGTGGACTGAGAAAGAACGAATTTTAGAAATAATTTAATAAAAGTACAGTGTTGTGCTCAAGAATGTATAACAGCATTTAAGACAGATTAGATTAAGCCCGAATAAAGTCTGTGCTAAGCTGAAAATTAATGGGTAATAAACTTAACTAGCAGTTATACTAGACCGTTAAAAAACAAAACTTTCCCACACAAAAAATAATCCTCGTACATTTGCGTAAAATTTTTGTACGTTGAGCAAGCAAGCAATTGTAAATCACTATCAACAATCTGAGAATGTAAAACAGATTGTTCATCAGCTTCAACAAGATTCACACCATTTTCAACTAACGAATTTGGTCGGTTCTTCGTTGTCTTTTGTCATTTCCGAAGCTTTTAAACAAGCCGATAAACCTTACTTGTTAATTTTTAATGACAAGGAAGAAGCTGCTTATTATCTAAACGATTTAGAGCAGTTATTGGGCGATAAAAATGTGCTGTTTTATCCAGGTTCGTATCGCAGACCCTATCAGATAGAAGAAACTGACAATGCCAATGTACTTTTGCGTTCAGAAGTGTTAAACCGTATCAATTCTCGTAAAAAACCTGCGATTATTGTTACCTACCCTACTGCCCTGTTCGAAAAAGTAGTCACCAAAAAAGAACTGGAAAAAAACACGCTAAAAGTGGTGGTGGGCGAGCAAGTATCGCTCGATTTTGTCAACGAAGTATTATTCGAATACCATTTTAAACGTGTCGATTTTGTAACCGAACCAGGAGAGTTTTCGGTACGTGGTGGAATTATCGACGTGTTTTCGTTTTCGCACGATGAACCTTATCGTATTGAGTTTTTTGGTGATGAGGTAGACAGCATCCGAACGTTTGATGTAGAAACGCAACTTTCTAAAGAAAAACTGAAGAAAGTGAGCATTATGCCCAATGTAGAAAACAAAACATTGCAGGAATCACGAGAAAGCTTTTTAAAATACATATCAGCAAAAACCGCTGTTTTTGTTAAAAATATAGATTTATTAAGCGATTCATTGAATAAATTTTACCGAAAAGCAGAACTGTCGTTTAACGAATTATCTACCGAAATCAAACACGCAAAACCAGAAGAATTGTTTTGCAACGGTGAGCTCATTCGAAATCAACTACAAGATTTTACAACGGTTGACATTGGTAAAAACCGTCATTCTGAACGAAGTGAGAAACCGCAAGGTTCAGCGGAGCTAAATCTCACTAACGTAAGCATCAACTTCGATACCCACCCACAACCGTCTTTCAACAAAAAATTCGACCTGTTAATTCAGAATTTCAATGAGTTTTCGGCCAAAGGATTTACCAATTATATTTTATGTTCTAACGAACAGCAAGCACAACGTTTCCACGATATTTTTGACGACCATGAAGAAGAGGTTTCTTATGAAACCATTGTGTTTCCGTTGTATCAAGGATTTGTAGACATTGATAGTAAAATTGTTTGTTATACCGATCATCAAATCTTTGAACGTTATTACAAATTCCGACTCAAAAACGGATACGCGAAAAAGCAATCTATCACCCTACAAGAACTTACCAAATTAGATGTAGGTGATTATGTAACTCATATCGACCACGGAATTGGAAAGTTTGGCGGACTCCAAAAAATAGATGTAGAAGGCAAAAAACAGGAAGCCATTAAGTTAATTTATGGCGATCGTGATATTTTATACGTAAGTATTCACTCGCTACACAAAATTTCCAAATTCAACGGAAAAGACGGAAAACCGCCTAAAGTATATAAACTAGGGTCGAATGCTTGGAAAAAAGTCAAGCAAAAAACCAAAGCCCGTGTAAAACATATTGCGTTCAACTTAATTCAGTTATACGCAAAACGAAAACTACAAAAAGGATTTGCTTTCGGACCCGACACGCATATGCAACACGAGTTGGAAGCGAGTTTCTTATACGAAGACACACCCGATCAGTTCTCTTCTACCCAAGAAGTAAAAGCTGATATGGAAAAAGAACAACCGATGGATCGTTTGGTGTGTGGTGATGTTGGTTTTGGAAAAACAGAAATTGCCATTAGAGCGGCTTTTAAAGCGGTAGATAACGGAAAACAGGTTGCGGTGCTTGTACCAACTACAGTTTTAGCATTTCAGCACTTTAAAACCTTTTCTAAGCGATTAAAAGACTTTCCGGTTACGATTGACTACCTAAACCGTTTTAGAACCACAAAACAGCGTAAAGGCGTGTTAGAAGGGGTTGCTGATGGAAGTGTAGATATTGTGATTGGAACGCACCAGTTAACCAATAAAGCAGTCCAGTTTAAAGATTTAGGATTGTTAGTTATTGATGAGGAACAAAAGTTTGGGGTAGCAGCCAAAGACAAACTAAAAACCATTAAAGAAAACGTAGATACGTTGACTTTAACGGCAACACCAATCCCGCGTACCTTACAGTTTAGTTTGATGGCGGCGCGAGATTTATCGGTGATTAAAACACCACCACCCAACCGTCACCCGATAGAAACCAATGTAATTCGCTTTAGCGAAGAAACCATTCGCGATGCGATTTCGTACGAGATTTCTCGTGGTGGACAGGTGTTTTTTATCCATAACCGTATTGAAAACATCAAAGAAGTAGCAGGATTGTTACAACGTTTGGTGCCAAGTGCTAAAATTGGTATTGGACACGGACAAATGGAAGGAAAAAAGTTAGAAGAACTCATGCTTGGTTTTATGAACAATGAGTTTGATGTGTTGGTGTCTACCACGATTATTGAAAGTGGATTGGATGTACCGAATGCGAATACGATTTTCATCAACAATGCGAATAATTTCGGACTGTCGGATTTACACCAAATGCGTGGTCGTGTAGGGCGTTCAAACAAAAAAGCCTTCTGTTATTTTATCACACCACCGTATCATCACATGACGGATGATGCACGTAAACGAATTCAGGCATTAGAGTTGTTTTCTGATTTAGGAAGCGGATTGAACATTGCCATGAAAGACTTGGAAATTCGTGGTGCTGGAGATTTATTAGGTGGAGAACAAAGCGGATTTATCAACGATATTGGTTTTGATACCTATCAGAAAATCTTACATGAAGCCATTGAAGAACTCAAGGAAAATGAATTCAAAGACTTATATCCTACGGATGAAAATGCGCCAAAAGAGTATGTAAAAGAGGTACAAATTGATACCGATTTTGAAATTCTATTCCCAGATGATTATGTGAATTCAGTTACCGAACGTTTGAGTTTATACAACAAATTAGGAACTTTAACTACGGAAGAGGAATTACAAACCTTTGAGACTGAAATTATCGACCGTTTTGGAGAATATCCAACCCAAGTTGCCGATTTATTAGACAGTGTTCGTATTAAATGGTTGGCAAAAGAATTAGGTTTAGAAAAGGTGATTTTAAAGCAAAAACGCATGTTAGGGTATTTTGTATCCGATCAGCAAAGTGCTTTTTATCAAACTGAATCATTTACCAAAATGTTGAGGTATGTACAGCAAAATCCGAAGAGTTGTGTAATGAAAGAAAAGAAAACCAAAAACGGATTGCGCTTACTCATCACGTTTATTAAAATTGATAGTGTAAACAAGGCGTTAGAAACCTTACAGAAAGTATAAAACGTCATTGCGAGCGAGGAACGAGCGAAGTAATCTGTTTATTAAGAACTCACGACTTAGAGATTGCTTCACTTTAGTCTGTCTTGAGCGACAGTCGAAAGATTCGCAATGACGGTACAAAGAAGTTGTCAGTTCGAGTGGTTTTCACGATTAGAATGAGTGAAAATTGTATCGAGAACTAGTTTGTATACATCTCGATACAAATTTCTTTCCTCTATCGAAAAAGAAATTCACTCGATGTGACAATTAAGCTCACAACCAAAATATGGGTATGCTCACTTAGCAATGACGGAATAAAGAATTGTCATTTTTGTAAAAAGTAATTAGTTTGTTGATAAATTTTAAAATGAAAATATACTTTGTTTACATATTACAATGTTCAGATAAAAGTTATTATACAGGAGTAACTTCCAACCTTTCTCAACGAATATTTCAGCACCAAAACGGAACTTTTAAAGATAGTTACACTTCAAAAAGAAGACCTGTTGAATTGGTTTTTTATTGTGAGTTTACTAATGTAGAAATGGCTATTGAAAAAGAAAAACAAATTAAAAAATGGTCAAGATCAAAAAAAGAAGCTCTTATAAATAACGAGTTTGAAAAACTACCGAACTTAGCAAAGAAGAAGTTTAATAATTAAGCTTTGTCAGTTCGAGTGGTTTTCACGATTGGAATGAGTGAAAATTGTATCGAGAACTAGTCTATACATCTCGATACAAATTTCTTTCCTCTATCGAAAAAGAAATTCACTCGATGTGACAATTAAATTCACAACTGGAAGATTGCTTCATTTCCACTTCGATTCCGCTCAGTGTCCATTCGCAATGACGAGAACAAACAAAACGTCATTTTGAGCGGTAGCGAGAAATCTCATTCAATTGAGTAACTCATCTTCTTAAGATTTCTTCCTCTGGTTGAAATGACATACATTTACCCTCATGCAAACTAACCATATAAAAAACCTTTCAGGGCTATTATTAGCTACCTTATTCATCAGTACATCGGGTGTGTTAGGTAAGTATATTGCAATGCCTTCAGAAGTTATTGTGTGGTTTCGTTCGGTGATTGCTATGGTGATTTTGTATGTCTTTTGCCGATTCAAAAAGATTGATTTAACCATACAATCAAAAAAACATTTGTTTCCTTCTTTAATGGGGGGAATTTTTATGGGTGCACATTGGATTACTTATTTCTATGCGTTAAAACTGTCCAATGTAGCTATTGGAATGTTGTCATTGTACACGTTTCCAGTAATGATTGCCTTTTTAGAACCCTTGTTTTTAAAAATAAAATTCAATCCGATTCATATTGTTTTAGGGTTGATGGTGTTGCTAGGTTTATACATTCTAGCCCCTGATTTCGATATTAAAAACACACAAGTACAAGGGGTGTTATTTGGCTTGCTTTCTGCATTGTGCTATTCTGTTAGAATTTTGATTTTAAAGCAGTATGTACAGCAATACAATGGAGTAATGTTGATGTTTTATCAAGTGGTAATAATTACCGTAACCTTAGTTCCCGTTTTATTTTTTATGGATGTTTCCGGGTTTCAAGAGCAACTCCCCTATTTACTATTATTGGCTTTGTTAACTACGGCTATCGGACATAGTTTAATGGTACATTCACTACAGTTTTTTTCGGCATCAACCGCAAGTATAATTAGTAGTATTCAACCTGTTTTCGGAATTTTGTTAGCGTTTATTTTCTTAAACGAAATTCCCACGTGGAACACGTTTATTGGTGGAAGCTTAATTTTAGCAACAGTGATTATTGAAAGTATTCGAAGTAGAAAAGGCTAGTGTAATCTTTGCTGTTGTTGAATAATGGTTTTCATACTCACATCTTCGTAATTTCTACGAACAAAAGTTAGTGCACTGTCTAAAACTTCACCCATACCATCACTATCTCTAAAATTAATATCTCCTGTAAATTCAAAAATTTCTGATTTTAATTGTTCGATATTTTTTGGTATAGAAATATTATCTGATTTCATAGCGGAAAGCAAACGATTCAATCGAGAACGAGAACCTAAAATTCTTTTAGCAACAATTGATCGCTCTTCTATTTGATATTGCTCAATAGATTCTGAAGTAAGCTTATCTCCTACCAGTTGAACGAGCTTTAAATTTTCTTTAAAAAACTGTGGATAATACACTTTAAATTTACCTTCGTAACATTGCTGGTCAAAATCTATCGGACGAATTTTATACACAACATTTTCAAAATCGTGTGTAGGTACTACTACGTAGTTATACGAACGCATATCGCCCAACAAACGAATCATACAACGCTCGTTAAATTTAACAAACTCTTTAGCTAGTTGTGCTTTTTCAATGTCTAAACAATCATCTAAATAATCATTGATGAAAACATCACCAGGAATTCCTGATATATGCTCTTCTATCAACGTGTCTTCATATACCAAAAAGTTTAGGTTGTAAGGAGATAAAATATCCTCTAACTCTAGTCCGTAAATACGAGAAGCATCGGTTTTCTTTACGTAAAAATAGGTGTAGTTATCATTTAAAATATTTCGAATTTTTATACGAAAAGGTTTAGAGTTACCAAACGTACAAAAATCGATAGCATCAACATTTAAATGCTTAATACTGGCGTCAGAACCGTTAGAGTGTAAGATATTATATACTTTTTTTAGGTATAAATCAATTTCAGCCCGCTCAAACTCATTATAAAAAACGCGTATCCATAAGGTATCATTATCGTGTTTATCATACACAGCAACCGAACCTTGAAAACGCAACAAATCATCATAAAAAATAGGAATTTTTATAGTTCTGTTATGTCTTTTTAAGTAGTTTCCTAGTTTTTTGGTAACAGGAAAAGCTGGTTTTTTTTGTGATATGAGTTTATATTCTGACATTAAGAAGCTTATTTTTTCAAAGATAATTCAATTTATTTTTTTGGAATAATATTTGTTGATTCTTAACAAAAACTACTTACTATGAAAAGCCATAAACTTACGATTCCAAAACCATGTTTTGAAGATTGGAATGCTATGATACCTAATGAAAAAGGAAAGTTTTGCAGTTCTTGTGCTAAAACTGTAGTTGATTTCACTAAAAAATCAACAAAAGAAATCAAAGATTATTTAGCAGCTAATAAAGGACAACGAGTTTGTGGTCACTTTTACAGAAAACAACTAGATAGTATTGTAATTCAGTTACCTGAAACAACTTTTCACCAACCGTTAACATTTCAAAAATCATTTATCATATCATTGCTTTTTGCAATGGGAACCACCTTGTTTAGCTGTAAAACTGATACTGGAAAAACGCAAAAAATAGAAAAGATTGAAATAATTGATTCTATTCCTAAAATTGAAATAGCAATTGATTCTTTAAACGTTGATAAAGACACTGTTGTTCAACAAAACAAACGCAAAATTCCACCGCCACCTTCAACAACGGGAATATTTGTTGTAGAAGACACGAAAATGAAACCCTTGGTTCAAAAAGACAGTATTCCAGAAGTTATAATTATGGGAGATGTTATTGAAGGAGAAGTTGTAATGGAATACAATGAACCGTATTCATTTTTTCAAGTTGATATTAAACCAAAGTTTAAAAACTCAAAGGTTAGCTTTGAAGAAGACATCAATAAGTTTCTTAAGGAAGAAATGAATAAAGGTTTACTTGAAAAACTTGAAGTAAAGAAAAAGGGGGAGAAAGCGTATACTCAATTCACAATAGATACAATAGGTAATATTTCTAACATAAAAACAAGAGCTATAAACCGAAAAGTAGAAGAATGGATAATTAAATTTGTTGAAGATTTACCAGAGCTAATACCTGGACAGGTAGACAGAAAAAATGTAAATGTGCGATATACATTACCAATTACTTTTGAAGTAGATTAAACTTCAAACATTTTTCCGGGTAAAGGTTTTATAACCCCTTTTAATTCCATTTGAACCAAAATAGAGGATAGTTGATAAGTAGGAAGATTACAATCTAACGCAATAACATCTAACAACTGTTTACCATTTTGTTGTAAGTAATTGTGTATTTTTTGTTCGGTTTCATTCAAATCAACAAAAAGCTTGTTTTGAATAGGTGCCGAGGCTCTCGGCAGATCCCAATTAAGCATTTTTACAATATCTTCAGCAGAGGTTAATAAATGTGCTTGATTGTTTTTAATGAGGTTGTTACAACCTTTGCTATATATATCGGTTGCTCTACCCGGTAGCGCAAACACATCACGATTGTACGAATTGGCAATATCAGCAGTAACTAACGACCCTCCTTTTTTAGCAGATTCAATAATAATGGTTGCTTTAGATAGCCCAGCTACAATACGATTTCGTTTTAAAAAGTTTTCTCTCATAGGTTGCTCATCGTGCCAAAACTCGGTAATAAAACCACCATTCTCATTTACTTGATGAATATATTTTTTATGTGTTTTTGGGTATACTTCATCCAATCCGTGTGCTAAGACAGCAATAGTTTGCAGGTTGTTTTTTATTGCAGCTTTGTGTGCGCAAATATCTACTCCATAAGCAAAACCACTTACAATTATAGGATTGTATTCTTTTAAGTCTTTAATAAGTTGATTGCAGAAATCGCGTCCGTACGAACTCATTTTCCGAGTTCCTACAATCGAAATAATTTTATCATTGTTTAAGTTGAGGTTGCCGTCTTTAAAAAGTAAGATTGGAGCATCAATACAATGTTTTAGCTGTTGCGGATAATTGTCATCTAAAAAATAAGAAAAAGTAGTGTTGTTTTGTTGAATATAATACAGCTCCTCCTCTGCTCTTTTCAGGTTACTTTCATCAAAAAGATATTGAGTTACATGAGTTCCTATCCCGTTAATTTTATGGAGTACATTTTTCTTCTCTAAAAATACTTGTTCAACACTTCCTACAGAGGTAATTAGCCTTTTTGCCAAAATATCACCTATGTTTTTAGTTGCTTGTAAACGTAAAATAGCAAGTAATTTTTCTGTATTCATGATAGCAATAATTTGAGTATCAATATACAAAAAACTGTTGATAAAAATTACAAGATTACTTGAAAGTAATTCACTAAAAAACTATATTTGTTATTATGACATTAGCCAACTACATTAACGATTTATTATATAGATACGATTGCGTAATTGTTCCTAATTTTGGAGGATTTGTAACCAATAAAATTGGTGCTAGAGTAAATACAACTACTCACACTTTTTATCCGCCAAAAAAACAACTCACGTTTAATGCATATTTACAGCATAATGACGGTTTATTGGCAAATTATATAGCTTCGAGTAAAAATATTTCTTTTGAAGAAGCTACTGCTTTTATTGCAGAGGAAGTTGCACAATGGAAAGAAAAGTTAGCAACAGCAACTGTTACTGTTGCTTCTGTAGGAAGCTTGTCATTAAACGAGGCAAAACAAATTATTTTTGAACCAAATCCATCAAGTAACTTTTTAAAAGAATCTTTTGGATTAGCTGAGGTTTCAACACCTTCTGTAGAAAGAATAAAAGAAGTAACAATTAAGTCATTACCTACTACTAAAGAAAACAGAAAAACAATTCCGTTGTATTTAAAAAGGACTGCTGCTGCAGCTGTTTTTGTAGGAATTGCCTATGTGGGTTGGAATGGTGTTCAAAATCAACAACAAGTATTAGCAAATCAAGAAGAAGCTGTTGAGAAGAAAATTCAATCAGCAACTTTTGTAATAGAGAATCCGTTACCAACAATTAACTTAAACGTTAGTAAAGAAGATAGAAACTTTCATATCATAGCTGGAGCTTTTCAAGAAGAGCATAATGCTGAAAACAAATTAACAGAGTTAGAAGATAAGGGCTATGATGCTTCTATTGTTGGAAAGAACAGATTAGGCTTAACTCAAGTAGCTTTTGCAAGCTATGCAACTAAAGAAGAAGCTAGAAAAGCTCTAGAAATTATTAAAGAATCTGTTAGCGAAGACGCTTGGTTGTTGGTTAAATAAACTACATTTATTTTAGGTAGATTTTTTTGTTGCTGTATCTTTGCATCAAAATTTAATTGATGAGAGCAAAATCACCAAGAGAATCGTTAACTGTACTTACCGATTTAGTTTTACCAGGAGAAACAAATTATTTAGATAACCTTTTTGGAGGAGAGTTATTAGCTCGTATGGATAGAGCTTGTAGTATTGCTGCACGCCGTCATTCGAGAAGAATTGTAGTAACAGCCTCTGTAAATCACGTAGCCTTTACCAAATCGGTACCTGTAGGAAGTGTGGTTACCTTAGAAGCAAAGGTTTCACGTGCTTTTAAATCGTCAATGGAGATTTATGTAGATGTTTGGATTGAAGATCGTCAATCGGGTGAAAAAACGAAGGTAAATGAAGGAATTTATACGTTTGTTGCTGTTGATGAAACAGGAAAACCAGTACCAATTCCTCAAATTGAACCAGAAACCGAATTAGAGAAACAACGTTATGAAGCTGCATTACGTAGAAAGCAATTAAGCTTAGTTTTAGCAGGTAAAATGGATCCTAAGGAGGCTTTGGAGTTGAAATCTATTTTTATGGATTAAAATCGTTTATATGTCATCAACATTGCCATTTTCTGATAGAAAGATGGCAATGTTTTTTGTTTTTTCAAACTGAGAGAAAATAATAATCATAATTACTGTAATTGGTACCGATAATATCATACCAGTTATTCCCCAAATTTCTCCCCAAACAGCTAAAGAAAGTATTGTTACAAGTGGGCTTAAGTTTAGCGACCTTCCAAAAACTTTTGGTTCTACAACATTACCAACAATAACTTGAACGGCTCCTACTGCTATAGCAACAATTAAAAAAGGAGCAAACTCTCCAAATTGTATTAGGCAAAAAATAGCAGGAAAAGCAGTAGCTACCAATGAACCAATAGTTGGTATATAATTTAAAAGGAAGATTAAGAAAGCCCAAAAAGGAGCGCCATCTACTCCAACCATTAATAAAATAAAGTAGCTTAAAACACCTGTTAGTAGGCTTACATATGTTTTTAATCGTAAGTAATTAGAAATAGAGGTTTCTACTTTTTTTAAAATTGCTTGAAAACCTTTTGAATTCTCTGAGGTATCTAAAAAAACCTTTTGTAACTTTTTTTTAAAGTTACTTTCCTCTAAAAAGATAAATAAAGCATAAATTATTATCATAAAGGTATCACCGAGCAAGCTGCTGATTCCGTTTGCGATATCACCTAAAACAGAGCCATAGTCAAAATCTCCAATAACAGATTTAAGTGATGTAACAATATCTATATGAAAGTAAGCATTAAAACGCTTTATAATAGCATCAATATTTGGTTCATATTTTGAATATGATGTGGTTAAGTTTGAAATACTATTTGTTATAATTTCAGAAATAAAACCAAAACCAAGTATAATTAATGTAAATACAAAAACATTACTTAACCAAAATGGAATAAATCGTTTTGCAAAAGGTATTCTATATATTGTTTTTCGGATTTCACGTGTTAAAAACCAAAAAATAATAGCAAAAATAAAAGGAATTAAAATCCCTTTGCCAATGACTAATGTTGCAATAATTGCTACAGTTACAATAATAAAGTTTGATGCGTTTTTCACACGTTTAAATTTGGTTACAATTTAAAAATAAAATTTATAACTGTTTTAATGGTGTTAAGAACGAATCCATTGTGCAGGGTTCAATCGGTTTCGGTCTTTATACAGCATAAAACTAAGTTGTGTTTTACCTGTTACTTTGTTAGTGAATACTTTTCCTAGTTTGTCGCCAGTTTTAACAGCATCACCTTTTTTTACATAAACTTCTTTTAACTTATTGTATGCAGAAATATAGTTACCATGTTGTACTAAAACTGATTTTCTTCCATCAGGATGTAATTGAATAACTAAAACTTTTCCGTTAAAAATACTCTTTACATCGGTATTTGCTTTGGTTGCAATGTATAACCCGTGGCTATTGATAGTAATTCCAGGAAATGTAGGGTGTGGTTGAACTCCATATTTTCGTGTAATAACACCTTTAACCGGCCAAGGTAAATTACCTCTATTTTGCTCAAAGTTAGCAAGTAAAGCTTTTTCTTCGGCATTTAAAATAAAACCAGAGCTTTTGGTTTTACCTTTTGTAGTTTTTTTGCCTTTGTTTGCTTTAGCAATAGCATCTCTAATTAACTTATCAATTCTGGCAGCAATTCTTTTTTCTTCTCGTTGTTTCTTTTGTAAATCGCTTTTGTATTTTTTCTCTTCCTTTTTAATTTTTGAAATTAATTGCTCTTGATTTTTCTTATCGTCTTCAATTTCTTTTTTCTGACTTTTCTCGTCAGAAAGTAACGCTTCTTTTGATTTTTTTTGCGCAGTTAACGAGTCGTTTAGTTGTTCTACTTCTTTCGCTTTAACTATAATTTCTTCTCCTTGTTTTTTTCTGTAATCTTTATATTGTTGCATGTATTTTAATCTCTTATAAGCTTGATAAAAGCTTTCTGAAGACAATAAAAACATGGTTTTACTTTGTTGCGATTTACTTTTGTAAGATTTAACGACCATATCTCGATAGTCATTTTTTAATTTTTCTAGCTCGTCATTATATTTTTTTAATTGCTGCTCGTTTGTATTGATCTCTTTAGAAAGTAATTTTGTCTCTAACTCAATAGTTTCAATTAAACGCTCTCTAACACTTATTTTTTGGTTTAAGTCTTTTAAATCGTCTAAAGCACTAGTCTTTTTTTTCTTTGTTGTGAACAAAAGATTATTAACTAGCTCTATTTCATTTTTAAGTTTCTTTCGCCTATTTTCAAGCTCTTTCCTACTTTGAGCAAAAGAAGAAATTCCTACAAAAAATAGGCATAAAAAAGAGATGTAAAAAATAGGGTACTTCATAATTATAATTGAATTTCTTTATAACCGTTAGGGATATTAAAACTTACATTTAACTTAGTGTTATATTCTACTGAACGAGTTGTAATATCAATAATAGTAAACTTATTTTTTTCTTTAGCTCTTATGTTAATTTTTTCAGGAAAAAAGGTAGTGTTTTTCTTATGATATTTTGGATAACTAATGTCTAAACGTTGGTCTTTTAACGAGTTTACTATTAATTGCTTGTTTAGTTTAAAGTGTTTAGGGTTTACATAAAAAAATAAGTCGAATAAAGTAGGTTGTTTTTTAGGAGACAATTGATATGATTTTTCTTGAATTTGAACTTCTTGACGTTCAGATTTTACATCCATCAACGCCTCACCTAATAACATGCTTTGTAACTGTTTAAAATTAATATCGGTTCCTAATAATTTTTTTAGCATCATAAAATCTCCATCAAAGTAGCTTTTTTCATATGGAGAGTAAAATTGCACTTTGGTAGGAGTGATTTTAGCTTTAAAAATAGAGATGATTTTGGTTCCTTTCAACCAAATAACTTCGTCTTTTTTAATCTTCATTCTTACTGAAAAGCCTAAACTTTCTTTATTGTTTTTGTAATTAACTTTTAAACGAGCATCTACCGTTTTTTTGTCAAAATTTGAGGCAATGTGTTTTTTAGCTACTTTGCGTGCCGATAATTCTTTAATAACGACATCACCAGTAACGTTTTTGGTAGATTTACATGAAGTTAAACCTAAAAATAATATAAGTAATAAAGTGGTGTATTTCATAAATTTTATACTAACGAAACCTATTTTAAAATTTTTTCAGCTTTGTTTTTATAAGAATTGGCTTTTTTAACATCATTCAATCCTTGGTAAGCTTTAGATATTTCTAAGTAAAATTTAGCTTCTATTTCATTATTGTCAATAACAAAATCAATGCCGTTCTGTAAGGTTTCTATTGCTTTTTTATAATCTTTATTGTTATTAAACGCTTTTCCGTTCATTAAATATACAAAAGGTTGCGCAGGAAAAAGAACTAAACCTTGTTCACTGTATTTTAATAAGTCAGTATCATTGTTTGCGGCCAACTTATCTAGTAACGTTTTTAAATTGGTATAAGATTTTTCTTTTTCAAAAAGTGATTTTGGATCAAGGTTTTCAGTGATTTTTTTGGGTTGTGCCTCGGTTGTTTTTCGAGCATTTATTTTTCTTTCAATAGAGCGAAGTCTGGCATTTAATAATTTAGCTTCCTTTAACTCTGCCAACACTTTTTTAGCAGAGGTAACATCTTTGTTTTGGAGATGTAAAAAAACAAGTAATTGTTTTTTCTTTGGGTTTGTTGTAGCTATTTTTTGTTGCGCAATAATAGCATCATCAAAATTGGCTAACTTTCTTAAAATAAAAACTTTGTGTTCAAGCATCCAAACATTATTAGGTTCTATTTCTAAAGCTAAATCAATATAAGATAGGGCTTCAGGGTTTCTACCTAATTTTTCATAGTTTTTAGAAAGTTCAAATAAAACAGCTTTATTATTTGGAAGTATTCTGTTACACTCTTCTAAATTTTGTATAGCTTTTTGGTAATTAAAAATAGCTTTGTTTGAAAGCGCTTTAAAAAAATATTGTTGAAATTCAATATTGTTTTTTTCAGCAATGTTGATTGATGCTGGAATGCTATCTTGAGCGTTTAGAAAGTATGAAAAGAAGAGAAAGAAAAAAGACAGTATTGCTTTAGAAAAAAACTTTTTTTCTCTCTTCTCTCTTCTCTTTTCTATTGAGTTTTTATGTAAGTTCTGTATAATCACCTATACTTACCGATGTATAATTAGCATTGTATTTTGCATGGTTACCAACCATAGCATTATCTAAATTGGCATTTGAAATATGCACGTTTGTTTGAATTAAAGAGTTAGTAATTGTTGAGTTTTCAACAACACTGTTTTCACCAATTGAAACAAAAGGACCTATTTTGGTGTTTTTTAACACTACATTTTTTCCAACATAACAAGGTTGAATAATTTCAGCGTTCTCTAATACAACGTCTTCAGATACTAAATTGTTGCCGTCTGCTTGTTCAAAGCCTAAAACTTGTTTGTTGGTATCTACTGTAGGGTCTTTCTTACCGCAATCCATCCAAGTATTTACTTTTCCAGGAATAAACTTGGCTCCTTTTACTTTTAAAGCTTCTAGAGCTTCTGTTAGTTGATATTCACCAGAAGGTCTGATATCATTATCAATTAAATATTTTATCTCTTCTAATAATTTATCAGCATCTTTAAAATAATAAATACCAATAATGGCTAAATCTGAGACAAATTCTTTTGGTTTTTCAACAAAATCAGTAATAAATCCGTCTTTTAATTTTACTACACCAAAAGCACTAGGATCTTCTACTTGCTTCACCCAAATAGCCCCATCAGCGTTAGCATCTAATGTAAAATCAGCCTTAAATAAGGTATCGGCAAAAGCCACCACACAAGAACCTCCTAATGATTCTTTAGCACAATAAATAGCGTGAGCAGTTCCTAATGCTTCTTCTTGTACGTATACAGAACCTTTTGCTCCTAAGTTTTCGGCTATTTTTATTAATTTATCTTTTGTATCTGCAGGAAACCCTTTAGAAGCAGGTCCAATTATAAAAGCAATTTCCTCTATAGGTTGATCTACAACAGAAGTGATATCTTCCACTAATCGTTGTACAATTGATTTACCAGCAATAACTGTTAATGGCTTAGGAGTTGTTAATGTATGAGGTCTTAAACGAGACCCAATTCCTGCCATTGGTACTATAATCTTCATATTCTTTCTTTTCGTTTTTAACGGTGCAATATACCATTAATAACGCAGTGAAAAAAGTTACAGCCCTTTTGGGATGGCTTCTATTAAAGTTTGGGTGTATTTTGTCTTTGGATGTTGGTAAATTTCGTCAGCATCAGCTATTTCTTCAATTCTACCCTTGTTCATTACAACTAATTGATCTGCCATGTATTTTACCACAGATAAATCATGAGAAATAAATATATAAGTAAAATTAAATTCTGTTTTTAATTGATTCAATAAGTTTAATACTTGTGCTTGCACTGATACATCGAGTGCAGAAACCGATTCGTCACAAATAATTAGTTTTGGTTGTAGAGCTATAGCACGAGCAATTCCTATACGTTGGCGCTGTCCGCCAGAAAATTCATGTGGGTAACGATTAAAGTGAGTTGCTTCTAAACCTACTTTTTCTAATAGGTTGCAGACATATTCTTTTCGCTCTTTATTAGAATTTAAAATGTTATGAACTTTCATCGGTTCTAAAATAGCATCACCAACAGTAATTCTTGGATTCAATGAAGAAAACGGATCTTGAAATATAATCTGAATTTCTTTTCGAAGTTTTTTAAAGTCTTTTCTCGAGAGTTTAGTAATATCTTTTCCGTTATATAGAATACTTCCCGAAGTGGCTTTTTCTAGTTGTAAAATAGTCCTACTTAAAGTGGTTTTTCCACAACCACTTTCTCCTACTAGTCCTAAAGTTTCACCTTTATAAATCTTAAAAGAAACGTCATTCACGGCTTTTACAACAGTTGGTTTTGAAAACCATGAAGCATTGCTGATAAAATCTTTATGCAAATCAATAATTTCTAACAACGGAGGTTTATTATATATTGTTTGATGAAAAGCAGTGCGCTCCTCATTTGTATACACTGTAGAGTTTATAGTTTCATTAATAAAATCGTTAACTGTAGGTAAAGTTTTTAATCGTTTTTCTGTATTTGGTTTTGAGTTGATTAAAGCTTTTGTATAACTTTCTTTTGGGTGTAAAAAAACATGATTAGCACTTCCCTTTTCTACTATTTTTCCTTTATGCATTACCACAACAGAATCTGTAATTTCAGAAACCAATGCTAAATCGTGTGAAATAAAAATAATTCCCATTTCAAACTCTTGTTGTAGTTCTTTCAAAAGTAAAATAATTTCTTTTTGTACGGTTACATCCAATGCTGTTGTAGGCTCATCAGCAATAAGTAATTGTGGCTTGCAGGCAATTGCCATAGCAATCATCACACGTTGCTTTTGCCCGCCACTTATTTGATGAGGATACGAATCGTAAATAGTTTCAGGTCTGGGAAGTTTTACCTTTGAGAATAAGGAAATAACTTCCTCCTTAATTTCTTGATTAGATAATTGTGTATGCTGTTGTAGCATTTCAGCAACTTGAACACCACAAGTTAATGTAGGGTTCAGAGAACTCATAGGTTCTTGAAAAATCATGGCTATTTGGTTACCACGTATTTTTTGAAAATCTTGCTCATTAAAACCCAACAAAGATTGTTTGTTAAAAAGTATCTCCCCTCTTATGGAAGCAGTTTTAGGAAGTAATCCTAAAATAGCTAAAGAACTTATTGATTTTCCACTACCGCTTTCACCAACAATTCCTAGTATTTTGTTTTTTTGAAGGCTAAAAGAAACTTGTTGAACTATGGGTAGAGAGTTTTTAAAGGATATTTCTAAATCTTTAACTTGAAGCATTAATTATAAATTTTAATAAAAATACGATTAATATTTCCATTTTCTTTCCTTGAAAGAAGATTTTGCTATAACTATTTGATAGTGAGTAATAATAAAAAACTTTCTCTACATCCTATAAAACCTAGTGTTTAATTGGTGTAAAACAATGTTTTTGTTTTGTAAAGTGAATATAAACAGTTAATTAACTGTTTTAAATTTATATTTTTTTATCTTTTTTTATATATTTGTCAATGTTTTAACAAATAATTAAGAGTCGAAATAAAAAAGCTCTTAAATTTTATTAACTCAATTAAAAACCCTTCAAAATGAAAAACAAAATTACTCTAGCACTTATGTGCTTATTTTTTGTTGGTGCTTTGTATGCCCAAGAAAAAAGAAACTGCCACTCAATGGAAAACCTTGAGTACAGACAATCCCTCAATCCTTCTTTAAAAAGTAAAATGCAAGAAATAGAATCCTTTACCCAGAGGAGACTAGCTGAAAAGAAGAATCAACAAGGAAAAATAGTAGGAAATATAATTCAAATTCCTGTAGTTGTCCATGTAATTTATAATAATTCTCAAGAGAATATTAGTGTGGCACAAATTCAATCACAAATGGATGTTTTAAATGAAGACTTTAGAAGAACTAATTCAGATAAAACAAACAAATGGTCACAAGCAGCTGATACAGAGATAGAGTTTTATTTAGCTCAAGTTGATCCAAGTGGTAATCCAACAAATGGAATAACAAGAAAGTCTTCTACTAGAACTTCATGGGGAACTAATGATGCAATGAAAAAATCTTCACAAGGAGGAGTAGATCCATGGGATACTTCTGAGTATCTTAATATGTGGGTATGTAATATTGGTGGTGGAATTTTAGGATATGCACAGTTTCCAGGAGGTAGTGCATCTACCGATGGAGTTGTAATGAGTCCACAATATTTTGGTAGTTCAGATAAAGGATCAGGTTTTTACTTATCAGCTCCTTTTGACAAAGGAAGAACAACTACGCATGAAGTAGGTCACTTTTTAAACCTAAGACATATTTGGGGTGATGGAGGCTGTGGTGTTGATGATTTTGTTTCTGATACTCCAGAGTCTGACGCTGCAAATTATGGATGCTCAACAGGACACACATCTTGTGGTTCAGAGGATATGGTTGAAAATTATATGGATTACTCAGATGACTCTTGTATGAATTTATATACACTTGGACAAAAAAACAGGATGCGTGCTGTTTTAGAATCTGGTGGCGTACGTAGGAGCTTAGCATTATCTGATAAAACAGGAGGTTCTACTTCATGTACAGCAACTGTACCAACAGGAGTAACAGTATCTGGTGTAACTTCATCTGAAGCATCAGTTTCTTGGACAGTAGTTTCAGGAGCTACATACGATGTAAGATATCGTCAAACAGGAACATCATCTTGGACAACTAATGCAGTTTCAGGAACTTCAACATCATTAAGCGGATTATCAGCTTTAACTCAATATGAAGTACAGGTACGTAGTAAGTGTTCTGATGGATCAAACTCAGCGTATAGTGCATCTTCAACTTTTACTACTCCTGAAGTTACACTTTCTTATTGCTCCTCAAAAGGAAACAGTGTTTCTGATGAGTATATTGGAAGAGTACAATTAGGAACTATTGATAATAGCACAGGAGGAGGAAATGGATATTCAGATCATACAGCCATTTCAACAAATTTAGCAAAAGGAACTTCTCATACAATTACTATTACACCAATTTGGACAGGAACAGTGTACAATGAAGGATATGGTATTTGGATAGATTATAACCAAGATGGTGATTTTGCTGATGCCGGAGAAACAGTTTGGACAAAGGCACCATCAAAAGACACACCAGTTAGTACATCTTTTACAGTGCCAGCTACAGCTACAGATGGAGCAACAAGAATGCGTATAGTTTTAAAATATAATGCAACTCCAACGGCATGTGAAGCTTCATTTTCTTACGGTGAAGTAGAAGATTATACAGTAGTAATAGGAGCAGGAACAGCAGATACAACAGCACCAACTGTACCAACAAACTTAGCAGCTTCTAGTGTAACACAAACATCATTAACACTAAATTGGTCTGCTTCAACAGATAACGTTGGGGTAACAGGTTATGATGTTTATCAAGGAACAACAAACATAGGATCTGTAACAGCAACTACAATGAATGTAACAGGATTATCAGCTGCTACTGCCTATACTTTCTCAGTAAGAGCAAAAGATGCAGCAGGAAATGCTTCTGCTTCTAGTAGTGCAATAAACGTAACAACTTTATCAAACTCCGTTTCATACTGTGACTCAAAAGGAAATAATTCTTCGTATGAGTGGATTGATAACGTTGAGTTAGGAGGAATGACGAATGCAACTGGAAATAATGGAGGGTATGCAGACTTTACCTCTAAAACAGCAACATTGGCAGTTGGAAGTTCAAACCAAATGACTGTTAGCGCAGGATTTAATAGCTCTTCATATACAGAACATTGGGCTGTTTGGATTGATTTTAATCAAAACGGAACATTTGAGAACAGTGAAAAAGTCGTAACAGGATCTTCATCAAGTGCTAATAACTTAACATCTACGGTTGATGTTCCTGCAGGAGCCGCTTTAGGAACAACAAGAATGCGTGTTTCTATGAAGTATAACTCTGCTCAAACAGCGTGTGAAACATTTACTTATGGAGAAGTTGAAGACTACACTGTAAATATTGTTTCTAGTACAAGACAAAACCATTCAGCTAGTGTGAGTGGAGAAAGATTGGGTAATGAAAACAGTTTAGACTTCATGGCATACCCTAATCCAGCAGTAGACTTTATACAAGTAAAATTAGCTTCTAGGGCTGATAATATGACTTATAAAATTGTAAATACAATTGGTAGAGTAATGAAATCAGGTCGTTTAAATTCATCAAACATCGACGTTTCTAAACTAAATACAGGTATGTATATCTTAGAAGTTAATGATGGTCAAAAACTACTAACTACTAAGGTATTTAAAAAATAAATCTTACAAAAGCCTGAGTTATTTCTCAGGCTTTTTAATTAAAATCAATTAACTAAACCCTTCAAAAATGAAACACAATTATGCAAGAACTGTGTTTTTATCTGCTTTTCTATTCGCAGGAGTTTATACAATAAATGCCCAAGAAAATAGAGAGTTAAAACACCTTAAGTTCAACAAATCTTCAAAACTGTCTTTACAAAAGGCACCAGATTTAATTAGAAAAAAATTAAAGCTATTTAAAAATGATGGCTTACAAAAAATCCAATCAAATAGAGATGATTTAGGTTTTACACACGAGAAATTTCAACAAAAATTTAAAGGAATAAAAGTAGAATTTGCCACTTATACAGCCCACGCAAAAAATGGTGCTTTAATGAGCATGAATGGTGAGTTTTACGATGTTGGAAAGGTTAATATAAGCCCAAAATTATCCAAAGATCAAGCATTTCGAAAAGCTTTATCACACACAGGAGCAGAAAAGTATTTATGGGAATTTCCTGATGCTGCTAAAGAAATGGATAACTATAAAAAACCTGAAGGAGAGTTATTAATTCTTCCTAGAGAAGTTATAGGGAAAAAAGAAGCAAGGCTAGCTTATAAATTCGACATTTTTGCTACAAAACCGCTAAGCAGAGGGTATTTATACATAGATGCTCATACAGGAGAAACGTTATTTTATAACGCTATAATTAAACATGCAGATAAATTTGGTCATGTTGGAGAGTTTACTAAGCATGCTAAAAAAAGTAAAAAAGTAGCAGAAGCTATTACTACCACATTAGCATCAGGTACTGCACAAACTCGTTACAGTGGAACTAGAACAATAGAAACATCACTAAGTGGAGGGAATTACATTTTGAGTGACTCCGGAAGGAAAATCCATACAAGAGATGCAAAAAACCAAGCTCCAGGTTCTACTTATCCCTATGTTACAAATTATGACCAGTTTACTGATAATGATAATAATTGGACTACAGCTGAACATAGTGCAAATAAAGATGATGCAGCTTTAGATGCTCATTGGGGAGCTATAATGACATATGAGTACTTTTTACAAAAACACAATAGAAATAGCTATGACAACAGTGGAGCTCAAATTAGAAGTTATGTACATGTTGATACTAACTATGATAATGCCTTTTGGAATGGTTCGGTAATGTCTTATGGAGACGGTTCTTCTAACGGACAAGAAGGAAATGGAAACTTTGATGCGTTAACTTCTATTGATGTAGCTGCTCATGAAATAGGACATGCCGTTTGTACTTATACAGCAAACTTAGCATATCAAAGAGAGTCAGGAGCTTTAAACGAAGCTTTTTCAGATATTTGGGGAGCAGCTGTTGAACATTTTGCAAAAGGAAATGGAAATGATTTAAACCCAGACCTTTCAGTTTGGTTAATAGGAGACGAAATAGACAGACGTAGTGGTTCTGCTGCTTTACGTTCTATGAATGACCCAAAATCACAAGGGCAACCAGATACTTACGGGGGAACTTATTGGAAGAACCCTAACTGTGGAACACCTACAAGATTTAATGACTACTGTGGAGTTCATACAAACTCAGGAGTTTTAAATAAATGGTTTTATTTATTAACTGTTGGAGGTTCTGGAACAAATGATGCGTCTGATACATACAATGTTACTGGAATTGGTATGGCAAAAGCTGCAAAAATAGCTTATCGTACCGAAGCTAATTACTTATCAGCTAATTCAACATATGCTGACGCAAGAACAGCAGCAATTCAAGCAGCTACCGATTTATACGGAGCAAACTCTCAAGAAGTAATTTCAACAACAAATGCTTTTTATGCAGTAAATGTAGGAGAAGAATTTGTACAAACTTGTGCTTTAGCAGCACCAACAAACTTAAATTCATCAAATATTGGTGATAATGGATTTACAGTAACTTGGACGGCAGTTTCAGGAGCAGCTTCTTACGATGTAACCATTGGAGGAAATACAACAAATGTAGCAGGAACAACATTTAATGCTACAGGGTTATTAAGCGGAACAGAATATATTGTATCTGTAGCTGCTAAATGTACAGCAGGTGGAACAGGAACACCAGCAACATTAAATGTAACGACAACAGGTACACCACCACTTAATTATTGTTCTTCAAAAGGAAATAGTGTTGCTGATGAATATATTGAAAGAGTCCAATTAGGAAGTATAGATAATACTTCTGATGGAGGTGGAGGATATTCTGATTTCACTACAATTTCAACTGATTTATCTATTGGTGAATCTAATACAATAACTATCACTCCAAAATGGACAGGTACTGTTTACAGTGAAGGTTATGGAGTATGGATTGATTATAATCAAGATGGAGATTTTTCTGATGCTGGAGAAACAGTTTGGACAAAAGCAGCATCGAAAGATACTCCTGTAAGTACATCATTTACAGTGCCAGCTTCAGCAACCGAAGGAACTACTAGAATGAGAATTGTATTAAAATACAATGCTACACCAACGGCTTGTGAAGCAACATTTTCTTATGGTGAAGTAGAAGATTATACAGTTAATATTACAAATGCTACACCAGATACAGAAGCACCAACAGCGCCTTCTTCAGTAACTGCATCTAATATTGAAGAAACAACAGCGACATTAAGTTGGACAGCGTCAACAGATAATGTTGGAGTAACTAGTTACGAGATATTTAATGGAGCTACAAGTGCAGGAACTGTTAGTAGTGGTACATCAATGAACTTAACTGGATTAACTGCAAATACTACATATAACTTTACAGTAAAAGCTAAAGATGCTGCAGGAAATGTTTCAGCAGCAAGTAATACAGCCACTTTTACAACCAAAGATGTATCTGTAGTAGAATATTGTACTTCTCAAGGAAACAATTCTTCTTACGAATGGATCGACAGAGTTTCTATGGGAGGAGTTGATAACACTACAGGAAATGATGGTGGTTATAAAGATTATACAAACTTAACTATGAATGTAGCCCAAGGAGCTAATCGATTATATGTGAGTGCTGGATTTAATAGCTCTTCTTATACCGAGTACTGGAAAGCATGGATTGACTACGATAAAGATGGTATTTTTGAAGATACAGAAGTTGTGTTAAGTGGTTCTTCATCAAGTGCAGGAGATATTTATGAAGACTTTACAATACCATCGAATGTTTCAGGAACTACAAGACTCAGAGTTTCTATGAAGTACAATAGTGCTCAAACGGCATGTGAAACATTTACTTACGGTGAGGTAGAAGATTATACTGTTAACATTTCTTCTGGCTCTTCAGTAACTACAATAGCTGGTTTTGCAGCAAATATTAATGGAGAAGCAATAGGAAATGAAGAAAGTTTAGACTTACTAACATATCCTAATCCAGCAGCAGATTTTGTACAAGTAAAACTAGCTTCAAAAGCAGAAAAAATACATTATAAACTTATAAATACTGTGGGTAAAGTAATAAAAGAAGGTCGTTTAAAATCTTCTAATCTAGACGTTTCAAAATTAAATACTGGAATGTACATTTTAGAAATAAATGACGGACAAAAACTACTCACAACAAAACTGTTTAAAAAGTAAGTTTTAAAAACATTAAAGAAAAACAAAAGTCTGAGTTTTTACTCAGGCTTTTGCTTGTTTTAAATTGTAAATACCATTGAGAATAAAATCTTTGACTTAGCTAGGGGTGGCTGAACTATTAAAGTTGGTTTATAAAGGGTTAAAAAATGAGTCTATTCAAAAAGGTAAGAGACGAAGAAAAGGTAGTATTATAAAAGAGCTAGGAAATAAAAACTTAATTATTTAATTAAATTAATTCAAATGAACAAAAAGTTTAAATTTCTGATTGGAGGGCTGTCTGTTGCAGCAGTTTCAATTATTGGTTCAGATTATCTTAAAAAGCAAGATGTTGCTGATAAACTGGCCGAACAACGTAAAGTACACTGTACTTTTTTAAAGGAAAGCCCTTTAAATGAATCGTTAAAATGGGGGAAAAAAGAAAGAAAACTTAGAGGGTTACCACCTAATAGGTATTTTGATCAAATGCAATTACTTACCATGAATCCAGCTACAGGAAAAATGGAAGATGGAAGTCTAGCAGGATTGAGAGAAGATCTGTTAAAAAAGAGAGCACAACAAAAAAATCCTGGAGACAATGGAAATTCTTGGACAGAAAGAGGTCCTAACAATGTAGGAGGACGTACAAGAGTTGTTTTATTTGATCCAAACGATGCTACAAACAATACCGTATATGCAGGTGGAGTAAGTGGAGGTTTATGGAAAAATACAGACATAAGTAATGCGAACTCACAATGGACAAGAGTACAAAATGTACCAGGAAATTTATCTGTAACCTCTATCACAGTAGATCCAAGAAACTCTAACAGATGGTATGTAGGTACAGGAGAACAATACACAGCAGGAGACGTAGTAGGAAATGGCGTTTATGTAACTACCGATGGAGGTACAACATGGAATGCAGTTAATATACCAGCAGCTGGAGAAGCAATTATTAATCATAATGCAAGTAATGTTTTCTTATCAGGAATTCATTATGTTAACGATGTATTAGCATGGGATAATGGAGCTTCAACAGAATTATTTGTTGCAGTAGGAGCACATGTGTATGGAGATTCTTCTAGTCCTAGAAATTGGTTAGGTTTACAGTCTGCAGGATTGTACCGATCTACAGATAATGGGGCTACATGGAACAGAATAGAATCTGCTAACATGAAGTATACCTTCGGTGGAAAAGATTACTATTACATAGCTAATGATTTAGAAGTAAGTGCAAATAATACACTATGGATGGGAACTATCGGTTCTGCTTTAGGTCAAGGCGGAGGTAGAGTGTTTAGCTCTACAAATGGAGGTACTTGGACAGAAGCAGCTGCATCTCCATTAACTGAATCTAATAGAGTAGAAATTGAACCTTCTGCTACCGATGCAAATAAAATTTACGCATTAACACAAGGTACAACAAGTACAGCGCCTGTTCATATTTATAAAACAACCAATGCTTTTTCAACAGCAAGTGCAACATCATTACCAAATGATGCTGATACTGGAATTGCAGCGAACGATTTTTGTCGTGGACAAGCATTTTATGATTTAGTAATTGAAGCAGATCCAACAAATGACAACATAGTATATGTTGGAGGTATTGATTTATTTAAAACGACAAACGGAGGCTCTTCATGGTCACAATTATCACACTGGTATGGAGGATTTGGTTATCAAAATGTTCATGCAGATCAACACTCAATGGCTTTTGGAAATAATGACTCTTCTAAAATATTATTCGGAAATGATGGAGGAATCTATTATTCAGGAAATTCTGGAAGTACAATTAGCGTAAGGAACAAAGGTTATAATGTAACTCAGTTTGTAAAAGCAGGAATTGGTCCTGATGGCGCAGGAGATGTTAATGGAATTTTTAGTGCAGGTGCGCAAGATAACGGTACACAAGCATTTAGAAATGCAGTTGCAGGAATTAATAGTTCAACTGAATTAAGTGATGGTGATGGATTCTATACTTTCGTTGATAAAGATGGAGACTATATGATTGCTACATATGTAAACAACGTAATATATAGGTTTAACTTACCTTGGAATGGATTAGGTAGACGACAAGGAGGAGCAACAACATTATCAAGTGATCAAAACACAGGAGATTTTGTAAACCCAATGGGGTATGATAATGATGCAAATCGTCTATTATCGAACGCATCAACAAGTTCGGCTAACTCAATTTTGAGTATTAATGTAGCATCAAATTCAAAAGGAAATATTACAAATGCATTATTAGATGCAAGCCCAACTGCTTTTCAAGCATCTCCTTTTACAAATAATGCATGGTTTGTAGGATTAGCGAATGGTAAACTATTAAAGTTAACAAACGTTACTAATTCTAATGCTACATGGTCAAACATAAATACACCTTTTGTTGGTTCGGTATCTTCAGTAAGATTTGGAGCTACTGAAGATGATATTTTCGTAACGATACATAACTACGGAGTAACAAGTGTTTGGGCTACCTCAGATGGAGGTGTAAATTGGGTGAGTAAAGAAGGAAACCTACCAAATATTCCTGTAAGAGATATTTTACAGAACCCATTAGATAGAACAGAAGCTATTTTAGCAACACAACTAGGAGTTTGGTCTACATCTAACTTTAATGATGCAAATCCTAATTGGAGTCAAGCGTATAATGGAATGAGTGATGTTAGTGTTACTTCATTTGATTATTGGAACGTAAGTGGAGATCATGTTACTAACAAAGTAATTGCATCTACCTACGGTAGAGGAGTGTTTACAGGTTCATTTACAAGTAATGCAGCTGCTGATAATGAAGCACCTTCTGCTCCAACTAATTTAGCTGCGAGTTCTATAACAGCAACAAGTTTAACGTTAAATTGGACAGCATCAACAGATAACGTAGGTGTTACAGGATATGATGTATACCAAGGAGCAACTAAAGTAGGAAGCTCAACAACAACTTCATATAACGTAACAGGTTTAACAGCAAGTACAGCATATACATTTACTGTAAAAGCAAAAGATGCTGCAGGAAATATTTCAGTAGTGAGTAATACAGCAAATGCTACTACTACAGCAGCAACAATTACGTATTGTACCTCTAAAGGAAATAGCGTTTCAGATGAGTATATTGGAAGAGTTCAGTTAGGAAGTATCGATAATTCTTCAGGAGGAGGAAACGGATACTCTGACCATACTTCAATTTCTACCGATTTAGAAAAAGGAAAATCAAACACAATTACAATTACTCCAAAATGGACAGGAAATAGTTACGACGAAGGGTATGGAGTTTGGATTGATTACAACCAAGATGGAGATTTTTCTGATGCCGGAGAAACGGTTTGGACAAAAGCTAAATCGAAAGATACTCCTGTAAGTACATCATTTACAGTGCCTAGTTCAGCGGTAGATGGAACTACAAGAATGAGAATCGTTATGAAGTATAATGCAACACCAACAGCTTGTGAGGCATCATTCTCTTATGGTGAAGTAGAAGATTACACAGTAAATATTACAGCTGCTGTAGCAGATACTCAAGCACCAACCGCACCTAGTAGTTTAGCTTCATCAAACGTTGCACAAACTACATTAACCTTATCATGGACAGCATCAACAGATAATGTAGGGGTAACAGGATATGATGTATATCAAGGAGCAACTAAGTTAACAACTGTTACAACAACATCTTACAACGTAACAGGATTAACCGCTAATACAGCTTATACATTCTCTGTAAAAGCAACAGATGCAGCAGGGAATATTTCTGCAGCAAGCAATACAGTAAATGTTACTACATTAGATAATGTTGTTACTTATTGTGCTTCAAAAGGAAATAGAGTTACTTATGAATGGATAGATTATGTTTCTTTTGGAGGAATGACCAATACAACTGCTGCAAATGGAGGATATGGTGATTTTACAAACAAAATAGCAACAGTTACTCAAGGAACAACCAATCAAATTATTGTAAGTGCAGGATTTAGTGGTTCTTCATATACTGAGTATTTTACCGTTTGGATTGACTACAACCGTAATGGAACTTTTGAGGCTAGTGAACAAACTTCTTTAGGTTCGTCTGGTACAGCGGCAAACAGATCAGCTAATATCTCTATTCCAGCAGACGCGTTATTAGGACAAACAAGAATGCGTGTTTCTATGAAATATAACGGAGCATCAACAGCTTGTGAAACTTTTGCAGATGGAGAGGTAGAAGATTATACAGTGAATATTGTTAATTCATCATCTTCAGTAGCAGTTTCAGGTACAAGTGATGAGTTTGCTGAGCCATTAGACAAGGAAGCAAAATCAAGCTTAATAGCATATCCAAACCCAGCTGTAAGTAATGTTACTGTAAAATTTGGAAGCAATGAAAATGTAAGTTATAAAATAACAAATACCATTGGTAGAGTTGTGTTAACAGGAAAAACAGTTAATGGTACTGTAAATGTTTCTAACTTAAAAACAGGAATATATTTATTAGAAGCAAATGATGGTAAAAAATCAGAAACCATTAAGTTAATGAAGAAATAAAAGCATTTCTTTTAATTATAATAAAACCCGAGCAATTGCTCGGGTTTTTTGTTTCTTTGCATAAAATTATAGAGAATGAATTACCTATCAGTAGAAAACATAGCAAAATCGTACGGTGAAAAGGTCTTGTTTGAAGATATTTCTTTTGGAATTAATAAAGATCAAAAAATAGCCTTTGTTGCTAAAAATGGTAGCGGAAAAACCTCTATTTTAAACATTATTGCTGGAAAGGATACACCAGATGAAGGACAAGTTATAAGCAGAAAAGGAATTAATATTGCTTATTTGGCGCAAGATGATGATTTGAATCCAGATTTAACCATTGAAGAAACGATTTTTTCTACAGAAAACACTATTCTTCCAATTATTCAGCAATACGAAAAAGCATTGCAAAATCCTGATGATGCAGAAGCATATCAAAAGGCATTTGAATTGATGGAGCAACACAATGCATGGGATTTCGAAACACAATACAAACAAATTTTATTCAAGTTAAAACTTGATGATTTATCACAAAAAGTAGGAAATCTTTCTGGAGGACAAAAGAAGCGATTGTCGTTAGCTATTATTCTAATTAATAAACCAGATTTATTAATACTAGATGAGCCAACAAACCATTTAGATTTAGAAATGATTGAATGGTTAGAAGCCTTTTTTGCAAAAGAAAAAATTACGTTGTTTATGGTTACGCACGACCGTTATTTTTTAGAGCGTGTGTGTAATGAGATTATTGAATTAGACAACGGAAAACTATATAAATACAAAGGAAACTATTCGTACTATCTTCAAAATAAAGAAGAACGAATGGCTTTAGAAGCTACTAATTTAAGTAAAGCTAAAAGCTTATTTAAAAAAGAATTAGATTGGATGCGTCGTCAACCCAAAGCCCGTACAACCAAATCTAAATCACGTATTGACGACTTTTTTGAAATAAAAAAGAAAGCACATCAACGTAGAAAAGAACACGAAGTTCAGTTAGAAATTAACATGGAGCGTTTAGGAAGCAAAATTGTAGAGCTTCATAAATTAAAAAAGAACTTTGGAGATAAAATTATTTTAGATGGATTTGACTATGTTTTTAAACGAGGAGAACGTATAGGAATTATTGGGAAAAATGGAACAGGAAAATCTTCTTTCTTAAATATGTTAACAGGTAAAATTCCTGTTGATGGTGGAAAAGTAATTGTAGGTGAAACGGTAAAGTTTGGGTACTACACTCAAAAAGGAATCCAAATAAAAGAAGGGCAAAAAGTAATAGAAGTCATCAAAGAATTTGGAGAAGAAATTCCGTTAACTAAAGGAAGAAGAATTTCTGCAGCTCAATTATTAGAACGTTTTTTATTCGACCGAAAAAAACAACACGATTTTGTTGAAAAGTTAAGTGGAGGAGAGCAAAAGCGTTTGTATTTATGTGCGGTGTTAATTCAAAACCCTAACTTTTTAATTCTAGATGAGCCTACCAACGACTTGGATGTAGTAACGTTAAATGTGTTAGAAAGCTTCTTATTGGATTATCCCGGAAACTTAATGGTAGTATCGCACGACCGTTATTTTATGGATAAGATAGTTGACGGTTTATTTGTTTTTAAAGGAAATGGAGAAGTAGAGAATTTTCCAGGAAATTACTCAGATTACAGAGCATATGAAAGCTCTTTACCATCAGAACCTAAAGAAGAAAAGAAAGTAGCTGAAAAGCAAGAAAAAACACCACAGAAAGGGAAGTTAAGTTATAACGAAAAACGAGAGTTTGGTCAATTAGAAGTAGATATTGAAAAGTTGCAAAAAAAGAAAGCAAAATTAGAAGCGCAATTTACCAACGGAGAAATAGCGATGGATGATATCAATGAAAAATCCCTAGAGCTACAAGAGGTTATAGAGAGTTTAGAAGAAAAAGAAGAACGTTGGTTTGAACTTTCAATGAAATTAGAAGGAGAATAGGTTGATATTACACCTTTATAATATCAATTTCTTCAACCATAGGCTTATTTAAAAACCTTAATAAAAGCTGAGCTACCGCTACAGTATCTCGTTCACAATACTCAACAATACGTGATAGATTTTTTTCTTGGTAATATACATTAGCAACTTCACTTCCATCAATATCTTGTTTGGGTGATGGAATTCCTAAAATAGCAGTCAGTAATTTTAAAGAAGTGTAGTGCTTATAATCGCCAAATTTCCATAAATCCATCGTATCTAAATGCGGAACTTCCCAAGGTTTTTTACCAAATAAATTGAGTTTATTAGGCAATTCAATTTGATTGATAATCATACGTCGTGCGATATACGGAAAGTCAAATTCTTTACCGTTGTGTGCACATAAAAGATGGTTTGGGTGATTAAAGTGTGTGTCTAACAAATTTTTAAAATCAACCAAAAGTTTGTGTTCATTATCACCATAAAAAGAGGTAACTCGAAGTTGGTTTTCACCTTTACGTTCTACAAAATACCCGACTGAAATACAGATTATTTTCCCAAACTCGGCCCAAATACCAGCTCGATGATAAAATTCTTCAGGAGTAAATTCATCTTTGCGTTGATATTGTGTTTTTAAAGCATACAATTCTTGCATTTCAGGAGATAAATCAGCAAACAATTCTACTTCAGGAACGGTTTCAATATCTAAAAACAAGATGTTTTGTAAGTTGATTTTATTCAGCATTTTTTTCTTTGATTAAAACATAAGCGTTAGCATTAGATAAATATTCTTTGGTAGTGTTATTATCACTTTTTGATAGGTTTATGTTTTGAAAAATGAATTTTATATTCAGCGTTTCAAAGTCGTGTTTAATTGTCATTAAATTAGGAACTACATTGTAATTCCTTTCAAGATTTTTAAGTTTTTTAATCATTTCAGAACAATTAACTTTTCCTATTAAGATCTCATTTTTAGTTATTTCAATAATATTTGATTCTTTACTTAAAGAAAAATGATATCCATTTATAGAATTTTGTTTTTTATACCTGTTGATATAAAGTTTCTTTAAAATATCGTAGTTTTTAATGTTAATGGCGTTATTTTCATCAATACTATAGTAATGATTTGTATAGGGGTGAGTTACATTATCAGTTACTTTTATATCTAAACTATCCATTAATCTATTTTGTAATTGCCAACGACTATCAGTTTTAAAAGTTGTTTTTGGGTTATAACCTAAGATGTTCTTTACTTTATGCAATTCATGTTTATTGTTTAAGTATCTAATAATAGAACGAAGTTGATTTTTCTTTTCAAACGTGGTAGAAAAGTTATCTTTTTTAATATCAGTATATACCTTTTCAAATCGAAGAAGTTGACTTTTAGTTGATACCGAAAAAACGCCCCAAAACCCAAAAGAAACTAGAAAAGTAATAAGAGCCAAACTAAAAGGAAATATCTTAATTTTTTTACGTTTACTAAAAAGTATGTAGAGGCACATGGCTAAAATCCAACAAGCTAAAACAAATACGAAATAACGGTTTTCGGTGATACCATATTCATTAATACGTCTAAAAATGGCAATAAAAAGTAAAACAATTAACGGTAATAATAAATAATAAAACCATGGATAAAACTTTTTAATTGTGCGAGAATTTATAGTTTTTTGAATAGGATTGATAAGTATTTGAACAATAAATCCTAAGAAAGAAAGAGCAATAACTAAATAAGAAACCCATCCTTTAGGCAAGTTCCAGTTGATTACTATTTTTAAACTATAGGCATATAAAATGATGAGGTATAAAATTACTAGCGGAATTAAGATGTACTTAACCAATACTTCTAAAGCTTTGGTGTAGTTAATAGCAAGTTGATTATGAACATCTTTTGGAAAATCAGAAAGATAAATCCAGGTATTTATAATTCCTATGCAAAACACAAAAACCTGAAAAAAACGTTCTCCTTTAAAATCAATAGCAAACAAATGTTTAATAGCCAGAAGTGCTAATACAATTCCTAAATATAAAATCAGAGAGAAAAAAAGACTTCTAACTAAGGCTATAAAAAGGGATTTTAAATAATTAAAATACGCAGATTTATTCCAACTGAAGATAAAAGGAGCTACCATTACAAGTAAATGCCCAGTTATGAAGTAAAGAGCAAAACGAATGATTGAGTTTTGATGAATTTCAAAACCATCAACCTCAATACTAATATAGAACAGGCTTAGAAAACCTAAAGTTAGTAAGAATATCCAAGTTTTATCTTTTTTAAATTGTTCTTCAAAAAAACGAGTTGCAATCAACCAACTAACTCCTAAGATAAAAATTAAAATAACCTTGCCGTAAAAAACACTATCAAAAGTATTAGTTTCAATTGTAAATAAAGTAAATAAGGTACCTACAATTGCCCAGAACAATGTTATAGGGAATCGCTTAAAGGTATTTTTAGCTCTGGAAGTAATTTCCCCAAGAGAAGAAATGATTTTCATAGTAAACAATTTGTATAAAGATACAAAAACGACAAAAAATGAAAAACAAAAGATTTCTTGTATTTCTTTTAAGCAAAAGTTTAGTAAATATTAAATGAACGTTAAGTTAAGCATGCATATAAAGGGTTTATTTTTTTATGATTACTTTTGAGTAACACAATAAAAATGAATAATGAACACTAGCGACATTAAAATTTTACTAGTTGATGATGAACCAGATATCTTAGAAATTGTAGGATACAATTTAAAATCAGAAGGATATCAGGTTTTTACTGCAAATAATGGTGCAGAAGCTGTTAAAACAGCAAAAAAAGTAACTCCACATTTAATTTTATTAGATATTATGATGCCTGAGATGGATGGTATCGAAGCGTGTGAAAAAATTAGAAACGTAAAATCTCTCGAAGACGTTATAATTTCTTTTTTAACCGCTAGAGGAGAAGACTACTCGCAAGTAGCAGGTTTTGACGCTGGAGCAGACGACTATATAACTAAACCAGTAAAGCCAAAAGTACTTATAAGTAAGGTTAAATCGTTATTACGTCGTTTAAAGACAGAAGAAAAAGCAGATACTACTACAAAAATTGGAGATATAGTCATCAATAGAGATGAATATGTAGTTTTTAAAGGAGAAGAAAAAATATCTTTACCAAGAAAAGAATTTGAATTATTTTCTTTATTAACTTCAAAACCAGGAAAAGTATTTAAAAGAGAAGTTATTTTAGACAGCGTTTGGGGAAATGAAGTAGTTGTAGGAGGTAGAACTATAGATGTACACATACGTAAACTCCGAGAGAAAATAGGAGATCACTATTTTAAAACAGTAAAAGGAGTTGGATACAAGTTTGTGCTAGACGAAACAGACAAATAATTTTTAAACTCAAAAATTAATAAGTAGATTGCTAGCTAGCAATCTATTTTTTTATCATGAAATGAGCTATAATAATTCTTGATATTATGCAAGA
Organism: Tenacibaculum sp. XPcli2-G; assembly: GCF_024124505.1. Taxonomy (NCBI): domain Bacteria; kingdom Pseudomonadati; phylum Bacteroidota; class Flavobacteriia; order Flavobacteriales; family Flavobacteriaceae; genus Tenacibaculum; species Tenacibaculum sp. XPcli2-G. Next base: position 501,259 of record NZ_JAMXSH010000001.1, read on the forward strand.
TAACTATTAGCGAATTACATCTGATATTTAAAAACAATAGAAAATAAACAGATGAAAAAAATAAAAAAAACATATAACTACGCACTTTGGTCGGCTTTATACTCAACATTATTATCTATAATTATAGCAGTATTATCGTATTTATTTTTATTAAATAGCTTAGGAGTAATAACTATTGTAATTTTTGGTATTGCAATGTTTATCATCTCTTTTTTCGTAATTCAATATAGAGCAGAACACTTTATTTATCAACGAGTAAAAAAGATGTATGAAGATATCTCTATTTTAGATGTGAATGACTTAAAAAGAAATAAAGTAACTACAGATATAGAAGCGTTAACCAAAAGTGTACAAGAATATGTAGAAGGTAAGAGTGAAGAAATTGCTAGTTTAACACAACGAGATTCATTTCGTCGAGACTTCTTAGGTAATGTTGCTCATGAGTTAAAAACGCCACTTTTTACCGTACAAGGCTATATTTTAACCCTTATTGAAGGAGCTGCTGAAGACAAAGAAATTCTTGAAAAATATTTAGAAAGAGCTAATAAAGGAGTGGAAAGATTAACCTCAATTGTGAAAGATTTAGATATGATTGCTAAGTTAGAAACAGAGGGAATGAAAATGAATATGCAAACTTTTAACATTATTGAGCTAATTCAAAACGTATTTGACTTGTTTGAAATGAAAGCAAAAAAGAGAAATATTACATTGCGTTTTGATCGTGTGTATGACTTTCCGCATTTGGTAAAAGGTGATGTTGAGCGAATAGAACAAGTGTTAATTAACCTTGTTGTAAATTCTATTAAATATGGTAGAGTGGGAGGAATTACTACTGTAAGTGTTGAACCCTATAACCAGCATAAGCTTATCATTAAAATAAATGATAATGGTGAAGGAATAAAGCAAGAACACCTTTCACGTTTATTTGAGCGTTTTTATCGTGTAGATCAAAGCAGGTCTCGTGAACAAGGAGGGTCTGGATTAGGACTTTCTATTGTTAAGCATATTATTGAAGCACATAATGAAACAATTCTTTTAAAGAGTGTACATGGTCAAGGTTCTGAATTCTCGTTTACGCTAGAAAAAGCAATGAAATAAAAAAAGGAGTTGACTATCAACTCCTTTTTTTATTGTTATTTATTTTAAATCGAACCCAATATCTTTTCGATAATTCATTTTATCAAAAGTTATTTTATCAATGTTTTTGTATGATTTTTCTAAGGCTTCTTCCATAGAATCTCCAAAAGAAGTAATTGCCATAACACGTCCACCACTAGTAACTACTTTACCATCTTTTAAAGTAGTTCCTGCATGAAAAACAATAGAATCTTCCATAGTATTAAAACCTGTAATTTCTTTTCCTTTTTCGTAAGCTTCAGGATATCCACCAGAAACTAACATAACGGTAGTTGCTGTTTGTGGAGTAACCTCATATGATTTTTCTCCTAAAGTTTGCGTTGCAACTCCTTCAAATAAATCGACTAAATCTGATTGTATACGAGGTAATACTACTTCTGTTTCAGGATCTCCCATACGAACATTGTATTCAACAACAGATGGATTTCCATTATCATTCATCAATCCGATAAAAATAAATCCTCTGTAATCAATTCCGTCTTTTTGCAAACCGTCTATCGTTGGTTTAACGATTAATTCTTCCACTTTCGTTAGAAAATCATCCGTAGCAAAAGGAACAGGAGAAATAGCACCCATACCGCCTGTATTTAGCCCTGTATCGCCTTCTCCAATACGTTTGTAATCTTTAGCAGAAGGTAAAATTTTATAATTTTTTCCGTCAGTTAAAACGAAAACAGATAATTCTATTCCTTTTAAAAACTCTTCAATTACTACAGTTGATGAAGCGCTTCCAAATTTTTGATTGGAAAGCATTTCTTCTAATTCAGCTTTGGCTTCGTCTAAATTATTTAAGATTAAAACTCCTTTTCCAGCAGCTAATCCGTCTGCTTTTAATACATACGGAGCATCTAATGTTTCTAAGAATTTTTTTCCTTCAGCTAAAGTATCAGTAGTAAAAGATTGGTAGCGAGCTGTAGGAATGTTGTGTTTTTCCATAAACTGTTTCGAAAAATCTTTACTTCCTTCTAATAAAGCACCATCTTTTTTAGGTCCGATTACAGGAATGTTTTTTAACTCTTCATCTGCTAAGAAAAAGTCGTGAACTCCTTCTACTAAAGGTGCTTCAGGACCTACAACTACCATATTGATGTCGTGTTGTAAAACGGTTTCTTTTACCTGTGAAAAATCAGTTGGATTAATGGCTACATTTTTAGCAATTGCATCAGTTCCTGCATTACCAGGAGCTACAAAAAGGTTGTTTATTTTCGTGCTTTCTGAAAGTTTTTTAGCAAAGGCGTGTTCTCTACCGCCCGATCCTAAAATTAGAATATTCATTGTGTGTGTTGTTGTATTGTAAGTGCAAATATAAAATAAGAAAAAAGGCTATGAACAAAACCAGTCTTTAAAATTGCATAAAAAAGCTAAAAAGACATCATTTCAAGTGAAATGATGTCTTTTTACAGTATAATTAGGTTCTTGGTAGTCGTCCTACGACTAAAATATTTGTTCTAGTATCTTTTGTGTAATGGCATAAGTTGGTGTTACTCCACTCATTCCAAGACCTCCAGAAGCAAGTGTAGCACCAGTTTCTAGTGGGTTATCAGATGCATAATATGCGTAGCGTACTTTCACATTTTCTGAAATATTTCCTCTAATTTTCGAGGCAGATTGAATGGCTTTTTGGTAGTGTGCACCTTCCATTTCTAATCCAATTACATCCCAAGTTGAATCGTGGAAGAATCGTAGTAAATCTTTATTTTGTAATGAAGTTCCTAACACAGTAATCATTGCACCATCAAAAACGTGAACACCAAAACCTTCTAAATCTTCTTTTGATAATTCGTTTTTAAATGGATAGTTATCAGCAGTTCCCTCAAAAATATGTGAAGAAGGAATCATAATATCTCCTTTGCCACCTTCTAAAATACCTGCTTTTCCCATGATAGAAACAGATTGAACATCTAAATGAATTTTTTCTCCTTTTGTTTTATAAGGCTTTAACAATTCATCCATAGTTTCAAAAGCCTGTTCACCAAAGGCATAGTCCATCACAATAATTACAGGGTCTTTTCCAATAGAATTAACTTTGTTAAAAGAGTTCGTTTCAAAATTAATTTTTTGGGTATCAATTACCTGAACATTAATGTTAGTCCCAGATGTATCTTTGATATATATCAGTCCGTTTTCGGAAGCATAATTTTTAACGGTAGACTGTAAAGTACTGCTATTAGCATTACTCAATACTTCAAAAAGTTGAAAATCTTTATGTTTTTTAGCTTCTTTTGGTAAAGCATTTTGAGCGTAAATACTATTCATTACACTGTGCATGTTTGCACTAATGATATGAATAGGACGTTCTATTAACTCGTTGTCTAACAATACTTTTTTAATATTGTTAGCCCACATTTCTCCATAATAATGGTGTCCTATTTCTTGAGTTAGAACAGAACTGAATTTAATAGAACGTTTTTGGTCATACAGTGTTTCATTAATAGCTAATTTACCTAACCAGTAAATTAGATGGAAAAACCTGTTTGGGTTCTCTTTTGTTGAAAATGTGTTATAAGCATCATATACCTCATCGTAAGTTCTTCCTAAAATATTACCAAGATGTACAACAATTACATCTTTTTCTTCATCCGTAAGTGTTTTATTGTGTATTACAATATCTTCTAATAATAGCCATTCACGAATAAAGCTTTCTCCATTATTAAAAACTACACGGTCTTTAATTTTGTGAGATTCAATAAATAAAAAAGTTAAGTGTGTAAGAATATCGTAAATTTCTGAGCGTCCTCTAGTAATTTCAATATTCATTTGATCTTTATCAATGCGATAGCAATTTCTCCTTCTTTTAGGAGGAACGATAGCCTTAAATTTTGAGTTACGATATCCCTCATCTGCGGTTAAATATATAAACTGACATTCTTCAATTCCTTCAGGTAAGCGTTCAATAACGTATACCAGTCCGTTTAGTTCAGTTTTATTTTCTGCAATAGAACCATAAATTTCTGGACGTAAAGATAATAGTGATTTTCGTAAGGTTTCACCAGAAACACCCATTGGTTTGTAAAAACCGCGACTAAATAAGTGTCGCATTGAAATGTATAAACGCTCAATAGCATTTGTAGATTCTTGGGCTCTTGTACGTTCTTTTAGGATAGGTTTTGACATATGTTTTTAAAGTACAAATATACAAATTATGTTAAAGAAGCTATTTTTTTAAAATACTGCTATATTTTTTAGGATTATTTAGCAAGTTAACAGCATTTTTTATAGTTATATCATTTTTAAATAAATGCTTATACATTCCTTCTTTGTACGCATAACGCTCAATAATTTCATTTTCAATTTCTTTTGATAAAAGATCTTCATTTACCAAAACTTTAGCAACTTTAGCTGCTTTTAATTGTTGGATAATCGCGTTATATTCAGAAGTGATTTTTTTGTTGTTTTCTACTGATTCATATGCTTTTTGGAAAAGCTTTTCTTCTTTAGATACAAAAGCAGTGTCTTTACGAAGTAAATATTCTTTAAAGTTATTGAAATCAGAAGAAGAAAAAGTATAGTTTTCAGTAGATAAATTAGGATTTTGATATGTGAAATCTGTTACAAAATTGAATATTGCTCTTGATTTTAGTAAATCATCTGTTTCTTCTGTTTTTTTAGAAAACTCACTTGTTATATCTGGAGTTACCCCTCCACCATCATATACTTTTCGTCCGTTTTGAGTTGTGAACTCATTAAGAGTAGTAGCATCAGAAAACTTAGGAACTTTACCTGTTTTAGAATCTCTGTTGGCATAATCTAACTCTTGAATACAACGTCCACTAGGAGTGTAATATTTAGAAATTGTAATTTTCATTTGAGTTCCATAGCTTAAATCAAAGTAACGTTGTACCAACCCTTTCCCAAAAGAGCGCTCTCCCATAATTACTGCTCGGTCGTAGTCCTGCAAAGCACCCGAAACAATTTCAGACGCAGAAGCCGATCGACCATTAATTAAAACTACAATAGGAATTTCAGCATCTAAAGGCTCTCTATTTGTTTTATAAGTTCTACTGTTTTTTTTAGTTTTTCCACGAGTATCAACAACTTTCAACCCTTTGGGAATAAATAAATTGGTAATATTTACTGCATCAAATAAAGAGCCACCAGGATTGTACCTTAAGTCAAAAACCAATTTTTTCATCCCTCTTTTTTTAAGATCACTAAAAGCGTTGACAACGCTTTCGGTAGCTTTTTGACTGATAAATCGTGTTAAAACTATATATCCTGTTTCAGTGTCAATCATATCGTAAAAAGGAACAGGGTCTAAAACAACTTTGTCAAGTTTAACTGACACACTTTTTGTTTGACGGTTTCTTTCTACTTGTAAAGAAAGTTGTTTCCCTGGAACTCCTTTTAGCATTTGTGAAAATTGACTTCTTTCCAAAGCAGCTAATTCTTGTCCGTTTACATTGGTAATAATATCACCTGCTTTTAAGCCAGCTTTATCAGCCGAAAAACCTTTGTAAATTTCAGAAACCACAATTCCTTTTTTGGTGTAAAATGTAGAAATACCAATACCTCCATATTCACCTTCACGACGAATGCGTGCATCTTCAACATCTTGTTCGTTGTAAAAATTAGTATATGGATCTAAATTTTTAAGGGTGTTTTTTATCGCTTTGTCAGTTAAATCACCAGGGTTGATTTCATCAATATAATTAATGTTCAACTCTTTAAAAAGGTTGTTATAGATTTCTATTTGTTTAGCAATCTCAAAAAAACGAGATTGAAAAGAAAAGAAAAGGGAGATGACTATAAGTGAACCAAAAAAAAGGAGTTTTTTATTTTTCATCTTGAGTAACTTCTGTAATAAATTGTGTTAATAATTTCTTCATTTTATGCTCAATATCGGCATATTTCCATTCATCTCTTGCAAGATAAGAAATCATAAACACATACGGTTTATCTACAGTCTCATAAATAGTATGCTTTTCTTTACGGTAAGTTTCACGAAGTAATCGTTTAATACGATTTCTATCCACCGCTTTTTTAAAATTACGTTTAGGTACAGAAACTCCAACTTGTGCAGGAAACTTAGAGGTATGTTCGGTTTGTACATATACCATTCTTAGTGGAAAAACTTTTATCACTTTTCCCTCTTCATATAGTCTTCCTATGAGCTTTTTGCTTTTTAAGCGCTCCTCTTTTCCTAAAGTAAATCTCATTAGTACAAACATACGCAAACCTGCACGAATAACCATTTTTTTAAGTATTTTTGAAACAATTCTTTTAAGAAATCACATAAAATCAAACCGCGATTAATTTTACACTTCTCTTATACAATTAGTAAAAATTAATTTTAAAACATATTTATGAAGTCTGATTTATTTCAAGCGCCAGATTATTATCAAGTAGACGATTTATTAAATGATGAACATAAACTTGTTCGCGATACAGCTCGTGAATGGGTTAAGAAAAACTTGTCTCCAATTATAGAAGAATATGCACAACGTGCTGAGTTCCCAAAGGAATTAATTAACGGATTGGCAGAAGTGGGAGCTTTTGGATCTTATATTCCTGAAGAGTACGGAGGTGCTGGGTTAGACCAAATTTCTTACGGGTTAATTATGCAAGAGCTAGAAAGAGGTGATAGTGGAATTCGATCTACTGCTTCAGTACAGTCTTCTCTTGTTATGGGGCCTATTTATAACTACGGAACGGAAGCTCAACGACAAAAATATTTACCAAAATTAGCTTCTGGTGAATGGATGGGGAGTTTTGGGTTAACAGAACCTAATCATGGTAGTAACCCTGGAGGAATGGAAACTAAGTTTAAAGACATGGGAGACCATTACTTGTTAAATGGAGCAAAGATGTGGATTTCAAATGCACCAATTTGTGATGTAGCAGTTGTATGGGCAAAAAATGAAGAAGGACGTATTCATGGTTTGATAGTAGAACGTGGTATGGAAGGTTTTTCTACACCAGAAACTCACAACAAGTGGTCGTTAAGAGCCTCCATTACTGGGGAGTTAATTTTTGATAATGTAAAAGTTCCAAAAGAAAACTTATTACCTAATAAATCTGGGTTAGGAGCACCATTGTTGTGTCTTGATTCTGCACGTTATGGTATTGCTTGGGGTGCTATTGGTGCTGCGATGGATTGTTATGATACAGCGTTACGCTATGCGAAAGAACGTACACAATTTGGAAAACCAATAGGACAGTTTCAGTTACAACAAAAAAAGCTAGCGGAAATGATTACCGAAATTACCAAAGCACAGTTGTTAACATGGCGATTGGGAGTATTAAAAAATGAGGGTCGTGCAACATCTGCTCAAATATCTATGGCGAAACGAAACAATGTGGACATAGCATTAAAAATAGCACGTGAAGCAAGACAAGTGTTAGGTGCAATGGGTATTTCTGGAGAATACTCAATTATGAGACATGCAATGAATTTAGAAAGTGTAATAACCTACGAAGGAACGCACGATGTACATTTATTAATCACAGGATTGGATATCACAGGATTAAACGCATTCAAATAAAAAGAAGAAGAAGCACTCAAACGTTAAACCACTAACACATTATTAAAGAGTGCTTCTTCAATCAACTATTAAAACTAAATTTACCTACTCTTTCTTCTTGCCACCATTAACAAGAATTAAAAGAGCGGTTATTAAACCTATACAAACCAAACCGAAAATAACCATCATAATGGTTCCGTTTGTCCAAGATACCATTGGGATGTTCATCAATTGTACCATTTCTTCTTATACTTTACTGTCTCAAAAGTACAAGCATAGTTTAAGTAAAAACATGATTTTTATCAGGATTTTGAAAAAAGAAGATATTTTTTTAAATAATTTAAGAAGATGTTTCTTCTTTTAATAAAGAATCAAAGCCATCGATACTAGTTTGGTTTCTGTCATTCCAATATTGTTTAATTCCTTCTTCACCTTTTTCAATAGCCCAATCATTTAATTGATTTCGTTCTCCTTGGTATTCATAAAAAGGAATAGACATTCCACAAGAGGTTTGTACACTTTCAACAGACACAATAAATATTTGACGAGTACCCGGAAGATTAGGAAATAACTTGACATAATTTTCCCATTTATCATGAATTGGAAGAATTTCTTCTGCTCTTCCGTATAGTCTTAGTATGTTTGGAGCTCCTTCAAAAGCACAAAACATAATTGTTATTCGGTTATCAGCTAACAAATGTGCAGAGGTTTCGTTACCGCTTCCTGTAACACTTAACCAAGCTACTGTATTTTCGTTAAGTATCCTAAAGGTATCCATTCCTTTAGGAGAAAGATTAATTCGTCCTTCTTTTGCTGCTGTAGCAACAAAAAAGAGCTTTTGTGCTTCAATAAACTGTTGAATTCTAGTTGTTATTTTATCGTAAAACTTTGCCATGATTTTTATTTTTTAATCAATCCAATCTTTAGTACGTTCAACAGCTTTTTGCCAAGTACGGTATAATTTTTCTCTTTTTTGTTTAGAGAAAGAAGGAGTAAATGTTTTATCTATTTTTCTTTTGTTAACAATATCGTTTTGTTGCCAAAAACCAACACAGAATCCAGCCAAATAAGCAGCTCCCATTACGGTGGTCTCAATTTCTTCAGGACGCTCTACTGCTACATTTAAGATGTCTGCCTGAAATTGCATCAGTAAATTATTAGCACATGCTCCGCCATCTACTTTTAAAGAAGAGAGTTGAAGCATGCTATCTTTTTGCATAACATCTAAAATATCTTTGGTTTGATAAGCTAATGATTGTAATGTGGCTTTAATTAAGTGATTTTTTCCTGTATCACGAGTCAAACCAAAAACAGCACCTCTAGCGTACATATCCCAATACGGAGCGCCCAAGCCAGCAAAAGCAGGAACTACGTAAACAGGGTTTTCTTCGATAACTTCTTCAGCAAAAAGTTCACTTTCCTCTGCATTATTGATAATTTGTAGTCCATCTCGTAACCATTGAATTGCTGAACCAGCAACAAAAACACTTCCTTCAAGAGCGTAATACACTTTGTTGTTAATTCCCCAAGCAATTGTAGAAATTAAACCATTTTCAGAGTATTCTAAGTTTTTACCTGTGTTCATTAACATAAAACACCCTGTTCCGTAGGTGTTTTTTGCTTCTCCTTTTTTAAAACATGCTTGTCCAAATAAAGCAGATTGCTGATCTCCTGCTATTCCAGCAATTGGAATTTGAACTCCCTCTAATTCGTAGTTTCCAAAATGAAAAGATGAGGGTTTTACTTCAGGTAACATTGAAATTGGAATGTTTAGTTCTTTTACTAAAGTTTCATCCCAACACAAGTTTTTTATGTCGTATAGCATGGTACGTGAGGCATTACTATAGTCTGTTGCATGAACTTTTTTATTGGTTAAGTTCCATAAAAGCCAAGAATCAATAGTTCCAAATAACAAATTTCCTTTTTCAGCTTCTTTTTGAGCTCCCTTTACATGATTTAAGATCCAATGAATTTTAGTTGCAGAAAAATAACTGTCAATTACCAGTCCAGTAGTTTTACGCACATAGTTTTCGAGTCCAGTTTCTTTGAGTAACTCACAAGTATCAGCTGTTCTTTTATCTTGCCAAACAATAGCATTGTATATTGGTTTACCTGTGTTTTTATTCCAAACTACAGTTGTTTCACGCTGATTAGTAATACCTATTCCTGCTATTTGTGAAGGTGATATTTGAGCCTGCTCAATAGCTTGTTGTAAGGTTTTTAACTGAGTTTGTAAAATTTCATTAGCATCATGTTCTACCCAACCAGGTTGTGGAAATATTTGTTGAAACTCTTGTTGAGTTTTTGCTATAATCTTTTCCTCTTTATTAAGAATTACGGTACGACAACTAGTTGTTCCTTGGTCTAGAGCAATAATATATTTTTGAGTCATTTAGGCATAAAATGATTGAACGCCTAATTTACAATTTTAGTAATGGTAATAAAAAAAACCTTCTAGAATTTCTAGAAGGTTTACACGTTTAAGTTTGGTTAATTAACTTTTAGTGTCTTAGAGCATATCCAGCACCTTTACCGAATTCGGCTAGAACTGAAAGTAAAGTGTTAAAACCTCTGCTCATTTTACGTAATAGTAGTTTCCCCATTTTTAAAATGATTTAATTAATTCCCCTTTAATTAATTGTCATTAAATAATGAACATGTCAAATATATACTGATAATCAGGAGTATAAAAAGGGATTTCCGAAGTTAAAAGTGCAATTTTCCGAAATAGCATAAAAAAACCTTCTAGAATTTCTAGAAGGTTCATTATTCCCCTTAAATGTCTTTTTCCAATTAATCTTGAAAAGAAGATGTCACAAATGTAAAGAGAGATTAAAGGTTAAAAAAGGGTATTTCCGCAAAAAAATGTGTGGTTTTCCGCAAGAGAAAAAATAAGTCAATTTTACAATAGCATATTTTGGGGCGAGATAGATAGCATAAAAAAGCCTTTAAATATTTAAAGGCTTTTTTTACATTCTCTCTCTTTTCAAGATTCTTCCCAACAATGGTTTGAATTCCATTGCGAAATTACTGTTTAGTTGTAATTTGTAAAATGGGATAACCGCAAAAATAAATGTGTATTTCCGCAAAAAGAGGTTAAGCTTAATCTATAATTCCTAATTCTTTTGCTTTTAATACCAGGTCTGTATTATTATTGGCTTGTAAGTCTGTTCTTAGTTTAGATAGTTTGCTTTCTATGGATCTGACTTTTATTAATGATCCATCGTCCTTTTTAATTAAGCCTTCTAAGTTAGAAATTTTAGAATGTTTAGGTAGCTCTTTTAAAATTTGGATGGCAATATCATCCATTTGTATTTCAACTAAAGCCCTTTTTAAGAGTTTTTGGTGAATTTCATGCGTATAGTATATTTCACCTTTTAACATTTTTTGAATAGCAAAGGTTAGTTCATCTGTGCTACACTTTCCCTTTAAAATATAGGCAGAAGGGCTTAAATTATGTATAACATTAAAAATTCTGTTTGTTTCAGAGTGTCCTGTAATTACACCTACTTTAATAGGAATTGCTTCTTTAAGTATAGATTTTATAAAAGCTTCTCCTCCATCTAAAATAACATTTTTGTTTTGGTTGTCAAAGCTCAGGTCGGTAAAAACGATATGAAATGGATTTTCGCTTAAACTTGATTTTATTTTAGAAAAAGCTTCATCGCATGAATTAGCTGTTTCAATTTCTAAGTTATCTATATCTTTTAGATATGAAAGAATTCCTTCCAAAATCAATTGATGATCATCAACTAAAAGTATTTTTGTTTGTCCAGCCATTTAAGGGTATTTGAATACTGGTTTGGGTTCCTTTACCTACTTCACTATTAATAGTTAATTTACCATTTAACTCTTCAATGCGTTCTTGTAGGTTTTGTAAACCAATTCCTTTTTTATTAACGGTGGTATTAAAGCCAATACCATTATCAATAATACCCAAATGTACGTATTTTTTACGTACAGAAAAATTGATAGTTATTTTACTCGCTTTTGCGTGTTTTTTACAGTTCTGTATACTTTCGCGAATACTTAAGTAAAGTAAACGTTTAATAGAATTATTAATTGTCGTCCAATCGTAGTTTTGCAATCCATTCACTTTTATTTTAAAATCAGGTTCAAAATAATCACTCACTAAATTGATAATTTGATCTTTAAAAGGTACTTTATCAAAACTAACACTACTTAGTTGATGTGATAAATTTCGAACATTTTCTTTTACTGCATCTAATTTTTGAGCTTCCTCTAATAAGTTAGATTTCTCTAATTTATGATGAAGCAAACGCAAGTCGCCAGCAACTTCATCATGTAAAGATTTAGCTATTTGTTGGCGCTCATGTTCTCTTACTTGTATTTGTTGTAGTTGTGCTTGATATAATAACTTTCTTCTACGTTGAAAATAAAACATAACACTAAAACCAAAAAGTAAAAGACCAACTGCAGCAGCTAGCCACCCTATTGTTTTTTGTTGTTTATGATAAAGTATTTCTGCTTGCTTTTGTTGGTTTTCTGTTTTTAAAACTACATTTTCTTTTTCTTTCTTATCGGTTTCGTATCTAATTTTAGCAAACTGGTTTTTTAACCTGCGCTCGTTTTGAAACAAACTGTCATTTAAGGTAATGTATTCTTCTAAATACTGTTTTGATTCTTCTCCTTTTGTAAGTTCTGAAAGGTTTTTTAAAGCCTCTAACCAACGTTTATTGTTTTGGGTTTGTTGAGCGTATTTTAAAGCTTCATAGTTATGATATAAAGCTTTTTGGTTTTGGTCAAGATTTTTGTAATAATCAGCTAAATTTATGTGGGTAATACTTAGTTCATTGTTGCTTTTTAATTTTTCACGGGTATTAAGAACTTCATTGTATTGCTGTAATACGTTTTCTTTTTTACCTAACAAATCGTTACTTGCAGCTAAATTTTCTAATAAGAAAGCATATTGAGTAGGATGTTTTTCTTTGATGCTATCTTTAGACAATCCTTTATTGAAGTAAGTAATGGCTTTTTTATGCTGATTTTGCTTCTGATATAAAAGACCTATATTATTTGTTATATATAAATACCCTATGTCATTTTTATTTAATTTGTTGCTTTCGATGGCTTTAAAATAATAATTAAGAGCATCAGTGTTTTGGCCTAACTCTTCAGAAACGAGTCCTAAGTTGTTATAAACACTTTCCAAATAAAGGTTAGAGTTGATTGGTTCTAAGTATTGTAAGGCTTCTATAGAACTTATTTCACTACCTAAAAAATCTTTTGCTTGTCTTTGTAGGTTTGCTAAACTTAATAAGCGTCTTCCAACTGCCAAAGAATCATGTATCTTTTTAGATATATCTTTTGAAAGGTGGTAATAGTAAAAAGCGCTATCGTTCGTATAAGTAAGTTTATTTTCTAGGGCTTTAAAATGATAATACTTGGCAAGTAATATGGAATCTTTGGTCTCTTTGTACAAAGAATCAACTTGTGTCGTAATTGTTTTTAGTAGAGGGAGTTTTTTATCAAAAAAGGCTTGTCTTCCTATTTCTATTAAGGTATCTCTTCTATGCAAATAATCTTTGTTTTCTTGAGAAAAAAGAAAAGAGGAAATAGACAAAAGAATAAAAAAAATAAATATTTTCATTATCAGGGAGTTAAATAAAAACCATTACTTTCAAAAGTAATGGTTTTTATTTAAAATAACACTTAAACGATAGCTACTAAGTGTTATTTAATTATGGTAAAGTTAATCAAGCTTATAGTATTAATCTCCGCCTTGATTACCTCCGCCGCCACCTGTTTTATCAGTTTCATCAGTATCAGTAGTTACTGTTTCTTTATCCCCATCTGGGATTAAATTCATTACGGTTTCTTTTAAGTACTTGTTTTCCATATTAAATAGGGTTTTTAATTACAAAATAACTCTTGGGGATGGGGGTAATCAAGTGCCTAATATAGTAGGTTTTTAGGATAAATTCAAAAATTTAACACTCTACTTTAAAAGAATGATATTGTCATTACGAATCTTTCGACTGTCGCTAAAGACAGGCTAAAGTGAAGTAATCTTTGAATTATGAACTCTAATTAAGTAAATTACTTAGTTATTATTGTTGCTAATAATGATGTTACTTTTTCATTTTAGTAAACAAATCCCATAAAACCACACCACAACTCACAGAAATATTTAATGAGTGTTTGGTTCCTAATTGCGGAATTTCAATACAAACATCAGAAGCAGAAACAACCTTTTGTTGTACACCTTTTACTTCATTTCCAAACACTACTGCGTATTTTTGGTCAGTTTCAGGAGTAAAAGTATCTAACATTGTACTATTTTCTGCTTGTTCGATACTCAACACTTTTACGTTTTCAGCTTGTAATTTTTCAACTAAATCTATAGTGTTTTCAACATATTCCCATTCTACCGATTCAGTAGCACCCAAAGCAGTTTTGTGAATTTCTTTGTTAGGCGGTGTAGCAGTGATACCACACAAGTAAATTTTTTCAATTAAAAAAGCATCCGAAGTTCTAAAAACAGAACCTACGTTATTCAAACTACGAATATTATCCAATACTACAATGATGGGAGTTTTGTTAGTTTGCTTAAACTCTTCAACTGTTTTCCTGCCTAGTTCGCTGTTTTTTAATTTTCTCATAAAGTGGTTTTCAGGTTCAAAAGTTTAAAGTTGTGGATAACTTGAAACAAAAGAAACTCTAAACTTTTCTATCTTCGCAAAACTAACCCAAAAAATCTAGAAACTTGGCAAAAACAAAGGCAAAAAAGGTAACTCCATTAATGCAGCAGTATAACGGAATCAAGGCAAAATATCCGGATGCGATGTTATTATTTAGAGTAGGCGATTTTTATGAAACCTTTGGAGAAGATGCGGTAAAGGCATCAGAAGTTTTAGGTATTATTTTAACCAAAAGAGGAAGTGGCAGCGAAAGTGAAACAGCATTGGCAGGGTTTCCGCACCATTCTTTAAATACGTATTTGCCTAAGTTAGTAAAATCTGGATTGCGTGTTGCTATTTGTGATCAGTTAGAAGATCCAAAAATGACTAAGAAGATTGTGAAACGGGGAGTGACGGAATTGGTAACTCCTGGAGTTGCGTTGAATGATGAGGTGTTACAATCAAAATCAAACAACTTTTTAGCAGCCGTTCATTTTGGGAAAAAGCTATTAGGAGTTTCGTTTTTAGATGTGTCAACTGGAGAATTCCTCATTGCACAAGGAAATGAAGAGTACATCGATAAGCTTTTACAAAACTTTGCGCCAAGTGAAGTTTTGGTAGAAAAAAAACACAAGCAACGATTTTTAGAAGCTTTTACAAATCGTTTTCATGCATTTTATTTGGATGATTGGGTGTTTCAAAAAGATTATGGAGATGAATTACTTCGAAATCATTTTAAGGTAAAAACGTTAAAAGGATTTGGAGTTGAAGAGTTAGAATATGGAATTGTGGCAGGTGGTGCAGCAATGTACTATTTATCGGAAACACAACACAACAAAATAGAACACATACAATCTATTAGCAGAATTGCGGAAGATAATTATGTGTGGATGGATCGCTTTACCGTAAAAAACTTAGAGTTATACGGAGGTAATTCTGTGAATTCGGTTTCGTTATTAGATGTAATCGATAAAACGATTTCTCCAATGGGAGGGAGATTGTTAAAACGTTGGTTAGCGCTTCCGTTAAAAGATTTAGACCAAATTCAGCAGCGACACGAATTAGTGAAGTTTTTAATTGATAACGATACTTTTTCTGAAACTGTAACCTACCAATTAAAACAAATTTCTGATATCGAACGATTGATATCGAAAGTTGCGACAGGAAAAGTATCTCCAAGAGAAGTCATCTTGTTAAAAAATTCGTTAAAAGCGATTCTTCCGATAAAAGAATCCGCAGAAAGCAGCGAAAACGCTGCCGTTAGGTTATTAGGAGAAAAAATTAATACTTGTGATGAATTAATTGATAAAATTACCGAGACTGTTTTAGAAGAAGCCCCTGTAAACATCAATAAAGGAAATGCGATTGCAAACGGAGTTTCAGAAGAGTTAGATGAATTGCGTAACATTTCAAACTCTGGAAAAGAGTATTTAGATACGATGCTAGCTCGTGAAACGGAACGTACAGGGATTCCGAGTTTAAAAATTGCGTTTAATAATGTTTTTGGATACTATATTGAAGTTAGAAATACGCACAAAGATAAAGTTCCTGAAGAGTGGATTCGTAAGCAAACTTTAGTGAATGCAGAGCGTTACATTACCGAAGAATTAAAAGAATATGAAGCAAAAATTTTAGGAGCAGAAGAGAAAATTCAGCAATTAGAAACGGAGATTTTTGCCAAGTTAGTACAGTACATTATAGGCTTTGTACAACCAGTACAACAAAATGCTCAAAATGTAGCTAAGATTGATGTGTTGCAATCTTTCGCAACCTTAGCTACCGAGAATAATTATGTGCGCCCTTTGATGGACGATAGTACCGATATTGAAATCAAAAATGGTCGCCACCCGGTTATTGAAAAACAATTACCAATAGGCGAAGAATACATAGCGAACGATGTGGTGCTGAACCGTAATCAGCAACAAATTATCATGATTACAGGTCCTAACATGTCGGGTAAATCGGCAATTTTACGTCAAACAGCTTTGATTGTATTATTGGCACAAATGGGAAGTTATGTTCCTGCTCAAAATGCTCGAATAGGTATGGTGGATAAGATTTTTACCAGAGTAGGTGCGAGTGATAATATTTCGATGGGAGAGTCGACATTCATGGTTGAAATGAATGAAACTGCATCGATCTTAAATAATATTTCAGACCGTAGTTTGGTGTTGTTAGATGAAATTGGAAGAGGAACGTCTACTTATGATGGAATTTCTATTGCTTGGGCGATTTCAGAATACTTACACGAACACCCATCGAAAGCAAAAACACTATTTGCAACGCATTATCACGAGTTAAACGAAATGACTTCCACGTTTGAACGTATCAAGAACTTTAATGTATCGGTAAAAGAGCTAGATAATAGTATTATTTTCTTACGTAAGTTAGTAGCTGGAGGAAGTAATCATAGTTTTGGAATTCACGTGGCGAAATTAGCAGGAATGCCAAGTATGGTAATTCATAGAGCAAACAAAATTCTAAAAGAGTTAGAAAACTCACATTCACACAAGGAGGTAAAAGAAACCTTGAAAGAAGCACAGCATGAAGATATGCAAATGAGCTTTTTTCAGTTAGATGATCCGTTGTTAGAAGATATTCGAGAAGAAATTTTAACTACAAACATCGATACACTAACACCTATTGAAGCTTTAATGAAGCTGAATGAAATAAAACGAATGTTAACGAAGAAGTAATTGGTTAATTATTCTCTATTTTCAAACTCACAAATTTTAAAAAACTCATTACGAACAGCTAAATCATTAAAACTTCCTCCGTACTCAATAGTTGTTGTGTAACTATTCTTGTCTTTAATTCCGCGAGAAGAAACACATAGGTGCTTTGCATTCACCAGTACAATTACATCTTCCGTTTCCAAAGTTTCTTGTAAATCTGTTAAGATTTGTAAACATAATCGCTCTTGTACCTGTGGTCTGTGTGAATAATAATCTACTAAACGATTAATTTTCGAAAGCCCGATAACCCTATTTTTTGGAATATAACCAATATGTGCATAGCCACTAATAGGAAGAAAATGGTGTTCACATGAAGAATCGATAGTAATGTTTTGTTCCACTAACATTTTACTATAACCGTATTTATTATCAAAAGTAGAAACTTTGGGTTTATTAGCTGGGTTCAATCCATAAAACAACTCTTTAACATACATTTTAGCAAAACGATAAGGTGTCCCAGACAAACTATCATCTGTTAAATCCAAACCGAGCTCCTCCATTATTTTTGCAAAATGACCTTGAATATTTACAATCTTTTCTTCGTCTGATTTATCAAAAGCGTTTGGTGTTAAAGGTGTTTTAATATTTGTTAAAATGTGATTATCACCTATGTAATCATGCTTGTTCATTACTTAAACTATTTAATTATTAGCGCAACAAGTGTTGTTTGCACATTGACAATACTTTCTATTATATATATGTAGAAACACTAAACCTAATGATGGTACATAAATACTTTCTTCAGGTAATTTCATGGCTTGTGTATATTCGTTTAAAATGATTATAAATAAAACCAAAAACGTAATCCAAAGAGCATACTGCATCCATTTTTTTGAAGTAGTTTGAACGGATTTTTGAATAGCAAAAAATGAAATGACTAGAAATAAAACGTCTATACTTTTCCACCAAAAAGGAACTGCTTCATGACTACAACAAGCAGCATGAGATTGTATAACAAACAGAAAAGGTGTAAATACGCAATGTACCAAACATAGACCGCTCGACAAAGCTCCTAATGTATCTGATTTTTGTTTGAGTACCATTGATTTTCTTAATTTAGTATTTTGAAAAGCAAAAGTACGTTATTTTTTTAATTGCAACAATGTTGCATTAATTAGTTTTATGGGAGTTATTAGGAAAACAAAAGCAGTAAAAAAATTATTAAGCTTATTTGAGTCTGGAGTCTCAGCAATTGCTGCTGTTGATTTAGTAAGTAAATTAAATGACGAAATGAATAAAACTACGGTTTATAGAGTTTTGGATCGTCTGGAAAACGATGGCGTTATACATTCTTTTATGGGGAAAGAAGGTGTAAAATGGTATGCTAAATGTACTAGTTGTTCTTCGCATCATCATAATGATATACATCCTCATTTTCAATGTACTGACTGCAAAAAAGTAACATGTTTATCAGTTGATATTTCAATTCCTCAGGTTGAAAATCATATCATAGAGAGTGCTACTGTTTTTTTAACAGGTAAATGTGAGATTTGCTCTTAAATAACATTAATAAAACAATACACTGCAATTTCATTTTCCAACTTCAATAATAGTTATTTTTGTTAACTATTATGCAACACAACATTAGTTTTAAACACATAAATAAATTAGCAATGCCTGCATTAATTGCAGGTGTTGCTGAACCGTTACTTTCTACCACAGATTTAGCCATCGTAGGTAACATTGAGCACAATGCTACCGAAAGTATTGCTGCGATTGGTATTGTAGGGGCTTTTTTATCCATGTTAATTTGGGTATTTGGGCAAACACGTAGCGGAATTTCTTCTATCGTTTCTCAATATTTAGGAGCTGATAAACTTGACGAAATAAAAAACCTACCAGCACAAGCTATTGTTATTGTGTTAGGAGTAAGTGCGCTTATTTTAGGAATCAGTTACCCTTTTGCAAAAGAAATTTTTGAGTTGTATAATGCTTCAGGAACCATTTTAGACTATTCTGTTTCGTATTACAAAATTCGTGTTTTCGGATTCCCGTTTACGCTTTTTACGATTGCTGTTTTTGGTACGTTTAGAGGGTTGCAAAACACGTATTATCCGATGGTAATAGCACTCATAGGTACGTTTATTAATATAGGGTTGGATGTTGTATTGGTATATGGAATAGAAGGCTTGATTCCTGCAATGCATATTCAAGGTGCAGCCTATGCAAGTGTTGTAGCACAAGCTACTATGGCAATAATTTCGGCGGTATTATTGTTAAAGAAGACAGATATTCCATTAAGGTTCAGCCTGCCTCTTAATGCTGAAATACCAAAGTTTATAAACATGGTTTTAAATTTATTTGTGCGAACTATAGCGTTAAATGTTGCTTTATATTTTGGTACTTCCTATGCTACTGATTATGGCGACGCTTATATCGCAGCTTATACGATTGGTTTCAATTTATGGCTTATGGGCGCTTTTATGATTGACGGCTACTCTTCTGCAGGAAATATATTATCAGGAAAATTATTAGGAGCAAAAGCATATAAAACCTTAGTCATGTTAGGAAATCGATTAATTACATACGGATTCCTTTTCGGACTCTTACTCACAGTTGTAGGTTTTGTTTTATATCAATTTATAGGAAAAATATTCACGAAAGAACCTGAGGTTTTAAAACAATTTTACAATACTTTTTGGATTATTTTACTCATGCAGCCTGTATGTTCAATCGCTTTTATTTATGACGGAATGTTTAAAGGTATGGGAGAAATGAAGTACTTACGAAACGTTTTATTATTAGCAACAGGATTCGTATTTGTCCCAACCTTATTATTTTTTGATTCACTAGATTATAAACTGTATGCTATTTGGATTGCTTTTTTCCTGTGGATGATTGCTAGAGGAACTCCATTAATTATAAAGTTTAGAAGAAAGTTTTTACCACTTGCTCAAAAAACGTAATTTTGAGCAAACAACAATAAACAAATGACTACAACTAGAGAAAACGGAAGTTTATATACACATATTGAAAATAAGATTGCTACGGTTGAATTTGGGCATCCAGCAAGTAACTCCTTTCCAAGTGTGTTATTAGAACGTTTAGCAAATGAATTTGATAAGCTTTCAATTAATAATGAAGTTTCAGTAATTGTACTAAAATCAGAAGGAGAACGAGCTTTTTGTGCTGGAGCTTCTTTTGATGAATTGGTAGCAATTGATAATTTAGAAGATGGGAAAGCTTTTTTCTCAGGATTTGCGAATGTTATTAATGCGATGCGACGTTGTTCGAAGCTAGTTGTTGGTAGAGTACAAGGAAAAACTGTGGGTGGTGGAGTTGGATTAGCAGCTGCTTGTGATTATGTATTAGCTACAGAGCACGCTTCTATTAAACTTTCTGAGTTTACGATAGGTATTGGTCCGTTTGTAATTGCTCCTGCCGTAGAACGCAAAATAAGCGTAAGCGGATTGGCAGAGTTAACCTTAGATGCAACGAGCTGGAAAAATGCGTATTGGGCGAAAGAAAAAGGGTTGTATGCGCGTGTTTTTGAAACACAAAGTGAATTAGATAAAGAGGTTGAAATCTTATCAGAAAAATTAGCTTCGTATAACCCAGAAGCATTGGTTGAAATGAAAAGAGCGTTGTGGATTGGAACGGAACACTGGGAAGAACTGTTAATAGAACGTGCAGAGACTTCTGGAAAGCTTGTTTTATCCGAGTTTACCAAAAAAGCCTTAGAAAAATTTAAGAAGTAAAAAAGTACGGTATTAGGTATAAACTTTAAACTAACTAATACCGTTCGTTCCAAATATATAGTAAGCTTAAGCTGAACTTATTTACTTTTAAAATAATCAGGCTTCCAAATTAGGTTTCCAAAAATTATTTTTAGCTTATGTTTTAGTGTTTTACATCTTTTTACTTCTTTGTAAATATTAATATATTCTATAAAATTAATTTTAATAGGGTTGTTAGTTTTTATATTCTTTGTAAGCCCATAAACTACTTTTTCTTGTTCTCTTTGAAATGTTCCAAAAAGTTTATCCCATATAATAAAAACACCTCCGTAATTTTTATCTAAATATTTTCGGTTAGATCCATGATGTACTCTATGATTGGATGGTGTGTTGAATATTTCATCTAACCACCCTAACTTACCAATTCGCTCCGTATGAATCCATGTTTGAAATTGTGCGACTAATATTAACCCTACAATAGCCTGAAATGGTGAAAAACCTATCAGTACCATCGGTATTAAAAAAGACCACTCAAACAATCCTTCTACAATACTTAATCGCATAGAAATAGTTAAGTTATAATCTTCTGAAGAATGGTGAACACTATGGCTAGCCCATAATATTCGATGTTCATGCTCTAAACGATGCATCCAATAATACGTTACATCTGCTATAATAAAAGCCAGGATCCATGTATATACATTACTAGGAATCGTTATTGGTGTTATCCAATGAAAAGGCATTAAACAAATTACACCAATCGATCCTATAATTGTTTTTTCTATAAGTTGATTCATAAAAAAAATAGATATATTGGCTAAGGTATCTTTCCATTTTCTCTTTTTTCTAAACAGCACATCAATAATTATTTCTAATACTATTAAACTTGTATTAAATAAAAAAAAGTAACCGATATACAACATGATTGTAGACTCTTCAAAAAGTGATATTAATTTAGCAAAACTCATTTCTTAACTTTTTTAGTTATGTATTCAGGAATAGGACAAGAAAACCAAAATAGAATTGTTTCCTTGAGAAAAGCCAATTATACAAGCCCAGAAGAAGATAAAAATCTATGTACTAATACTTGTGTAATTTGTAACTTTTCATGTGTTTTATTTGTTTAATAACACAAAAGTAGGCTGGAAAATGTAGGTGTGTTTGTTTATTTAGGACAAAGAGGAAGTATAAATTTCAAAGAAAAAATATTAATTTTTATTTGTTGGTTTTGCGTTAAACAATAGGAATGTAAATTTCTGTTATTAATTCTTCTTGAGGAGTATTTTTATCGTCATTTAAATAAAACTCTAAAATTGGTGCGTCCGAAAACTCTAATTGTATATCATACATCCAATGTGAATAAATTGTATTGTATGTTTCAAAACAGCTTTCATGACTTCCTTTATGAACAAACTTGGCATATTTTTGAGAAGTAACTTCTTTAACTTTAAACATTCCTTTAACTTCAATTTTTTGTACTTCTGTAAGCATAATCCCTGCATTATACCTACAATTAACAAATTCTGTTATTTCATCATCATCCAAAATTTCACCAACAATAATAGTTTTATCAGTTAATAAATCATGCTTATCAGCATACTTTAAAAGCTGTTTCCATGTTCTTTCAATCCCTTTTATATCTTCATAAGTTCCTTGATATTGTAAATACAACATTTGAAATGATGGTATAATTTCAATTTCAAATTGTAATAAAGAATCATTTTTTTTATTAGGTTCTTCTAAAATTTGATTCGTAATTTTTTGTTGAAATGTATAAGAGCTTTTAAAGCTAGAAGGTGTACAGCGAAAATGTTTTTTAAAAGCTTTACTAAAAGCTGCCACATCACTATACCCAACTTCTAGGGCAATATCTGAAATTTCAATATCTGAAAATTTTAAATACTGTGCAGCTTTTTCTAGTTTTCTTCTTTTAAGAAATTGACCAATAGTTTCATGTTGTAACGCTAAAAATATTCTATTAATATTTCGATAAGAGTAAAAGGAAATATCTTCTATTTCATGTGTGTGAATTGATGTTTTAAAACGCTTTTCTAAAAAATCTAACAACTTATTATATCGCTCTATTTGTGTTGAGTTTTTCATTTGTGATGCTTTATCCATCAAAATTACAATAGGTTCTTACTTTATAGTTTGTCTATTTACGACAAAAGGTAATAAAATAATCATTGTCTTAAATAAACAAACTCACATTTTACTTGCCTTATACTTTTACCTGGAATTTAATAACCACTTGTAATATGTATCGAATTGTTTTACTTGTCATCTTGTTTTTAATATCTCTATCTCTTTTTTCTCAAAAAAGTCTAAAATCTAAATTAATTGGAAAATGGCGCATTCAAAACTATGAGGTATTTGGTGAAGTGCATCAACCTTCTTTAAAAGAGAGTAATGATTATATCTTATTTAAAACTAACATGTTTTTTGAAGCCTTCTCTGAAGGATATCATGATAAAGGAACTTGGAGACTAAACGGGGAGACTAAAATATCTCTGATAGTAGACAATAATGAAATTTTAGATGCTACTGTATTACAAATTACCTCAGATTTTTTAACTATAAAGTACAACACTAAAGAATTAAACCACATTATTTTTCACTATAAAAAACAATAAAATATGCGCTGCTTATTTTGGTTGATTTTTTTTGTTAGCTTCGTTCATGCTCAAAACCCTAGCATAAGTAATAAAAAAGCCCCAACAACCATTCATATACTTTCTTACAATACTGTTTTTAGTAAACACTATAAAGGATTTAAAATAAAATACTCTGAGTTTTCAGATACAGAGGAGGATTTTATAATTCCAACTGTATTTTCATTCAATAACTATCAATTAAAACCCAACCTTTTAAAGAATAAGGGGTATAAAAGTTTTAATCAGTTTTTATTAGGAGCTGGTTTAGATGGGTTTATTAAATTTTACAAAGGTATTTATGTAGGTGTTGGTATAAATGTTCCTTTTGGATATGAAACAACTAGGGGTCTGAATAACGAAAAAAAATCCAAACTCTTAATTGGGCTTGAATCTAAACAAGGAATAAGGTTAATTCCTTGGGAAGAGCTAGGTATAGTTTTAGGTATAAATTACAAACAGCATTTTATCAATTCTAATG
This sequence comes from Tenacibaculum sp. XPcli2-G, assembly GCF_024124505.1. Classification (NCBI taxonomy): domain Bacteria; kingdom Pseudomonadati; phylum Bacteroidota; class Flavobacteriia; order Flavobacteriales; family Flavobacteriaceae; genus Tenacibaculum; species Tenacibaculum sp. XPcli2-G. Next base: position 525,042 of record NZ_JAMXSH010000001.1, read on the forward strand.
TATTAAATAAAGAATTTAACCTTGAATTGGAGTTAGGTGTTAATTTTTAAAGATTTTATTCTCTAGAGAGTGAAAAAATAATAACATTTAAAATCAAATTCGTACTTTCGGCGAATAAAAGTAAAATATTATGGGTGGAGATTATTTATTTGCCATTTTAGCGGCGGGTGTAGCTGTAGTTTATTTCTTTAATAAATACAGAGCAAACAAAAAGTTTAAAAGAAAATAAGAGTCAATACACATCTTTAGTTGTCATTTAAGGCAGGTTAAAAGAGAAGTAATTTTTTAAGTTTATTTCACTTTAGAGATAGATATTTATGAGTAAGATTCGAATTACCAAGCAGTTTACTTTTGAAACTGGACATGCGTTGTATGGTTATGATGGAAAATGTAAAAATGTTCATGGGCATAGTTACAAGCTTTCGGTTACAGTGATAGGCTCTCCAATTACTGATACATCCAATGTGAAGTACGGAATGGTAATTGATTTTGGAGATTTAAAGAAGATTGTAAAAGAAGAGATTGTAGATGTATTTGACCATGCTACGGTATTCAATAAGAATACTCCCCATGTAGAGTTAGCTAAAGAGTTAAAAGACCGTGGACATCATGTTATTTTAGTAGACTATCAACCAACAAGCGAAATGATGGTGATTGATTTTGCTAAGAAAATTCAAAAAAGGCTTCCAGAAAACATAAAATTACATGGCATTAAGCTACAAGAAACAGATACTAGTTTTGCTGAGTGGTATGCTTCTGATAATTAATTTTTGAATAAGTTAACGGTGTAAAACGTAATTATTTTCCGTTAAACTCATTCATGGTATTAGCTAAACCAGCTGTAATAAAAGAAGTAACCGCTTTTACAGAAAAAGGAATACGCTCAATCATTGCGCTTTCCTCATCAGGATTCCATTTGCCTAAAACGTAATCTACTTGACGACCTTTACTATATTCAGCTCCTACACCGAAGCGAAAACGAGGATAAGCACCTGTATTAAACTTATCTTGGATGTCTTTTAGACCGTTATGTCCGCCAGAACTTCCTTTTCCTTTGATACGAATTTTTCCAAAATCAATATTTAGGTCATCAGTAATAATTAACAAGTTTTCAACTTGAATGTTTTCTTTTTGCATCCAGTATTTAACCGCTTTACCACTTAAATTCATATAAGTATTAGGTTTTAAAACAAGTACTGTTTTACCCTTAATTTTAAGTTTAGCTATATCTCCTAACTTTTCGGTTTCAAAAGAGCCTTCATGCTCTTTAACAAAAGCATCTGCGATTTTAAAACCTATATTGTGACGTGTATTGTCATATTTTTCGCCAATATTACCTAAGCCTACAATTAAAAATTTCTTCATAGAATCGTCTTCTTTATCTGTTAATTGTTTTGTAGAAAAACCAAATAATTGTTTAAAAAAAGGTGTAATAATCATACATCAAAAATAAAAAAAGCGCTACACATGGTAACGCTTTTGTATGATTATTGTTTTGCAGTCTATGCTTCAGCCTCAGCTGCTGCTTTAGCGGCGTTACGAGACATACGAACTTGAGCAACCACTGTGTTATCTGGGTGTAATAATGTATAGTTGTCATTCTTTAACTCAGTAACATATAATTTATTACCAATTTCTAACTCAGTAATATTAGCTTCAATAAAATCTGGTAAGTTAGCTGGTAATGCTTTTACTTTTAATTTACGTAAGTTGTGACGTAAAGCACCACCTACCATAACACCTTTAGAAGATCCTACTAAACGTACAGGAATATCCATAGTCACAGCCTTGTCTTCAAATAATTGGTAAAAGTCTACGTGTAAAATGCTATCATTTACTGGGTGAAACTGTATGTCTTGTAATACAGCGCTATATGTTACACCATCTAATTCAATCGTAGCAGTAAATACGTCTGGAGTATATACTAATGGCTTGAACGATTTTTCTTCAGCTGAAAAGTGAACAGGCTTGTCTCCTCCGTATAATACGCAAGGAACCTTTCCAGCATTACGTAAGGCTTTTGTTGCTTTTTTACCTACGCTTTCTCTTTGAGATCCTTTGATTGTAATTGATTTCATTACTTTGTTTATTAAATTTATTTACATTAAAAACTTATCGCTAATAGATGTATTGTCTTGAACTTTATGCATCACATCAGCAAATAAAGCGGCGCAAGATACAACTTTTATTTTAGAAATACTCTTTTTTAAAGGAATTGTATCTGAAACGATTAGCTCTGTCAACTGTGAATTTTGAATTCTTTCGTAGGCATTTCCTGAAAGAATTGGGTGTGTACAAATAGCACGTACACTTTTTGCACCACGTTCCATCATTAAATCGGCTGCCTTTGTAAGTGTTCCTCCTGTATCAATCATGTCATCAACAAGAATTACATTTTTACCTTCTACTTCACCAATGAGTTCCATATGAGCAATTACATTGGCTTTTTGACGCTGCTTGTAGCAAATAACAACATCACTTTCCAAGTATTTGGAATAAGCATAAGCTCTTTTTGAACCTCCCATATCAGGAGAAGCAATCGTTAAATTATCAAGCTTTAAACTTTTAACATATGGTAAAAAAATTGTAGAAGCATATAAATGATCTACTGGCTTTTCAAAGAAACCTTGAATTTGATCAGCATGTAAATCCATGGTCATAATTCTAGTTGCACCTGCAGTTTCTAATAATTTAGCCACTAATTTAGCGCCAATTGCTACACGAGGCTTGTCTTTTCTGTCTTGACGAGCCCAACCAAAATAAGGCATTACAGCGGTAATATGTCTTGCCGATGCACGTTTTGCAGCATCACACATTAATAACATTTCCATTAAGTTATCAGTAGAAGGAAAGGTTGATCCAACGATGAAAACTCTTCTTCCTCTGATTGATTCTTCAAAAGCTGGTTGGAATTCACCATCACTAAAATGTGTGGTAATTACATTTCCTAGTTTGGTTCCGTAGGCACTGGCAATTTCCTCTGCTAGTTCAATACTTTGTGAACACGCAAAGATTTTTGGGCTTAATTGATTTGTAGCCATTTACAAAAAAATATTTTTAGTTAGTGTTGTTGTTGGGGCAAAAATAAAACTATTTTAAGAGTTTAAAAGATATTTTAAATGAAATATTTTATAGATTTGCACTCACCAAAAGCCAAAGTGGTGGAATTGGTAGACACGTCGGATTCAAAATCCGATGCTCGCAAGGGCGTGTGGGTTCGAGTCCCACCTTTGGTACTAAAAATCAATTATATAGATGTTAGTCAGCATTTTTGTAATTGGTTTTTTTTATGCCTTTTTTGTAATAACAGGTACTTTTAAAGGTACTCTTTTTTATTTTAAAACTTAGTTTAAATACTTTAATTGTAGTAAATTATCTTCTTCTTGAACGTTTTATGTCTACAATATTAAATATTCCCGCTAAGTCATTCATGTAAACTGTTTGGTCTTCATAGTAAGGATTAAGACTTTTTAGTATCAATTTACCATTTGAAACATCATGTTCAATAATTCTTTTTACTAAAATTCCTTCAGTTTTATGAACAATGATAAAATCCCATTTATGAATGTGTAGTTTACTTGTCCAATACTCATTTCTTACTTCTCTCCCCAAAAGTAAATCACCTTCTAATATACTTTCTCTTGGGTTATCACACTCCATACTATCTCCAACAACTTCAAATGTAAGATAGTTTCCTTTATATTCTCTATCCACTTCCCATGGAATTTTAGGTAGCTCTTCTATATATTCGTCGTCTTCCCAATCAGATAAAAAACCAGCTCTAGCCCTTTTACTTATCAATGGAACTAATTTAAATTGCCCATATTCTATCCATTTTGCATCAGTACTGTTTACCTCCATTTTCCCTGTTTCAGCTATCAACCATGACAAGTTTAAATCTTTATAAACATTTGTAATTGTTGCTAAAAAGATGTCAGAGATTGAGCTATTTAATTTATCAGAATCAAGAAAACCTCTTTTAATACCAGTATCTCTGTAAAATTTAGCTTTACTAATACCTTTAGTATCAAGATAATGCTTTAATCTTTGTTTTGAAGAAGCGAAAATCATCGTTATAAATTTTAAAAAAGCGAAAATTATCGTTATGTTTACGCTCTGAATTTCGACGAATTTACAAAAAAAAAGGTATAAATGCGTGGAAATTCGTCATTTAATTAATATATGCTACAAAATAACTTGACATTAACGATGCAACACTTCGGAAAATTAACGGCTTCCGAAAGAGAGTTGTTTTTGTCTGTTATTATAAATGAAGATGTAAAACCAAAAGAAAAACCTACAAAAAGCAAAGAAAAGCATAAATATGATGAAGAATATTTCTATCAATTATTGAAGAAAAAGCATAATGAAGAAGTAAGACAGCGATTAAAAAAACGCAAAAAGCGCAAAAACACCACAGCGATAAGTAAGCACTTATTGTAAGTAGCTCACAACATTCAGGTTGTGGGTTACTTTTTTAAAGCAAAAAACGGTTAGCTGTCACTAACCGTTTAAAAAATTGCTATGAAAAAGAAAAAAATTCTGCAAGGACGCAGAACCTTTTAAGAACCTCGAAGATATGAAAAAAAATAATACATCGCTCACAGCGATAGGATTGTACAATCAAAAAGTACATGAGTATTTACAAAACACAACGTTGGATGCGATAACCCAACTGGCTATCAAGCTATTTAAAGACAATGCGCAGCGCAATAAGCTAAACAATGCGCAATACAACAAAGCCGTAGAGGAATTTAATACCCAACATGGTTATTTGCTTTTAAAAAAGGGAAAAGACTATGAAAAAGCGATAAGTAAACACTACAACTATATCAACTATCCCTTTTTAGATAGAACCGCTATGAAAAGTACGATGGATAACTACCGTCAATATGTACATAGCTATAATCAGCAAGCTGTAGAGTACAACAAAACGATAACCGAGTATAACAAAACGGTTATAGTTCCTAATACTCCAACACTAGCCCAACAAGTTGCAGACTTTACAAAGAAACACCATAGCGAATTTGCTACTAACTACAACAAAGAGGTAGCAAAATTCAATGCGCAAAAAAACGCAAACTATATCGCAAAAAAGCGCAAACCAACTATCAAGTACACCACGGAGCTTTTATTTAATGTCTTGGTAGGCTTTTACATCGCCCAATTAAAACAACGCAATTCATATCTCTTAGAAATGAATCGTCCAACCAGTGTATTAAAAAATGCCTTACCAAAGCTAACTATAGACCACCGTAAATTAGCAACACATACCATCGCAGAGATACCAAGACTTGCTATTTGCAAAAAGACAGCGCAAAACCACATTAAACGCCTTAGAGAAGCCAACATCTTAATCAACTATACATATACCAACCAATACAAACCCATAACGGTTAATTTCCACCCTGAAATCCTAACAATTTTAGACGGAAATCCACCAAAACCCAAAAGAATTGAAAACCAATTTTTTAAACAGGAGAACTGGAAAGAATTACCAGATAATAATGATACTACTAGAACCTTTTTATTAAAAGAAAAAGAAATAAAAGACTGTGTAAGTAACACAGGATTTCAAAAGGAAGAATTTACATGTCCTGCGGACGGCTTCTACAAGAACACCACAGTGATAAGTAAGAAAACAACCACTCGCCCGCGCCAAGCTTCCGAAGCAGTCAAAGCCCTATTGCCTGATTTTTTAAAACAAAAAAAAACGAGCCAAGGCACAAACAGTCCACTTACACATAATTTTTTAGCACGATTGCAAGACGATAGAGAACTAGCGCAAGAACTAGCAGACGGTGTGTATGATAATTACAAAGGATTGCGTTATGACTATTTGCAAAAAATAGAACTCTATGCCAATGTAACGACTGAAGAATTTAAGGCAATTTTACTACAAGATTGTATCAAAACATCTGCAAAACTTTGGAAACAGCACAATGTCTATGTAGGCGAATGGAAAAAAGCCATCAATTACCTAAACAACGAACTATTTACAAATATCACTCAAAAGACAACCCTAATTCAAAAACTCAAAGAATACCGTTGGAAACTGGAGTTTGCCCGCAAGTGGTTTATCAAATCACAAGTAACCGCATTGTATCCCTCATTGTACTTTGATAAAACACGTACCCAAACCCATGAGATAGGCTTTTTCGGATTACACAAAGTATGGAAAACCCATGTGAAGTATCAGAAACAAAAGGCAATAGAAAAAGCGCAACAACAAACGCAAGAAAACGCAAGAAAACGCAAAGCGACCTATCAAAAGAAAATTACAACAGCCATCAAGAAATATGAAAAAGGCAATTATACGGCAAAACAGCTATATACCTATGTACAAACCAACCTACCACATAGCTATCTGTCAGTATTGCCAACTATGATACACTATAATCATCAAAACAGAACTTAGATGCAAGTTAGTAACAATCAATGAAAGAATCTCTAAAAAGGAAGAATTACATAGTTGCTGTAAACGTATTTTAGGACGACACACACTAAAAAAAAGCGCAATGACAAACGCAAAAAAACGCAAAAACATTTTTGGGTATCTATATAAGCATTTAAAATCAACACATAAATATCTGTTTAATAAATAGATGTTTTTAAAATAAGATAAACGCAAGAAAGCGCAATTTTACGCAAAATTGTAAATAATACCTCCTTAAATAGTTGTAACTAATTTGTTAGTAGTTGTTTAGGAGTAAGGGTAAGATGTTTTTGATGAGTTTTATCGAGATCACATGACATACACACGCAAAAAACGCAAAAAAGAAACGCAATAACCAATTTATCAATGGTGCTAACACCATTATACACAGTATTTAAAACATAATTAATGAACGCAATTTACAGTAAAAAGAAACTTTTCGAGAAGTATTATTACTTACCTGAAAGAGAAATGCGAGTAACTATTAATGAGATAATAGCAGATACTCGTGATTTACCTATTGAGGTTGCTAAACATAAAAAGAAGTTACGCCCTAGTGAGGTTAAACAGTTTTTAGAGGTGTATGATTTAATGTAAAAAGAGATAAAAAATTAACCCTTTATCATCCTAATATAGTCAAAATAAGAATTAACAAAAATTTGTTAAGTAGCTGATTACTAGATACTATTATTGATGTTTTTCACGATGTTATAAGTCAAGAAACAATAAATCTCAGTAACTTTACGTTAATAACCACTAACCAAGATGTACAGACGATTACGGGGGCGTAGGTTGCTGTGCGTGAAGAGAATTGGGTATCCATGTTTTGGATGCTCTTTTTTGTTTCCAAACTACTTTATCTATTAAAATAATAAAAAATAATCATGAATATATAGTATTGTAAGTCTATTTGTATTTTTATGTGAGCAATCACAAGGATACGTAATGCCTACTTATTAGAAATGAAGTTGTGAATTGATTTCAAATTGTATTTTTACGTGAGCAATCACAAGCTCTGTTTTTCAATTAGATATTGACGCATTGTTGTGAATTGATTTCAAATTGTATTTTTACGTGAGCAATCACAAGAGGTTACAAAAGATATGGAATTCAGCGGGTGTTGTGAATTGATTTCAAATTGTATTTTTACGTGAGCAATCACAAGGGAGTTGGAGAATTGTTAAGTGATTTATGCGTTGTGAATTGATTTCAAATTGTATTTTTACGTGAGCAATCACAAGGGAGTTGGAGAATTGTTAAGTGATTTATGCGTTGTGAATTGATTTCAAATTGTATTTTTACGTGAGCAATCACAAGAAACCGCCTTTAGATGGATTTGCAGATGGTGTTGTGAATTGATTTCAAATTGTATTTTTACGTGAGCAATCACAAGCTAGTTATTGTATATATATTACTTACATTAGTTGTGAATTGATTTCAAATTGTATTTTTACGTGAGCAATCACAAGTGAGGATTTTAAAACTGCTCTAGATGTTACGTTGTGAATTGATTTCAAATTGTATTTTTACGTGAGCAATCACAAGCCAAAGAAAAGTAGTAGAAGATTTAAACAAGTTGTGAATTGATTTCAAATTGTATTTTTACGTGAGCAATCACAAGGTTAAATATCTTTTCTTTATATCCATTTCTGTTGTGAATTGATTTCAAATTGTATTTTTACGTGAGCAATCACAAGTTTCTTTTGCAGCACCAAAAAGTACTGGTAGTTGTGAATTGATTTCAAATTGTATTTTTACGTGAGCAATCACAAGTGTTAACTTCCAGTACACCAAATCAGCATAGTTGTGAATTGATTTCAAATTGTATTTTTACGTGAGCAATCACAAGAGTTGTTGGTTACTTCTGTTGAAGTAACAAGTTGTGAATTGATTTCAAATTGTATTTTTACGTGAGCAATCACAAGTGAGGAAGTTATTGTGCCGTCTTTAAAAAAGTTGTGAATTGATTTCAAATTGTATTTTTACGTGAGCAATCACAAGTACCGTCAGGATTTTGAGCATTAAGCCCGTGTTGTGAATTGATTTCAAATTGTATTTTTACGTGAGCAATCACAAGTACCTAATACTTATTATAAAATAAAGTTTAGTTGTGAATTGATTTCAAATTGTATTTTTACGTGAGCAATCACAAGAGACGCTAGTTTTTGTTGTGCAGTACCTAGGTTGTGAATTGATTTCAAATTGTATTTTTACGTGAGCAATCACAAGAAAGTAAACACTAGTTTATTAAGATTAATTGTTGTGAATTGATTTCAAATTGTATTTTTACGTGAGCAATCACAAGTACCGTCAGGATTTTGAGCATTAAGCCCGTGTTGTGAATTGATTTCAAATTGTATTTTTACGTGAGCAATCACAAGTACCTAATACTTATTATAAAATAAAGTTTAGTTGTGAATTGATTTCAAATTGTATTTTTACGTGAGCAATCACAAGAGACGCTAGTTTTTGTTGTGCAGTACCTAGGTTGTGAATTGATTTCAAATTGTATTTTTACGTGAGCAATCACAAGAAAGTAAACACTAGTTTATTAAGATTAATTGTTGTGAATTGATTTCAAATTGTATTTTTACGTGAGCAATCACAAGTTTTTATTAAAAAACAAGAAATGGCTTTAAGTTGTGAATTGATTTCAAATTGTATTTTTACGTGAGCAATCACAAGCTCTGTAGCTATAAGAATTAACGGAAACTTGTTGTGAATTGATTTCAAATTGTATTTTTACGTGAGCAATCACAAGTATTTACCTATTAAAATCTCTGTCCTTTTAGTTGTGAATTGATTTCAAATTGTATTTTTACGTGAGCAATCACAAGTGGCGGTTACTCCTGCCGATATTCCATGTCGTTGTGAATTGATTTCAAATTGTATTTTTACGTGAGCAATCACAAGTATATATATTTAATTTTAACAAGTTTTACGTTGTGAATTGATTTCAAATTGTATTTTTACGTGAGCAATCACAAGTATTTGTAAGTTTAAACGCTCATCGGAATCGTTGTGAATTGATTTCAAATTGTATTTTTACGTGAGCAATCACAAGTTATAAGCCCCATGATTGAATTGCATTATAGTTGTGAATTGATTTCAAATTGTATTTTTACGTGAGCAATCACAAGGTAATGGAGAACTTGTTATATGTTATGTGTGTTGTGAATTGATTTCAAATTGTATTTTTACGTGAGCAATCACAAGCTTTGACCAAATTCCAGATATATCTTTTTAGTTGTGAATTGATTTCAAATTGTATTTTTACGTGAGCAATCACAAGGTTACACAGACCGCAGTGGCATGAGGTTGTGTTGTGAATTGATTTCAAATTGTATTTTTACGTGAGCAATCACAAGTAACACAAAGCGGTTTTGACATAAATGCAGGTTGTGAATTGATTTCAAATTGTATTTTTACGTGAGCAATCACAAGGCGTCTTGTAACTTAGTGTATTCTTCTTTTGTTGTGAATTGATTTCAAATTGTATTTTTACGTGAGCAATCACAAGTGCTTTTTCAATAACTTCTATAGCTTCTTTGTTGTGAATTGATTTCAAATTGTATTTTTACGTGAGCAATCACAAGGAAAATGAATAAGTTAGTTCTTTAGGTGATGTTGTGAATTGATTTCAAATTGTATTTTTACGTGAGCAATCACAAGTCTATTGTTGTAATTAAGCCCTCCCATGCAGTTGTGAATTGATTTCAAATTGTATTTTTACGTGAGCAATCACAAGAGCCGAAGCAATATCAAATTCATCCGACACGTTGTGAATTGATTTCAAATTGTATTTTTACGTGAGCAATCACAAGTAGGTAATACGTTTCTTAGCCATAACGGCAGTTGTGAATTGATTTCAAATTGTATTTTTACGTGAGCAATCACAAGGCATTAACAAAAATACCACCAGAAAAAGAGTTGTGAATTGATTTCAAATTGTATTTTTACGTGAGCAATCACAAGATAACCTAACTCTTTAAAAACTGTGTTTACGTTGTGAATTGATTTCAAATTGTATTTTTACGTGAGCAATCACAAGTGCTAACTCGGAATTATTAACAGGGGTGTCGTTGTGAATTGATTTCAAATTGTATTTTTACGTGAGCAATCACAAGTAAATTGGGTTCAAGAATATTACAATACCCGTTGTGAATTGATTTCAAATTGTATTTTTACGTGAGCAATCACAAGTTATAAAAGATACTTCCCCAGTCCCTTGTAGTTGTGAATTGATTTCAAATTGTATTTTTACGTGAGCAATCACAAGATATTTATTGAAGCTAAGTAAAATGTTTTAGTTGTGAATTGATTTCAAATTGTATTTTTACGTGAGCAATCACAAGTAGGAGCGGATGCAACTATAAACGAATCTTGTTGTGAATTGATTTCAAATTGTATTTTTACGTGAGCAATCACAAGTCAGGATTAATTTCGTTAATTACTCGTCCTGTTGTGAATTGATTTCAAATTGTATTTTTACGTGAGCAATCACAAGACACTACAGGAGGTTTACGATTATAATTATGTTGTGAATTGATTTCAAATTGTATTTTTACGTGAGCAATCACAAGTTAAAGTTAATGTTGTCTAACATTTCTTTTGTTGTGAATTGATTTCAAATTGTATTTTTACGTGAGCAATCACAAGCTTTTAGCAGGTGCCTCAACAATAGGAAAAGTTGTGAATTGATTTCAAATTGTATTTTTACGTGAGCAATCACAAGTTACAACATAACATGGGCGTATGACGTTCAGTTGTGAATTGATTTCAAATTGTATTTTTACGTGAGCAATCACAAGCGTTAACTGTTGCCATTATTTTGTAATTAAGTTGTGAATTGATTTCAAATTGTATTTTTACGTGAGCAATCACAAGTTGGCGTTAACAGTCAAACAATGACTACTAGTTGTGAATTGATTTCAAATTGTATTTTTACGTGAGCAATCACAAGGTAAATGTTTAAAACCTCCTATTTTAGGGAGGTTTTTGCATTCAACAGAATTTTAAACTTAGAACAATTCTAATTGCTGTACAGGAGTTGGCTTTGGAATTTCTTTTCTACCATGAAAAATCTCCATCATTCCAAATTGCTTATCGGTTATTTCAAAGACACATACTTTACCATACTTTGGTAGTGAACTTTTTACCCTTCTTACATGTACTTTACTGTTTTCTCTACTGGGGCAATGGCGCATATAAATAGAAAATTGAAACATAGTAAACCCATCATTTAACAACTTTTTTCTAAATACATTGGCAGCCTTTCTTTCTACTTTGGTTTCGGTTGGCAAATCAAACAAGACTAGTATCCACATAACTCTGTAGGCATTATAACGGTTCTGACTCACGATAAACTAGGGTATAAAATAGTGCGCCTTTCTCCTATAAAGCATTTATACAAGCTAGCTGTAGTCGTTGTTACAGCCACCATAAGAGGGCGTATTTTTGCATCAATCAAAACATCTTCAGTAGCTATTTGCAATAGGTGTGCTTTGGCTTGTTTACTTAAAGCATCTTCTGTTGGATGTTTTGTAATATATTCTAATACAAGTTTATCTACAAAAGGGCGGTAAGGTTCCATTATATCATCAGCTAAACAATACGGATTATATTTATTCTTATGAAAAATGCCTTGTGCTGGTAACATACCGCTACTTACAATAGCACGTGCTACAATACTACGTAAAACAGCATATCCAAAATTTAAAAAATTATTTGGGACATCTCCAAAGCGCTCTCGTTGAAAATCGGTTAGTATGTATTTCCAATAATGGTTGGCCGCTTTTCCTTCCATATTTGTTTCATCTCCTGAAGTAATTTTTTCTAAATAGCTATCCATTGCCTCAAATGGACTATTATTTTGTTGTAAAAGCTGCTTTTGATTTTCTATTTTAGAAATTACAGTTTGTTTCCAAAGTTGTTTTTTTAAGGGTATGGAACTTTTTAATTGGTATCGCCAACGTTCGGTAAGTTCAGAATGTCCTACCATGGGTTGCATGAGTCCGTTTGGCAAATGATGATTATCGCAATGAATTAATGCAACACCGTTCCCCATTAACTGATTAATAAGTTGAGTAGATATAGTAATCTGATGATGGTCTAACATTAGCAACGCCATATCTTCAATAGACACTGTACCTATTGGTTGTTTGGTTTCTGGGCACGCGACAACTAACTGATTGTGTTTTAGCTTTAAATATGCCGGATTGCCTATGTAAATGGTTCTTTTTAGCATAACGGTTTGATTTTAATAAAAAAGCCCATATATATATATATATGGGCTTTTACAGTAATTAATATTCTCCTACTTGAACAATTTGACCAAGGTGATTTAATCTTACTTTTTTAATATCCTTGATATGATTTAGACCTAGCCTTTTCCATGCGATTTCTTTTGTGCTTTTATTATCTTCTACTGTTGTTTCTAAATGATGTCTGAAGAAATAGTCTTTAGTAGCAATTTTCTGTACTCTAAATAGGTATGGACTAATACGCGATGCTTTTTTTGCGTCCGTTAAATCAATTTCATCCATATCAAAATCTTCATTAGGAAAAACAAACATTTCGTTTTGTTTCATGGTAAATAAAAACTGCCAGCCTTCTTTTTCTTTATACGTTTTATCAATTATAGGCAAGTTTTTATTTACCCTTGCAACAGCTTCGTAAAAAGAAACTACCATTTCTTGTAAATTTCCTTTGTTATCTTTATAAATAGCTATATGGTGGTTGTTTCCTGTGCTAACAAAATCAACCGCTTGCTTATTACCTTGTTCATTTAAAATTTCTCTTCCTAAATGGTCTTTTTTTGTATGCAATGCTTCAGCGTTGCTAACACCTGTAATACGAACTCTTCTTATACAAATACCTTTTTCTTTATGTAACCATATAGGGTTTTCCTTAAGGTTAGAGAAAGCTTTTATCGCATTGTTATCGTGGTCTTTTAAACGTTGGCTTAAAAGCTGTCTTGTTTTTGTGTCAATTACTTTTTCTATATTTTTTTGTGTTTTAAAATTCTCTGGATTTACTTCTTTTCTAATAGTGTAAATATCTTCAAAACAAACAACTTCTTTGAAAGGTTTATTTTTATATATAAGCGGATTTGTTTTAAGTGTTTTGCTATCAAAAGCAATTGTTGGGTTGTTATCAAATGTTTTTAAGTGTTCTAAAACTATTTTTTTATGTATAGGATTTACAATTTGCTGTGCAGTGCTTGCCTTAAAGTTTTTATTGAGTTTTATCGTTTTTTTAGAAGGGCGTTTAATCTTTCCATAAACAGTTTCTTTATGTAATTGTCCTCTAGGAGTTAATTGTTTTTTTTGTAAGGTATTATTTTTAGTTTTCGTAATGTTTATGTTACGAGTTACTACTTTATTTTTGCTTTTAAATGAAATAAGTATTGCTTCAATATGTTTTTTTGCTTCAGTTCTAAAGTTAGATATGGGTGCTTTAAACTTGCGTTTGCCATTTTTGTTTTCGGTAATTAAATTTTCAATATTTAGTATAATTTTGTGCTTCTTGTGATTTGTAAGCTTTCTAGCACTTAAATTGTTGATGTATTGAATATGGTTGTGTGTGGTAAAAGCAACTGTTAAAGCGTCCATTGCATGATGACGATGGTCGTTCCTTTTTGTCCAATCTTTTATAACTTCTCGTTTGTTTATTTCTTCAGTTCCTTTATTTAAACGTTTTTCATATTCCGTGAGTCCTAAAGCACGATATTTTGGTAAATTAAGTTCTTTCATTACATTGATTAAATCCCAATCTTCTCTTAATTTATCAGTAATACTTCCTGTGGTGACAACTACATTAGGAAATACCTCAAACAACATTGCTTTTGCTTTTTTAGCGATGTACTGACTGTTTCGCAGGTCTCTCTCAATAAAATCATCTGGAATATCTTCTTTAGGAGTTAACAATTTCTTCCTTTTTGTAGGCGATATTTTTCCGTCTTTATACAAACTCTCAACTCTTAATTTATAGTCCTCTATTCCTGAATGATTGCTATTGTTAATAAAATCGAAAGCTGTAGTATTACCCTTTTCTAAATTCACTTCTCTAAAGGCGAGTGTTTTGTTTGAAAAAGAATCGTCAAACACTAAAGCTTTAGGAATAATGTGCTCTATATCTATTTTTTTTGAAAAAATATCTTCTTTATTTATTTTTCTGTTTGTAAATAGTGTTTTATACCCGTTACTTGATAGTTCTTCATAAAGACGATAACGAACTACATCATTTTTGGTTGGATTTGGAATACCAAAATCTTTAATAATTAGCTTTTTTATATCTTGGTTTTTTTTGGTTGCTTCAGCAATACTCCTAGTCATTTTACTACGTTCATCAGCTGATTTTTTAAGCTCTCTAGCTAATTCTATACGTACTTCATCAGGTTTGCCGTAGGTTTCTATAATTTGATTTACTACGTTAACAGTTTGGTTTAAAATTTTTTCTACAACAGGGTTTCTTAAACTATTTTTTTTTATGAGTTCAAGTTTGTCTTTGAGTTCTCTATTTTCATGTTCTTCTTTTGTGAAACTATTAGAGTGGTTATAACCCACATTTTTGCAGGCTTCGGAATAAGTATATCCTTTTTGAAGTTCGGGTAAAATCTTTTTTAACGCTTTGCTTGATAAATTCCCATAGTCTTGAGAAAAAGAAATACTGGCTAACATTTTTGTATGTTCAGGTTTAAAACCAAATTTTGAAACTAATTTTTTCTTTAAACTTACAGCATTATTCCCATAAATCATTTGGTCTTCTTTACTAACTTTGTTAAAATCTTCTTCAGATGCATACAACAAATGCCATAACTGATAACTTGCCTGATTTTCAAATTTTTTACCCTGTAGTATTCCGTTAAACTCTAAAATATCCTGATTTATTCCTATTTCAGAAAAAACAGCTTTTAACTCTTCTTTAATAGCTGTTGCTGTTTTCTTTTCCCAATCAAAACCATACCCTTCTAACTCCGCAATTTTTTGATAAACATCATATAGTGCTTTATTAGTAGTATTTCCTTCAATTTTTTCGTGGTTAGCTTTCCAATCACTTTGCTTTCCTAACACTATATGCTTTTTAAGAATCTTAAGTACACTGGCTGCTTTATGTTCACCTCTAAGGTTTAATTCTTGAAAAATTTCATCAATTATGTTTCTATCTAAATCGTTAATCGTAATATGGTCGCCTGTGTTTTTATTAGAAAAAATAAGATTGTTCAGTATCTGCCAAATTTTAACCTCTTGGAATAACGGGGATGATTTAGATACAACACGACGACCAATGCACCTCTTCATTTTTTTATTGGTTGTATTGTTCACATACTCTTGCTCCCAACTTTCAAACTGACAAAAGTCTAATTGTCCTTTTTGTGATTTTAATTTTCGTTGATAAAAAATAATAATATCTCGAATTTTTTCTTTTAAAGGCAGCGTTAGTTCTTTATGAAATTGTGTTTGTATAGACCATATTTTTTCAAATTCATCCATATAATCTTGCCTGTAAAAAACTTGATTTTTTAGTGAGTTATGTGGGTTTTCTTGAATTTGTTGGTGCAGATATTCTCCTACGGTTATATTTTTAAAATGCAACTCTTTACTTCTGTCAGAAATTGCGCCTAAATAATCACTCGATTTGTTCAAGTCATTATTAATTTCTTGAAGGACAATAGCTAAATGTTCAAGTTCTAATTTTTCAATCAATCCCTTTGTACGCCACTGATAACGTTCTAACCTTTTTTCATTTGCTGTTCCTTTTTGTGTGATTCCAACTAAGTTAAAAGGAGTTTTACAAATTGCCCATGTTTGTTTTTTGTTTTTTCCTTGCAGTTCTTTATATAAAGGCTCGCTAAGAATTTCTGAATAATACTTCTGTTGATTTTTCCATATTTTATTGAACTCATTATGTAAATCAGATTTATAAAAATCAGGAATGTATTTTTTATCTTGCTGTAATAAGTTCAGCACATATTGCCCAGGTGTTAAGTTGTTTTCGTAAAGCTCTTTTGCTATTGACATTCCGTCAATAGCTGCCCCTTCATCTTCATTACTTGCTTTTCTACTACTTTTATAACCTCTTTTTTTATTGATACTTAATAATATTCTGGCAAAGTCTTCTAACTCAACCCTTTCTTTAGCTGCTTTTGCTCTTAGGTATAGGGTTTGATGTGTTGTGTTTTTTCCTATTTCTGTTAACGCAGTTTCTTTTAATATAATGTTATGATTGATTAGCTCATTAATTAAAGCGGCTCTTCTTAGCTTATATCGTTGCAAATTTCTTCTTGCTCCACGTTTTAAGGTTCTTTCTGCATTAGTACTTAAAGGTCGTCCTTTTTCAAAGTCGGTTTTTTCATCAACAGTTAAAGGGTTTACTCTAACCCCTAACTTTATAATTTTTGATTCTTCCGAGTTATTTTGAGCTTCTTCTACCAATGCCCAACCAATTGAATTGGTACCTAAATCTAAACCTAGAATTTTTTTAGTCATTTTATTTCGCTTTTTTATACTAGTTGATAACACAAGAGTGAACTTATGATATGTGCTTTGTTTTTAAGAGGAAAAAACAGCAATTGTTTAATTAAGAAACGAATTACTTAATGATTTAAAAATAAGTAAAAAAAAGTTATTTGATATACGACAATCCGTAAACGACTAAATTAAAAAAACGTATATTAGCAGTACAATTTTGAAATCAATTCACAATAAGGATTATTCCGTTGTGAAAACATTTAAAGCGGCAAGGTATTACTTTGTCGCTTTTTTGTTACCACAATTAGAATTGGTAAACATTAAGAGATAAAACCTTACTTTTGTTTTTATGGATATAAAATTGACAGAAGCGGAAAAAATAAAAATTCTAAATTCCGATGATATTTACGGAATCATGCAAAAGGTATTACTCCGTGAAAGTAAGATAGACCAAAACAGAGAACATTTTTGGATTATTGGATTGGAAAACAACAACCGTATTCTTTTTATAGAACTGATAAGTTTAGGGACAGTCAATGCAACATTGGTAGAACCTATGGAGGTCTTTAGTCTTGCGCTACAAAAAAGAGCTGTAAAAATAGTATTATGTCATAATCACCCAAGCGGAGAGTTATCGCCATCCGACAATGATAAGAATTTAACCGATAGATTGATACAAGTAGGTATTATAGTCAATACCCATGTAATAGACCATTTGATTATCTCTGATAAGAGTTATATGAGTTTTAAAAATATAGGTCTTTTAGAGGAATTAGAAAAAAGCAAAAGATATGTTCCTAAATATATTTTAGAAGAACAGATAAAAAAGGAAATGTCAAAAATAATTGAAAAGAATAGAAATATTGAGGTAGCTAAACAGTTAAAAAGAAAAGGAGTTGATAATGAAACAATTGTTTTTGCTACTGGTTTAACTATTGAAGAAGTGAAAAAACTACGAGTGAAGCGATTGTAAATATGTATTCATTAAGTTCTATTTAAAACTTGTCTGAATTGGTAGAAGAAACGCTCTATCAAACGTAAATCTTCAGTAATGATTTCTGCTGTTCCACGCATTTCGTGTTTAAACTCTATTGTTTTATCATAAGAAGTAACTAACTTTTTAGGAAGTAGCACATCTATTGTATAAAAACCCTCTTTATCAGGAATCATAGAAATATTATTGACTATTCCTTTTAAAACACCAAACTCATAATCAGGGTAGTTTTGTAGTTTTACATTTACTAGTTGTCCAATAGCTATTTTTCCAGAGTTCTGAGAAGGAGTTTTTAGCTTAGCTATATAGGCTGAATATTGAGAAGGAATAATAGTAAAAACCAAGTCACCCTGTGTTACTGTTTGATTTTCATTCCAATAATTCAAAAAAGAAACAGTTCCGTTTATTTTAGATATAAAAGCATATTGTAATTCCCAATCTTTAATAGCTTTCTTTAATAAATTAAAAGATTGAATAGTATTTTTTAATAAGGTCATTTCTTCACGAATACGAGTGATTTCAGTTCCCTTAGAGGTTTTATTACTATTGGCAATCGCTTCACGTAATTGAGATATTGAAGAACTCATATTTTGATAACTGCGTTCTGACTGTAAATATTCTAATTGTTTAGTTTCGTAATCTTTTGCAGAAATTACGCCTTTTTCAAATAAAGATTTACTTCTGTCTAAGTCTTTCTTTTTAAAGCCTAATTCAGCTTTGTTTATTTTTTTTTGAGATTTAAGGTTTTGTAGTCTTCTTCTTAGTTCAGATGTAGTAATGCTGTTAGCAATAGCTTCATTTGAGTAAGGTTGTAGTTGTTTGTTTAAAATATATTGTATATAACTGTTCTCAAAATTAGCGTAGGCATTTTCAATATCTCCAAGAAATAATAGAGGCATTTTTTCAAGAGGGTAAGAAAAGCTATCCTTTTTCAAGGTAATAGTGTCTAAAACAGATTTTAGATAAAAAACATCTTCATAATTAGCTGTGTTTTCGATAAGAGCTATAGGACTGTTCTCTGTGATTTGTTGGTTATCTTTTACTAAAATAGTATCTATTTTTCCAGTAACTCTAGCAAAAGCTTTTTGAGGAGGTATTTTTGTAGTTATAGTTGCTTCTGAAGTGATAATATCTGGATACTTGATAAACCAAGATAAAAGTAACAACATTAAAATTAATACTAAAAATAAAGAATTTCCCCAACGGATCATCCAATGAGGTACTTTAGTTAGTATTTCTTGTACTTCTTCGCTTCGTAATTCTATATTATCTAAATGATTATTTTCTGACATTTTACTTTCCTAATTCTAATTGATTTTTTACCAAATGATAGTAATTCCCTTTTTTTTGAATTAAACTATCATGATTTCCTACTTCAACAATTTTACCTTTCTCCAAGACAACTATTTGATGTGCATTTTTTACAGTACTTAACCTATGTGCAATAACTACTGCTGTTTTATTTTCAAAAAAAGTATTAAGTTTTTCCATGATAACTTTTTCATTGTTGGCATCCAAAGCAGAAGTTGCTTCATCGAAAAATAAAAAACTAGGGTTTTTATAAACAGCTCTAGCAATAAGTAGACGTTGCTTTTGCCCTGTGCTTAAACCAACGCCTTCACTTCCTATTTTTGTATTGTAAGAAAGAGGTAAGCTTTCTATATATCCTTTAATATTAGCAATATCAACAGCGTGAGCTAATTTCTTTTTATCAATATAATCATCACCAAGAGCAATATTATTAGCAATGGTGTCATTAAAAATATATCCTTCCTGCATAACTACACCACATTTTTTTCTCCATATTTTTTGTGAAACCTGTTGAAGATCGTTATTGCCTATTTTTATTGATCCCTTGTAAGTGTTATAAAAATTTAAAAGTAATTTCATTAAAGTAGTTTTACCACTTCCACTAACACCAACAATAGCAGTAACTTTATTTGCAGGGATTGTTACATTTAAATTTTTTAAAATTTTTTGTTCTGAGCCAATATACCTAAAAGAAATATTAGATAAAATGATATTTGAATTTTTAGAAATTTCAGTAATTTTCTCTATATTTTGTTCTTCTTCATCATCTTTAGTATGTATCTCAGAAATTCTTTCTAATGAAATTTTAGCATCTTGAACTTCTCTTACAAAATTAATTAATTGAGAAATGGGAGAGTTTAATTGTCCTACAATATAACTTATAGCAAGCATCATACCTAAAGTTATATTTCCATCAATAACTAATTTTGCTGAAAATATTGTTATTAAAATATTTTTAAATTCATTAATAAAACTAGCACCAACATTTTGATACTGTTCTAACGCCAACCCATCGATTGATATATTAAAAAGTCTGGCTTGTAAAAATTCCCAAGACCAACGTTTTCGTTTTTCTGAATTATGTAATTTTATTTCTTGCATTCCATTAATAAGCTCTATAACTTTACTCTGCTCTTGGCTTACCTGAGAAAATCTTTTATAATCTAATTCTTTTCTCTTTTTTAAAAAAATTGTAATCCAAAGAAAATATAAAAAACTTCCTAAAGAAAATATTCCAAATATTTGCCAATTATAATATGCTAATATGAAACTGAATATAATTAAGTTAAACATTGAAAAAAGAACACTTAGAGAAGATGTTGTTAAAATTTTTTCTATTCGCTCATGATCATTAATTCTCTGAAGTATATCCCCTGTCATACGAGTATCAAAAAATGAAATAGGAAGATTCATTAATTTAATAAAAAAGTCTGAAATCAAAGAAATATTGATTCTGGAGCTTAAGTGCAATAAAATCCAACTTCTTATAACTTCAATAGACATTCTTCCTATAAAAACAACTAATTGAGCTATAAGAATAAGATATATGAAATTTATATCTTGATTTTGAATACCAACATCAACAATACTTTGTGTTAGAAAAGGAAAAATAAGTTGGAGTAAACTAGAAGCAAAAAGCCCAATAACTAATTGCCAAATAAATGACTTATATCTAAATAAATACTTTGAAATAAATGAAAAGCCAAATGATTGTTTAGGGTTCTCAAAGTTAGTTTCAAATAATTTTGGAGTAGGTTCTAATAATAAAGCGATGCCATCCTCTGTTTTTTCATCAGCATTTTTTCCAATCCATAGACTAATAAATTCTTCTTTATCATATTTTATTAATCCATGCGCAGGATCAGAGGTATAAAAATAATCGTTTTTTATTTGATAAATTACAACAAAATGATTTTTATTCCAATGTAGTATACATGGTAAATTCATAGATTTTAGACTATCGACAGACAATTTAACCCCCATTGATCGAAAGCCAATTTTTTCAGCTGCGTCACTTAAACTTAATATACTACTACCTTCTCTTGTATTTTCACTTAATTTTCTAAGTACCTCAATTGAAATTATTTTATTATAATAAGCTGAAATTATTCTAAGACATGTTGGACCACAGTCTTTAACATCAACTTGTTTATAATTTATAAATTTCTTCATAGAATTAATTAATTTTATGCGTAAACAGAAATTTTCAAATGTAACTTTTATTTACTAAAAAAAGTTACATTTGAAAAAAATATCTATATACAAAATGAAGAAAAACCCTAAGTATTTAGCTTTTAATAACTATGTCTTAAGAACACCTACATTATCATTTGAAGAAGTTTCAAAATTGACTAAAGAGAAAATAAAAACGTTATGTAAAATACCTTTTATTTCTGAAGCAATTTACATTGCATCTCCGGAATTACATGGGGAAATGTTAAAGCTGATTAATAATAAGTCAATAAAAAACGAAAAAAAGCTAGTAATTACGTTACTTAAATATTTTTTAAGAATGGGTAATCGTGCAACCCCTTTTGGATTGTTTAGTGGTTGTTCTGTTGGAGAGATAGAAGAAGATAATCATATTGTGCTAAAGCACACAAGTAATCATAAAAGAACTACAAGACTTGATATGAATTATTTGTGTGCTTTATCACAAAAATTAGAATCTGATATAGAGATTAGAAATTCTTTAAAGTTTTATCCAAACACTAGTTTGTATAAAGTTGGTGATAAATTAAGATATATAGAGTTTAAGTATGAACAAACATTAAGAAGGCATTTTACTATTGCAATTGATGATTCGGAGTATTTAACACTCATATTAGAACATAGTAAAAACGGAGCTACTATCAAAGAGCTGGCTAACTTGATTGATGAGCCTGATGTTACAGATGATGAAGCTATTCAATTTATTAATGAGCTTATTGACAATCAAATCTTAATAAGTTCAATTTCTCCCCCAGTAACAGGGGAGGATTATTTTAAAACTTTAAAAGATAGTGTTATAACTACTAACGAGCAAACTATTTTTTTAGAAGTAGAAAATATCTTAAATAAGATTAACAATTCTGTCATTGGAGAAGGTTTTAAATATTATCAGGAGCTTTATGAAGTGATAAATAAATTCAATGTAGATTATAACAAGAAGTTTTTATTACAAACAGATTTGACGACCAATTTAAGGAAGAATATTTTAAATAAAGAGCTAATTAAAAACGTTGATAGTGCTTTACTTGTTTTAAATAAGTTGTCAATTTTTAGTGAAAATGAAGAATTGAAAAAGTTTAAAAAAGATTTCTACAGCGTTTATGAAGATGAGGAAATTCCTCTTGCTCTTGCTTTAGATGTTGAGGCGGGTATTGGATACGCTACAAGTGATGGGGGAAGTTATGATATATCACCTCTTATTGATGATATTAGAGTTTTAGGGAGCAATTCTAATCGGAATAGTTATACTGAAGTAAAATGGAATAAAAGAGATACTTTCCTTAATAAGAAAATGTTGTCTGCTATTAGAAACAATAAATGCGAGATTGAAATTACTGATGATGACCTAAAAGGATTTTCTGAAGATTGGACTAATATACCGGATACATTTTCGGCTTTCATAAGCATTTTAGATAATGATGCTAATAACCCTAAAATATTAATAGATAATGTAGGTAATGTAACAGCAACAGCTCTTCTAGGTAGGTTTTGCCATTCTGATGAGAAAGTAAAAGAGATAGTGGATGAAATTGTTGAAGTAGAGGAATCTTTATCAAATGTTATTTATGCTGAAATTGTACATTTGCCAGAGAAGAGAACAGGAAATGTTTTATTTAGACCCCACTTGAGAGATTACGAGATACCTTACCTAGCAAAAAGTGTATTACCTAAAGAAAACCAAATCCCTATTGAAGATCTTTTGGTTTCTGTAAAATCTGATAAAGTAATATTACGCTCAAAAAAATTAAATAAAAGAGTAATTCCTAGACTAGCAACTGCTCATAATTACTCAGGGAATTCATTGCCTATTTATTATTTTTTAGGTGATTTACAGTGTCAAGATTTAAATGAATTTATTTCATTTAGTTGGGGAAATGTGTATATGCACTACAACTTCTTTCCTCGCGTAAATTATAAAAACACGATTTTATCTCCAGCTCAATGGATTGTGAAAAATAGTACGCTAAAAAACTTGAAGACTAAGCAAGCTATTGATAAGTGGTTAGAAAAAGAAAAGATACCTAATAAAGTATTGCTTGCAGACGATGATAACCAATTATTAATTGATTTTGGACATGAACTATCTATAGAAATGTTCATTTCAATAATAAAAAATAAAACAGAGGTTATTTTAATAGAATATTTATTTAATAAGGAAAATGCTTTAGTGAAAAACTATAAGGATTTAGCTTTTTCTCATGAGATAATCTTATCATATTATAAAAATAATGATTAAATGTTAGAAAAAAAACAACGCTATTATATTTTAGGAAGTGAATGGTTATATTATAAATTATATGCGGGTTCACAGACGTCTGAACAATTTATTATTTCTTATCTTAAGCCTATTTGTGATCAATTAATTAAAAATAAGGTTATTGATAAATGGTTTTTTATAAATTATAATGACCCAGATAGGCATATACGTATTCGCTTTCATTTAATAAATGAAACAAAAAATTTAAATAATGTTATTCAAAATATTCACAACATAGTTACTCCTTTTGTAGAAAGTAAGCTTATAAAGAATGTTCAAACAGATACTTATAAACGAGAATTGGAACGTTATGGAACTAATACAATTGATGAGTTTGAAACTTTATTTTTCTTTAATAGTGATTTAGTTGTAAAAATATTGGAACATGTAGATGGTGATCCAAATAAAAGATGGTTGTATGCATTAAAAGGGATTGATTCTTTTTTAAATAATTGGGAGATAAGTTTAGAAGATAAAGGCGAGTTGTTTTCTTTTTTAGAAGCTTCTTATACTAGAGAAATGGGAGGAAGTTCTTCTGTTAAGAAGCAGTTAGCAAAGAAATTTAGAAATAATAGAAGTAGTATTATAAATATAATTAATAATAATGAAGATATTTATCTTGAAAATATCTTATTAGAGCATAATCATAATACAAAGTTAATAATAGAGTCTATTTTAAATAAAGTAAATCAGGATAAAGAAAAAATATTTGATTTATTGGAAAGTTATATACATATGCACTGTAATAGGATTTTTAGTTCAAGACAGCGATTAAATGAATGGGTTTTATATTGGTTTTTAAATTTGCACTACAAAAGTGAAATAGCAAGAAACAGAAAAAAAGTTAATTGAATGGTGTTGATTAGATAAAAAATATAGAAGTTTAAATATTTTTTATATTTTAGCTAAATAATCTAAAAAAATTTAAGATGAAAAAACTTCAATTAAACAAGAAGACTGTCGCTCAAATGGACAGACTTGAAATGAGCAGTGTAAAAGGAGGATTATGTTTTATTAGCTGTAACAATGGTACACGTAAAACAAAAAATTGTTGTGGAACAAATCGTTGTACGAAAGCCACAGTAAGAAATTGTCCTACTGAGCCTACTTTACAAGATATAGAAGACTCAGGAGCCACTAAATTAATATAGCTTTATAGTTTAATTAGAAAAGTACTACTTATTTTTTATATATTAAGATAAGTAGTACAAACCCTTAAATTTTTTAATTTACAGGGTTTTTTTATATCATTAATTTAAATAAAAAAGACTTTGAATTTAAATAAAAAAAAGATTAATACATTTTTAAAAAAAATAGAGCCAATTCTTTTAGAGAAATCTACTGAAATGCATAAACCAACGTTAGATGCTGATCTTGGGGTTTTAATTTTCGAAGCAACTTCTTATAAATATTCAAATGAAGTAGCTAGTAAGAAGAAAAGCTTACTTCTTTTAAATAATCTTTTAAACAGTTTTCACGAGAAAGAATTATATTCTGGTTTTTTAGAAGGGTTTGAAGGGATATTTTGGGTAATGAATTATTTAAAAGAATGTGGTGTTGTTGAAGACGAAGAGATTATTAGTGATTTGCTTCCTTACCTTGACAAGTCTATAGAAGCAGACATAGCAACAAATAATTTTGACCTTCTTCATGGAAGCCTTAATAAACTACAATATATTATAAAATCTTTAGGAATTACTAATAAAAAGGTAATTAAATGTTTAGACGATTTTATAGATTCTTTATATTCAAATAGAGAAGAAAATGAATCAGGTATTTTTTGGTATGATGAAGTAGATAAAGATGAAAAACCTGCCATCAACTTAGGGTATGCACATGGAATACCATCCTTGCTCGTCTTTCTAGTAAGATTAAAAGGCTTAGGGTATAAAAAAAAGGAATTAGATATTCTTATTAACGGAATTATAAAAAGCCTTAATAGTTTTAGGTTTAAAGTTAGAAGTGATACTAACTATCCTGATGTTTTTTATCAAGGTGAAAATACTGAGCATATTTCATCAAGATTAGGGTTTTGTTATGGAGATTTAGGGATAGCTTATGCACTCTCTTATGCTGGGGTTCATTTAGAGAATAAAGAACTAATATCTCGAGCTATAAAAATAACGAATGATGTCTGTAGAAGAATAGTTAGTAACTCCGGTATGGTATATTATGAAGACTATCATTTTTTTGATACTGCATTTTGTCATGGTATCGCTGGGATTATATATATTCTTATAAAAATAGATAAGCTATTGCCTTCTGAAATTCTAAAGAACAGAATAGAGTATTGGAAGAGTGAATTGTCTCATAATTTAGAGATACAACTTGATATAGAGGGGGATATAATTTTTCCATCATATCTACAACCAGATGATAGTAATCCTTATATTATAGATAAAGAAGCTTTATTAATGGGGTATACAGGGGTAGGATTAGTGCTTCTTTCTTTATATTATGATAAATATGATTGGAGCGATATCTTCCTTTTTTACTAATTTATTTTACTTTTAATCATCGATAAAATCATCGATAAAATAATTAAGATGTTCTATTTCATAGATGAAAGGGAACTCATATCTATTAATAAATAAAGCAGGAGTATAATTTATTTGATTGTCAGAACACCATTTTTGCTGTTTAAGTAAAATGGTTTCTGTACTTTTATCTATCATTCTTTCATCACAATTATTTTTTAGCCAAAGCTCTACATTTTCATGATTATACCATTCGTGTAGTTCATTAAAGAAAAATTGATTCCCTTTTGTTTGTTGAAGTTTAGTCATGGTTAAATATAGTAACTTATCTTCTTTTGTTTCTTCATTAACATTAATATTAAAAACTACATTTATATGATAGTTAACGTCATCTATTTCTTTTAAAATTGAGAGTAATTGATAATGTAATTCTCTACAGTATTCACAGAATGGATCAGTAACTAATGTAAATGTTAATTTAGGCTTTGATTTTGGAAAAGATAGATAATCTAGCGTATAATTAATTTTTTTTCCAGTTTTTAAGATTGCTTTAAAAACCTGATAATTGTTTAAAAAGCGGTTAGTTTTTATTTTAGAGTTTAAGAGTGTTGCGTTCTCTACTAATAGTTTTTTAAACGATTTCCATAAGAAGAACATAATCAAAAACACACTTATATAAGTTAGTAAAAGCCTAAAATTATATATAGAATTGTTTTTTTTTATAATAATAATAGTGAAAGCTTCTAATGTTAATGTTATAATTATACCTAAACATAATGTACACCATTTATTTTCTATAAACTTTTGATAATATATAGATGTAATTATAAAAGGAATACTTAAAATTAATAGAGTAAAATTAAAAGATATAAAGAAATCTTTATGTTTAAATATAAAGGCTAAGAGAAAAGTGAAAATTTGTGAAATAAAGAAGACAAAACTTAAATCAGCAAAGTTGATAATCTCAAATAACTTCCACTTTTTATTGTTAATTACTGAATCGCAATCCCCATTTGTAGATATATTACAAATTTTTTTAGCTAATACGTCATTAAATTTTAATGTAAATCTTACTGCAAATATAGAAAGTATTAAACCAAGAATAATTAATATAAAATAAGCAAAATCAAATATGTTTACTTTAAAGTAAATAAAAGTAAAACTTAAAAAAGTAAATAAGATACCAATAGTTAATAACTGGTTTACTTTTCTTTGTTTTTTTTCGTTTAAAATGAGAATAATCTCAGTCCAAGAATAATTTAATTTTTCTTTAGATATATTTACAGAGTTTGCTTTAAGTTTTTTGTTTTTGATTTCGATTAAAGATGGCAACATTTGATTTTGTTCATTTTTTAACATTGTAAAAAAATGAGTAACGTTATTGTCAATATCTTCAATATTAGTTTTATAGATGCTAAAATCTATATCGAAATATTGTAGTGTATTAACAACAGATATAAATGATGGGTACTTAGGGTGTGTTTTTAATCTATAAGAAAACTCTTTAACATTTATAGTTATTCTAGATTTCTTTATATACTTTAAAAGTACATCAGAAACAGTCTTTTCTAATTTCATAATAGAGGAATTATAAAACTTTTTGTGGGTAAGATACTTCTATGCCTTTTCCTATAAAAACAAGTGCATCAAAATGATTTAATAAGTCAATTTTGTTGTCATATAAGTTAAAAATATACATGTCATCATATTCTTTATCCTTTAATTTTGGGTTTTTAGTAATTAGCTTTTTTACATCAATAAAAAAGTTGCCTTTTGAAGAGGGTAAAAGAGATAAAATATTATTATTTTTTCTTTGAGCTTTTAGAATTTTTTTTTCTTTTCTCTCAGGCATCCTAATTGACCCAAACGCTATACGATAAGATTTTTTTGGATTTAATTTTTCAAATTGATATCCCATTGTTTGACCATTCATTAATTCGTAGTTGCACTTAGACATATGAGCATTTGCTAACCAGATTATAAATTTTTTATTAGGATGGCTTTTGATTAAAAAATCTAAATTTTTTGCCATTTGTTCATCCCTTATGGGAACCCTTAACTTATCATCATTAGTATCTTCTACTGTATATAATTCAATAGAACTTTTAAAGCTTTCTAATATTTGTATTAAAAGTTTATTTGTTTGTACTTCTTTATTAGAGAGGATTTTATAAATTTGATTCTTTAAATAAGAAATCTCTTTTTTTGATAATTTATCATTACTCTTATAACCATATCTAATTATTGCTTTTGAAATACTTATAAATTCTTCGTCAAGGTAGATATTATAGACTTTCAATAATTCTGAAAGCTTTTTTGTGAAATTTTTATATGAGAAAAGTGAATATATTTTATTGTCAAATCCCCAAATGGTGACTTTTTTCTCTTTTAAAAAGGTAAAAAGTTCTTTACACTGTTTAGATTTACTCCACATAGAATATAAATTTCTCTTATCGTGGTCAAAAAGCAAAGCAAAAAAATCACTTTCAAAAGCTATGTTCTTGTAGTTGTGTTGATTAACCAAATATTTGACAAATTCTGTTTTAGCAAGAAAATCTGAGCCATTGTAATGTGTAGCTTCTCCGAGAAATACAATTTTTTTATCTATAATATTTTTATCTATATTTTTTTTAATATTATCTGTAAGTAAGTTGTTTAAAGAGTCTAATTTATAAATACTTCCTTCTATTTGAGAGAATAAAATATGATTGAATAGACAAGTTATTAAAAGTAAAAAATATTTTTTCATATATGTTTTTTAACGGTGGATAAAATTAAGAAAAGATATTGAAAACTTTATTAATAGTTAGTTATATAATATCTAAATCATTTACATATTAAACATGCTTTATGCCAAAAAAATATTATTTTGTCTTAGAAAGTTTTAAAACAATAAAACCCAAATGAAAAAAGTAAAACTGTTTTTGTTTTTTGTAATAATAGTTAACTTTTCTTTTTCTCAAAACGAGATGACAATCGAACTAAAAGGAGTTATATTAAACCCGCTTTCAAAAGGCATAAAGGATTGTCACATAGTTAATTTAGGTAGAAATAAAGGAACTGTTTCGAACTCCGAAGGCAAATTTAGTATTGAAGTAAAAAAAGGAGACTGGTTATTGGTTAGTAACATTGTATTTAAAGAAAAAAAATAAAGGTTACAAACGAAAATATTAAGAACAAAACTATAATAGTTTATTTATTTCCAAATACTTTTTATTTAGACGAAATAGTATTAAAAAAGAAAATGAGTGGCTTCTTAGAGCTAGATATCGTAAACCAGCCTATCGATACTATTAAACGAGTTGATGAATAAACTTGTTTTAGGAATAAAAAAATTCCAAATTCAGAAATAATGTTTATATCAAATGAAAAAAACAAACATTATTTAAGAGGATTTTCTTTAAATTCTCCAATAATAAAATTTCAAGGTGTTCGGTTGTTAAAGATTGATACAGAGTCTTCTAAAAAAAAACAATAAAGAGAAACCGTTGCTGAAAAAAGACTATCTTAATCAGTTAAAACTTGAACTAGGTGGAGATTTCTTTTTTAAAACACTGAAAATCCCTCCTAAAAAATACTACCATTTTATACGGTTATTGTAACGATTATGATATAGAAGAGTTGTATAAAAGAAAAAAAATACTTGAAATTATTAAAATTTTACATAGAGAAAGTAAGTCTTACCTAAATTTAATAGAGAAAGGTGAGTAACTTCTTATATAATCTAAAACTTAATACTATAGTTTTCTGTATAATCGTCAGGTAAAGAAGCTCCAATATCTCTTAAATAATTTTCTAATCCACTTAATGATTTATGCCTTGTTATAGTCATTAACCTATGTTTTGCCTGCAAGTCAGTTAATCCCTGTTTCTTAAAAGAAGTAAATAGTATTTTTGCAGCGGTATGTCTTGCAGAATAAATACTATGGTTATCATTTAGGTTAATTTCTTCTCCTATATCATCTTTTAACTTCTTAAAGCGTCTACTAAAAAACTCATTTTTAGAAGACTCTTTTTTTACATTCCATTTCCCTGGGATTTCTTTTTTGGTAAATAAAAAATCATCAGCATTGTAATTTTCTAAATTCATTTTTTGAAAAACCTCTTTTAAAGGTTCAATTATCAGAATATTTGCCCTTTCTGTTTTTGTCTCTGCAAATAATATAGTGTTGTTCCGTAAATCAATATCTTTTACTTTCAACCTACAAATTTCAACTGGTCGCATTAGAGCATAAATGACTAATTTCATGTATTGATAAAGATATTTATCATTTTTTATAAGATAGTTTTTTATTGCTTCTAATTGTTGTATTGTGAAAGGTTGATTTTTTTCAGGCTTAGCTTTTAGTGATGGAATATCTTTAACAAAATTATAGCTTAGAATATCATCAGCCACTAATTGAGACAATAAAGAAGAAATAAGCCTTTTAAAGTTATTTCTAGTTGTGTTAGATGAAGTGTCCGAGATGTGGTTTAAAAAGATTATAATATGTCTTTTAGTAAGTTGGTCTATATCTTTATTGGCAAGTTTTTTTCCTGTTACCCATTTAACAAAGATGTTATACATGCTAGAGTTTCCATGTCTTGTTTTTTCAGCCCAAACTTTATTTTTTTCGTTTAAAGCTAACTCTAAAGCTTCTGATATAGTATAGCTTTTCTTGTCCAAAATTTCTTCCTGTTTTTCTTCAAAAGGGCTATAACCTTCTTGAAGCAAACGGAGTCTAGCTTTCTTTAATGCATTACCTATTCTTTTTCTTTCTGTTATA
This sequence comes from Tenacibaculum sp. XPcli2-G, assembly GCF_024124505.1. Lineage (NCBI taxonomy): Bacteria > Pseudomonadati > Bacteroidota > Flavobacteriia > Flavobacteriales > Flavobacteriaceae > Tenacibaculum > Tenacibaculum sp. XPcli2-G. The sequence goes on from NZ_JAMXSH010000001.1 coordinate 555,966, forward strand.
GTTTTAACCCTATTCAGACCTCTTTTTTCAATTATTTTATCCATAGCCCCAGTGAATGGATTTCTATAATAATACCATATATGCCATGGCTTATTTATATTAGGTTTATTAGTTCCTTTAATCTTTGGGATATAAAGCTTAGGTTCAGAAAACATTTTTTTAATTGAAATTACAGGTACTTTTGTAGGTACTTTTTCTTTGTCAAAGAAAATAAAATTTTTCATCATTTATGTTTTTAATTTATAAATGACTGATAAACATATTTATAATTGATTTTTTAAGACTCTTGAACTTTGTTCTAAAAACGAAAAACGTTATATTCAAAATCCGATGCTCGCAAGGGCGTGTGGGTTCGAGTCCCTCCTTTGGTACAAAAGCACACTATTTTTTTAAAAAATAGTGTGCTTTTTTTATGCGCCTAATTTAAAAGTAGAGAATTACCACTTGCTCAAAAATAAATCTAAACTACATTAATATAAGTTATTTCTATTTAAAATTTAAAAAACATAATTATTTCAAATATAGATTTGCTGAAAATCAATTAATAATTTATAATGAAAAAAATAATCTTAAGCGTAGTAACAGCTTCTTTGCTTTTTTCTTGCAGTGGTAAACAAAACCATGGAGAAGAAAAAGAAAAGGGAGGATGTCCTTTTGGTTTTGACAAAGGACACAAAAAAGAACAGTTAAAAGAGACTAAGTCAAACAAAGATTGGTGGCCCAATAAGTTAGATTTAGATGTACTTGCACAAAACTCGGAATTATCGAATCCGATGGGTGAAGAATTTAATTATGCTGATGAATTTAATAAGCTAGATTATGTAGCGTTAAAGGCAGACCTAACTAAGCTAATGACAGATTCTCAAGATTGGTGGCCTGCTGATTACGGACACTACGGACCTTTATTTATTCGTATGGCGTGGCATAGCGCCGGAACATACCGTACAGGAGATGGTAGAGGAGGAACCCGTATGGGAATTCAGCGTTTTGCTCCACAAAATAGTTGGCCAGATAATGCTAACCTAGATAAAGCTAGAAGATTGTTATGGCCTATTAAACAAAAGTACGGCAAGAAAATTTCTTGGGCTGATTTGATGATTTTAACAGGAAATGTAGCTATAGAGTCTATGGGATTAAAAACTATAGGGTTTGCAGGAGGAAGAGAAGATGTTTGGGTACCACAAGAGGATGTGTATTGGGGTTCTGAATCAGGCTGGTTAGAAAGCAGAAGGTTAAATGAGGATGGAGAGCTAGATTTAGAAGTAGAAAACCCTCTAGCAGCTGTACAAATGGGATTGATTTATGTAAACCCTGAAGGTCCAGATGGAAACCCAGACCCAGTAGCATCAGCAAAAAACATACGTATTTCATTTGGTAGAATGGGAATGAATGATGAAGAAACAGTTGCTTTAATAGCAGGGGGACATACCTTCGGAAAAACTCATGGAGCAGGATCAGCTGATAACGTAGGACCTTCACCAGAGGCTGCTGGCATTGAAGAACAAGGATTAGGATGGAAAAGTAGCTACAAATCAGGAAAAGGGAAAGACGCTATTACTTCTGGGTTAGAAGTTATTTGGACGCCTACGCCTACTCGTTGGAGTCATGCTTTTTTAAATACGTTATTTGATAATGAATGGGAACTAACCAAGAGTCCTGCAGGAGCACATCAATGGGTAGCAAAAGACGTTGGAGAGGTTTTTCCAGATGCTTTTGATAAAAATAAGAGACATAGACCTACGATGTTAACTTCAGATTTAGCTTTAAAGTTTGACTCTGAATATAAGAAAGTTTGTGAGAAGTTTTTAGAAGACCCATTATCTTTTGATAAAGCCTTTGCTCGTGCATGGTTTAAATTAACCCACAGAGATATGGGGCCTAAAACAACATACTTAGGATCAGATATTCCACAAGAAGAATTTATTTGGCAAGATCCTATTCCTATACGTACTCATAAACTGATAACCGAAGCAGATATCAATTCTCTTAAAAAAGAAATTTTAAATTCGGGAATTCCTTATAATCAGTTAATAGAAACAGCTTGGGCTTCAGCGTCTTCTTATAGAGGTTCTGACAGAAGAGGAGGAGCAAATGGAGCTCGTATTCGTTTAGAACCACAAGTTAATTGGGAAAGTAATAATCCAGCGCAATTAAAAAAGGTGTTGGCAGTTTATGAGAAAATTCAAAATAAATTCAATGAATCGTTAAAGGAGAAAAAAGTTTCCATGGCTGATCTAATTGTTTTAGGAGGATCCGCAGCAGTAGAAAAGGCAGCAGAAAGAGCAGGGTTTTCAATAAAAGTTCCTTTTAATCCTGGTAGAATGGATGCTACGCAAGAACAAACCGATGTAAAATCTTTTGCTGTTTTAGAACCAATGGCTGATGGTTTTAGAAACTATCAAAAAAAGAAATACACACTTAAACCAGAAGAATTGTTAGTTGATAAAGCACAATTATTAACTCTAACAGCTCCTGAAATGACGGTGTTGGTTGGTGGTATGCGAGCTTTAAATGCAAATTATGATAGTTCAAAAAAAGGAGTTTTTACAACCCAACTAGTAGTGTTGACAAACGACTTCTTTATAAATCTGTTGGATATGAATACGTATTGGGAGCCTATCTCTGAAGAACAATTAATTTTTGAAGGAAAAGATAGAGTTACAAATGAGGTAAAATGGACAGCAACTAGAGCAGATTTAATTTTTGGATCTAATTCTGAATTAAGAGCTTTAGCTGAGGTATATGCGAGTAATGATGCAAAAGAAAAGTTTGCAAAAGATTTTATTGCAGCTTGGGTTAAGGTGATGAACCTAGATAGGTTTGATTTGAAGTCTTAAATAATACAGTACAAGAAGGAAATATTATAAATATATAAACCTATACCAAGATGTTTCTGGTATAGGTTTTCTTATTAAATCTAATTTTGTTTGTAGCTTTTAAGAGTTAACCTCTTTTATAGCTTCTTTATAATCTTCTGGAGTGTTGATGTTTCTAATTAAATTATCATCAACCTCAATAATTTCAACATCAGAATTAATTAACATTTTACGAGGACACGAATAACCTTGTGCTAAATAGGCTAATAATTTTCCGTAAGCTTTTGGTTCGTATATTGTGATTAAAGGTTCAGGAAATTCTTTGTTTTTTCCTTTAACTGTAGTTGCAATTTTAGATGGATTTCTTTTTTGTAATAATAATTGAATAAGCTCATTATTTACAAATGGAATATCTGTAGCCATTACCAACCATGCTGAGTTTGGATCTTTTTGAAAAGCAGAACAAATACCTCCAAAAGGTCCTAGATTTAAAAAGGTATCGTGAATTTCATTTGTCGTTTCTGGAGAGGTAGATAAATCTCTTACAGAGTAAAAAGTTTCTAAATTGTTGTTTTCTAGTAACTCTTTTACATGTTCTTTTTGAGGCTTTTTATAGTACAATAATTCCGATTTGTCACGCCCCATTCGAGTACTTTTCCCGCCTATTAAAACCAACCCTTTTACAGGAGCAATATTTTCTTTAATGAGATTATGTATATGATTAGATATTTTATCAATCTCATTAATCGTATAAGAGGTGCTATTTTTGATGTTTGGAAAACGTTCTAACAAACAATCAAAATATCTTGAGTTTTTATTCAACTTAACTATAAACTGAATGTTTGTTAATTGATCTAACCTTTTTTTTACAGAAGCTTCTTTCTCATCATCTAAAATCAAAATTTGTTTCGCCCCTTGGTAATGATTTCCATTAATAAAGACAAAATCGTGATTGTAAAACTGTAAACGTTGTTCGTATTTGTTTACAGGTGATGAAGTGTTTATTTGTAAATTTCCTTCATGATGAAAGGTATATTCAGCTAACGTATTTTGCTCAACATCTTTGGCGTGTGAAGCATCAAAATATCCTAAATTGTATTGTGATAATTTTGCAGAAACTTCATGAACTAAATCAGCAATAATTCTACATTTGGTTCCTAAGATAGCTACTTCATTAGGTGCAAAATTATCATTATACTTCTTAACTAGATTTGTATGTTTAGTATGTTTTTTATCCATTTTTAATATCCGATTTACCACCAGTTTTCTCTACCAATTTCACTTCTTGAATCACCATTTTTTGACTAATAGCTTTACACATATCGTAAATGGTTAAACAAGTTGCAGAAGCTCCTGTAAGCGCTTCCATTTCTACTCCTGTTTTTCCTTCAATGGTTACTTTACAAAAAACCACTACATATTCATCGTCTACAATATTGATGTCAATATCCACTCCATTGATTAACAAAGGATGACACATTGGAATAATATCAGAGGTTTTTTTCACTGCTTGAATTCCAGCAATGATAGCGGTTTGAAAAACAGGTCCTTTTTTAGTGATGAGTTCATCATTTTTAAAATGACTCACAATTTCTGAACCTAAAAACATAGTAGCTTTAGCAATGGCTGTACGTTTCGTGATTTTTTTATCAGAAACATTTACCATCTTAGGTTGATTTTGTTCGTTTATGTGGGAAAAGTTGCTCACTCTGTATAAATTTTAAATGTTGAGTTTTTAATTTTTAGTTAAACTCTGTTGTGATGTTTTTACAATTGCTGTTAATAGCCTAATTAGCTCGTGAATGTCCGAAAGTATATCTGTAATATCAATATTTGTTAAGTCACTTTCTTTTAATAAACGTAACCAATATTAGTTTCTCTAGCTTCTTTTGAAGAAATAGACATTTTAGAAATAAAGTCTCTCTTACTTTGACCAGCTAAAGCCTCTTCTATATTTGCTTCTATTGAAGTTCCACTTCTTAAAAGCTGTTTTGAAAATATAAACTCTTTTTCTTGTTGTAGTTTTTTGTACAGAGAAATTATTTTTAAAGAGAATTGAAAACTCTTGCCTTGAACAATACTTTCCTTCATTTTAAATTTTTAACTCAAAACTAAACATTAATAATTAAAAACCCCGATACGTTAGTATCGGAAAAACACTTCCTTTTTTAAATTCTATCTCTTCAGTTTTTGGAAGTTCAATAAAACTATCAGCTTCAACCAAACTAGCTAAATCACCAGAACCATTTCCTTGTATTGGAGTTGCATATACTTGCCCGTTTTCAGAAGTTAATTTTACTTGTAAAAAACAGCTTAGATTAGGTTTAAAAGTAATGTCTTTTACTAAAATTGCTGTTTTTTCTTCGGAAGAAACGCCAATAGACTTTTTATACCAAGGATAAAAATAGACCAAACAATTTACAAAGGTTGAAACTGGATTTCCAGGAAAAGCAAACACGTTGCAGTTGTCTGTAGTGCCGAACCAAAATGGCTTCCCTGGTCGTTGCGAAACTCTGTGGAATAATTTTTTAACACCCAATCCATCTAAAACTTCAGGTAAAAAATCAAACTTACCTTTACTAACAGCACCACTAAATAAAAGCACGTCATATTCTTGTAGAAAAGACGCTATATTTTCTTTTAAAATTTGTTTTTCATCAGTAATATGAGCTGTATCTGCTGGGATTTTTAAATCGTTCAATAAGGAAACTAATGTGTATACATTGCTTCTACGAATTTGGTGGTCTAACGGATATTCATTTACATCAACCAATTCATCACCTGTAGAAACAATCATTACTTTAGGTTGTTTGGCAACTTTAACAGTGGCTTTACCTACAGTAGCTAAAACCCCTATTTCAGCAGCAGAAATTATAGTGTTCTTTTTTATTAGAATTGTACCTTCACTTTTATCAGAACCCTGTGTATGTATGTTTTGTCCTTCTTTAATTTCATCAATAGTTATAGTAGCGACTAACGTATTAATATCAACATCTTCATAGCGAATTACCGTGTCAGTATTGTTAGGTAATACAGCTCCTGTCATAACCTCATAACAGTTGGCGGCATTATCCAGTGTTTGTTGTGGACTTCCAGCAGCTTGGACTCCTTCAATTTTAAAATCGCGAACACCGTGCTCAAAAAAACGATGATTGATAGCAATACCATCCATTGCCACTCGGTTGAATGGAGGAAAATCTCTATCAGCAACAATATCTTCCTTTAAAACTCTTCCGACAGCTTCTAAAAAAGGAATTTCTTCAATTCCGAAATCTTGTGTGTTTTCTAAAACTATATGTTTGGCTTCTTCTACTGTTATCATATGTTAAAGTGTAACTGTTAAAAAGTTTAATTGTTACATTTTCAAATTATCTAATTGATACATTGAAATTACCCCCCAATGGTACTCATACTTTCGGTTACGTTTCCTTTTCTATTTGCTTCAGCCACAAAACCATTTTCAGGCTTTTCTTTTATCAATGATAAAAACAAGACTTTTAAATCTTCATTGCTTGCACCATTTCTAATAAAGTCACGTAGGTTGAAAACGCCATCATCAAACAGGCAATTTTTAAAAGTTCCTGTTGAGGTAATCCTAATTCGGTTGCAATCATTACAAATAGTACGAGTGAATGCAGGGATTATCCCTATAGTTCCCTTATGATTCTCTATAGAAAAGTTTCTAGAAGTAGATGATTTTTTTGAGGGGAGCTTAGTTACAGTGAACTGAGACTGGATTTCATCTAAGATTTTGTGGTAGTTCCAAACCTCTTCTGCATTTCGTTGTCCTCTACCATTAAAAGGCATTTCTTCAATAAAACGAACTGCAATATCCTTGTCTTTAGTAAGCTGCACAAAATTGTTAATTTCATCAGTGTTAAATCCAGACTGAACAACTACATTCAGTTTTAAATTCAACGAACTTTTTTCTAATAACTCAAAGGTTTTATATACTTCTGGGAAAACATCTCTACGGGTAATTTTAGCAAACTTTTCAGGGTGTAAACTATCAATGCTTAAATTGATATTCTTTACCTTTTTAAGGTTTTCTATCGTTTTGATGTGTTTGGAAATAAGCGCTCCGTTGGTCGTGATATTAATATCCTCTAACAAATCATTATACGATAACATTTCTAAAAAAGAAACAAAATCTTTTCTAACAAAAGGTTCTCCACCTGTTAAACGAACTTTGTTAACACCCAACTCAGTAAGTACTCGAATTATTCGGTACATTTCTTTGTAGGTAAGTAGCTCTTTTCTTGGAACAATATCAATTCCTTGAGCAGGCATACAATATTGACAACGTAAGTTACAGCGGTCGGTTACTGCTAAACGAACGTAGCTAATTTGTCTTCCAAAATTATCTATGAGTTTGCTCATATTGTAAAGGTAGTAAAACTAAAAATCATACCCTTTTAAAAGGGTAAAAAATCGTATTTTCGTAGTATGCCAACATCACTCGAACTTCAAGTACAAACACTACCGAACTCACCAGGAGTTTATCAATATTTTGATAAAGATGATACAATTATTTATGTTGGAAAAGCGAAGAATTTAAAGAAACGAGTTTCATCGTACTTTACTAAAAATCATGAGAATGGTAAAACACGAGTTCTAGTAAAAAAAATTGTTAGAATAGAGCATGTGGTGGTTGATACTGAAACAGATGCGCTACTTCTTGAAAATAATCTTATAAAGAAGTATAAACCTAGATACAATGTTTTGTTAAAAGATGATAAAACATATCCGTGGATTTGTATAAAGAAAGAGCGATTTCCTCGTATATTTTCTACAAGAAGAGTTGTTAAAGATGGATCGGAGTATTTTGGACCTTATACTAATGTACGAACTGTATATGCATTGTTAGACTTGATTAAAGAACTATATCCGCTACGCACTTGTAATTATGATTTAAGTCAAGAAAAGATTGATGCTGATAAGTATAAAGTTTGTTTAGAATATCATTTAGGTAATTGTAAAGGCCCTTGTGAAGCATACCAAAGTGAAGAGTATTATTTAGAGGACATTAGAGCAATTCGAAATATCATAAAAGGAAATTTTAAAGAAAGTTTACAGCAGTTTGAAAAAATAATGTTTGATTTAGCTGCAGATATGCGATTTGAAGAAGCACAAAAAATCAAAGAAAAGTTAGCTTCTTTACAAAACTATCAAGCTAAATCAACTATAGTAAATCCATCAATTAATAATGTAGATGTGTTTTCTATTATTTCTGACGAGTCGCATGGATATGCAAACTTTTTCAAGATAATGAACGGTTCAATTGTACAATCCTATACCACAGAAATTAAGAAAAAACTAGAAGAGACAGATAAAGAACTTTTAGAGTTGTTTATTATTGAAACTCGTCAACGATTTAACTCGTTATCAAGAGAAATTTTTGTTCCTTTTAAAGTAAATGTTGGTAAAGATATTAAAGTAACCATACCTAAATTAGGAGACAAAAAGCGTATTGTTGAATTGTCTGAACGTAATGCAAAGTTTTATCGTCAAGAACAGTTTAAGCAAATAAAGATTGTAGACCCTGATCGTCATGTAAAAAGAATCATGGCACAAATGCAAAAAGATTTAAGACTAAGAAAAGAACCACGTCATATTGAATGTTTTGATAACTCAAACATACAAGGAACAAACCCTGTTGCTGCGTGTGTGGTTTTTAAAGATGGAAAGCCGAGTAAAAAAGACTATCGTCATTTTAATATCAAAACAGTTGAAGGCCCTGATGATTTTGCTTCTATGGAAGAAGTCGTATATCGAAGATATAAACGATTATTAGATGAAAATCAACCACTACCACAGTTAATAGTGATTGATGGAGGTAAAGGACAGTTATCTTCAGCCTTAAAGAGTTTAGATGCTTTAGGTTTAAGGGGTAAAATAGCTATAATTGGTATTGCAAAAAGATTAGAAGAAATTTTTTACCCTGGAGACCCTATTCCGCTATATCTAGATAAAAAATCAGAAACACTTAAAATAATTCAGTACCTACGTAACGAAGCTCACCGTTTTGGAATTACTTTCCATAGAAACAAAAGAAGTAAAAGTGCTATACAATCAGAATTAGAGCAAATTCCAGATGTAGGAAAGCAAACTATTACAAACTTACTACGTAAGTTTAAATCAGCTAAAAGAGTAAAATCAGCTACTTTTGAAGAATTAAAAGAAGTGGTTGGGAATGCTAGGGCTCAAAAAATATACAAACACTATCATAAAAAAGGGGAATGAAAAAGTTATTAATTTTATTACTGCTGCCAACATTTATGTTGGCGCAAAACCAACCTAAAGTAGGACTGGTATTAAGTGGTGGAGGTGCAAAAGGGATTGCGCACATAGGGATTTTAAAAGAGCTTGAAAAAGCAGGTGTACAAATAGATTATATAGGTGGTACAAGTATGGGGTCTATAGTAGGAGGCTTATATGCTTCTGGTTATACAGCCAAACAAATAGAAGAGGCTGTCTTAGAAACTAATTTTATAGATTTATTACAAGATAAAGTTTCTAGAAGACAAAAGCCTTTTTTTAATAAAGAACATGGAGAAAAATATGCTGTTTCGTTACCTATAAAAAAAGGAAGTTTAGGCTTGCCTTTGGGTTTGTCAAAAGGGCAAAACGTGTTGAATTTTTTAACAGAGTTATTAGCGCCAGTTGATGATATTACAGATTTTTCTAAACTACCAATACCTTTTTATTGTATAGGAACAAATATAGAAACAGGTGAAGAAGAAGTGTTAGAGAATGGTTCATTACCGTTGGCTTTAAGAGCAAGTGCTGCTTTTCCTTCGTTGTTAAATCCAGTAGATATAGACAATAAATTATTGGTTGATGGCGGTGTAGTTAATAACTTTCCTGTTGATGTAATGAAAAAGAAAGGCGTTGATATAATTATTGGAGTTAGTGTACAAGGAGAATTATTGAAAAGAGAAGAATTAACTTCTGTGGCCTCTCTGTTAATGCAAATAATTAATTTTCAAATGTATCAGAAATCAGACCAACAGGTTGAATTGTTAGACGTTTACATAAAACCAAATGTAATTGACTACAGTGTTATTTCGTTTGATGCTAAGAAAGAAATTTTAGAAGAAGGAGAAAAAACAGCTAAAATGTATAGAGTGGTTTTTGATAGTATTGCTAAGATGCAAACTAAAAAGAATAGAAGACTAAAAATATCACCAAAAAGAAAAAGGTTTTTAGTTGATAGAATTATTATAAAGGGTAATAAAAACTATACTAATAATTATATTTTAGGAAAGCTACAGCTACGTGAAGGAGATAGTGTGTCTTACAAAGAAATTTCTAAAAAAATAAACACATTAACAGCTTCAAAAAACTTTAAAAGAATAGATTATCATTTTGAAAAATCTTTTCAAGGAAAAAAATTAGAGATAACTGTAAAGGAAGAAAAAATACAATCTTTTTTAAGACTAGGTTTACATTATGATTTACTATACAAATCAGCAGTACTACTTAATTATAATCATAAAAAGCTGCTTTTCCAGAATGATGAACTTTCATTAGATGTAGGAGTTGGTGATAAAATAAGGTATAATTTAGAGTATTTCATTGATAATGGCTTATCTCCAAGTTATGGAATAAGAACAAGGTATAATACTTTTAATAGTGATTTTTTATATAATAAAGGGATTATAAATGGAAAGTATAGAGATTTTTCAACCTCTTTATATTTGCAAACAACATTTGATAAAAAGTTTGCAATAGGTGTAGGAACAGAACATAAAAACATTAATGCAAGAACAAAAAACATTTCTACTGAAGGAAAAGAAGATTTTTTTGATAAAAGCAATTATATAAACACTTTCGCTTTTTTAAAATTAGACACCTATAACAAAGAGATGTTTCCAACAAAAGGGTTTTATGCAGATATAGGTTTTAAGTGGTTTATATGGTCTGATAGAGATAATAGACTGGATGAATTAATACAAGGTAGTGAACCTTTCCATCAGTTTTCACAATTGGGTGGTACGTTGGGGTTTGCAACTACTTTTTATGATAAATTGACATTTCAATATACTTCACAAGCAGGATATACGCTCGGAAAAAAATCGTTTGAAATATTTGACTATCGTTTGGGCGGATATAATCAAAATTATATTAATAATTTTATTCCAATGTATGGATACGATACAGGTGGGCTAAACAATCAGTCTTATTTAAGATCTGAATTTAACTTACGCTATGAGGTTTATAAAAAACATTATGCAATGTTTATAGCAAATTATGCTCGTGTTGAAGAAGATATATTTGAGGATGGAGATTTGTTTAAAAACACCAAATCAGGATATGCTATAGGGTACAGTGTAGAAACATTTTTAGGTCCTATAGAATTAAAATACACATGGTCTCCTGATCATTCAGATCATTATTGGTTGTTTAATTTAGGTTTTTGGTTCTAAAAATAAAAAAATCCCATATCAAAACGATATGGGATTTTTATTTCATAATAAGATTGCCTTACTTACTTTTTTTGTTTTTTTTCAAATAAAACTTATACTGTAAGTATTGGTAAGCATCTCGAGGTAATATTTTAATCCACTTTTTGTGTTGAATAAACCATTTAAAACGAATTGAATTAACGCCTTTTGTTAAATAGGCAGCTATAAACGGATGCACATTTAATGTGATTTCTTTATATTTTTTGCCGCTATTAAGTATACGTTCTAATTCTGATTCTATTTTATCTAATAAAACAATAGGAGCTTCAACTTCTCCATTTTTATTAGGGTTTGGTTCACGTGTTTTTATTTCTAATTCAGGTCGTACACGTTGTCTTGTAATTTGTACTAAGCCAAACTTACTTGGAGGTAAAATTTTATGTTTAGTACGGTCTAAAGACATTGCATCTTTTAAATGTTGATATAGTTTTTGTCTATTTTCTGCAGACTTCATATCAATAAAGTCAACAACAATAATTCCACCCATGTCTCGTAACTGTAATTGACGAGCTATTTCACTGGCAGCAATTAAATTGACTTCTAAAGCAGTTTCTTCTTGGTTTAAGGATTTGTTAGAGCGATTACCACTATTCACATCTATAACATGTAAAGCTTCTGTATGCTCAATAACTAAATAAGCTCCTTTACTCATTGAAACTGTTTTTCCAAACGATGTTTTAATTTGTCGTTCAATGCCATATTTTTCAAAAATAGGAACATCAGAACGATGATGTCTTACAATATTTTCCTTTTCAGGATATATTTCCTGTAAGTACTCTTTAATTTCAACTTTTAAGGTTTCATCGTTGGTTACAATACTTGTAAAAGAATCGTTCATAACATCTCTTAAAATAGAAGATGCTCTGTTTAATTCACTTAATATTTTTGTAGGAGTATTATTATTAGCTATGCGTTTGCACATAGTTTTCCATCTATCAAGTGAGTTTTGTAAATCTTTGTCAAGTTCTGCTACCTTTTTACCTTCGGCAACAGTACGTAAAATAAGTCCAAACCCTTTTGGTCTGATACTTTTTGCTAATTTTTTTAAACGTTCCTTTTCTTTCGGATCTGCTATTTTCTGTGATACCGATATGCGGTTAGAAAAAGGAACTAAAACTAAAAACCTACCTGCAATAGAAAGTTCCGAACTAATACGCGGACCTTTGGTAGATATTGGTTCTTTTACAATTTGTACTAATAAATTTTGACCTGATTTTAGTACATCGTTAATACTTCCGTCTTTATTGATGTCTTCTTCAAAACGAAAGTTTTTTAAAGTGAATTCTTTGTAATTACCTGTGCTTACTTTTTTAATGAATTTATTTAAAGATTGTACTTGTGGACCTAAATCGTGATAGTGTAAAAAACCATCTTTAGGATAACCAACATTTACAAAAGCGGCATTTAAACCAGTCATTACCTTTCCTATTTTAGCAAGGAAAATATCACCGACTGAAAAATTATGATCGCTCGTTTCTTTGTTTAACTCAATAAGTTTACCATCTCTAAGTAAGGCGAAATCAATATCAGAAGAATTGGAACGAATTATTAATTCTGTTTTCATTCTGAATATGGTTTTGTGCCATCGTAAATTTTTACGAAGACGGATTAAAATTTGTAAACAGGTATGTTGTTTATACCATTTAAGGTGTTAAAACCTTAATGTCAATGAACGTAATTTATAAAAGCAACGAAAAAGTAAGCTACTGCTTACTTTTTCTTATGGCGATTTGCTCTTGCTCTTTTCTTTCTTTTGTGTGTAGAGATTTTAGCTCTCTTTCTTTTTTTACCACTTGGCATAGTTAAAATGTTTTGTAAAACCTTTTATTGAAGGTTTTGGGTTAATACTTTTTTAATTATTTTACAGCTACTTTTGTTTTTACCCCTTCGGTAAATACTTTAGAAGGCTTAAAAGCAGGTATGTTGTGTGCAGGAATTTTGATAGTTGTATTTTTAGAAATGTTTCTACCAGTTTTTTCTGCTCTAGTTTTAATAATGAAGCTACCAAAACCTCTTAAATATACATTGTCACCATTCTCTAATGCATCTTTTACCTCTTCCATAAATGCTTCAACAGTGGCTAAAACATCTGCTTTTTCAATTCCGCTCTTATCTGAAATCTTAGATACGATATCTGCTTTTGTCATTATAAATATATTTTGTTTGTTTTCTTTTAAAAAATTGAGGGTGCAAATATATGATAATTAATTCATTCCGGAAAAAATAAGAATAAAAAACCCAAAAAACAATTGTTTTTTGGGTAAGTTTAATGAGAACAAGCTTTTATTTAACTATTGTAAACACAAAGTTAGGGTCGCCATCACTTGTTAAAATGGCAGTATCAGGGTTTATTAACTGCACTTTATAAGGAGATTTATTCACTAATAAATCAACTAGAGGATTTAAATGTGGTAGTAAACTCCAGTTTCTACCAGGGGCTAATTTACCTATAGCTAATAAATCTTTATTGCCTAAGACACCAGAAAAAGACATGCCATGTACACCAGAAGTAGAGCCTATTAAAAATGTAATCTCACCTTCACCAAGAAGATATATGTCATTTAAAGGGAAAGATGGAAATAACGAGTCGTGGATAGGTTTTACTGTGTTAAAAGTATCAATAAATTCTTGATTACTAAATGCAGGTCTAGCAGCTGTAGTCCAAGTAACAGTCATGTCGATAGGACTAGACACTATAGAAATAGAAAGGTTTCCATCAGCCGAAGTGTATTTATTTTCCGTTTCATTTAATGTAAACTCAGAATATTTTGTTCCGTTAACATCAATCGCCGGTGAAATTTCGATGCCACTAGACGTGAAGCCTACTCCGAAGTTCAACGAAGAATTACCTTCAAGGTTTGTAGCAAACCTTATTTCATCGTTTCCGATATAAGAAAAATTGTGAACAGTTCCATTATTTTCATAAGCTAAATGACCAGAAGAACTATTAAGGAAATCTTTCATGTCTTGGTACTTTTGAAAATCTGTCCAATCTTCTGCTGTAGCTTTTTTAAATCTCACCTCAACAAAATCTCTAGAAGTTCTAAAAACAATTTCATCGTTTTCAACACCGTAGTACATAAAGTTAAAATCACCTTTATATCCACTACCGCCAAAATTAGGCAATGGAGCTGAGTTACCAGAATCTGATAATTCATGAAGTTCACTTTTTGTTGTGAAAATTAAAGTTGTTGTAGTGTTTAAACCTATGGTATATTCACTTTCAACTGGTGAAATATTATTATTAAAGTTACCTATTGTTCTAACTCTAGATTCATCTAAAAAATCAAATAAGAAAGTATATCCTCCTAGGTTATTATTATCAGTAAAGTATACTGTTTTCCATCCGTGTTCTGAAGAAAGAAGTAAATCTCTTAATTCTTTCTCTCTTTGATTCATACGTTCGGTTGGCGATTGATTAAATAACTCCTCTTCTTTATTTTCATTACAAGATGTAATAAAAAGAGATAGAGTAAATAAAGCCAAAAGCACACGTATTTTAGTTATATGTTTTTTTATCATTTTAATTATTTAGTGAATTCATCAACATTTTTTGCTACTAACTCTTGTAGTTCATACAAGTCTATATTAAAATTATCTTTGTAGTATTTAACTACAATAGCTTCCTTTTTTCTGATATCTTCTTTTGCTTTAGTGCTTGTAATACCGTTTACTTTTGCATCATAATCTGCTTTGTTTGAAGATAGCATAGCGTTTATCATTTCAGCAAAATCTTCATGTTCGTTTGCTCTTGCATAAGCAGAAATAAACCCTAATTCTCTAGCCTCAGCATCAGATATCTCGAACCATTGCCCTGTGTAATCAGACGGAGTAATGTTTCTATAAGCTATCTCATCAAAGGGAATTCTTTGGTTTAAAATATGTATATATTCATGTTGAATTGTTCCAATGAATTGTATTAATTGATCTTTGTTTTTATAGTCTTGATTATCTACTTCAAAAAACACGATTCGCATTCCACTTTCGGCTAAACCTAAAACAGAAGTTGCTCCACCTGGGTTTATGTTTTGTCCACCCACTAAAAGAATTTCTCTAGGTGCTATATTTTTAATAAAGTTTTCACCTCCTAATTGTGAGTAAGGTTCAACCCAAACTGCTTTAATAGCCTCCATTGCAGGTCTAACATTCTCTATCTTTGGTGGGTGTAAATATCTGTTTAAATCAACTTTCCCTGGTCCCCATTTGTAAGAAACCTCTATGTTATAGGGTGTAGTATAATTATCTCGTAACCACTTGTCGGTTTCATTCAGTACAGGTGTAGAGATATTTATATTACTTGAACCTAAATCTTCCTCCTTTGTTGTGCATGATGAGCAAATTAATCCCAGCACGCCAATACCTAATAATAATTTGTTTATTTTTTTCATACTGTTTGTTTTATCTTGGATTTTGCTGTAAACCTCCGTTTTGAGCTGTTAAAGGTATTTGTAATTGTTTTCTTAAATCCTGTTTTTCAAGCACAACATTTGAACCATTATCTAGTTCGTGTGTAATACTTAGGTTAAAACGTCTTACATCGAACCAACGGAAGCCTTCGTGGTAAAACTGTCTTCTTTTAAACTCAGCTATAGCTTTAATGAAAGAGGTTTGCTTATCATTTAAGCCATAAGCTGGTGTGTACTCATTAGCAATAACAGGATATTCTGATTGAATTAAGCTTTCTGTTAGTATATCGGTTTTAGGATCATAGGTTTCTGTTTTGTTTCCTATGTAAGCGTTTAAGTAATTTAAGGCTTCATTATAATTTTCTAACATAACAGATGCTTCTGCTCTATTTAGTATCACTTCGTCTTTATCAAACATTGTTTGTGCTAAATAAGGTAAGCCGATACCAGCACTTTCATTTGTATACTTGAAATATTCGTTATATTTTGGAGTAAAATAAGTGTACTGGTTAGATCTATATGTGTCATAAGCCCAATTCTTTTTAAATGGGTTTGATGATCCTGTAAATAATTGAGGTCTTATTTTGTCTACCGATAACCCAAATCGTGAAGATCTATGTCTTCTTGCCCATATTGAGTTTGTAGAAATGATTAATAAATTGGCAGGCTCGTCAACACTATTATATAACATTCTTATTCCTGTTAAATTCATATTTCCATAAGCAACCATATTTCTAGCTTCAGAAACAGGATTGGTAACTACTTTATCTGCATGCTCAATTACTTTATCCCATTGACCTTTGTATAAATAAAATCTAGCAGCAAAGGCATTAGCAGCATCTTTAGTGAAATGAAACTTAGGAGAGTTATAATTATCACCAACCATTGAAAGTCCTTTAATTAAATCTTTCTCAATAAGATCGTATACTTCTTGAACTGTATTTCTTTTGTAGGTTTTAAAAAGAACAGTTTCAGGTTCTAATACGTAAGGAATTCCTAGGTCGGTAGAAGCTGTATTAGCATCATAGTGTTTTGCCCAAAAATTAACTAACATAAAATGAGCATAAGCTCTAGCAATTAAAGCTTCACCTTTTTGAGCATTTAAGTCAAACTTATTTTTTAATTCTTCAATAGAAGCTAATGCTTGGTTTGCTTGTGAAATTGCTTCATAACAAGAATTCCAATAGTTAACAGGAGAGCCTCTTTCTTCTAAATTAGAGTCTTGCCATTGATATAGTTGTAGATCTAATTGTTCAACATTTGAAACATTACCTTTATCATCAGCATTGTCAGACATTATTTCTGCCATTAGTGCATAATCTTGATCTGGATATGCTGCTGTAATTAATTGAGAAACTTTATCAGGAGAATCAATTAATGTTCTGTTATCTGGTAATTCAGATAAGTATTCACTACATCCTACAAAAGTAAAGGCTAATGTAGCATATAGTATAACTTTGTTTATTTTATTTTTAATCATACTATTATTTTGTTAAAATCCTAAATTTAATGAAAAAGTATATTGCCTAGTAATTGGTAATGCAACTCCACCTGTTTGATAGAATTCTGGATCTTGACCGTTAAGTTTAGAGTCAGAGTATAATAAAAACAAGTTTGTTCCTTGAAATTTAACTTTTAAATGTGAAAGGCCTAGTTTTTCAACTAGTTCATTATTAAACTTATATCCTAATGAAATGTTTTTCATACGTAAAAAATCCCCATCTGCTACTCGCTCAGTAGAATAGTTGTAAGCATTATAAACCGTTCTTAAGTTTGAGTTTCTTTGAAAAGCAGAAGGGTCTGGTAATACAGGGATGTTGGTTATATTCTCATCTCCAGGGTTAAGCCATCTGTTTACATGGCTCTTAGAAAAAATGCTTGTATCAGAATAAGTAGAGCTAAATACAGGGTTTAACCTTACTTTATTTCCTCCGCTACCAGTTATCAATACTCCTAAATCCCAGTTTTTGTAAGTGAAATTGTTAGAAAAACCAACTGATATATTAGGGTTTACGGAACCTTCGTGTTTTAAGTAGTCAGTTAAGTTTTCGTTGTTTTGAAAGTCTAAAACAGAAGCTACTTCACCATCTTTATTTATAAACTGTGGTAATCCTTCGTTATTTAAACCTGCAAATTGAAAAGAAAACATTGAGTTGATAGGGTACCCTACAACATTACCTCCAGTTTGATCTACTAAATCAAAGGCAATAGGTGTATTGTCTAATTTTGTAATTTCTTGATCAAAATATGAGAAATTAATGTTAGAAGACCATGTAAAGTTATCTGTTACTATGTTTTTAGTGTCTAAAGTAAATTCTATACCATAAGTTTCAACATCTGCGTTATTTCCTTGTTTTATAAATTGCCCACCGATACCAGAAGTTCTTACAAAATCAATATTATCAAATATATCTCTTTTGTAAACATCTGTTATTAAATTAACTCTATTGTTGAATAAGCCTAAGTCGACACCAAAGTTTAATTCATATTGCTTTTCCCATGTTAACTCAGAATTTTGTAATGCAGTTATATTTAAGAAGTTTTCTCTATCTGCTGGTAAAAGTCTGTCTGCTATTTGACTTGTAAATATAGCTAATGCATTTGTTGCGTTACCAGGAGTTGCCACTAAACCATATGAAGTTCTAAACTGTAAGTTACTAAAAGTGTTAGAGTTTTCTAAGAAAGACTCTTTACTAGCGTTCCATTTAGCACTAACAGTTCCTGTTGGTAACCACCTTGAGCTACTACTGCGCCCTTGTCTGTTAGACCCGTCATATCTTCCTGTTAAAGAGAAAACATATTTATCGTCATAAGAATAAGTTGCCTTACCAAAGAAAGCTACTGTTCTTTCTCTTTCTTTAGTTAATCCAAAATAAGCTTCGCCTCCATTTATCAGTTTTTCAAGAATTCTAGGGTCTGTGAATGCTGTTAAACCATTGTCGTATTGTAATCCATATCCTGTAAACCTGTCTGAATTTCTATTTACAAATCTTATCTCTTGACCTAACAATGCATTAAAATTATGTTTTTCATTAAACGTATTGTCGTACTTAAAACTATTTCTAGCATAAAAAGTCGTTAAGTAGTCGTCGTTTTTAAAATAGATACCACCGTTTGGTAAAACCGCAACAGGTAAAGCATCAGGATCTGTAGGGTCTTGATATAAGAATATATTATCATCTCTTAAAACAGTTGAAGAATCAGCATTATAAGCTCTTACAACATTTGAATTTTCTCTAACGTTATGTTCTCTTACGGTATTAACAAAACGACCAGCACCATTAAAATCGTAAGTGATGTTGTCTGTTATTTTATAAGATGCATCTAATTGGAATCGAATATCTCTTTGGTTGATGTCAATAGAGTTGTTAGCTAACTCTTCTAATATATTAAAGTCAGCCCAGTTGTTTCTATAATACTCATAACCTCCAGTATCGTTATATGGTCTTAATGTTCTGGAGGTATTAAGAGCGTAACTAAAAGGGTTGATATCAAATTCACGAGATATGTCTCCTGTTACTGGATCTGATTCTCTGCTGAATGTACCTGGTGCTTTTTGTTTTCTTATGGATGCGTTAACAGCAAGAGTAGCATTAAACTTATCAGAAAAATAGAACGTATTTTTTAAGTTAGTTGTAAAACGAGTTACCTTGTCAGCAATCGTCCATCCCGGATCATGCAAAAGACTCACAGAAGCATAGTAAGAATTACTTTCACTACCACCAGAAAGACTTAAAGAGTGGTTCTGCATTAAAGAGCTATTTCTAAATAATGTTTTAAACCAGTCAGTATTAGCTAGCTCATACTTACGTAAAAAAGCTTCTCTAGCTTCAGGAGTATTTCCTAGTTCAAACATTCCAGTAGATTCATTGTAATTATCTAAAGCAGTAGCTCTAATATAATAAACACCACCATATCTGCCTCTAGAAACGCTAGGTAATTGGAAAAACCCCCTACTTTCATTTTCTCTAAAAATAGCCATACTTTCTTTAGAGTTTAATAAATCAAAATTATTATACGAAGGTATGTCGCGTATTGTTTGTTCTAGGTTATAATTAAGTTTTAAAGGAGAATCTTTTCTACCAGACTTAGTAGTTATTACTACTACACCATTTCTTGCTCTAGCACCATAAATAGATGTAGCTGAAGCATCTTTTAAAATATCTATTTTTTTAATATCATTGGCATTTATACCTGCTATAGATGAGCTGATTAAGGTTGAAGGGTCACCAGATGTTAATTGATCTAGGTTTTGTTCAATAACATCTTCTTGTACCACACCATCAATTACATACAAAGGTGTGTTGTTTCCAAAAATAGAAGAAGACCCTCTAATGGTAATGTTTGGAGCAGTACCGAATGTTCCTGAAAGGTTTTGAATGTTAACCCCTGCAACTCTACCTTCTAACATGCGAGTTACATCTACAACTCCATCTAATTTAAGATCATCTATCCCTACAGAGACGGCGGAACCCGTAAAGGTTTTTTTGTTTATTTTGTCGTAACCAGTAGCGATAACTTCTACTTCATTAAGAATGTTAGCGTCATCTTCTAATACTAAATTAATTACGGATTGGTTTAGTACTTTTACTTCAGTAGTCTTTTTTCCAATAAAACTGAAAACAAGTACATCTCCTTGATTTACTCTAATGGTATAATTTCCATCAAAATCTGTTTCTGTTCCTTTGGTTGTGTTTTTAATTAAAACAGTAACACCAGGAAGAGGTCCAGTTGTGTCGGAAATTGTACCAGAAATACTTTTTTCTTGAGCGTATGTTATTCGCCCAAGTAACACTATAAATAGTGTTAGCATGAATTTAGATTTCATTAATTAAATTATTTAAATTAGTACCCGGAAAAAAATAAATTTTCCCCTTCATTATCAGAAGTAATAACAGTTTAAAGTATTTTTACCCTACTTTTTTGTAAAAAAAAACTAACTAAATTATGTTTTTGTTTGTTTTTTGTTGTTTTAAGTGGTTATAATGTAATTGTGTTTTTGTTTGTTGTGTTTTTTTTAATTTAAATAGTGTTTTTTTTTTTGGTTTTTAAATTGATTTGTTGGTATGGTGAGAATAAAAGGAGTCTTCCTTGGAGAGAGACAAAGAATCCTTATTTTATTTGGTTGAGTGAAATAATGCTACAACAAACCAGAGTAGAACAAGGTTTGCCTTATTACTTAAAGTTTACAAAGGCATTTCCAACAGTGTTTGATTTAGCAAAAGCAGATGAAAGTGAAGTGTTAAAATTATGGCAAGGTTTAGGTTACTACTCTAGGGCGAGAAATTTACATTTTACAGCTAAATTCGTGGCAAATGAATTAAAAGGTATGTTTCCTAGTTCGTACAAAGAGTTGATTAAGTTAAAAGGCGTGGGAGATTATACGGCTTCAGCTATTGCTTCCATTTGCTTTAAAGAACCAGTTGCTGTTGTTGATGGTAATGTGTACAGAGTTCTTTCTCGTTATTTCGGCATAAGTACCCCAATAAATTCAACTAAGGGAATTAAAGAGTTTAAGGAGTTGGCGCAAACACTTATTGATACCTCACAACCGGATGTGTATAATCAAGCTATAATGGATTTTGGAGCGATGCATTGTAAACCTCAAAATCCTCTGTGTAATAAATGTCCATTAGCTAATGGCTGTGTGGCTTTAGCAAAAAATCAAATAAAAGAGCTTCCAGTAAAAGAGAAAAAAACAAAAATTAAAAAAAGATATTTTAATTATTTGGTTCCAATAACAGAAGAAAATGAAACTGTTTTAGAAGAACGAAAGGGTAAAGGTATATGGCAAGGATTGTATCAATTTCCTTTAGTGGAGACACAAAAGAAAACAAGCGAAGAAGAATTAGTGAAAAATAAACAGTTTACAATGCTTTTCCCAGAAGAAACTACAATTTCTCTTTTTAATACTGAAGATATTATTCATAAACTATCGCATCAACACTTAATTACTAAGTTTTGGATAATAAAAACTAGGAAAGTTAATGAACAAACGATGGATTGGGCTGTAGTAAAAAAATATCCAGTACCAGTGTTAATTGATAAGTTTTTAGAGGAATATTTAAGCAAAGAATCTTAAAATTTGTATATTTGATTTTACGCAAAATTATAATGCTATGGCAGGAACAATAAATAAAGTCATTTTAATAGGGCATTTAGGTGATGAGGTAAAAATGCATTATTTTGAAGGAGGAAACTCAATAGGGCGATTTCCTTTAGCAACCAATGAAACCTACACCAACCGACAAACAGGAGAAAGAATAACAAATGTTGAATGGCATAATGTAGTTGTACGTAATAAACTAGCAGAAATTTGTGAAAAATACTTAACTAAAGGAGATCGAGTGTATTGTGAAGGGCGTATAAAAACACGACAGTATGAAGTTGATGGACAAAAAAGGTATACAACCGAAATTCATGTACAAGACATGACGTTTTTATCAACGAAAAAAGATCCAAACAATGCACAACCAAATGTGGTGCCTACTCAAGGAGCTCCTAATCATACACCACCAAATGTAGGTAATGAAGAAGATGATGATTTACCGTTTTAGTTTAATTAAATTTTAAAAATTGGACCCAGAACCCGAACCTTTACTTTTAGTATTATCAAGTTTTGATTGGTTGACTGCTATCAACTGTTTGTTGTTACTTTTATTATTGATTTGTTCTGCATTAGTTTCAGGAACTGAAGTTGCTTTCTTTTCAATTTCGCAAACAGAATTAGATGAGTTATCAGCGAATTCCAAAGAAGAAAACACTGTAGTAAAACTGCTTCAAGATCCTAAAAAGTTATTAGGGACCATTTTAATAACAAATAACTTTATTAATATTCTTATTGTATTACTCTTTGCAAGTATTGGTAGAGTGTTTTTTATTGGTTTATCAGATGTTTTGAGGTTTTTGGTAGAAGTGATTCTTGTTACTTTCTTAATTTTATTATTTGGTGAAGTGTTACCTAAAGTATATGCTAGTAGAAAATCATTACAGTTTGCAGAGTTTATGTCAAAACCTATTTTAGCATTAAACACTTTACTTACACCTTTAAGTTTACCGCTTATTAGATTAACAAGTGTTGTTGAAAACAAGCTTGGCAATAAGAATAATAACCTTTCTGTAGAGCGTTTGTCACAAGCATTGGAGTTAACATCTGATGACGCAACGACTAAAGAAGAACAAAAGATTTTAGAAGGGATTGTAAGTTTTGGGAATACTGAAACGGTACAAATTATGAAGCCTCGAACAGATGTGTGTGCAATAGCAGATGATACTAGTTACGAAGAGGTGTTACAAACTATTTTAAAAAACGGATATTCAAGAAATCCAGTATATCATGAAAGTATTGATAATATTACTGGAGTTTTATATGCTAAAGATTTATTAGAGCACTTGAGTAAGAAAACGTTTAAGTGGCAAAAGTTGTTGAGAGAACCATTTTTTGTGCCAGAAAATAAAAAACTAGATGATTTGCTAGTAGAGTTTCAAGAAAAGAAAAAACATTTGGCAATTGTAGTCGATGAGTACGGTGGTACAAGCGGAATTGTAACATTAGAAGATGTAATAGAAGAAATAGTAGGTGATATCAATGATGAATTTGACGATGAAGACCTCACTTACTCGAAACTTGATGAAAATAATTATATTTTTGAAGGAAAAATAACTATTAAAGATTTTTGCCGTGTCTTAGAAGATGAAGATGAGGAAAAATTTGAAGAGGCTAAAGGAGAAAGTGAAACTATAGCAGGTTTTATTTTAGAAGTCTCAGGTAAATTTCCAAAAAAAGGTGAAAAAATAAACTTTAGTAATTATACGTTTACTATTGAAGCGTTGGCTAAAAAACGTATAAAACAAGTAAAAGTTACCCGAAATGCGTAAACTCTCTTTGCTGATATCAGCAATATTTTTAATAAGTTGTGGTGAGGAAACCTTACCTAAGCCAAAAGGTTATCTAAGTTTAGAGTATCCTGATAAGGTTTATAAAAAAGAAAATTTAAATAAACCATATGCGTTTGAAATAGCTCAAATAGCTCAAACCAAAGATTTACCGAAAGGCTGGATAAAAATTGAGTATCCAAGTTTAAAAGCATCGGTAGATATCACATATCGCCCTATTGAAGGAAATTTAAGAGAGTTATTAATAGAATCTGAAAAACTAGTATTTGAACATGCTATTAAAGCAGATCAAATTACTGCTCCAGTAGAATATGCAAATCCAAATACAAAAGTTTACGGAAGTTTATACCAAATTTTAGGGAATGCTGCATCACAAGTGCAGTTTCACGCAACAGATAGCTCTAAACACTTTTTAAAAGGGTCTTTATTCTTTTATACCAAACCAAATTACGATTCTATTTTACCAGCAGTTGAATATATTAAAAAAGATATGATTCATATGATGGAGACGTTGGAATGGAAAGATTAAGCTATTGAATCGTTACTTTCCTAGATTGTAGCCATAAATAAAATTGTAATCCGAATAAAATAGCACCTGATAATAAGTGCACAGCTTGTGTTCCTAAAGGGAATTCTGCATAGTACATTAAAATACCTGTAATCGTTTCTAAAAAGATTAAGAAAACTATCCAATTTACTAGTTTATATCCTAAATTTTTTATTTGATTTAAGTAGAATAATCCAAGATTTACCAATACAATAGCTATAGTAAATGAACGATGGATGTAAAATTTAATGTTCGGATCCATCAAGCTATAATGTTTGTTTTCAAACCCATGTAGTTTTACTTGTTCGTCAATAAATTGGCGAACCTGAGTTCCTAAAGCAATTTGAATTAATGAAAATATAGCTGAAAGAATTACCAACTTACTAAATACTGAATTGTATTTGGAGGGTGTTTTTTTTCGATCAGAAACGATGTAAAGCAACCATAATAACAAAGCAACAATAACTAAACCACCAACCATATGAATGGTGATAATTGTTGGTTTTAGGTTTGAGTCTACAACAGTTTTTCCTAACCAAGCTTCAAACAACATTAAAAAGAAAGCTCCGAAAGATAAAAGAGTTATTTGTTTGCTTTCTTTCCAAAATTTAACAGAAACAAAAATTAAAAATAGAAAAGGAATACCCGCCAGAGCAGAACTCAATCGGTTAATATATTCCGTCCAAGTATGAAATTTATTAAACTTAGCGTAATCGTGTTTGGTGTACTTTTCCCAGTTGTTAGCGTTAAATTCATCAGTGGTTTTTATGTTATGACCAGCGACAAATAACGCTTCATCTTTTACGATGATCATTCCTTTTTTGTACTCGTAATTAGGTTGCCAAGTAATTTCTTCTTCAGAAGTTGGTGGGATGTAATACCCGAAACATTTTGGCCAATCAGGACACCCCATTCCTGAACCTGTCATACGAACAACAGAACCGGCTAGAAAAATAACATATACAGCAATCAACGAGATTTTTACAATGAGAGGAAAATGTTTCTTCATCTGACGAAAAGTTTTAGCAAAGATACTTAAAAGGCATAAAAAAAGCTCCTTATTAAGGAGCTTTCGATATTGTTTAAATTGAATCTTATTTA
This sequence comes from Tenacibaculum sp. XPcli2-G, assembly GCF_024124505.1. Taxonomy (NCBI): domain Bacteria; kingdom Pseudomonadati; phylum Bacteroidota; class Flavobacteriia; order Flavobacteriales; family Flavobacteriaceae; genus Tenacibaculum; species Tenacibaculum sp. XPcli2-G. The sequence goes on from NZ_JAMXSH010000001.1 coordinate 581,200, forward strand.
CGCTAAATTAAGATGTAGCAAGGTTATTCTTCTTCTTTTTTTGTAATCTCTGAAGCCTTGTACATGTCACCGCTACCAATTCCTTCAACAAAAGCAATTAAATTAGTTTTGTTTGTTTTGTTAGCATCATATTTAATAGTTGCAATACTATCATTAAAAACAACGTTTGCTTCTAAAACGCCTTCTTTCTTACTTAAGTCAGAAGCTATTTTTCTAGCACATCCTATTTCACAAGTCATTCCTGAAATACTTAAAGAAAGTTCTTTAGCATTAGCAGCAATTTCAGTTTTTTGTTCTTGAGTAACCTCCTCTTTTTTAGCTTCATTTTTACATCCAACAGCTAAAAAACTTACGATAACTAAAGCAAATAGTATTTTCTGAATTTTCATCATTTTTATTTATTGAGTTATTCAGCAAATTTATCAATAAAATCAAAATTAAAAATAGAAATAAACGACTTTTGTGCTTAAAATTATTGAAAATGAATAATCAACAACAAAAATGGTTGTTTTTAATTGTGCTTTCGCTAGTTTGGGGAAGTTCTTTTATTTTAATGAAAAAAGCCTTGATAGGATTAACTCCAATTCAGGTAGGTGCTTTACGAATGTTAATTACAGCATTTTTTTTATTGTTAGTTGGGTTTAAGAGTTTAAAAAGAATTCAAAAAAAACACTGGAAGTATGTGATAATTACGGCTGGTTTAGGAACTTTTTTTCCTGTATTTCTATTCGCATTTGCAATACAGGGAATAGATAGCTCAATAGCTGCTATTTTAAATTCGCTTACCCCTTTTAACACTTTTGTTTTTGGAGCATTAGTTTTTGGGTTTTCTTTTAAAAAGAAACAATTAGTTGGAATTTTAATAGGCTTAATAGGTACTTTAATTTTAATTTTAAAAGGAGCAGAGTTAAATCCTAACCAAAATTACTGGTATGCATTATTAGTAGTAGTTGCGTCAATAGGTTATGCTTTTAACGTTAATACAATAAAAAAATACTTATTTGATTTGGATGCTTTAGCAATAACAGTTGGACATTTTGTAGTGCTTACTGTTCCAGCATTTATCGTTTTAGCGTTTTCTGGCTTTTTTTCAACTTTTGCAATAACAGCAGAAACAACTTCTGCATTGGGTTATGTAGCAATATTAGCTGTTGTAGGTACAGGAGTAGCAAAAGTGTTATTTAATAAAATGGTGCATTTATCATCTCCTGTTTTTGCAGCTTCTGTAACATATTTAATTCCAGCAGTTGCTGTAATGTGGGGAATTATTGATGGAGAAAAATTAAGTTTAATTCAGTTGTTAGCGGGAGGAATTATTCTGCTTGGAGTTTGGTTGGTAAATAAAGCAAGATAATTTTAAAAATGACTTAAATAAAAAGAGCCAAAATATTATATTTTGGCTCTTTTTTTAGTTTTTATAGTTAAGTCTAACTATTATTTAAAATCAGCGTCAGAAACCCCTTCATTAATTTTAATTTCTTTCGTGATGAACTCAAAAGTCATTGGTCCATTCTTTTGAATCATTTTATGAGGGAATTTAATTCCATTTACTTCTTTGTAATCTGAAAAAACAACAGGTACTTTCATTTCTCCTTGTGGTCCTTTAGCGGTTTTAACCTCTTTAACCTTTAACCCAGATTTTACATCATAAAAGATTTCTTTTTTACCATGTTTAATCACATAAGCATTGTTTCCGTCTATAGGCTCAATTCTGTCCAAAGTGCCTGTTTTATAAGCTTTGTCAGCAAAAGGAGCAGCAGTGTTTTTAACTTCTTCTAAATCTTCACCTGTCATTTCTTTTTTCTGACCTTGAACTTCTTGATATCCTTTAGTTCCGTCAAAAATTACTTTTTGCATTACGTTGCCCATCATAGAAACAACTACAGAAGATTTATTAGGAGTAGCGCTTTTTTGGACTAAACTTAATTGCATTCCTTGAACTTTTGCTTCAGAAGAAATCATTAAAGAATTCACGTTTCCTACTTTATCTAATCCTCCAATAGCCTTAAAGTAATTGTTAATAACTGAACTTGCTGTAGTTCCTTCAGGAATAGGTAAGCTCATTTCAGGTTTTTTAGTAGGGTTAGCATACGCATCAAAATAATTTATTTTATATTCTGATGTTTTTTCTAAGTTCTTTAAAACATCAATTCCTTTACCTGTAATAATTATACGAGCTTTATCTCCTCTGAAATGTTTAATTGCTGCGTTTTGTACATCGTCTAAAGTAACAGAGTTGATATTTTCTAAATATTTTTCATAAAAATTGTTTGGCAAATTATAACGAGCAATATTTAATGCAAAATTCGCTGCTACAGATGGTTTTTGAACATTACGTACAAAACTACCTATATATTCAGCTTTTGAATTTTTTAATTCTTCAGGTGTTACTTTTTGATAACGAATTTTATTAATTTCTTTTTGAATTTCTACAACAGCACTATCTGTAACTATATTTCTTACAGCTGCACTTGCTTTAAAAACACCAGCATTTTTATTTTTATCTTGTGAAAGATTCGAATAAGACCCGTATGTATAGCCTTTATCTTCACGTAAGTTCATGAATAAACGTGCAGTACCACCGCCTCCTAAAATATTATTTGCTAATAGAGCTGCGTAATAATCTTTATCACCTAATGTTAAATCAACTGTGTTAATTACAGCTACTTGAGATTGTACTGCATTTGGCATGTTTATAAAATTAATTTCAGTAGTTTCAACATTGGTAGGTACATTGTAGCTAGTGGTAGGTATGGTTCCTTTTTTCCAATCGCTGAATAAATTCTTAACTAATTTTTTAGTCTCAGTAGGGTTAATATCTCCAACTATTACAAGGTATGCGTTATTTGGCTTGTAGTAGGTGTTATAATTGTTTTTTGCATCTTGTAGTGTAATATTTTTAATACTTTCTTTAGTTATGAACTCGCCATACGGATGATTTTTACCATATACTAAAGCATCTTCAACCCTTCTAGCAACAGCTTCTACACTTTTTTCGTTAGATTTAATTCCTTCTAAAGTACGTTCAATTACTTTATCGAATTCTTCTTGTGTAAATTTAGGGTTTTTAACCCCGTCAGCCATTAAGCCTAAAACCTCTCCAAAATACTTTGTTAATGATCTTACTGAGGCTCCATTGCTTCTAAAAGAAACATTTGCTCCAAGGTAATCAACCCTTTCATTAAACTCATCTTTAGGCATATTTGTTGTGCCGTTACCTAGCATGTCTCCCATAACCTGAGAAACACCTGTTTTATCACCTTCTAAATAAATAGGGTTATCAATTGTTAATGAAGCAGAAACCCTTGGTAATTTATGGTTTTCAACCATAATTACTTGTAAACCATTGTTTAATTTGAACTTTTCGGCTTTCCCTAACTTAATTTTAGGAGCTGGCCCTGGCTTTGGTTGTACACTTCTATCTATTTGAGCATTTACAGCAAAAGACATGCTTACAACTGCTAATGCTGCTATTATTATTTTTTTCATACTGAATGTCTTATTACTGAATTATTTTTTTGATTCTGGTAAATATTCCATTACCAAACGTTGGTTAGTGTTTAAGTATTTTTTTGCTACGTCTCTAATTTCCTCACGTGTAATTGATCTATAAATATCAATTTCAGTATTTATTAAATTAGTATCACCATACAATACATTGTAGCGAGCTAATGAATTAGCAATACCTTCTACACTTGAGTTTGCATTCACAAAGTTGTTTTCAAATTTATTTTGTAGCTTTTGATAATCTTTTTCTGAAATTAAATTTGTTTGAAGTTTTACAACCTCTTCATCAATTTCTTTTACTAAACTTTGTAAAGAGTTATTTCCTAGCGGAAGTGCAAATAAAATATAGGTCCCATAATCTTCTTGACTTAGGTTTATTGCACCAGCCTGTAAAGCCATTTTTTTAGTATCAACTAATTTTTTATAAAGTACAGAGCTTTTTCCACCACTTAAATAAGTAGAAATCATATCTAACACTCTAGCATCTCTGGTTTTCATAGAAGGAGTTCTATAAGCAGCCATAATTGCAGGTATTTGAATGTTAGGGTCGTAAGCTTTGGCAAAAAACTCTTTTGTAATAGGGTCTTCTTTCGGAAAATTTCTTACTATATCTTTACCTCTAGGTATAGGCTCAAAATAATCTTTTATAAGTCGTTTAGCTTCTTTAAGCTCAAAATCTCCTGCAACTACCAAAGTAGCATTGTTTGGAACATAATATTTTTTATTAAATGCTAAGAATTCCTCTAAGGTAGCAGCATCTAAATGTTCCATCTTACCTATAGTAGTTCCCTTATATGGATGTTTTTTAAACATGTTTTTCTTAACATTTTCTAAAAAACGAGAGTAAGGTTGGTTGTCTACACGTAAGCGCTTCTCTTCTTTTACAACCTCATTTTGTGTATCTACACCTTCTTGACCAATAATTGGGTGTAATAAGCGTTCAGACTCCATCCATAAGCCTAATTCTAAATTATTAGAAGGAAAAACCTCGTAATAATAAGTTCTATCATCGGTAGTGTTAGCATTATTAGTACCTCCATTAGAGGAAACTATTTTAAACCACTCTCCTTTTTTTATGTTTTTTGTACCCTCAAATAATAAATGCTCAAAAAAGTGAGCCATTCCTGTCCTATTTGGTTGCTCATCTTTCGCGCCTACATGGTACATAACAGATGTTGTTACTACTGGTGCTGTATTATCTTGATGTAAAATAACATGCATTCCATTGCTTAAATCATACTCTTCAAAATCAACTTTTTGAGCATACGTAAAATGAAATGCTATAAAAGCTGAAGCTAGAGTGATAACTCTTTTTCTCATTGATTAAAGTTTAATTTTTAATATTTTCGTGTATGTGACGTGAAGTTATAGTAATTGTTACATTCAAAACAATAAAAATTAAACTTTTTTATCTTAAAAGAGTAATTTTCTGAGTAATACATTTTTTTTTGAAGTAAAAAATGTATATTTGCACCCGCATTTTTATTAAGAAAGTGTGAATAAAGTATAAACGCAAAACAAATAGTATGTACGCAATCGTAGAGATAGCAGGGCAGCAATTTAAAGTAGCAAAAGACCAAAAAGTATACGTACACCGTTTACCAGAAGCAGAAGGATCAAAAGTAACTTTTGATAATGTAATGCTTATTGAAGATAAAGGAAACGTAACTATTGGCGCCCCAGCTATAGAAGGTGCAGGAGTAACTGCAAAGATTTTAGGTCACTTAAAAGGTGATAAGGTAATCGTTTTCAAAAAGAAAAGAAGAAAAGGTTACAAAAAGAAAAATGGACACAGACAGTATTTAACTGAAATCCAAATCGAAGGGATTTCTGCATCAGGAGTTAAAAAGGCATCAGCTAAAAAAGAAACTCCTAAAACAGAGGTTAAAGAAGAATCGACAGATTTAAGTTCAATGACTGTTGCAGAATTAAAAGCTTTAGCTAAAGAAAAAGGTATTTCAGGATACACTTCTTTAAAGAAAGCAGAATTAATTGAAGCATTAAGTAAATAATTAACTTTAAAAACTTACAAAGATGGCTCATAAAAAAGGTGTCGGTAGTTCGAAGAACGGTCGTGAATCAGAATCGAAACGATTAGGAGTAAAGATTTTTGGAGGACAGGCTGCTATTGCAGGTAACATTATTGTTCGTCAAAGAGGAACTCAACACAATCCAGGTGAAAATGTTTACATGGGAAAAGATCATACTTTACATGCTAAAGTTGATGGTGTTGTAAAATTCCAAAAGAAAAGAGATAATAAATCATACGTTTCTGTTACTCCATTTGAGGCTTAGGAAACTAACTGATTAGGATAAGATAAAAAGCTCAACTAAATTTAATTTAGTTGAGCTTTTTTTGTGCATATAAATTAAACGAACATTGAAATTTATATATAAAAAAACACCACTTTAAAGTGGTGTTTTTATAACTTAATATCATTATTGATTAATCCCCCAATTTATCAATATGATTCCCCTTGTGTATTACACTACAAATATCATATAAAAGAATCTTTTTTAGAGTAAAGGATGTATAAATGGTGTGCTTTTATGTGTAAATGGTAAAAAATATATACAGAAATCATTTAGCTTTAATTTTTTGTAACAAAAGCTATGCTTGACATTTCTTTTTTAAAATATTATCTGTTACATTTGGTACAAATGTATATAAAATGTTGAGAGCAGTTATAGTTGATGATGAACCTAAAGCAATACAAGGACTTTCTTGGGAATTGTCAACCTTTGAAAATGATATAGAAATCATAGAAACATTTACAATAGCAGAAAAAGCAATTAAATTTATTAACGAGAATACTATCGATTGTCTTTTTTTAGATATTGAAATGCCTACGATGGATGGGTTTCAATTACTAGAAAAATTAGAGAATAAAAATTTCGCTATAATCATTACTACAGCATATAATGAGTATGCTATAAAGGCTTTAAAAAACCAAGCTATAGATTATTTGCTGAAACCTATTGATTCCGATGATTTGGAAGAAACAATAGGAAGAATTAAACAACATTATAAGAATAATAATAATACTGAAAAGGTAGAAAAAATATTATCAAGTTTTAATAAAAAATTTAATAGAAGAAAGATTACCATTAATACTGATGGAAAATTAGTTTTTCTAGCTCAAGATGAGATTTTATTTGTAGAATCTGACGGTAATTATTCAACAATATATACTACAGGAACTAATAAAAAAATAGTAGTAACAAAAAAACTAAAAGAAATAAATCAATTACTCCCCGAAGATCATTTTTTTAGAATACACAACTCATATATTATTAACTTGAATAAAATAAAAGAATTTTTGAAGTCTGACGGCTATGTTGTGTTAGAAAATAACCATAAGATTCCTGTTTCTAGACAGAGAAAATCTGATTTTCTTGAGAAGTTTTAAATGAAAAAATTAATAATTACAACCTTTTTATTTTTCATTGTTTTTTTGGGTTTTTCACAAAGAGACAAAAACACAATAGATAGTTTAATTAAATTAGCTACTGAAAAAAAAATAGATAATTATTATGACTTACAGCGCCTTTTTAAACGTAAAAACTTTGAGGAAGAAGAAATAACTTTTCTTTTAAATAAAAGTAAAAAAGTAGGTTATAAATTAGGGGAAATACATGCCTATAACTTGTTAGGTAAATATTATCGAAATAATTCTTTTTTTGATAGTTCTATAAAAAGCCATATTAGAGCACTTGATTTATCAAAAGAAATTAAGGATGTAAACGCAGAAATTGTTACCTTAAATCAAATAGGCGTAGTATATCGACGACAAGATAAGATTAGGAGTGCATTGAATTATCATCAAATGGCACTGGAGTTAGCTGATAAGATTGAGTTTCCTGATGTTGATACTAAAATTAGTATTAGTATATCAAATAATAGTATTGGTAATATATACTTAGCTCTTAAACAATATCAATTAGCATTAGAAAAGTTTAAAAAATCAATTTTAATTCAAGAAAAAACAAATGATAAAAGAGGTTTAGCTATTAATCATCAAAATATAGGGCTTGCTTTCCAAAACCTTGGTGATATAGATGCTGCTTTGGAACATTATAATAAATCATTACAATATAATATTGAAAATAATTCGAGTATAGGTAAGGTAATTTGTCATACTAGTATTAGCAAGGTTTTATTATTACAGGGTAAATATAAGGAGGCATACAAATACATAAACGAAGTAGTATCTGTTTCTGAAGGTATTGGTAATCATTATTATACTTCAGATGTCTATGTTACATTTGGAAACGTATTATTAAAATTAGATAGTTTAGATAAAGCAAAAGTATACTTAGAAGAAAGTTTAGAAGTTGCTAATAAACATAAAATTCCATCAGGAGTAAACCATTCTAATCTATATTTATCTGAATTATATGAAAAAAAGAGGAATTATGAAAAAGCATATAGCTTTTATAAAAAAGCTATAGAAGGAGAGAGAAAAACATTTAACGATAAGAACATTTTATACGTTAATAACCTTATTAATAAGTATGATAATGAAGTAAGTAATAATAAAATAAAGAGTCTAGCAAAAGAGAATGAAATAGCTAAATTAAAACTATTAAGAAATAGAAATGTTTTAATTATAGCATTAGTTTCAATAGCTTTATTAGGGGTGTTATTATACTCAATTTATAGGCAACGCTTATTGAATAATGATAAGAAAATACTAATGTTAGAGCAAGAAGCTCTAAGAATTCAAATGAATCCACACTTTGTGTTTAATGCATTAAATTCAATAAAACTATACGTTATTAATAATGAGCAGAAAAATGCTGTATATTACTTAAATAAGTTTTCAAAACTAATTCGAAGTATTTTAGAATCTTCATCTGTAAAGGAGGTAACATTAAGTGAAGAACTAAAAACAATGAATTTATATATGAGTATTGAAAATATTCGACTATCTAACGAAGTAAACTATATAGAAAAAGTAGATGAAGGTGTAAATATTGAAAGAATAAAAGTTCCACCACTTATATTGCAACCTTTCTTAGAAAATTCTATTTGGCATGGACTTTCATCTAAGAAAGGAAAAAAAGAAGTTTCGTTGTCAGTTACAAAAATATCAGACGAATTTATACAAATTGATATTGTAGATAATGGAATTGGTAGGGACGCGGCTATGAAAATTAGAAAAAACAAGTCGCTAAATCGCAGATCTATAGGTATAGATTTAACCAAAGAACGATTACGAAACTTTGCCAACGAATATGCTAATAATTATTCATTAATTTATACAGATATAATTGACAAAGAAGGAAACCCTAAAGGCACCAAAGTTTCGTTGAAAATACCAATACTTTAAAAATCAAATCGTAACTGTACCCAAACAGGTTCAGTTTTCTCAGTATTTAAATTACTAAAAGAGATCCCTAATAACCTAACAGAGTTATTAAGTGTATCTTGGTACAATAACTCTTTTACAATTGGGTAGAACTCTTTTTTTAATTGTAGGTAATGGTTGGTAGTTTTACTACGTGTTTGTTGCGTAAAATCACTGTATTTAATTTTAAGAGTTACGGTTTTTCCCTTAGTATTTGATTTTTTCATTCGACGTTCTAGTTCGTCAGCAATTTTATCAAGACGTTCTAACATAAAAACCTCTGAAGATAGATTTTCTCTAAAAGTAGTTTCAGCAGCGATTGACTTTCGAATTCGATTAGGTTTTACTGCTGAATTATGAATGCCTCTAACAATATTGTAATAATGTACTCCAGACTTTCCAAATAATTTAGAAAGCTCTTCCAATGATTTTTGCTTTAAATCTAGGCCTGTAAAAATACCAAGGTTATGCATTTTTGCAGCGGTAACTTTACCTACTCCATAAAACTTATTTACAGGAAGTTGCTCTAAAAATTCAAGAACCTCTTCTGGGTTGATAGTTTTTTGTCCGTTAGGTTTATTAATATCAGAAGCTACTTTGGCTATAAATTTATTAATGGAAACTCCTGCCGACGCTCGTAGTTCTAATTCTTCCCAAATTCGTTGTCGAATTTCTTGGGCAATCATGCTAGCCGACGGATTTCCTTTTTTGTTTTCAGTAACATCTAAATAGGCTTCGTCTAGCGATAGAGGTTCTACCAAATCGGTATAATCGTAAAATATCTTCCTAATTTTAGAAGAAATTTCTTTGTAACGATCAAATCTTGGAGGGACAAAAATGATATGCGGACATTTTTGTTTAGCCAACACACCACTCATGGCAGAACGAACTCCAAATTTTCTAGCTTCGTAACTGGCAGCAGAAACCACACCGCGAACTTCGCTACCACCAACAGCAACAGGTTTTCCTCGTAATTCAGGATTATCCAATTGCTCAACAGATGCATAGAAGGCATCCATATCTACATGAATAATTTTACGAAAAGGAGGTTGTAATTCCATTCTGTAAAAATAATAAAAGCCCTCTTAAGATTAAGAGAGCTTTATAAGATGTCTTTGTTCTTTTGGTATAAAGTTATACTTGTTTTACCTCAATAATTTTAACTGGACATGCTTTCTTGGCTTCGTGTGAAGCTTCAAAAATACTATCGTCGTGTGATTTTATGGTAAAGAAACCCTTTTTCTCAGTTGAATGCAGTAAAACAGATTTTCCGTCTTTTTTAGACATTTGAAATTGTGCGGGAGCTAACTCTACACAATAATTACAACCAATACATTTATTTCTTTGTAACGTAATTACAACCATTAGTTTTTAGCAAATTCGGTTTTTACAATTTTGTATAACTTGTCTGATGGGCGAATTCTGAAGTCTAGTTTCATAGTAACTTCATCACCCTTGGTAGCAGTTTGTGCTTCCTTATCATTTACAAACATGCTTTTTAATTCCATTTCTTGAGCACCTGTAGTAGGTCCTGTGATTAGAATAGTATCGCCAATTGCTAAATCGTAGGCTTCAATCTTAAACTCTCCAACTTCTGCTTTAGGAAAATAATGCATTCCCTTTCCTAAGTATACTTTCTTTTGAGTAGCGTGTGAACCAGGTTCTTTACTCCATTCTCCTAATTTTTGCCCCAAGTAATACCCGTTCCAGAAACCACGATTGTACACTTTTTCCAATTCTTGCATCCAGCTAATCACCTTCTCTTTATCGTAAGTTCCATTATATAAACTGTCAATGGCATCACGGTAACATTTAATTACTTTGGCAACATATTCAGGAGCACGACCACGACCTTCAATCTTTAATACTTTAATTCCAGCATCAGCAACCTGATCTAAGAAATCAATCGTACATAAATCTTTTGGAGACATGATGTACTCATTATCTAATTCCATTTCAAAACCAGATTCTTGATCAATCACTGTATATTTTTTACGACAATTTTGTTTGCAGGCTCCTCTATTTGCAGATGAGTTGTGTGAATGCAAACTCATATAACATTTCCCAGAAACAGCCATACAAAGTGCTCCGTGACCAAAAATTTCAATTTCTAACAAACGACCAGAAGGTCCTTTGATTTCTTCTTTTTCAATTTGTTCGGTAATCTTTTTTACTTGACGTAAACTCAATTCTCTACTCAATACCACAGTGTCAGCAAACATGGCATAAAACTTAACCGTTTCTATATTGGTAATGTTAATTTGAGTAGAAATGTGGACTTCCATACCTTCTGCTCTAGCCATTGCAATTACAGCTTGATCCATTGCAATTACCGCAGTAATATTAGCTTCTTTGGCTCTTTTGATTAAAGTTTTTACAATCGATAAATCATGATCATAAACAATCGTATTTAAAGTCAAATAGGTACGAATATTTTTTTCTGAACACCTACGTGATATTTCTTCTAAATCATCTAAGGTAAAATTAATAGATGCTCGAGCACGCATATTTAATTGCTCTACACCAAAATATATAGAATCACATCCATTGTCTAAAGCTGCCTGTAACGATTCAAAATTACCAGCAGGAGCCATTAACTCAATCTTTTGCATTACTTTTTAAATTTTAAAGCTTCTGAACGTCCTTTTTTAAATATCTTATTGCTTGCGTGTTTCCCTTTACGCAATTCTTTTTGCTCTTCGTATGGTAAATGAATGATGTCTTGACATTCAGGAGAACAGGTGTTTTCCATTTTCTCAGCACATTCATCACATTGAATGAATAATAAGTGACAACCTTCGTTAGCACAATTGGTATGTGTGTCGCAAGGTTTTCCACATTGATGACAATTGGCAATTACATCATCAGAAACTTTTTCAGCTCTTCGGTGGTCAAAAACAAAATTCTTACCTAAAAATTTGTTTTCTAAACCTTCTGATTTTACCTGACGAGTATATTCAATAATTCCACCTTCAAGTTGGAAAACATTTTTAAAGCCTTTATGTTTGTAGTAGGCAGAAGCTTTTTCGCATCGAATTCCACCTGTACAATACATTAATAAGTTTTTATCTTCTTTATGGTCTTTTAAATCTTCTTCAATAATATCTAACGAGTCTCTAAACGTATCAACATCTGGGGTTACTGCACCATCAAAATGTCCAATTTCACTTTCGTAATGGTTACGCATATCTACACAAACCGTATTTGGATCTGCTAGCATTTCATTAAACTCTTTTGCATTTAAATGAACTCCTTTGTTAGTAACGTCAAAAGTGTCATCGTTTAATCCGTCAGCAACAATTTTGTTACGAACTTTTACTTTTAGTTTTAAAAACGATTTATTATCGTGCTCAATAGCTACGTTTAAACGAATTCCATTTAAAAAAGAAATACTATCTAGTTGTTTTTTTAACGCTAGAAAGTTTTCTGAGGGAACAGATATTTGAGCATTGATTCCTTCGTATGAAACGTATGTTCTTCCTAAAACATCTAGTTCGTTCCATTCAAGGAATAATTTATTTCTAAATAAAGTTGGGTTTTCTATCTTATGATATTGATAGAATGAGATAGTAATACGGTCTTTACCCGCATCATCAATTAATTTAGCGCGTTCTTCTGCGCTTAACTTGTTGTACAGTTGCATGCTATACTTTTTTAAGTTAAACAAAAATGTTGTGGTTTTTCTAGAAAACCGGTGCAAATGTACTGATTTTTTGATTTTTACTGTTTAAAACAATACTATTTAAGCCTAAATGGTATATTTTTTAAATTTTAACGTATTTTTTCTAACAAAAGAGATACAACCAATTTGTTTTTTTTAAACCTTTGTAGCATACAAACAATAAATTTTATACTCAAAAATCAAAAAAATGAGAGTAGCAGTGGTAGGAGCTACCGGAATGGTAGGTAATGTAATGTTACAAGTATTGGCAGAACGTAATTTTCCAGTAACAGAATTAATTCCTGTTGCGTCAGAGCGTTCAGTAGGAAATCAAATTGAGTTTCAAGGAACAAATTATACAGTAGTAGGTTTACAAACGGCAGTAGCTATGCAACCAGACATTGCATTGTTTTCAGCAGGTGGAGATACCTCTTTAGAATGGGCTCCTAAATTTGCAGCTGTTGGTACAACGGTAATTGATAACTCATCTGCTTGGAGAATGGATCCAACGAAGAAATTAGTTGTTCCAGAAATTAACGGAGATGTATTAACCAGTGAAGATAAAATCATTGCAAACCCAAATTGTTCTACGATTCAATTGGTAATGGCATTAGCTCCGTTACACAAAGAGTATAAAATGAAACGTGTGGTAATTTCAACGTATCAATCAGTTTCGGGAACTGGTGTTAAAGCGGTTCGTCAATTAGATAATGAAGAAGCGGGAGTTGAAGGCGAAATGGCATATCCGCACCCTATTGGAAGAAATGCATTACCACACTGTGATGTATTTTTAGAAAATGGATATACTAAAGAAGAAATGAAGCTGGTAAAAGAACCTAAAAAGATTTTACGAGACGATTCTTTTGCAGTAACAGCTACAGCGGTTAGAATACCAACAGCAGGAGGACATTCTGAGGCTGTAAATGTTCAGTTTGAAAACGATTTTGAATTAGATAAAGTACGTAAGTTACTTACGCAAACCGAAGGTGTTATTGTACAAGACGATGTACAAAATAATGTATATCCAATGCCTATTCTAGCAAATAATAAAGATGAGGTTTTTGTAGGTAGAATTAGAAGAGATGAATCTCAACCAAATACCTTAAATATGTGGATTGTTGCTGATAATTTACGTAAAGGAGCGGCAACTAATACAATTCAAATAGCAGAATATTTAGTGGCTAAGGGCTTAGTTAAGCCATCGGTTATTGCTTAGTTTAAATTTATAATAATACGTTTAAAATCCTGTGCTTGTAAGTACAGGATTTTTATTTTTGAAATATGAACAGAGAACAAATAATACAGAATACTATTGAGTTTGTAAAAGAGACCTTGAAAGGAGCAGAAGGAGGGCATGATTTTTTTCATATTGAACGTGTATATAAAAACGCCTTATTAATTGCAAAAAATGAAAATGTTGATAAGTTTGTAGTTTCTTTAGGGGCATTGTTGCATGATATAGCGGATAGTAAGTTTTACGATGGTGATGAAACTGTTGGTCCGCAAAAAGCAAGAACTTTTCTTGAAAGTCAACAAGTATCAGAAGAAATAATTACTCATATAGAAAAAATTATCACCAATATCTCTTTTAAAGGAGGAAACTTTAAACAAAGTTTCACTTCTCCTGAGTTAAATGTTATCCAAGATGCAGACCGATTAGATGCCATAGGAGCTGTTGGAATAGCTCGTTGTTTTAATTATGGTGGATTTAAAAATAGAGAATTGTACAATCCAGAAATTCCTCCTAATTTAAAAATGACAAAAGAAGAATATAAAAAATCAACAGTACCTACTATTAATCATTTTTATGAGAAATTATTGTTGTTAAAAGATAAAATGAATACTACAACAGGAAAAGCAATCGCGGAGCAAAGACATGCTTATATGGAAGGTTTTTTAGAACAATTCTATAAAGAATGGAATGGAATTATTTAGTATTTATTATGTTTAGAATGTAAAATATATGTTATTTTAATAAAAATTTTATGTTAAAATTTGGATGTTGTTGAATTTAGTATATATTTGCTTCAGTTAATAACCCCCATTTTATTAATGTAATCCCCTTATTGTAAAAATAGCATCTAAGTTTTAATTTAGATGCTATTTTTTTGTAGTTGTTTCTTTAGTAAAAAAAATTACTTTCCTGGAAATTCAGGTTTACGTTTTTCTAAAAAAGCAGTAGTCCCTTCTTTAAAATCTTCAGTTCCAAAACAGTTTCCAAACTCTGTAATTTCGCTTTCAAAACCATTCACACCGTCTTTAAAATTATCATTTACAGCTTTAATTGCCGCACTAATGGCAACAGAAGAGTTACGCATAATTTTTGAAGCTATTTTTTGAGCTAAAGGTAATAATTCTTCTTGCGAAGTTACATGGTTTATCAATCCAGTTTCTTTAGCTTCATCAGCAGAAATCATACCTGCTGTCATAATTAACTCCATGGCTTTTCCTTTACCTACTAATTGAGGCAAGCGTTGTGTTCCGCCATAACCAGGGATAACTCCTAAAGAAACTTCAGGAAGTCCCATTTTAGCATTGTCTGAAGCTACTCTAAAATGACAAGCCATTGCTAATTCTAGTCCGCCACCTAAAGCAAAACCATTTACAGCGGCAATAACAGGAGTTGATAAATTTTCAACAAAATCAAATAAAATTTCCTGCCCTTTTCTTGCTAACATTCCTCCTTCTTCAACAGAGAAATGTGCAAATTCAGAGATGTCTGCTCCAGCAACAAATGCTTTTTCTCCACTACCTGTGATAATAATTACTTTAATACTAGCATCTTCTTCCAAGGCTTTAAAAGCATTATGAAGCTCTTCAATAGTAGCTTTGTTTAAAGCGTTTAATTTTTTTGGTCGGTTAATGGTAATAGTTGCCAATGCGTTAGTTTGTTCAACTAAAATATTTTCAAAATTCATACTATGTTTATGTTTTAGGTAATATTACAGTAAAAACAGTTCCAACTCCTTTAGTTGAAGTAAAGGATATTGTACCGTCATACGCTTCAATTATATTTTTTATGATAGATAGTCCTAAGCCCATTCCACTAGTTTTAGTAGTAAATTTAGGCTCGAAAATTAACTCCTTATTTTCTTCACTAATACCTTTTCCGTTATCAGAAACTGTTATTTTAACACTATTTCCTTCAGAAGCAACTTTAACTTCTATTTTAGGATTTTTATCAGTGTCTTTTATTGCCTGAATTGAGTTTTTAACTAAGTTGGTGACAATTCGTATCAACTGTGTTTTGTCTAAACTTGCATACAGCTCTCTCTCTTGAGGGAAATAATGTATGTAATCTTCAGTAAAAATATCTAACGAGTGTTTAACGATATCAACTACATTCAATTTTTCTTTACGCTGTGTAGGCATTTTAGCAAAATCAGAAAAAGCAGAAGCAATAGAACTCATTACATCAATTTGTTGAATAAGCGTTTCGCTGTACTCAGACATTTTTTCTTTGATATTAGGATCTTCTGGATTGAATTTTCTTTCAAAGCTTTGTACTGACAAGCGCATAGGTGTTAACGGATTTTTAATCTCGTGAGCTACCTGTTTGGCCATTTCTCTCCAGGCTTGTTCTCGCTCACTTTGCGCTAGTTTTACAGCACTTTCTTCTAACTGGTCAATCATATTGTTATAAGCGGCAACCAGCGAATTGATTTCTGAACTAGCAGAGTTTAAAGTAATTTTTTCGTTACGCTTATTTAAACGGGTCTCGTTTATTTTTTGCGAGATGGTTTGAATGGATCTAGTAATATAAGTTGATAAAAAGTAAGCTAAAACAATGGCAATAATGAGCATTAGCAAATAAACTAATGATAGACGAGAAATGAACTCTCGTAGTTCATGTTTTTGCTCTTCATTATCTTGTGCAATTTGTAATTCTAAAATTCCAATCCTTTTAAAACGAGGGTCGTTTAAGTAAGTGTATGAAGATTGGTAAGTGATACCTTTTTCAGTTCTACTTTTTAAAATTTTATGATTTGAGTTGTTGGCTAAATCTTTAACAGTTTCATTAGGAAGATCTTGTCCTTCTTTTTTATCAAAATTATAAGGAATGGAAGATTTTAGCAACTTTCCATCCATATCATACATAGAAATTGTAAGTTTATGAACGTATGCTATATCGTAAATTCTATCTTGAAAAATTTTAGCTAAATTCTCAGTAGTTACTGGATATGTGGTTCTGCGTTTGAGTTCTATTTCAATGTCTTGTTTTGTAGAAAACTCTTTACGTTCAAAACGTGCAGTATTATAATCTTTTGTTTGCTCATCGTATTGGTATATGGTAACCATTACAATTAAAATTGATGCCAATAGCACTAAAAGTATCATTGACAGGAAAATTCTAATTCGAAGTGATATGTTATTGAAAATACGCAATTTTATAATTCAATTTTTTTAGTTCTCATAAGCAAAGTATCATCTATTTCTCCATCATTATCCCAGTCATAAGTAGAGGTA
Source organism: Tenacibaculum sp. XPcli2-G (assembly GCF_024124505.1). Taxonomy (NCBI): domain Bacteria; kingdom Pseudomonadati; phylum Bacteroidota; class Flavobacteriia; order Flavobacteriales; family Flavobacteriaceae; genus Tenacibaculum; species Tenacibaculum sp. XPcli2-G. The sequence continues at coordinate 598,186 of NZ_JAMXSH010000001.1, forward strand.
GCGCTAAAACCATTGTTAGTTTGTGTAATTTTATACCAAGCTTGTACTTGCTTTCCTAAATACGGATAATCAACAAATAAACTATCTCTACTAGTTTTCCACTTACCGTTAGTTTCACCAACTTTTTTCCCATCGGCTTGTACAAACCATGCAGAAAAAGTACCATCGCTGTTATAGGTAGATTGTGCTTTTCCTGAATTAGGTTTGCTAAAATCGTCTTCAAAAACAGAAGTGCTATCGGTTTCGTTGGCAGTTAAATATTCAATTTTCAAATATGTTGTTTCCCAATTTCCAACCAAATATTCTTGTAATAGCGGCCCTTTTTTTTCTTGTTTACAAGCAACAAAAAGTATTCCGAAAATAAGCGCGGTAATTATGTGTTTTGTTTTCATGGTTAAGATTGGGTTTTTTCTTCTTTAGTGTGTAGAAGACGCGTTAGTTTAATAGATAAATCTAACAAAATAATTTTAGCATTTCCGTTTCTTTCAATATGATACTGTGCGTCACTTACTTCTTTTTCTATGATTAAGATATTAGCACTATGAATAAACGGAGCAAATTTTGCGAGTTCGAAGTTTGCAGACTGAGTTTCTAAAAAAACTAAATCTGGCGTTCCGTAATTTAGAAGTAAAGCTTGCCTAAAAAATTGCAAACAATACTGTAAGAATTGTTTTTGAGTTTCTCTACCAGATTTAGCAATTTCTTCAGACCAACCAATTAAATCTTGAATAACAGCGGCATTTCCTTTGGCTCTAAATGCAGCCCTAATCCAAGTAATAAACCATTGTTCAAAAACTAAATCGTTTGAATTGTTGTTTAAAATGTGTAGAGCCTTGTTATAATTCCCTTCTGATTGATGAGCAATCTTTATTGCTTCGTTCTCTGATATTTCTTTTTGTTGTGTTAGAGCATTGGCTATGTCACTTTCACTTAGTGCTGGGAAGTGCAATGCCTGACATCGAGATTTTATGGTATTAATAATTTGCTCTTCATCTTCAGTAATAAGGATGAAAATAGTTTTACTAGGTGGCTCTTCAATCAGTTTTAATAATTTGTTAGAGGCGGCAATGTTCATCTTTTCTGCCATCCAAATAATCATTACTTTAAAACCACCTTCGTATGATTTTAACTGTAATTTTTTTACAATGTCTTCCGCTTCATCAACACCAATTTGTCCTTGTTTATTTTCAACACCAATATGTTGTAACCAATTAAACAAACTTCCATAAGGTTGCTCCTCTATAAAAGACCTCCAATCATCTAAAAATAAATTACTAACTGGGTGCTTTTTAACAGAATCATTTGTAGTTACAGGAAACGCAAAATGTAAATCAGGGTGTTGTAGTTTGCTACATTTAATATTACAAGCTTCTATATTGTCGGAGAAGTTACATAATAAGAATTGAGCGTAGGCAATTGCCATTGGTAAAGTACCACTACCTTCTTTACCAACAAAGAGTTGTGCATGCGGAATTCTGTTATTTTCAGCCGATTGCTGTAGGTGGTTTTTTATATGTTCTTGCCCAAGAATATCGTCGAAAGTCATACTACAAATATAAGACATCAAATAGAGAGAGCAACCTATTAAATAAATCATAATATTGTGTTTGTATACTGTTTAGAACGATTCTATTTTAGTATATTTGCAAGCTAAAAATATATCTTTTGAGTACTATCGCATCGTTACATTTAGGGGAAAAAGGAATTATATCTGAAGAGTGCTTGGATAAAATTCCGTTGAAATTATTAGAAATGGGGTGTTTACCCGGAAGTGAAGTAGAGTTGCTTCAAATAGCTCCATTAAAAGACCCAATGTATATATGTGTAAACGGAAGTCATTTAGCGATTCGAAAAGAAACAGCTTGTCAAATTTCAATTATAAAACTATAGCTGATGAGTAATCGTATTAATGTAGCCTTAATTGGAAATCCTAATACAGGTAAAACATCATTGTTTAATCAGTTAACAGGGTTAAACCAAAAAGTAGGAAATTACCCTGGTGTTACGGTTGACAAAAAACAAGGGGTTTGTAAATTGCCTAATGGTAAAAATGCAACGATTACTGATTTGCCTGGTACTTATAGTATTAATCCCACCTCTATAGATGAAAGCATTGTTTTAAAAACTTTGATGACTACGCATCAAGAAGAAAAGCCAGATGTAATTGTAGTAGTTGCTGATATTGAAAATTTAAAAAGAAACTTATTACTCTTTTCGCAAATTCAAGATTTAGAAGTTCCGACGATTTTAGCGTTAAACATGGCTGATCAATTAAAGCGAAAAGGGATTTCTATAGATGTGCCAGCCTTAGAAAAAGAACTACATACCAAAGTAGTGTTAATGTCGGCAAGGACTAACGAGGGAGTTGATGACTTAAAAAAAGAAGTAGCTAATTATAATTCGTTAAAAGTACACTCAACTTTCAACGAATTATCTCAAAAGATAGATAGTGCTTACTTTGAAAAGTTAGCTAAAGTAAGTAATGAATTTACAGCTTATGAGTTGTGGATGATGCTTACAAAAAATCATAAACCATTACTTTCTTCCTCAGAAAAAGAAGCAATAAAAGAATTTGAAGGAGAAATTACAAAGCAAAAAAAGTATCAACATAAAGAAACTATATATAGATATCAGCAAATAAATGCTGTTTTAAATAAAACCTACAAGGTAGATGCTTCTAAAGCTACGGATGTACGTAGTAAACTAGATAGAGTTTTTACTCATAAAATATTTGGGTATGTTATTTTCTTTGGATTGTTATTATTGATATTTCAATCTATTTTCGATTGGGCTTCTACTCCCATGGATCTTATTGATGGTTTATTTGCTGATATCGCAGAGTTTACTAAAGCGCAACTACCTGCAGGAATGTTCACCGATATATTAACTGACGGAATTATTCCTGGAGTAGGTGGTGTAGTAATCTTTATACCTCAAATAGCTATTTTATTCTTGTTTATATCTATTCTTGAAGAAACAGGTTATATGAGTAGAGTAGTATTTTTAATGGATAAAATTATGCGTCGCTTTGGAATGAGTGGTAAAAGTGTAATTCCATTAATTTCAGGTACTGCATGTGCTATTCCAGCAATTATGGCAACTAGAACTATTGCTAGTTGGAAAGAACGATTAATCACTATTTTGGTAACACCCTTTACAACCTGTTCAGCACGATTACCGGTGTATGCAATTTTAATAGCATTAATTATTCCTGATACTAAGTTGTTTGGTTTTTTAAGTTTACAAGGGTTTACTTTATTAGCATTATATATTTTAGGTTTTGCTGCAGCAATTATCGCAGCATATATTTTGCATAAAACATTGAAAATAAAAAACAACTCACTTTTTGTGGTTGAAATGCCTAATTATAAGATACCATCAGTGAAAAATGTGTTTTTTGATGTCTTAGATAAAACAAAAGCATTTGTTTTTGGAGCAGGAAAAATCATTTTAGCAATTTCAATAGTACTTTGGTTTTTAGCGTCTCATGGACCATCATCTTATGAAAATGCTGAGAAAAGTGTTATAGAGAATACTGCAAATAAAAATCTTTCAGAAGAAGATTTAGCTAAAAAAATAGCATCTGCTAAGTTGGCAAACTCATATATAGGAATTGCAGGAAAAACAATAGAACCAGTTGTTAAACCATTAGGTTATGACTGGAAAATAGGTATTGGACTAATTAGTTCTTTTGCAGCAAGAGAAGTGTTTATAGGAACATTAGCTACTATCTATAGCGTAGAAGACGATGGAGAAGATACAACGACTATAAAACAAAAAATGAGGTCAGAAATAAACCCGGAAACAGGAGAAAAAAGATTCAACCTTGCTACGGGAATTTCTTTATTGTTATTTTATGCGTTTGCAATGCAATGTATGGCAACACTAGCAATAGTAAAAAGGGAAACAAAAAGTTGGAAGTGGCCAATGGTTCAACTAGCAAGTATGGGAGTTTTGGCTTATTTATCAGCATTTATAGCCTATCAATTTTTAAGTTAATGCAAGAAGTTTTAACATATCTAGTCGTTTGTGGAGCCGTTATTTTTTTAGTGAAAAAGTTCTTTTTTAAGCCTAAAAAAAATAGCAGCTGTGATACAAACTGTAACTGTTCTTAAGCAAGAAATGATAAATAACCAAACTGTTTTTTTACAAAAGATGTATGTTTGTGGTATCATCCTTGTAGGAAGTAGATAAATTATAATTAGTAAAAAACTAAAATGAAAAAAATAGTATTAGCAGCTGTAGTTTTTGTCAGTTCTCTCACGTATGCACAGCAAGAGGTAAAAGTAGATTTACTAGACGCATTGGCTTTTAAAACGTTAGAGGTGTCTTATGAGTATTATACAACTGATCGTTCTTCGGTTGGTATTTCAGCTTTGTTTAACTTTGAAAAAAAATCAGCAGATTTTAGATACAATGAAGAACGAATGTTTACTCCTTTTTTTCGTCATTACTTTACAAACAATAGCAATTGGAACTATTTTGGAGAAGTTTTTATGGGAATAAATACAGGAGAAAGAAAAGTTGAAGTTCAAGGGAGTACAATAAAAAAATATAAGGAATATACTGACGGAGCTTTAGGTTTAGCCTTTGGTTCAAAATACGTATCGTCTGGAGGATTTGTACTTGATGTATATGGAGGTTTAGGGAGGAACCTATTTACTTCAGAAGCTCGATCAATTGTGCCAAGAGTAGGAATAAATTTAGGGTATCGTTTTTAAGGTGCTCAACTTAAATAAAAATAAAAAGCTCGTTATTACGAGCTTTTTGTTTATATATAATATATCATTCATTAAGTAACTTATTCAGTTGGAATTTGCTTTTTGCTTTTAATCAAATTAGCAAAAACAAAACTCAATATAGCAGGTAATACCCACCCTAAATTATGATTAGCAAAGGGAATGTTGTTTTTTATTTCAACTAAGTAATTAGGATTGATAATAAAGCCTAAAAAATCTGGAATGCTAAATAAAAAGGTTACTGCTACTACACTTTTAAAAACTAAAGTTGAAGTATATTTTTCAGGTAGTACATTTAGTACAATTAAAACAATAGTAATTGGATAAATAAACATCAAAGAAGGTAGTGCAATATTGATAATATATTTCACATCAAATTGGCCAACGGCAATTCCTAGTAAACAGCTAATAATAGCAGTAATTGTAAAGACCTTTTGAGAGTTATTGCTAATTCCTTTAAAATAATCGGCAGTTCCAGTAATAATTCCAACCGCTGTTGTAAAACAAGCCAAAGCAACTAAAACACTAAGAAAAATACTTCCAATATTCCCTAAAGTTTGATTGCTCAGAGAGTTTAAGATTTCTGTTCTATTAGCACTTTCAGAAAAGGTAGAACTAAATAAAACACCGTTGTAAATAAGGCCAGCATAAATAATTAATAAGCCTATACCAGCAATAAAACCTGCTTTGGTAATAAGCTCTTTTTTCTCTTCAAAAGTTGTATTCGTGTTAAAATTCATTGAAATGACTAAGACACCACCAACAACTATGGAAGCAATGGCATCAAAAGTTTGATATCCTTCTAACAAACCATCAACAAATGGAGCTTTAAGGGTAGTTGGAGCAATCATATCAGGAGCTGTAAAAAAACCAACGAAAATAATAGCTAATAAAATGATTATAATAAGAGGTGTTAAAAACTTGCCTAGTAGGTTTAGTACTTTTGACCGGTTCATGGTAAAAAGAAAAACAAGTCCGAAATAAATTGTACTAGTAACTAAAGAACTACTGTTGCTAAAGTAAGGAGCAATGGCCATTTCATGAGTAACCGAAGCAGTTCTAGGTGCAGGTAAAGCAATACAAATAGTGTATACAACAAAGCAATATATAAGACTAAAAATTGGAGAGACTTTTTTGCCAAAATCATACATAGTACCCTGTAGTTTGGCATGGGCTAAAATACCTATCATAGGAATAATAACAGCAGTAATAAAAAAGCCAATAGTTACCCAAAACCATAAGCTTCCAGCATTTTTTCCTAAAAATGGAGGTAAAATTAAATTACCAGCTCCAAAAAACATTGAAAATAAAGCAAATCCGTTTATAAATATCTCCTTAGTTTTGTGCATTGCTTAACAAATTAGTAAGCGACGAATATACATTAAAAAATGATTGCAAAATTTAAGGAAACCACTGTTTTTTATACAGATACTGGTAAAGGAAGTAGTATTGTTTTATTACACGGATTTTTAGAAAATAGGACTATGTGGAATGAGGTGGTTGATGAGTTATCCAGAAAAAATCGCGTGATTTGTATTGACTTATTAGGGCATGGAAAAACAGGATGTGTTGGGTATATTCATACGATGGAAGAAATGGCAGAAGCAGTAAAATCTGTTTTAAGAGAATTAAAAATTCGTCGAGCTACCTTTATTGGACATTCCATGGGGGGATATGTTGCTTTGGCATTTACAGAAAAATATCAAAAAAATGTAAAAGGAATTTGTTTGATGAACTCTACCTCTCAAGCAGATAGTGAAGAACGAAAAAAGTTACGACTCAGAGCTGTTGAAATGGCTAAGGAAAATTACGAAACATTGGTAAAAATGTCAATTAGCAACTTGTTTGCAGAGAATATGCGTTTACAGTTATCCGAAGAAATAGAAAAAATAAGAGAAGAAGCCTTAAAAACACATGTTAGAGGATATATTGCAGCAACAGAGGGAATGCGTTTGCGAGAAAACAAGGAAGTTGTTTTACAAACAATAGAAAAGAGATTGATGATAGCAGGAAAAAATGACCCAATATTAAATTATACTACTGTTGAAGAAGAAGCAAAGAGAACTAATACCTCATTAATTGCAATACCAAACGGACATATGAGTCATGTTGAAGCAAAAGAAGAACTATTAAAAGCACTAACCAACTTTATAAAAGCTTGATAAAATCTGTTACTTTTGTAGCGTACAAAAAGAATACACCTCATGAAAACTCATCATTTAGCCAAACAAAATTCTATTCTTAATAAATTCCTAGCTGAACTCAGAGACACATCAGTTCAAAAAGATTCAATGCGTTTTCGTAGAAATATCGAACGAATAGGTGAAGTGATAGGATACGAGTTAAGTAAAGAGTTAAACTATAAGGTTAAAGAAATAACAACGCCTTTAGGAACAAAAAAGGTAGAATTGCCAGAAAATGATATAGTATTGTGTTCTATTCTTAGAGCAGGGTTACCACTACACAATGGAGTTTTAAACTATTTTGATGATGCAGAGAATGCATTTATATCAGCATATCGCCATCACCCAAACAATGACGAAGAGTTTGAAATCGTGGTAGGGTATTTTGCTTCGCCTTCAATAGATGGAAAAACATTATTACTTATAGATCCTATGTTGGCAACAGGCCGTTCAATGGTTGAGGTTTATGAGGGCATAAAAAAGTATGGAACTCCAAAAGAAATAATAATAGCTTCGGTTATTGGTTCAGTTCAAGGTGTAGAATATGTAGCTAAACACTTACCAGAGAGCACTACTTTATGGATTGGTGATATTGATGAAAAACTAAATGATAAAGGCTATATAGTGCCAGGTTTAGGAGATGCAGGTGATTTAGCTTATGGAGCAAAAATGTAGTTTATGCAATAGCACTCATTGTAAAAGACACTATTAAGAATAAGAGAATAATAACATCAGCATACCATTTTTTTTGAAAAAACTCAATTCCATTAGCTAAAATAACAGAAACAGGGAATAATACATATAAAAACTCACTTCCAGAACCGTCTTGAACTAAAAGTAAAATAGCTGTAGTTATTACAAGATGAGTAAGAATTAATATCCAGTTTTTTCTAAATTTATTTTTAATAGCAAGTGCCTTTGGGCTTTTTAAAAAAATAGAAGCTATTAAAAAAAAGCTTATGAAAAGAATAGGGAACAAATACTTTTCATGAGAATAAAAGCTTAAATCAGGGTAAAAATCCCAATCAAAAAGTAACCAAAATTTTTCAAGGTTATCATACCAAAAATAGTAGGTGAAGTATAAAAAAACAGGAGAGCAAAAAGCAATTATAGGAGTTAATAATGTTTGATAAGTAAATCGTTGATGCAAAAATATAGATAGGTAAAGTAATATTAATAATAAAGGAGCATAAGGTTCTATTAAAAACGATACTCCAAGCCACAAACCACCATCAAACAATTTATGCAGCATGTTTTTTGAAGACTGTAAACTGTATACTTTTCGTAAAAAAAGAAGTATAGTTAAGTTAGCATAAAAAGTTTTATTTATCTGTATAGTATCAGGAAAAAAACCTATTAGTATAACAAAAAACAAAAAAGCAAAAGAATTATCATAAGTCAATAAATTCTTGGCAAGAATAAAGTTGTATACAGAAAAAACAACTAAAAACCAACCAAGTTCTTTAATTAAATTAAAAGATAATTGCTTAGAAAAAATACTTAAAACAAAATACCCTAGAAACAGTACAAACAGTACAATAAAATTTATAGGCTTAGATTTACCGAAAAAATTGGCTAACATTGTTTCTTTTTATATTTTTGCAGCTGTAAAGATACTTAAGATATGATAGCAGGCAATATTTTTAGATGGATTGGTAGTTTATTTACCGACTTTTTATTTGCACCATTCAATTGGTTACGCTTAACGTTAGCTAAATCAGATGCAGGTTGGTGGACTTCAAACGCTGTAAACTGGTTCTTTTTATTAGTGTTATTAGTGTTATTTGCATATTGGATGAAAGAAGCTGCTCGTTTTAAAAGAGAAGGAACAGAAGATAGAGCCTAATTTCTACACACTTTGGGAAGCAAAAATAAATTAAAACGTTTCAAAGAAAATGAAACGTTTGCTAACGTTATTCAACCAACACGCGAAGAAGTAATTAACGATTTTTCTTATAAAGGAAAATGGAATACTTTTTTTAAAAACGACAATCCAATAGTTTTAGAGCTAGGTTGTGGTAAAGGAGAGTACACGATTGCTTTAGCAGAAAAAAATCCTGATAAAAACTTTATTGGAATTGATATTAAAGGTGCACGATTTTGGCGAGGAGCTAAAACAGCACTAGAAAATAACATGGAAAATGTAGCTTTTATTAGAACACAAATAGAGTTAGTAGATTATATTTTTGCTGAAAATGAAGTTTCCGAAATTTGGATTACTTTCCCAGATCCTCAAATAAAATATAAGCGTACTAAACATCGTATGACGAATTCTGAGTTTTTAAAGAAATACCATGGTATTTTAAATTCAGAAGGAACAGTCAACCTAAAAACCGATAGTGAATTCATGCATGGTTACACTTTAGGCTTATTGCATGGAGAAGGTCATGAAATTTTACATGCAAATCACGATGTGTATAAAAATGTGTATAGTCCAGAAGAGGTAACGGGCACACAAACGTTCTACGAAAAACAATATTTAGAAATCGGAAAACCGATTACTTATATAAAATTTAAACTTAATTACTAATCCTGCTTTTTTGCAGGATTTTTTGTTTTTAGGCGTTCCCCTTCGGGTCGCGCTTTCCGCGTTACATGGTAATTTGCTACAATCGCTAACGTGTTAGGTTTGTGAAAATGTCCGTTCGAGTGATTTTCAAGATTGAAATGAGTGAAAATTGTATCGAGAACCATATTCGTATATTTTTTAAAAGAACCCTATCTTTACCACATGGCAGATAAAAATTTCTTCGAAAAAGTGTACGAAGTAGCGCGTTTAATACCACATGGAAGAGTTACAAGTTATGGAGCCATAGCTACCTATTTAGGAGCAGTTCGTTCAGCAAGAATGGTTGGTTGGGCAATGAATAACTCTTCAGAAAAAGAAGTACCAGCGCATCGAGTAGTTAATAGAAAAGGATTATTAACAGGAAAACATCATTTTGATGGGACAAATCTTATGCAACAATTGTTAGAAAGTGAAGGAATAGAGGTGGTTGAGAATCAAATTCAAGATTTTGAAAAGGTATTCTGGAATCCAAGTGAAGAATTGTGATAAACTTCAAAGATATAACATACTTAAAAGAAGGAACTGTCCGACAAAAAGAAGCTCATAAAGTATTATTAGAGCTGAATATTTTTGAGCTATTAAAAAACTTTAATCCTATTTTGGTAGGTACAATACCTATCAATATTGATGTAGAATCAAGTGATTTAGATATTATTTGTCAAAGTGATAATCATGAAGAGCTTGTAAAAGTTGTGAGCGAAAACTATAGAGAGTTTTCAAGGTTTGAAGTAAAGACGATTCAATCATACAAAAACTTAAAAACAACAATCATTACATTTGAGTATAAGGCTTTTCCAATAGAGATTTTTGTACAAAATAAACTATTAGAAGAGCAAGACTCATATCTACATATGCTTATCGAATATCAAGTATTGTTAAAAGAAGGAAAAGAATTCAGGTCTAAAATTATAGCTCTAAAACAACAAGGATTTAAAACTGAACCAGCGTTTGCGCAACTTTTAGGTCTAGAGGGTAATCCGTATGAAGCGTTATTAACATACGGGTTTGAGAAAGGTTATATTTCTTGATTTTTTTCTAAAAAAATCAAGTTTAAAATCATCTATAAAACCAACTTATCAACCTATAAATATTACCAATCTAAAGACTTTATTTTCTGAGGGCTAAAACGTATCTTTGCAGTTAAGATTAAATAAAAATAAGCAACAAGCTTGTCGCTTGCTGTTTAAAGCATATAGCATAAAACATGAGTTTTAAAAAACAAGATATATACAAAGCGTTAGAAACCATAACGGCACCAGGAGAAGGTAAAAGTTTAGTAGAAAACGAAAATATAACAAATGTAGTTACATTTGGAGATGAGGTTATTGTAGATGTTACTATTTCAAATCCATCATTACAAGCAAAAAAGAAGGTAGAAGTTGAGATAATGAAAGCAATTCACCAACACGTTGATCAAAAAATCGATGTAAAAGTGAATGTGAAGGTGGAAGTTCAACAAAAAGAAAATCCAAATCAAATTAGAGGGAAAGAAATTTCCAATATTCAAAATATCATAGCTATAGCTTCAGGTAAAGGTGGAGTAGGAAAATCTACCATTACCTCAAACATGGCAGTTTCATTAGCAAAAATGGGCTTTAAAGTAGGAGTGTTAGATGCCGATGTTTATGGACCATCACAGCACTTAATGTTTGATGTAGAAAGAGAAAAACCATTAGCGGTAAACGTAAATGGGCGTTCAAAAATGAAGCCGATTGAAAGTTATGGAGTAAAACTATTATCATTAGGTTTCTTTACAGATCCAAGTCAGGCAGTGATTTGGCGTGGACCAATGGCTTCAAAAGCGTTAAATCAATTAATTTTTGATGCAGATTGGGGAGAGTTAGATTTCTTATTAATAGATTTACCTCCAGGAACAGGAGATGTACATTTATCAATAGTGCAAGCAGTACCAATTAACGGTGCGGTCGTGGTAAGTACACCTCAAAACATTGCCTTAGCAGATGCTAAAAAAGGAGTGGCAATGTTTAAACAAGAAAGTATTAACGTACCAGTATTAGGTATCGTTGAAAATATGGCGTATTTTACACCAGCAGAACTTCCTAACAATAAATATTATATTTTTGGAGAAGGAGGTGCTAAAAATTTAGCAGAAGATATTGAAACTAGTTTCTTAGGAGAAATACCATTAGTACAAAGCATACGAGAAGCAGGTGATGTTGGACACCCAGTAGCGTTACAAGAAAATACACCACTAGCAGAAGCTTTTACAGAGGTAACTAAAGAAATGGTTTCGCAACTATTAAAAAGAAATGCAAACTTACCACCAACAGAAGTAGTACGAATTACTACTATGAGTGGTTGTAGCTCAAAATAAGCAGTTATGGCAACAGAAGACATAAGAAATAACGTAGAAAAAGCGTTGGAAGAAATCCGCCCTTTTTTAGTAAGTGATGGAGGTAATATAAAATTATTATCTATAGAAAACAGTACAGTAAAAGTACAATTAGAAGGAGCTTGTAGTGGATGTTCTGTTAATCAAATGACTCTGAAAAATGGAGTAGAGGCAACAATAAAAAAATACGCACCAGAAATTAAAGAGGTAATTAATGTTGAATAACCTGATTTATATCAGGTTTTGATTAACAAAAGTATCATATTTTTGAGTTTTAAGCGTTTCCTTTACTTATTTTTTTATACAATAAGTAACACTTAAACAGGCCTTTCAATTATTAACACATACAATTCCTGCCTTATTTTTAAGGTGGGAATCTCAATATAAAAAGAAAATTTTGTTACAAAATGATAAATACAGATATACTTATTATTGGAGCAGGGCCTACTGGGCTTTTTACTGTTTTTGAAGCAGGGTTGTTAAAATTACGTTGCCATTTAATTGATGCCTTACCGCAACCAGGAGGGCAATGTTCAGAAATTTATCCCAAAAAGCCAATTTACGATATTCCAGCATATCCAGAAATTTTAGCAGGTGATTTAACCGATAAATTAATGGAACAAATTAAACAATTTGAACCAGGTTTTACACTAGGTGAACGTGCTGATACTATTGAAAAGCAAGAAGACGGAACGTTTATTGTAACTACTAATAAAGGAACAAAGCACCAAGCACCCGTAGTAGCAATTGCAGGAGGCTTAGGAAGCTTTGAACCACGTAAACCACCGATTCCTAATATTACAGATTTTGAAGACAAAGGAGTAGAATACATGATTAAAGAACCAGAAATTTATCGTGACAAAAACGTGGTAATTGCTGGAGGAGGAGACTCTGCTTTAGATTGGTCTATCTTCTTAACAGATGTGGCAAAATCTGTAACGTTAATTCACAGAAGAAATGAATTCCGTGGAGCTTTAGACTCTGTTGATAAAGTACAAGAGTTAAAAAATGAAGGTAAACTAATGTTAATTACACCAGCAGAAGTTAAAGGTATTGTAGGAGAAGAAAAGGTAGAAGGCGTAGTAGTAGAGCAAAAAGATCAAGAACCATTTACATTACCTTGTGAACATTTTATTCCGTTATTTGGATTGTCTCCAAAATTAGGCCCTATTGCAAATTGGGGATTAGAAATTGAGAAGAATGCCATAAAAGTAAATAATGCATTAGACTATCAAACAAATGTAGAAGGAATTTATGCAATTGGAGATGTAAATACATATCCAGGAAAGTTAAAATTAATTCTATGCGGATTCCATGAAGCAACCTTAATGTGCCAGAGTGCTTACAAACGTATTCATCCAGATAAAAAATATGTGATGAAGTATACGACGGTAGGTGGTGTTGATGGATTTGATGGTACTAGAAAAGAAGCCCCAAAAGCAGTAGTTAAAGCGATTAATTAAGCATGACATTAACTGAATATATACAGCAGTTATCAGAAGATAAATTATTGTACTTCGCCTTACCTGTATTTTTCATTTGCATGTTGGTAGAATACCGAATAGCAAAAGAAAAATACCATGGTAAAGACACTGGAGTATCAATGCTAATGATGGTATTTTCTGCTATTGTTGAGTTTATTCCGAAAATTTTAGCCTTCATAGCGTTTTTCTATTTGTATGAGATGAGTCCGTTAAAAGGTATAGTTCAACGTCAATGGTGGGCATGGATTTTATTGTTATTGGCTGATGATTTTGCTTATTACTGGTTTCACCGATTAAATCACGAAGTACGTTTGTTTTGGGCAGGTCATGTACCACATCATTCATCAGTGCATATGAATTTAGGAACAGCATTGCGTCAAGGAGTCGGTGAACGTATCCATAAGTTTTTCTTTTGGATGTGGATTCCTTTATTAGGATTTGATCCATTAATGATGTTTACTATGATGGGAATCAGTTTAATTTATCAGTTTTTTGTGCATACAGAATTGGTAGATAAACTTCCGAAGCCTATTGAATTAATTTTCAATACACCATCACATCATAGAGTACATCACGCATCTAATATTCGTTATTTAGATTGTAATCATGCAGGAATTTTAATTATTTGGGATCGTATCTTTGGTACTTTCTCTGAAGAATTAAAAGAAATTGATAAACCAGTATATGGATTAACCGTAAATATTGAAACGTTTAATCCAGTAAAAGTGGCTACTCATGAATATGCTGCAATTTGGAAGGATGTTAAAAGAGCTGATACATGGAGTGATAAGCTAAATTATATCTTTAACTCACCCGGTTGGACACATGATGGAGAAGATAAAAGAGCAAAAACACTTCGAAAAAAAATGAACCTGTAAAATAAAATGGAACAAGATATTACTATAAAAATTACTGATCGTGACGGGGTAACGCATGAGATACAAGCACCCACAGATATGGCAATGAATTTGATGGAAGTGGTTCGTTCGTACGAATTAGCTCCTGAAGGAACTATTGGAATTTGTGGTGGAATGGCAATGTGTGCTTCTTGTCAATGCTATGTAAAATCAGATCATGAATTGCCAGAAATGGGAGATGATGAAGAAGCAATGTTAGCAGAGGCTTTTTATGTAGAAGATAATAGCCGATTAGGGTGTCAAATACAAATGACCCCAGATTTAGATGGTTTAGAAGTTGAGTTAGCTCCAGAGAGTTAAGAACAAAAGAATAAAGTTTTTAAAGCGCAGTATTTAGTGTACACTAAATACTGCGCTTTCTTTTTATAAAATATACCACTTACGTCATTTTAAATTCCATTTGCGTCATTTAATTTGTTTGGTCTAAATATATTTTTGCTTCAAATTATTAAGACTAAATAAAAATAAATGATTCTAAAAACTCCCCCTTCATTAAAAGAATTGTCATTAAATAGTTATTTGTTTAGTGATGAGTCTGTAAAGTTATATGAAGAATACATTCAAAAAACATTTTCTTATATAGAGCGGTTTTTATCTAACAGAACTTTTTATAAAGGAGATGAGCTTGCAGAAATTCTAAAAAACAAAGAACAAGCTAAGCTAATAAATATTGAGGAAACACAAGCGATAGATAGTGTTTTAGAAGAGCTAAACAATTTATATATAAAAAATGCTATTGCTTTTCACAATCCAACTTATGTAGCACACCTAAATTGTCCAATTACACTCCCTTCTATTGTAGCAGAAATGATTGCAACTACAATTAATACAGCCGTTGAAACATGGGATCAGAGTACTTCGGCAACTTTTATAGAAGAAGAAGTAATTCAATGGACTTCAAAAGTATTTAATATGTCTGATAATTCAGATGGAGTATTCACAAGTGGAGGAACACAGTCTAACTTTATGGCAATGTTAATGGCCAGAGACGATTATGCTTTCAAACATTTTGGCATAAACATTAAGCAACATGGGTGGAGTAATGAAATAAGTAAGTTTAGAATTTTTTGTTCTGAAAAAGCCCACTTTAGTATTCAAAAAAGTGCAGCTCTTTTAGGTATGGGATATGATGCTGTTATTCCAGTAAGAGTAGATGAAAGAATGCAAATGGATACTAACGAGTTAGTCTTGGCTATAGAAAAAACAAAACAAGAAGATAATATTCCAATTGCAATAGTAGCTACATTAGGAACTACCGATTACGGTAGTTTTGATTCAATTAAAATCATAGGGAAAATTGCTAAAGAAAATCAAATGTGGCTACATGCAGATGGGGCATATGGAGGAGCCTATGCACTTACGAACACGCATAAAGAATATTTTAATGGTATTGAAATGGTTAATTCAATAACGGTTGATTTTCATAAAACTCTGTTTCAACCAGTAAGTTGTAGTGCTTTTTTGGTAAATAATAAACAATATTTTAAGTACGTATCATATTATGCAGATTATTTAAACCCTATTGAAGAGAAAGATTCTCAAAGACCAAATCTTATAGAAAAATCTATTCAAACGACACGTCGTTTCGATGCCTTAAAAGTTTGGTTAACTTTAAAAACTCTAGGAACAAAAACAATTGCTAACTACTTAGAAGAAGTACATTACCTAGCTAAAAATGTATACTTAGAAATTAAAGATAAAGACTGTTTTGAAACTGTACATGAACCAGAATTAAGCACACTAGTATTTAGGTATAAAGCACAAGGTATTAAAGAGAACAGGATTCATGATGCTATAAATTTATATATAAAGAACACTTTATACAAAGCAGGAAGAGCATCCATAGCAAGTACCAAATTAAATGGTAACATATACCTAAAATTTACGCTACTAAACCCTAAAAATACAATTAACAATCTCCTATACATTATAGAAATGATTCAAACTACAGGAGAACAATACAAAATAACAAACTAGAAAAAATGAAGAATAATACAGTTGATTTTATAGCCATAGGTGTAGGACCTTTTAACTTAGGTTTAGCTTGCTTATCAGAACCAATTGAAGATTTAAATGGAGTGTTTCTTGATAAAAAAGAAAAATTTGATTGGCATCCAGGAATGTTATTAGAAGATACAACTTTACAAGTTCCTTTCATGGCAGATCTAGTAACTCTTGCTGATCCTACAAATCCTTTTAGTTTTTTAAATTATATTAAAGAACAGGGCAGAATATATTCTTTTTACATACGAGAAAATTTCTTGTTACTTAGAAACGAATACAATCATTATTGTCAGTGGGTAATTAGTAAACTTTCTAATATATATTTTAATACAGAAGTAACGAATATAGACTACGATCAAAAAGACGGCATTTATGTAGTTACTAGTGTTTGCACAAAAACACAAGAAATTAAAATTTATAAAGCAAAAAAACTGGTTCTAGGAACAGGAACACAACCTTACATTCCTGCTTGTTGTAAAAAGTTAAAAGATATTGCTGTTCATTCATCACAATACTTACCTAACAAAGAACAACTACAAAATAAAAAAAAGATAACAGTATTGGGAAGCGGACAAAGTGCTGCTGAAATATTTTTTGATTTATTACAAGAAATAGATACTAAAGGATATGAATTGAATTGGATTACCCGCTCACCACGTTTCTTTCCTTTAGAGTATGCTAAGCTAACATTAGAAATGACTTCTCCAGAGTATGTAGATTACTTTTACAACTTACCAGCATCCAAAAGAGATGCACTCATTAAAAATCAAAAGCATTTATACAAAGGGATAAATCAAGATTTAATAGGGGCTATTCACGATACATTATACGCAAAAAGAGTCCTATCAAAAGAACCATTAAAAGTTTCATTACGTACTAACTCTGAATTGAAAACTACCAAGGTATCAGATGAAGGCATTAAACTAGAACTTCACCAAGTAGAACAAGACAAATATTTTGAACACGAAACAGACGCATTGGTTCTTGCTACAGGTTATGAATATCAATTACCTGATTTTATAGAGGGAATTTCAAACAGGATTTTATGGGATTATCAAGATCGTTTCGATGTACAGCGCAATTACAGCATAGATAAAAATCACAACGAAATCTTTGTTCAGAATGTAGAGCTACACACCCATGGTTTTGTAACCCCCGATTTAGGAATGGCTGCTTACAGAAATTCTTATATAATCAAAGAAATAACAGGAGTAGAGCATTATCCTATTGAGCAAAAGATAGCATTTCAGCAGTTTGAGGTTACACAAGAGGAAGAAATAGAACTCAATGTCTTTGCATAAAGGTATGAAGTTAAAAACATTTTTAATAGTAATGACGTTGGTTGCAGTAGTAAGTGATTATTTACTGCATCCATTTTATCCACAATTTTTTGAGCTTCGTTTTGGAATGACAAACCCTAAAAATGTAGGATATTACTTTGCAGCCATCTGTTTTATGGTAATGATTGCATTTCCATTTTGGGCATATATTTCTAAAAAAATATCAGAATTAAATATTCTAGTGTACACCCAAGCAGTTGCAGGCGTATTAGCATTGTATTGTTACTACACTACATCGTACATTAATTTTTGGGTAGTATCTCTTATCATGGTACTATTTAAAGGAAGTTATTTACTGGTATATCCGTACATTTTAAAAATCATTACAAAAGAAGAACATCCAAGTACAATCGGATTGCTTTCAGTAGTGGTACATTTAGGAGGTATTTTAGGAGCTGTGCTGGGAGGTATAACGGTAGATTATATAAA
This sequence comes from Tenacibaculum sp. XPcli2-G, assembly GCF_024124505.1. NCBI lineage: Bacteria > Pseudomonadati > Bacteroidota > Flavobacteriia > Flavobacteriales > Flavobacteriaceae > Tenacibaculum > Tenacibaculum sp. XPcli2-G. The sequence goes on from NZ_JAMXSH010000001.1 coordinate 616,204, forward strand.
CCCAAGTAGCATTTTTTTAATAATGGCAGCAGGAGATTTTATTCAAATGGCTATGAGTGGTTATTTATTAAAAAGTAAAAAGTATGCTACCGATTTAATCATTTCAGAAGAATCTACCGCTACTGATAAAAAGATAATTCCGAAAGGATTTATCTTGAAATTAGGACTAATTACGTTGATATTATACTTCAGCGACTTTTTAATTAGGCCTTTCTTTTCATCATATTGGGAAAGTTTTTCAACGTACAAAAGCAAATTGGTTTCAGGCACTATATACGCTATCCCGGGCTTTGTAGCCTTAGTAGCCTTGTGGATTAATAATAAGCGAAAATCAAAAGGGCATGAAGGAATTATAAATGCCTTGTTTATAGGGCTAATTGGACTTATGCTACAAGGAATACCCAATGAATTAGTAGTTGTTTTAGGGCGAATTATTTATGGCTGGGCAATTTTTCAAGGAGTTGTGAAATTCGACATTTTATTATTTGAATTAAGCACGCCAGAATCATACTCGGTTGATTATAGTAAAATACATTTCTTCCAAAACTTAGGTGTATTACTAGCTTCTTTAAATGTAGGAGTTATAGTCGATAGTTTCGATTTACGAATGCCTTTTATCATTGCATTAGGCGGATTTACACTCACATTGGTCTTGTACTTTATTGTATTTAAATCGGTAAGAAAAGTACATAAACAACTAGCTAAAACCTAAATTATGATAACAACTGATGCCATAGTTTTTTCAAAAGAGTATAAAGGTTTAGGAACAATAACCATTCGTCCTTTTCAAATAAAAAAAGACAGTGTTTTTTTACAGCAATGGGTAACTCAAGAATATGCTGTTTTTTGGGGGATGCAAAACGCAACAGTAAAAGAAGTTGAAGAAGAATATACTCAACTTATAGCCCCAGAACATTACGATGTTTTTGTAGGAATGTTTAATGGTGAACCGGCATTTATAGTAGAACGTTACAACCCGCAATTAGATATTATTAATGGTTTTTATAAAGCTAAAATATCCGATTGTGGTGTACATATTATTGTAGCACCGCCAAAAATCACTAAAACACCAAACTTTACGTGGTTTATGTTTCGAGCAATTATGGATTTTGTTTTTACAAACCCAACTATTAACAGAATAGTAGTAGAGCCAGATATTCGAAACAAAAAAATGTTTGCGCTGTGTCAACGCATAGGTTTTCAACTGGGAAAGATGATAGAACTTCCTAACAAAACAGCACAATTAGCATTTTTAACCAAGACCAATTACCAACAAAAAATCCAATCCTTTTCACCATTTAAAAGAAGTGCCATGAATACCTTAGATAATGTGGTTTCTCCACAACAATCAACACAACATATACAACCAAAAGTGTGGCAAAAAGCCAACTTATTACTAGTGAAAAAAGCATTGTGTGAGTTTTCGCATGAACTATTAATACAACCAGTAATAATTCAAGAAGTAGATAACGGATATAAACTGTATAAAGTTTATGCAGATGACACAGAAATTCAATATGAGTTTAAGGCAAAACCAATGGCTTTGAATCATTTGATGATTGATGAAAACTCCATAAGAAAATATATAAAAGAAGTTGAAGAAGAAATTGATGCAATTACATTTATAAAAGAATTTAGAAAAGCGTTAGGAATTGCTGATGAAAAAATGCCTGTGTATTTAGAAGAAGTTATAAGTACACTATACGGAAGTGCATTTAAAATTACCAAAGGAAACCCTACTGTAGAAGAATTAGCAACGGCCGATTTTCAAACGATAGAACAATCTATGACCGAAGGGCATCCAGGGTTTGTAGCAAATAATGGTAGAATAGGGTTTGACAGCAGCGATTATCGTTCTTATGCACCAGAAGCGGGAAATTCTTTTTCGTTATTATGGTTGGCAGGACATAAGTTAAAAGCAGTTTTTTCAGCGATAGAAGCATTGCCTTATGAAAGCCTAATACGTCAGGAATTAGATGTTGATACCATAGCACAATTCAACAAAATAATTGAAGAAAAAGGCTTCAGTCCAAAAGACTACTTGTTTATACCTGTTCATCCATGGCAATGGTTTAACAAACTAGCTACAATTTTTGCTTCAGAAGTAGCCAAAGGAGATTTAATTTGCTTAGGATACGGACCAGATCAATACTTAGCACAACAATCAATTAGAACGTTATTCAATATAAGCAATCCGCAGAAATTTTACACCAAATCGGCATTATCTATTTTAAACATGGGCTTTATGAGAGGATTGCCTTTATACTACTTAGGAACAGCTCCAAAAATGGCAGTTTGGTTAGAAAACCTATTATATAACGATGCTTATATAAAGACAAACGGATTTAGAATGTTAAGTGAAATAGGTTCGGTTAGCTATGTGAATCCATATTTTGAAGAGTTTGGACCACATAACGATTACAATAAAATGCTAGCTTCATTATGGAGAGAAAGTCCATATTCTGTGGTTAAAGAAAACCAAAAACCACTAACGATGGCAGCATTATTACATGTAGATTATTACGGAAAAGCATTGTTGCTGGAAATGATTAAAGACTCAGGTATTTCAATAGATAATTGGTTACGTAGCTATTTAAAAGCGTACTTAAGCCCAATGTTACACTGTTTTTACTATTACGATTTAGTGTTTATGCCACATGGGGAAAACATTATTTTGGTATTAGAAAATAACATTCCTATATATGCTTTACTAAAGGATATTACGGAAGAAGCATGTATTTTAAATCCTGAAGTTGAGCTACCAGAAGAGTTAAAAAGAATGTATGCGCTAGTACCAGAAGATGTCAAATTACTATCCATTTTTACAGATATGTTTGATGGGTTCTTTCGCTTTTTAGCTCCAATTTTAGAAAAACATGCGAATTATGGAGAGCATCGTTTTTGGGAACTCGTAGCAGAAAATATTCATGAATATCAAGAGCAGTTTCCTGAACTGTCAGGCAAGTTTAAACAGTATGATTTGTTTGCTGAAGATTTTAAACTTTCGTGTTTAAATAGGTTGCAATTAAATAATCATAAACAAATGATTGATTTAGATGACCCTGTTGCCCTACTCCAATTTGCAGGAAAGTTAAAAAACCCTATAGCGGTATTTAAAAACCAAGAAGTATAATTATGGTTCAAACGTATCAAAAAATATTTAGTAAAGAAATTATTGGGTTGGGGGTAATCAACATTCGTCCATTTCAATTAGAAACAGATACACCAATGTTACATCGTTGGGTAACTCAACCCTATGCAAAATACTGGGGAATGTTAAATAAGTCTGTAGAAGAAGTACATGCTGAATACCAAGAAATAGAAAATAATCCGCATCATTATAGTTATGTAGGAATGATAGGGAGTACCCCAGTGTTTTTAATGGAGCGTTACAAAGCTTCAAAAGATAACATAGCAGACTATTACGATGTACAAGAAAATGATTATGGTATGCATGTTTTAGTAGCGCCTGTAGAAAAAAGAATACCACAGTTTACATGGCATGTGTTTTCAACTATTATCGATTATTTTTTCAGTTTACCACAAGTGGAAAGAATTGTTGTAGAACCCGATGTGAATAACGAAAAAATTCATACGCTAAATAAAAAAGCTGGTTTTAAATACCAAAAAGAAATTGAGTTACCTCATAAAAAAGCAGCCTTAGCTTTTTGTACAAGAGAGACGTATCAATCAGCTTTAATTAAACTAGAACAACATGACAAATAATATAGCTCATTTACAACCAAAGGTATGGAGTTTTGTAAATCGTCAATTAATAAAAAAAGCAATCAGTGAATTTTCACATGAGCTTATTTTAACTCCTGAGTTTATTTTAGAAGAAACAGATGGCTGTATATACCTGATTACCTCAGATAATAATGAGTTCACGTATCAATTTAAAGCAAAAAAGTATGCTCTCGATCATTGGTTGGTTGATGAAAAAAGCATTATTAAAAAAAATAATATATCGAATGAAGTTTATTTAGATGCACTACATTTTATAACAGAGTTTCAAAATACTCTTGGTATTCCTGATGAGTTTTTAGCAACTTATTTAGAGGAAATAACAAGTACACTTTCAGGAGCAGCATATAAGTATGTTAACGAGAAATTTTCAGCCAATGAATTAGCTGAAAAAACCTTTCAAGAAATTGAACACGCGATGACTGAAGGTCACCCCTGTTTTGTAGCGAACAATGGGAGAATAGGGTTCAATATTAAAGATTATCAAAAATATGCACCAGAAAGTAATCAATCGTTTAAACTTTTATGGATAGCAGCTCATAAAAAATATGCTACCTACACGGCTGTTAAAAATTATGAGTATGAAAAACTTTTAGAGAGCGAATTAGGAAAAGAAAAATTAGCATCATTTAAAGAAGTTGTAAAGAAGCAAAATGTAGCTACTGAAAATTACATTTTTATGCCTGTGCATCCATGGCAATGGAAAAACAAAATTGTAGCTGTTTTTGGAGCAGATATTGCTCAAAAAAATATCATCTTAGTAGGAGAAAGTGATGATGAATTCTCTGCGCAGCAATCTATTAGAACACTTTTTAATGCGTCACATCCAGAAAAGTTATACACAAAAACAGCTCTGTCTATTTTAAACATGGGCTTTATGCGTGGACTTTCTCCATATTACATGCAAAGTACGCCGAATATTACTCAATGGATAACAGATTTGTTAGCAGATGATATTTACCTACAAAACAATGGGTTTACCATGTTAGGAGAAGTGGCAACAGCGGGGTATCACAATCATTATTATGAAACTTTAGGAAAAACGAATCCGCATAACAAAATGTTATCAGCTTTGTGGCGTGAGAGCCCATTTACAAAAATAAGCTCTAATCAACGCGTGTTTACGATGGCTGCTTTATTGCATATAGATTACCAAGACAAATCATTGTTAGCTGCTTTAATAGAAGCTTCACCTTATAACACAACTACTTGGATTCAACGTTATTTAAAAGCCTATTTAGCTCCTTTATTACACTGTTTTTATAAGTACGAATTTGTGTTTATGCCACATGGAGAAAACCTAATTCTAGTGCTAGAAGAAAATACACCAGTGCATGTATTAATGAAAGATATTACAGAAGAGGTTATTGTTTTTAACGAAACAATGCACTTACCTGAACATGCTAAAAGATTGTTTGTTAAGGCTTCAGGTAAAATGAAAGTGCTTTCAATTTTTACTGATGTGTTTGATTGCTTCTTCCGTTTTATGGCTCAACAGTTAGATTGTTATTCAAGTTTTTCAGAGGATAATTTTTGGCAATTAGTGGCAGATTGTGTGTGTGAATATCAAGAACAACATCCTGAGTTTTCAGAAAAATATAAGCAATACGATTTATTTGTTAAAGAATTTGATCGCTGTTGTTTGAACAGGTTGCAGTTAAGTAATACCAAGCAAATGCTCAGTTTAGCTAATCCGATAGAAAGTCTAAAGTTAGAAGGAGTATTAAAAAACCCACTTGCAAGGTTTAAAAAAGAAACAGTAAAAACGGTACAATCTTTAGAAAGTATTTAATATGAGTTTTAAACAGATAACTAAAATTATACAAGAACGAAAAACCACCTACGCGTATGATTTTTCGGATAGAAAAATAGAGAAGGAAACGATTGAAGCAATTGTAACCAATGCGCTATGGGCACCAACTCATAAATTAACCCAACCCTGGAGGTTTGTAGTGTTAGAAGGAAAACATAGAGAAGCATTAGGTGAGTTTATGGCTAATTATTATCGAAAAATATATTCAGAAGAAGAATTTTCTAACGAACGTTATAAAGAAACAAAAAGGTATGCCAGTAAAGCCAGCATGATAGGAGTGATTTTTAAACCTAGTAAAAGAGCACAACTCCCGGAATGGGAAGAAATTGCAGCTATTTCAAGCGCAGTACAAAACATGTGGTTAAGCTGTACAAGTCTAAATTTAGGAAGCTATTGGGATACCAGTATAGCAACTATAAAGTATGGTGAAAAAGAAATTAGTTTAGAAGAAAATGAACAATTTTTAGGTGTTTTTTTTATAGGACATGTAAAAGAAAATCTTCCTAAAGTAAATAGAAAACGAAAGCCACTATCTAAAAAATTAAGCTGGCATTTTAAAGAATAAAAAATGGAACAAAAAAAGAGAGTATTAGCCATAGATATGGCAAGAGGAATTAGTGTTTTATCTATGATACCTGTTCATTCCATGATTATATATTCGACAATGGATACTTGGAACAATTCTTTTTTAGGGAAGGTAGCTCAAGTATTAGAAAAAGGAACTCCTATGTTTTTAGTCGTGATGGGGTTTTCTTTTGTGTTTTCAAGTAAGTTAAGCATGTTTAAAATCTTTAAAAGAGGAATAAACATTTTAGCAAAAGGGTATTTACTTAATATTTTAAGATTTGCAGTACCCATGTTGTTGTTTGGAGGATTCCCTAGAGCTTTTATAGAAGGTAATGGGCTAACTCTAGGAGATTCATATAATTATCTGTTTTTTATTTTATTGGGAGATATCTTGCAGTTAGCTGGGATTTCCTTGATTATAATGGGAGTTATAATCAAGTTTATTAAAAACAAGTATGCAGCTTTAACCTTAGCATTACTTATTGTTTTTTTCACAGGAGAATTAAGTGGTTATAAACCTAACATTGTTGGGGTAGATTATATATGTGATTTATTATGGGGAAAAACCTACAATGTTTACTTTCCTGTATTTCCATGGATGTCGTTTATTTTAATAGGATTATTCTTTGGAATGTGGTATCAAGAAAGTAATAATAATATTGTTTTAACATATAAAAGAATGCTAGTTTCAGGTGTTTTATTTATGTGTATAGGTGTAGTATTATGCTATTATAATTATGAATATCATTTTGGTGATTACTATCATTTAGGGCCAGGAGGAACCATAGCTTTTATTGGAGTGAATTTATTTTTAGTTTGGTTTGGGCATATATTAGTAACCTGTATTCCACACAATAAACTGTACGATGTAATTTATTACTCAAGTAAAAATGTAACAACATTTTATTTAGTACAGTGGGTACTTATATACTGGGGAGTATTGTTTTTTGGATATTCATCACAAACAAGTCAGTTAAAACTATTAGCAATTATTATAGGAATTACATTACTAACATTTGGTGTTCTTTGGACAAAGAAAAGAGCAATTAAACTAATAGCAAAGCAAAAACAATCTTCATCTACAAAAAGAGTAAAACAAGCAATTACATAGTTATGAAAAAAATAATTATGATACTAAGCTTGTTTATAGGAGTAAAAACATATACACAAGTAAACTTAGCAGGAAGCGATGGCTTAGATTTATATGTTCAGGAATTTTTAGAAGTTATTCATTCTTATCAAGGTCCACCGTTGCAGGACTTACCTTTAGAGATAGGAAGGAATGCCATGGAAAACATGCAAAAAGATTCCACATTAACCTACGATAAAGTAACCTTTACTAAGGTTTCTTTTAAAGAACAAGATAAACAAGTAAATACAGTAATTGTAAAGCCAAAAAAAACAAAAAAATTATTACCTGTATTACTTTATTTTCATGGAGGTGGATGGGTGTTTAATAGTTTTAAAACGCATAAACGATTAATGCGAGACTTAGCTTTAAAAGCAAATGTAGCAATTGTTTTTGTAGAGTATTCAAGAGCACCAGAGGTTAAATACCCCATAGCAAATGAAGAAGGATATGCGGCAACTTTGTTCATTTCAAAATATGGAAAACAATATGGGTTAGATACAAATAGAATTATTGTTGGTGGAGATAGTGTGGGAGGAAATATGGCAACAGTTGTAGCTATGATGGCAAAACAAAAAGGAACTCCTAAGTTGCTAGGACAACTATTATTGTACCCAGTTACGGATACCAATTTAAATACGAAATCGTATGAACAATTCTCAAAAGGGCATTATTTAACGAGAGCAACAATGAAATGGTTTTGGAATGTTTACGTACCAGAAAAAAAATTATACTCATTAGCAACAGTAGCTCCGTTAAAAGCAACTTTAGAAGAGCTTAAAAACTTACCTAAAACACTTTTAATAACTGCAGAATATGATGTTTTAAGAGACGAAGGAGAAGCCTATGCAAGAAAATTAAGAATGGCAGGTGTACCAGTAGTTTCAACTAGATATGGGGGAACAATACATGATTTTATTGTACTGAACTCCTTGCGAGAAACAGTAGCATCAAAGGCAGCAGTAGCACAAATAGCTACGTTTTTAAAAAAGAATTTTTCTAAGAAATAGTTTAAATATGAATTTATCATCTATAGAAATACTTGCAGGAAAACTAGAACATATGAGTCTAATAGTACTCGTTTTAATGCTTGTTGAATGGGGAATACTAATTGTAACAAGTTATGTTGAAAAAAATAAAGAAGGAGTCGTAAGTATTGTTTCGTATCTAATACAAAGTATTCCTTACTTCTTATTATCAAAAATATTTATTGTTGGCACTATGTTTTGGTTATATGAAAACAGAATTTTTACTCTAGGTTTTCAATGGTATATATGGATTGTCGCATATTTGTTGTATGATTTTACAGTGTTTTTTATTCATTTTTTAGGACATAAAGTTCGAGTTTTATGGTGTATTCATGGAGTACACCATACGGCAGAAGAAATGAATTTAACCGTGGTTGCTAGAGGATCAATTTTTGATGTGTTTTTCACTCCGTTCAACTTTATATGGCTTCCAATATTAGGTTTTCACCCATTAATGATTTTTGTAATTGAACCCATTGCACGCCTTTATGCAACACTAACACATGTAAATGAAAAAGTTATAGGAAAGCAAAAATGGTTAGATAAACTATTAATAACACCTTCAGTCCATAGAGTACATCATGCAAAAAATCATATTTATTTAGATAGAAATTATGGTGAAACCTTTAGTATTTGGGATCGTTTATTTAAAACGTTTCAAAAAGAATTGGATAATGAAAAAATAGTCTACGGAATCATGCATGAGAAACTTAATAGTGAGAACTTATGGCATGTGCAGTTTTTACTATGGAAAGAATTATGGTTGGATATAAAAAAAGCTCCTACCTTACTAGATAAAGTAAAATACCTTTTTATGCCCCCAGGCTGGAATCACATTGATGGAGGAAAAAAAGCAAAAGAATATAGAGACGAAGCATGGAAATTTAGGGTTAAAAAGAACTCATTAAGTACACGCTAAAAATAAAAAAGGATGATAAAGCAATATGAAAATTTTAAAGTAGACTATTATCCAGAACATGAGATGATTGTTTGGAGTATTAAGTCAAAAGGTGTTCCTAATTTTTCACCAGAAATATTATGGGAATTTAAAGACTTTGCTAAAGATTTAAAAATGATGTTTGCAGACAAGGTTTATCCATTAAAATATATTGTATCTGCCTCTACACATAAAGAGGTATATAATTTAGGAGGGGATTTACCCTATTTTTTAAAAAACATCAAATCTGAAAATAAAGAAGCATTATCAGAATACGCTAATTTATGTATAGACGCTATTTACAACATATATAATACTTTTGGACTGCCAGCACTAAGCATCGTTTTGGTAGAGGGAAATGCTTACGGAGGAGGTTTTGAATGTGTAATGGCGCATGATATTATACTATCTCATAGGTCAGCTAAATTTTGTTTACCAGAAAACAAGTTTCATCTTTTTCCAGGTATGGGAGCTTATAGTTTTTTATGTAGAAAACTAAATATAAAAGCAGCTCTTAAAGTGTTATACACAGGAAACATATACAAGGCCGAAGAATTAGAAGAAATGGGTTTGGTAGATTGTGTTTTTAATGAAGAAACGGGAATATCATCTGTTATAAATTATATAAAAAAATCAAACTTTAGCTTTCAATACAATCACTATAAATGTATAAAAAGAGTTTTTCCTTTACAAAAGAAAGAGTTGAAAGACATTACTGCCATGTGGGTAGATGCTTGTTTGAATTTAGAAAGTAAGAGTTTACGTAGAATGGAATTAGTTATAAATGCACAATTAAGAAAGTTAAAGTATGAGTTAAAACCCTAATTTAGGATTTGTAAGTATAATTTTTCCGAAATTCTTTTGGCGTTGTTTTTTCAAATTTTTTAAAAGCAGCTGTAAAATGTGTAGGGTTTTTATATCCAACTATGTCAGCTATTTCATAAATAGGTTTTTGAGTATAAGCTAATAAGTCTTTTGCCTTATTCATTCTTAAATTTTTGGTGTAATTAAAAATAGTTTCACCAAACAATTTCTTAAATTCATTTTTTAAAACATTTTGATTCAATAGTACTTTACGAGCAAGTTGCTGAATTGATATTTGCTCATGAATATTGGTTTGAAGTATAGCTTCTACTTTATATATTTTTTTAAGAACTTTTTCATTAGAACTATTTCCTTTTTTAGAATGAATGTTTAGTTGTAAATGTGTTAATTCTAATACTTTTGATTCTAAAAAAAGACGTTTTAACAATCCTTTTTGCGAGTTAGTGAGCATATCATTAACTATTCTTTCCATATTTGAAGTTAGCTGCTGTGTAGTACTTAAGTTAGAAACTTTGTTACTAGAAAAAAGTGCTTGCATTTTATGTTTTTTAATAAATGAATCATGCATCTTAATTTTAACTTCATTTATATGCTTATTTCTGTAAAAAACAATTTTATCATCACCATTATCATGTAATAAATAACTTTCATTTTTTTCGATAATAAGATCATTTTCTAGATTGGAAAAACGAATAATTTTTTCCCCATCTATTAAAACAGAAAGTTCTAAAGTATTAAAACTATTACTATTGTTGCTAGAGATAAAAAGAAAATCTTCTTTGAGTTTAGCGTTAATCAAATTGATTAATAAGCCATCAAAATAATAACTTATTATCGTCCCTTTACCATAAAGAGAATTAATAGTATAGACTGAAGTTTTTATACCACAGTCCATACTTTTTATTTTAAGGCACAGAAATTTTTTTAACTGTGACTTTTTATTGTTGGCAGTAACTATTTCCATAAATACGGGGGATATAGGAAATGGGGAATGAGCCTATACTAAGAAGGAATTAATCTTTAATCCACTTATAAATATTAATAATTAAAAATATACTAGCTATTGCTACCAAAAGAAGCATAAATATCTCAGATATATTATTAGCTTCATGAAGAATAGCTTCAAAGAAATGGTACACATTATATAAACCGGCAATACTCGCCCAAACCAGAGAAGTTATCTTGAACCATTTTTTAGAAAGCTCAATAGTTAGCAAACCAAAAAGTAAGCACATTCCTTCAAATAAAATACGATATAAGTGATGTACAATAGGAGCTTCACCTGTTGCACCCTCCATTACTAAAGTTTCATTGTAGTATATATTGAATAGCCCATATATATGGTGAACTATCCAGCCAATTGCTAAAAATATCCAAAGGATACTAATTTTTGTTCTCATCGGTATGTGGTTTTTATCTTTTAATAATTTATTTTTTTCTGTAGTTTGAGCCGTTTTTTTAGCCTCCTCAATTAACAGTTTTTTACGGTTTTTATAATCTATAGGATGTTTTGTAAAAGCACTTTTAGTCTTTACTTCAGGTTTAATTTTAAGGTATATAAATAATGCAGTAATTGAGATGGCTATCCATAATAAATCGACTGTAAGAATGTCAAACTGCTTAGCTTTGTAGGTGTTCCAAACCCAGTTGTTAGAAACAATACCATTAACAATAGGAATTAAAAATCCAAGGATAGCGCCTGCTAACAAAGTAGTTTTATTTGTGAAATAATTATCTCGTTTAAATCTAAAAAAGAGGGTTGCTAATAACCAAACAACAAAAAACCAAGTGTATAAAATGCTCATTTTTTGAGTTTGATATGCTTCGGGTAGTAGCTTAACAATCAAGAAAAATAAGGCTGTTACAGGATACAAAGACAAGCAAATAGCAAGATAAATGTGCCCTATTTTCGCAGTATATAAACGTTGTTTTAAGGTCATGCTTTTCTTATTACGAGCTTCAATCCAAATCAACACACCAGTTATAATAACAAAGCATGTAATAAGAGCTAATACAAAATAAATAACTTTTACAGCAATTCCTCCAAAATTTCCATAATGAAGACGCCCTAAAGAAAGCTGCACATCGTCGGTATATTTACTTTCATTGGGGTTTCTTATTACTGAAGTTTTATTGGTTTCTAAATCATAAATTACCATTCCCGAACTTAAAAAACGTTCTTTATGATCCAACTCTCCAATAAGAAAGTATTTCATGTTGGTACCTCCATAATTTTTAATTAAAACATAGGTAGGGTTAAAATGAGACCATCGGTTGGTGTTTTCTTTTACAAATTCATTTACACTAGGAAGCGTTTTGTTAGTTTCAGCAGCCCATTCATAAGTTTTGCGGTCGGGACGTAAATCATTCATTAATTTTGTTTGATCACCACCGTATAAAAAATTAGCAGGAAGTAAAACAAAAAGACTAAGACAAAAATAAGTTGCAGTAACAGCATACATAAACTGAAAAGGAAGTCCAATAATACCTAATGCAGTGTGTGCATCTGTCCATACTCTTTTTAAAGCAATTTTGGGATTGAACTGATAAAAGTTTGAAATAATTTTTTTCCAGTGCACGATGACTCCGGTAACAATAGCAAACAAAAAGAATAAAGAAACAAAACCAGCAAGGTAAATTCCAATAGTAGGTATTTGAGTAAAGAAATGTAGACGATATAAAAACTCTCCTAAGCTATATTTTTCTACATAAGAAGCAGTTTCTCCAGTATGAATATTTATTGCTTGATAATTTTGATACTTAGCCTCATTAGGGATATTTACTGTGTCTTTTGCAGGATAAGTTAATACATATATTTCATCGTTTTTATCTCCTAAATAAAAACGAATATCTCTACTAGTTAAATGATAGTTTTTAGAGAGTTTTTTTAATAAAAAATCATAATCTATATGTTCTCGAGCAATATTTTTTGAGTGCTTACCTTCTTCCCAAGAAGCAATTTCATCTTTAAAAAGGGCAAATGCGCCTGTAAAAAAGATAATATACAAAGCTACACTTATAACAATACCGCTAACTGTATGTGTGTTAAAGAACACATTGTAATTTCTATTACTCATTATATAAACGGATTTTGTTGGTTTCCTAAATAATAAATTACATATAAGATTATTGAAATTATGAGATATATAACCCAAGCTTTCCATCCATTTTTAAATAGGTAAGGAACAATTAGTAAAGCACCCCAAACAATAAAAATGGTGTAGATAGATGTGATTAGTATTCCTTTTGGGTTTGGTAGCCATAAAACTAAGCACATATGTAGTAAGGCACTTATTACGTATCCACCAATGAGACCTGCAGATATTTTTGCAAATTGTTGCCAAGGGGATTGGTTTAAATATTTGGAATTAGCAGGCATATTAAAAAATGAGTTCTATTAAAAAAGTTAACATAAATAAAGCAGTTAGAAAAGCGTAGTTTATCACTCTTAATGGAGTGATGAGTACGATAAGGCTTAAAAACAAAGAGGCAGCTACAATCCATGTAATAATTCCAGCAGAAAGACCAAAAAAGGTTATTGATAAGAGCAAACTTATCAATAATGTAATTGTTCCAATTATCTTGGTATTACGTTTATTATTATGAAACCATTTTTGTAAGCGGGTGTTCTTAATTAACAATGCTTTTTCAGAAGTGCTGTATAAGGCATAACATCCGATGAAAATAAGGAAAAGAGTAACTGTTTTCATAGTAGTTCAATGAAATAACAAAACCCTGAACATAAAAGTTCAGAGTTTTGTGTTTGCAACATTTAATAATTCAAATAGATATTCATATTTAAAACTTATAACTTATAGTTCCAAGGAAGGCTCTTGGATTTTGAGGAGTAATAGTACTCCATCCTGTATAATATTCTTCGTTTGCTAAATTATTTCCTTTTACACTAATTCTAAATTTATCAACTTCATAATAAATTGAGGCATTAAAAATAGTATAGGCAGGCAGGTAAAAATCACCTGCAGCAGGATAACCTACCATAGTATTATATTTACTTGCACCGTTTAACCCAAAACCTAATCCTACATTTTTTATAGCTCCTTCTTGGAATTTATAATCAGCCCAAAAATTATAAGAAGTTTCAGGGCCTGCTTCAGCTAAACGTTTATCAACTAAATCAGGTCTAGATTTTGATTTTGTTACTTTAGCATCATTATAGCTAATACCACCACGTAAGTTTAATCCGTCAACAGGGTTAGCATTCATTTCTAGCTCAAAACCTTTACTTCTTACTGTACCATCTTGTAGATTAGTATCAAGCATTACTTTATCTTTTACAGTAATATCGTAATAACTCAAAGTAGTTTCCAGTTTATTATTAAATAAATTTGTTTTTACACCAAACTCTAGTTGGTTTGCTTGTTCTAAATCATAAGATTGTAATTTAGTAGGCCCTTTAGGGTTTGAAATATCTACAAGTATTCTTTTTGGATTAACATAAGAAAAACCATTTTGATAATTAGCAAAAACAGATAGTTGATCTAAAATTGGTTGGTAAACAATTCCGAATTTAGGAGAAAAAGTAGACTTAGTATATTCTTTTTCATCGTCACTTGGGTCGTTTGCATCACCTTTATAATTAAATCTATCATAACGAACTCCTGCCATTACCGATAGTTCTGGTAAAATGTTTATAACATCAGAAATATAACCACTAAGAACATTTTGATTAATATCAGAATCAGCCCTTGCAGAGCTAGCTAAAACAGCATCAATATTTGCTCTTGTAGTTGGTAAATTAGGAAAACCAAAAGCAGGTGGTACAGGTATTAATTGACCTTGAGGGTTTACAACATTAATTCCTCTTTGGTTAGTACTATTGTCTAAAACTTGAGAGTCTAAATAATCGACACCAATAACTAACCTGTTTCTTAAAGAACCTAATTTAAAATCACCAGTAAAGTTTTGTTGTAATGTAAGTGTATTTGTTTCTGCATCTGATTTTATAGCATACGTTCCAAACAAATCATTTTGAACATTGTACAAATATGTATAGTATCCTTTAGATTTAGCATTACCGCCAGCTATAATTGTTTGAGAAGACCAATTGTCAGTAATTTTATAAGCTATTTCCCCTCTGTAGTTTTGCGTTGGATTTTTAATAGAGATATCATTATTTGTAAATGATTTATTTCTATCGTAGTTTAATTCTTCTAAATTTTTATAGGTAAGCGGGGCTGACCTGTTTAAAAATAAGAAAGCTTGATTTGTTTGATCTGTTGAAGAAAGTTCATAATTAAAGTTTAAAGTTAACCTATTATTTACTTTGTAAGAAACAGATGGGGCTAAAAATAATGCTTTTCTAAACCCAGCATCTTGAAAGCTATCTTGTGTTTGATATCCAGCGTTTAATCGTAATGAAATGTTTTCATTATCTTCTAAGTTTGTGTTAAGATCTACTGTTAGTTTTTTAAACCCGAAAGAACCTCCACCAACGGTAATATTTCCTCCTGTTCCTTTGTATGGTTTTTTAGTGACAATATTAATTAAACCACCGTAAGATGTTACAGTACTCCCGTATAAGGTAGCAGAAGGCCCCTTTACAACTTCAATTCTTTCAACATTGTCTGGGTTTATAAACCCATTTGTAATTCCAGGAACACCGTTTACTAATTGTGGTTGAACAGAAAAACCGCGGATAGAGTAAAAACCTGCTCCATCACCACCTCTACCAGTAGATGACCATAATTTTTCAACACCTGTTGTATTTTTTAAAGCTTCTTCAAAACTAGTAACAGACTGTGATACTAGTAGTTGATTGGTAACTGTACTATATACCTGAGCATTTTCAATATTTTTCAAAGGTAATTTAGCTACATAAGCTGTTTTCTTTCTTGAGAATTTATTTTTTCTATGAGTGTCAATAGTAACTTCATTAAGTATCTCGTTACCCTCATATAAGGTAATTACTAAGTTTTTTGTACCACTATTAGTACTTATGTTTTTCGTTTTAAAGCCAACATAAGACACTATTAATGTTGTTTCTCCCTTTGTATTAGATAATGTAAAGTTACCATCAATGTCAGTTTGTACTCCATTTTTTGTCCCTTTAACAATAATATTAACCCCTACCAAAGGTTCATTGTTGTTGTCTAGTACAGTACCACTAATATTTCCCTCTTGTGCTACTGTGTTTACCATTACTAAAAATAATAGAATGGTAGTTAATAAGCCCTTCATTTTTTTTCTTATTTAGATTTAATAAATATAATTAAGCAAATGTATTTTAAGAAAAATTAACACCAAAATTTATTTAGAATTATTTTAAATAAACTTTAACACTAGTTTTTTATACAATAAGTCGCACAATGCCAAATAATGTTATAGTTAACATTGTTGTACGTACCAGGTGTCTTTTCTTCATGTGTAGCTTCTACGGTATAAGTAGTCTTTTTAGGTAGTTTAAATGTTACTAATCCTTTTTCATTGGTTTTTTCTTTTACCGACCATTTTCCTTGAGTGAATAAAGTAATTTCTCCTTCTTTAAGGGCAGTGCCTTTGTATAATACTTTTAAGGTAACTTCATCAGCATTTGTATGGTGTTTTGGAGTAACGTCGATAATTTCAATTCCTTCTGGGTTTGTACTTTTTAATTCTGTTATTGATGTACCTACGACAACTCTAGCTTTAGCATGATATTCGGGTTTAAAGGTTGTGTAATCGTATTTTGTAAAATCAAACACTTTTATATTTTTATTGTCAAGTGCAATGGTATATGTTCCTTTTTGTTTAGGAACGAAAGAGGTACTATAATAATCGTCTTTAGCTATTGTTTGTAAAGTTGTTTTAGTTCCATCAGGAGCGATTAACCAAATAGTAAAATTTTTTACATTGTTATAGTTTTCTCCGCCTACTTTTTCAATTACACCTTCCGAAAACTCTCCAAAACGAACTTTTACTTCGTGTTCGTTGTTTAATGTTCCTGTAGAGCTAGTTTCAATCCAAATATAATGAGCAAAAGAATTGCTAAATACAGCTAAGAATAATAAAGTAAGAATTGATTTTTTCATTTTTTAATAATTTATAAAAACCACCTAAATTTTAGGTGGTTTTTGGGTTGTTAGAATAAGTTATAGGTAAGAGAAATCCTACCATTGATTCCTGGTTCAGATTGCCAATAAAGAAATTTATCGTTTTTGGTGCCAGAATATAAATGTTTATTTAAAATATTATTAATATTTAAAGCAATACGAAGTTTATTATTTTTCCAATGCACTCCACCATCCATTCTAAAATAGTCAGGAAGTTCTGCATTATTATTAGCTCCAATCGTCCAAGAAGTTCTATCTACTAGATATTGATATCCTAAAGAAATACCAAAGCCTTTTAAGGCAGAATTTTGATTAAAATTATAGTTTAACCAACCATTGGTAATATGTTTAGCGTGTCCTGCAATTCGAGTTCCTACTGCGTTTGATATGTTTGATTTTGCGATTTTCACATCTGTGTTAGCGTAATTTAATAATAAGTCTAATTCACTTGTAATGTGCGCTTGCATATCAAACTCAAAACCTTTTGATTCTACCTCACCAAGTAAAATACTAAAACGACGAGTTGTGTCAGTAGGATCGCTAGTAGTAATGTTATTCTTATTAATAATGTAAGCACTTAAAGAGGCGTTTATTTTTCCATTTAACCAATTGGTTTTTAAACCAGCTTCGTAAATAGTTCCTTCAATAGGGTCAAATCTGTTTCCTGTATTATCTATGGCATCATTTGCTAAGAATGATTGATCATATAAACCGTACGCAGTAATTTGTGGAGTTATATCAGCACTCAAACCAATTCTAGGAGTAAACTTTTTAGTTGTAATATCTCCTGTAGGAGTTAACTGAGTGTATCTACCCGCTAATGTTAAACGTATTTTATTCTCTAAAAATCCTATTTCGTCTTGAGCATATATAGAGTTTATTTTTGTTCCATAAGAGTAAGAAGGTGTACGGTCTTTTAAAGGTGTACTTCTATCAAATACAGGAAAAATACGATCTCCGTAAGTTGGATTATATATATTAAAAGGGGTTGTAGGAGTGTCTACTGCACCACCTTGATAAAAATCAGCAAAATACTCTTTATCCGTATAATCAAACCCTCCCATAACTTTATGGGTTACTGCTCCGGTATTAAACTTTCCGTTAGCATATAATTGAAAATATTCACTTTCAGAGATAGCATCCCAAATACTTACACTTCTAATAGCATCACCATTATTTTGCATACTATTTAACCAAGCAGAAGCTCCTTGTTGAGTATACAACATAGTAACATATTTTGCTTCTACTGACCAGTTATTATTAAAGCGATGTGTTAGTTGGTTTAATAAACTAACTTCTTTAATATCAGTATCAGGAAAATTACTGTCAACCATAGAAAAGTTCTTAGGAAGACTCCCAAATCCTTTATCTAAAGGAGCAAAAATATAAGCAGCTCCTAAAAGAGTGTTTAGTTTTTGAAAAGAAAACTCAGTTAAGAAGTCTGTTTTATCACTTATTTTATATGATAATGAAGGAGCAACACCAATACGTTCACTATCCTCAAACCTTCTATGACTTCCAGTGTTTTGATATAAAACGTTCAAACGAGCTAGTAAACGCTTATCACTTGTTAAAGATCCACCAAAATCTGCCGCAGCTCGATATGTGTCAAAACTGCCTGCCATTAAGTTTATAGACCCTATTTTTTCTTCGGTAGGTTTTTTTGTAACCACATTATAAAAACCACCAGGTTCACCCGCAGCCATCATAAAGCCTGAAGGTCCCTTGATAAATTCTATACGATCTATCATAAAAGTATCTTCAGACAAAGGCCCCCAAGAGTCTTGAATATTTACACCATTCCTAAAAGCTGGTAATCTAAACCCACGCATGTTAATACGTGCGAAATTTCCCCAATGCTCTATGTTACTAACCCCACTTACGTTTCTAAAAGCTCCTTCGAGCATATTTGTAACAAGTTGATCTTGTAAAACCTCTGACCCAATTACCTGAATGTTTTGGGGTAGTTGTTTAATAGGTGTTTGTAAGCGTAAAGAATTAGAGACATTCTTCTTAGCGTATCTGTTTTTTACTCCATTAATGGTGATTTCGTCTAACTCATCAATAGCTTCTTTAAGAAGAATCCTACCAAGATTTTTAGATTCATTATTTTTAAGTCTTACTGTAATGGATTTTTTCTCAAAACCAACCATTGATAAATTAATTACATACTTACCTTTTTTTAAGTTTTTAAACTCAAACTCTCCTTTTTCATTACTAATAATTCCATGATTTGTAGAACTTAAAGTTATATTCACAGAAGAGAGGAAGTTATTGTTTTCTGATACAATAACACCCTTAACAGAGCTGTTTTGAGCGACTATTGATGTTGTAATAAATAAAAACAATACCAACAATATGGGTATGATTTTTTTCATTTTTTATTATTATTTAGATTTAATAAAGTTATTTTATAAGGCAAAAGTATTTTAACAAAACTTAATGTCAAAACTTATTTAGATTAATTTTAAATAAAAAAATCTAAAATTTTGAAATTTAATGAGATATCAACATCTTTTTAATTTTGGTATATTTGTAAAGCACAACTAAAAACCTATTTAAAATGCATTGGAAAGACCTTTTAGCGCATTTAAAGTTCATGATAAAAAGGAACCCGGAATAGCTATTGTTGTTTGGTTTTGAAGTTTAGCTACTATTAATATAAATGATAGGCTAAATAAAGAAAGAGAGTTAATTATATAATTAACAAATTGTTGAATAATCAAATTAATTAAAGATGCCTTTTTATCATAAATTAGGAAAAATTCCACATAAGCGACATATCCAGTTTCGTAAAGAAGACGGAAGTTTATATTACGAACAATTATTTGGTACAATTGGTTTTGACGGAATGTCAACCAATAGTTATCATGAATATAGACCAACAATGGTTAAAGAAATTCGTAAGCAATACTCTATTGCTCCGAAAGTAGCAAAAGAAAATAATATCCAATCGTATCGTTTTAGAGGTTTTCAAGTTCCGCAAGAAAATGATTACTTACAAAGTAGAAAAGTAGTACTTACCAATTCTGACTGTAACATCATCTTATCGGCTCCAAAAGAATCTACTAAAGACTATTTTTATAAAAATACGGATGCAGATGAGGTAATTTTTATTCACAAAGGAACAGGTAAATTACGTACAATGCTTGGGAACTTAGATTTCAAGTATGGAGACTATTTAGTAATTCCTCGCGGAGTTATTTATAAATTGGATTTTGATACAGAAGACAACAGGTTGTTTATTGTAGAATCTTATCGTCCAGTATACACTCCAAAAAGATACCGTAACTGGTTTGGTCAATTATTAGAACACTCGCCATTTTGTGAGCGTGATATTCGCAGGCCAGAAGAACTAGAAACACATAACGAAAAAGGAGACTTTGTTATCAATGTAAAAAAACAAAACGAAATTATTGAAATGGTATACGCAACACATCCTTTTGATGTTGTTGGGTATGATGGATATAACTATCCTTATGCTTTTTCAATTCATGATTTTGAACCAATAACAGGGCGTATACACCAACCGCCTCCAGTACACCAAACATTTGAAACAGATGCATTTGTAATCTGTAGTTTTGTGCCTCGTTTATACGATTATCATCCAGAAGCTATTCCAGCACCATACAATCATAGTAATATTGATTCTGACGAAGTATTATACTATGTAGATGGAGATTTTATGAGTAGAAATGATATAGATGCTGGTCATATTTCGTTGCATCCAGCGGGTATTCCTCACGGGCCACATCCAGGAGCTACAGAAAGAAGTATCGGAGAAAAAGTAACTGAAGAACTAGCAGTAATGGTAGATACCTTTAAACCTTTAAAAGTAACTGAAGAAGCTATGAAAATAGCAGATGAAGATTATTATAAATCTTGGCTAGAGTAATTCAGTATATTAATGAGACAATTTGAAAATGTGTCAATTCAATTTTCAAATTAACTAATTATCAAATTTTCAAAATAGAGAAAAATGTCAAAAGAAATAAAATCAGTAAACTACGGTTTAGAAAAAATATTTGAAGGAGCGCAAGACTTCTTACCACTTTTAGGAACAGATTATGTAGAGTTTTATGTTGGTAATGCAAAGCAAGCAGCACACTTTTATAAAACGGCTTTCGGTTTTCAATCATATGCTTATAAAGGGTTAGAAACAGGGTCTACAGAAGAAGTAAGTTATGTTATTAAGCAAGACAAAATTAAGCTGGTTTTAACAACACCATTAAATAGTAAATCTCCAATTAATGATCATATTGTAAAACATGGTGATGGAGTTAAAGTGGTAGCGCTTTGGGTAGAAGATGCAAGAAAAGCATACGAAGAAACAACTTCACGTGGTGCAAAATCGTACATGGAGCCTACTGTAGAAAAAGATGAGCACGGAGAAGTTGTAAGAGCAGGGATTTATACGTATGGAGAAACAGTTCATATGTTTGTTGAGCGTAAAAACTATAACGGAACATTTTTACCAGGTTTCCAAAAATGGGAATCAGATTATAATCCACCAGCAGCAGGATTAAAATATATCGACCACATGGTAGGTAATGTTGGTTGGAATCAAATGGATGTTTGGGTAAAATGGTATGAAGATGTAATGGGGTTTGAAAACTTTTTATCATTTGATGATAAGCAAATTCATACAGAATATTCAGCGTTAATGAGTAAAGTAATGTCTAACGGAAATGGAAGAATTAAATTTCCAATAAATGAACCAGCTGAAGGAAAAAAACGTTCTCAAATTGAAGAGTATTTAGATTTTTATGAAGGAGCAGGAGTACAACACATTGCGGTTGCTACTGATGATATTATAAAAACAGTAAGCCAATTAAGGTCTCAAGGAGTAGAGTTCTTATCAACACCACCAGAAGAATATTATAAAGCAGTTCCAGGAAGATTAGAAGAATTTAGTCACGAGCTAAGAGAAGATATTGAAAAGCTAAAATCTTTAGGAATTATGATTGATGCTGATGAAGAAGGATATTTATTACAAATTTTTACAAAACCAGTAGAAGATCGTCCAACTTTATTTTTTGAAATTATTCAAAGAATGGGAGCCCGTGGTTTTGGAGCTGGAAACTTTAAAGCATTGTTCGAATCAATTGAAAGAGAACAACAATTAAGAGGAACTTTATAGACTAAGATAGATAATAGAAAAAAGAGAAAAGAAAATAGATAGTTAGACTGTCTGTTTTCTCTTTTCTCTTTTCTTTTTTCTCAAAAAAACAAGAAAATGAGTAAAGAAGAAATATTAAAGGCAATAGAAGAAAAATACGATAAGTTAGGAGTTCCTGTAGAAGCAATGTTAGAAGGACTGCTATGGAGTGAGCCAATAACTTATTGGGATTACATACAAACAGATGCACTTTTAGGATTGCAAATTCCTAGAACTACGTTACCAGATGAAATGGTTTTTATCATGTATCATCAAGTAAATGAACTGTTGTTTAAAATGATTTTGTGGGAAATTGACCAAGTAGCAAAAGCAGAAGAAATTACACCAGATAAATTCTCAAAGCATTTAATGCGTATAAGTCGTTATTTTGATATGTTATGTAGTTCTTTTACAGTTATGGGTGATGGAATGGATGTAGACCAATACTTAAAATTCAGAAACACATTAACGCCAGCAAGTGGTTTTCAAAGTGCACAATATCGTAAGATTGAATTTGCGTCTACCGATCTTATTAATTTGATAGATGCTCGTTATCGAGATACAATTGATAGAAATTCATCATTTAAAAATGCCTATGATCATTTATATTGGCAAGCAGCAGGTAAAAATTATACAACGGGTCAAAAAACAACATTATTAAATTTGTTTGAGAAAAAGTATATGGGTGAATTTATAGATTTTATGGAAGATTATAATGACTGTAACCTTTCAAAAAAATTCAAACAACTACCTGAAGAAGTTCAAGCAAATGAAGAACTAATAAAAGCAATGCGTCACTACGATTATACAGTAAATGTAAAATGGGTAATGGCTCATTACAATGCAGCAGGAAAGTATTTAGGGGGAACTGATGGGGATTTGGAAGCCACAGGAGGAAGTAATTGGAGAAAGTATTTACATCCAAAGTACCAAAGAAGAATTTTCTTTCCATACTTATGGAGCGAAGAAGAATTAAAAAATTGGGGAACTTTTTAAACTCTAGTGACAAGAAGATAAAAGAAGCATAATGTTCTGTTAAACAGTTTTTTTAATTTTTGGAATGGTAATTGTCTATCAATTTTCATAAGTTTGAACATTATGAGAAAAAGAATATTGTTTTTTACATTTTTAATCGTTGCACAAAGTTTTTTTGCACAAAGTCAACCAAAAGCATACAAAAGCGGAGAGTGGCTTCGGTTTGATATGAGTTATAGTGGTTTTTTAAAAGCAGGAACAGCTGTTTTACAACTAAAAGAGAAGAACCTAAATAACCAAAAAGTACTACATGCTATAGGAACAGGTAAAACAACTGGTGTTATTAGTTGGTTCTTTAAAGTTGATGATAGATATGAAAGTTACTTTGGAATTGATAAAGTACAGCCTTATTTATTTAAAAGGAAAATAGATGAGGGCGGACATAAAAAAAATCGACATATAACCTTTAATCACAAGAAAAAAACAGCGTACGTACAGGATTTCCGTAAACAAAAAGATACGTTAATTTCTATTAAGTCTCCTCAAGATATGATTTCTACGTTCTATTTTTTAAGAAGTCAGAATACAAAAAAATTAAGAAAAGGAGATGAAATTAAGCTTGATATGTTCTTTGATAATAAAAGTTATCCTTTTAAATTACGTTTTTTAGGCTATGAAACATTAAAAACAAAATTTGGTAAGGTTAAAACACAAAAATTTAGACCATTAGTACAAGCAGGTAGAGTTTTCAAAGCTAAAGAAAGTGTTACTATTTGGATTTCAGCAGATGATAATAAAATTCCAATAAAAATGAAAGCCTCTTTAGCCGTAGGTTCTTTACGTGCAGAATTAGATGCTTATAAAGGATTAGCAAATCCTTTTGAAATAATTGTTGATTAAAAAAATATAAGCTGTTTAAGAATTGTTAAAGTGAGAGAAAAAATACTATTTATTTGTACTTTTGCGCATAAACCCAAATTTAAAGCAGCTTTTTTTGAAAAAAATCATTTTTACATTTATTCTTTTATGTCTGTTCTTTTCGTGTAAAAAAGAAAAGAAAGTAGTCGTGCAAGAGCCCGTTAAAATAGAAAAACCTAAACCTGTTATAGCTTACGGGTTTAATTTAGATAACTATAAGGTTATTAACGATACTATAAATAATGGAGAAAGCTTTGGTGTTATTATGGATAGACATCACGTAATGTACCCTAAAATTAATGAGATAGCTACTAAAATTAAAGATACTTTTGATGTAAGGAGAATACGATCTGGAAAGGCGTACACAATTTTAGCTTCAAAAGATAGTTTAGATCAGGCTCAAGTTTTTATTTACAAACATAATAAAGTAGAAGCTACAGTTATAGATTTTAAAGACTCAATAATCTCTGCATATAAACATAGAAAAAAGATAAAAACCGTAGAAAAAGAAATAGCTGGTGAAATTTACTCTAATTTATCTGTAACAATGGATAGCCTACAATTAAAGCCAACGCTAACAAATACTGTAGCAGATATTTATGCTTGGACTTTGGATTTTTATCGTTTGCAAAAAGGAGATACATTTAAATTGATATATGAAGAAAAATTTATAAATGACACTACCTTTGTTGGCTATGGTAAAGTCAAAGCAGCTATTTTTAAACATAACGGAGAAGATTTGTATGCTTACAGGTATGTAGCCGATTCAATAAAAAAAATTCCAGAGTATTACGATCAGGAAGGAAATATGCTAAGAAGAGCTTTTTTAAAATCACCAATTAAATTTCAATATCGAATTTCCTCAAGATATAATTTAAGAAGACGAATTAAGTTATATGGTAATAGAGTGAGACCGCATAAAGGAACTGATTTTGCTGCTAGGTACGGAACTCCTATTATGACAACAGCAAGTGGTACTGTTGTAGAATCAGCAAGAAGAGGAGGAAATGGTAATTATGTGAAAGTCAAACATAATAGTACCTATACAACACAATACTTACACATGAAAAGACGTAATGTTAGAGTAGGAGATTATGTGAAGCAAGGAGATATTATAGGTTGGGTTGGTATGACAGGGAATACAAGTGGTCCGCATGTTTGTTATCGTTTTTGGAAAAATGGACGACAAGTAGATCCATTTCGTGAAAAATTACCATCAGCAGAACCTTTAGACCCTAAAATAAAACCAACGTATTTAGAGTATATAAAACCACTTAAAAGACAGTTAGATAATATAAAATTACCACAACCTGAACCACTTTCATTTAAAGAAAAAGAAATTTTAGCTACTAATTAATTATGCCCTTACAAAATATAAACCCGACAAAGACAAATGCTTGGGAGAAGTTAATAAAACATTTTAATGAAGCGAAAAATTATGAGCTAAAAGAACTGTTTCGTAAGAATAAAAACAGAAAAGATAATTTTTCTATTTTGTTAGATGAATTAAGTGTTGATTATTCTAAAAATAGAATAACTCAAGAAACAATCGACTTATTAATTTCTTTAGCAGAAGAAGTCGAATTAAAAGATGCTATTGAAAAATATTTTTCAGGAGACAAAATTAATGCTACGGAAAACAGAGCAGTATTGCATACAGCTTTAAGAAGTAGTACAGACCTACCCGTTTTTGTAGGAGGAAAAGATGTAAAGCCTAAAATTAAAACAGCTTTACGAAAAATGAAAGCTTTTAGTAATAAAGTTATTTCAGGAAAATGGAAAGGCTATACAGGGAAGTCAATAACAGATGTTGTTAATATAGGTATTGGAGGATCTGACTTAGGTCCAAAAATGGTTACAGAAGCATTACAGTTTTACAAGAATAAACTGAACATACATTTTGTGTCAAACATTGATGGAGACCATGTCTCAGAAATTCTTAAAAAAATAAACCCAGAAACAACACTTTTTATAATAGTTTCCAAAAGTTTTACAACACAGGAAACAATTAATAATGCTAATACAATAAGAGATTGGTTTTTAAAACATGCAACTGTTTTTGATGTTTCTAAACATTTCGTTGCAGTCTCTTGTAATACTGAAGCTGTTGATAGTTTTGGAATTGATAAAAAAAATATATTTCCAATGTGGGATTGGGTTGGCGGACGCTTTTCTCTCTGGTCAACCGTAGGTTTATCAATCTCTCTGTCTATAGGGTTTGAAAATTTTAAAGAATTATTAAAAGGAGCCGAAAAAATGGATGACCATTTTAAAACAGCTGACTTTAATAAAAATATACCAGTTGTTTTAGCTCTTTTAAGTATTTGGTATAATAATTTCTTCGATTCTGAAACCGAAATGGTATTGCCATATAGTGAATACTTAGAAAAACTTCCACCATATTTACAACAAGCGGTGATGGAAAGTAATGGTAAAGATGTTGATAGAAACGGAAATAAAGTTGATTATCAAACAGGAACAATTGTTTGGGGAGGAACAGGTGTAAATTCTCAACATGCATTTATGCAATTATTACATCATGGAACAAAGTTAATACCTGTTGACTTTATAGGGTTTAAAGAACCGTTACATAATCTAGAGGATCATCATGAAAAATTGCTCGCAAATTATTTTGCGCAACAAGAAGCTTTAGCTTTTGGAAGAACAAAAGAAGAGGCTCATTTAGATTTAAAAATTAATAATCAATTAAGTCAAATAAATAAGCTCTTACCATATAAGGTGTTTAAAGGTAACCATCCTAGTAACTCAATAGTTTTAAAAAAACTAACACCTTATTCTCTAGGAATGCTTTTAGCTATATATGAACACAAAATTTTTACTCAAGGAGTTATATGGAATATATTTTCATACGATCAATTTGGTGTAGAATTAGGAAAAGAACTAGCTCAAAAAAAAACTTACAAACGATTAAGCTCTAGTTAATCGTATCTCTGATACTTTTTTTAACTTATATATAGATTTTGTTAACGATAGCTCTAGGGGTTAAGTTTTTGTTGTTCAGTGTCTAAAATCTTTTTTTAGATATGGCAAGGTCTTAATTTCTTGTTAAAACTTAACATTAAGTTAATATTAGCACTAATGAAAAGCAGGATATTTGCACCTGCATTTAATAACAATTAGATTAAAAAATGAAAACATTTAAAAATGTATTACTTGTAGCTTTGTTCTTTATAACAGCTACGGTTTTAGGTCAAACAAAAATTACTGGTACAGTAGTTGACGAAATGGGGGAACCATTACCAGGGGCTAACGTTGTAGTAAAGGGGACTACTAACGGATCTGCGACTGATTTTGATGGAAAGTTTATACTAAACGCTAGTTCAGAGTCTGGAGCAGTTATAGTATCATTTGTTGGGTATACTAACAAAACTGTTTCTTTTTCAGGACCATCTGATTTAGGAACTATCGCTTTAGAACCATCTAATATTTTAGGTGAGGTTGTTATAACAGGTTTAATAGATGTAGCTAAGGATAGAGAAACGCCTGTAGCAGTATCTACAATTAAAGCTTCAGAAATTCAAGAGAAGTTAGGGTCTCAAGAGTTTCCTGAAATTTTAAACAGTACACCATCTGTATATGCAACTAAATCTGGTGGTGGTTTTGGAGATGCACGTATTAATATTCGTGGTTTCTCACAAGAAAACGTAGCAGTTTTAATTAATGGAGTTCCTGTTAATGATATGGAGAATGGAGCAGTATACTGGTCTAACTGGGCAGGTTTGTCAGATGTAACAACGGCAATGCAAGTACAAAGAGGTTTAGGTTCTTCAAAGTTAGCAATATCTTCTGTTGGAGGGACTATTAATATTGTAACAAAAACAACTGATAAAAAAGAAGGAGGTTCTATTTTAGCTTCCTATGGTAATGATAATTACTTAAAAACATTAGCTACTTACTCTACAGGTAAAAATGAAAATGGTTTTGCTGCATCTTTCTTAATGAGCAGAACAGCAGGTGACGGCTATGTTGACGGAACAGAATTCGAAGGGTATAATTATTTTATAGGACTTGGATGGGAACTTAACAATGCTCATGACTTACAATTTATGTTAACGGGAGCTCCTCAAGCTCATAATCAAAGAACAGGGAGTTTCTTTAACATGGCTACTTTAGGAGATTATTTACAATATGGTAAAAAATATAATTACAATCATGGTTATTTAAATGGTGAAGAGTTTAATTGGAGAAGAAATTTCTATCATAAACCAGTAGCTTCCTTAAACTGGAATTGGGATATTAATGACTCATCTACATTATCTACTTCTGCTTATGTCTCTTTTGGGCGTGGAGGAGGAACAGGTGATATAGGTTATTTGAATAAAAAAGATGCTTCTGGAAATGATGTACTGGATAGTAGAGGTAGAAATGTTAGAGAATATGCTTCAAGTAAAATATTTAGAGATCCATCTAATGGTCTAGTAATGTGGGATAAAATATCTAGTTATAACCAAGGTAATACAGTTACTTTTGCAGATGGAGGATTATATACAAGGGCAAACAATGGAGGTGTTAACGACTCTGGAGGTAATGGTTTAACAAGAAGGGCTTCTGTTAATTCACATAATTGGTTTGGGTTATTATCTAATTTTAATACTGAATTAAATGAAAACTTAACTCTTGATTTTGGAATTGATATTAGATCTTATACAGGGATTCATTATAGAAGAGTTGATAATTTATTAGGAGCAAACGGTTTTCAAGAAAATGGAGATGATAATAATGTAGGAGCAGTTTATAATACGGAATATAGTTCTGATTTAGGTGCTTTATGGAACGTTTTCAAAAGTACAGATAAAGAAGATAAAATTGCTTATTACAATGATGGCAACGTCAGATGGTTAGGAGCATTTACTCAATTAGAGTATAAAAATGATAATATATCTGCATTTATTCAAGGTGCTGTCTCTAATCAAGGGTTTCAAAGAGTTGATTATTTTAACTTTTTAGATTCTGATCCAGATCAAAAAACAGATTGGGAAACTATTTGGGGTGGAAATATTAAAGGTGGAATTAACTGGAATGTTAATGAGCAACATAACGTATTTGCTAACGCTGGTTATTATTCTCAACAGCCTAAATTTGATGCTATTTTCTTAAATAACACGAATAATGTAAATCCTAACCCTAGGAATGAAAAAGTTTTAGGTTTTGAATTAGGATATGGATACAGAACTGAGCGTTTTAGAACTAATATAAATTTATATAGAACTCAATGGAAAGATAGGTTTATTTCTATATCTTCTAGATTTAATGGAGAAAATGCCAATGCTGATATTCAAGGAGTAGAGCAAATTCATATGGGAGCAGAATTAGATTTTACATACGATATTACTGAAGATGTAAGATTATTAGGTATGTTTTCTTATGGAGACTGGGAATATGGATCAACTGTTTCTGCTACTTATTTAGACAATGATAATAACCCTATCTTAGATATTAATGGTAACCCAGAAACTGAAACATTATATTTAGATGGTGTTAAAGTTGGTGATGCTGCACAAACTACAGCTAGATTAGGAATTGAGGTTAAACCTTTCAAGAACTTCAAGATTGATTATAATCAACGTTTTGTTGATAGATTATATTCAAGAATTAATGCTGATGATTTTGATGAGGTTGATCATAATGGTTCTTTACAATTACCAGGATACTCTTTGTCTGACTTAGGTATGTCATATAAGTGGATATTAAGCGAAGAGAAGAATCAATCTTTAAACTTCAGACTTAACGTAAATAACTTATTCGATGAAGAGTACATTGCAGAATCTGCTACTAACTACTTTGGTGACGAGAGAGACGCTACAGGAGTTGATTTTAGAGGTATAGACACGGGGAACAAAGTGTTTTTCGGTTTTGGAACTACTTGGAACTTCTCAGTAAGATATAACTTCTAATTATTTCAAATTAGAAATAAATTGAAAACCACCTCAAAAGAGGTGGTTTTTTTATGCAGAAAATTCAGTACTTTTACAAGTACAAAAAATTAACAAATCATGATGAAAAATTTGCACTCTTATTGGGCATATATTGTATTAGCAGTTTTAATATTTACGGTAGTAAATGCTATTATAGGCTTAGTACAAAAAAAAGAATTTACCCATAAAGAGTTCCGTTTAGGTTTATTTACTCTAATCACTACTCATATTCAATTATTAATAGGCTTAGGATGGTATTTTATGTCTCCTTGGTATCAAGCTTTAAAAGCTAATGGAGGAGAGGTGATGAAAGAGCCAGCAGCAAGATTATTGGCAATTGAACATCCATTAACTATGATTATTGCTATAGTGTTAATTACGATAGGATGGTCTAAACATAAAAAACAAGTAAAAAGCGAAGCCAAGTTTAAAACCTTTGCTATCTTTTACGGATTGGCGTTGTTATTAATTCTCTCAAGAATTCCTTGGAATAATTGGTTTTAAGATAAAATTATAGTCCCGCTTCCGCGGGATTTTCTATTTTTGCGCATCAGTAAAGTTTTAATAATGAAATCGGTATGATTTGATAACGATTTTATCTATTATATTAATAGAACTAAGCAAACAAAAAAATAACTATATAAAATGAAGGTTTTAAGTTATATACTCTCATCAATCTTTGCATTGGTGTTTTTTTCTTTATTATTAATTTTTCACCCATTACAATGGTTAGGGTTAAAACTCTTTGGTCAAGAAGGACACCAAAATGTAGTAAATATTATGAATTGGTTCCTAATAAAATCTTTATTGATTTTAGGAATTCGAGTTGAGTTTGAAAACAAACACAAGTTGCCAAAAAACACAACGTTGATTTTTGTAGCAAATCATCAAAGTACATTTGATATTCCGCCAATAATTTGGTACCTTAGAAAACATTACCCAAAATTTGTATCAAAAAAAGAGCTAGGGAAAGGAATTCCCAGTATCTCTTTCAATTTAAAATATGGAGGAGCTGCTTTAATTGACAGGAAAGATCCTAAGCAAGCCTTATCTGAATTAGGCAAGTTCGCCAAACGAATTAATAAAAATAAATGGTCTGCCGCGATTTTTCCGGAAGGAACAAGAAGTAGAACAGGAAAACCAAAGGTATTCTCTGTAAACGGGCTTAAAATGATAGCTAAATACAATCCACAAGCTTATATCGTTCCGTTATCAATAAATAATTCGTGGAAAGTATTTAAATACGGAAAATTTCCATTAGGAATAGGAAGTCCTATAAAGATCCAGACTCATGAACCAATAAAAGTAGACAGCTTACCGTTTGATAAGTTAATTACCAAAGTGGAAGCAACAGTTAAATCTGGAATACACTAAAAACAAACAACAATAAATATAATCCTTAAATTTCATTATGTCATTACAAAACATACGAAAGGAAGTAATGCAAACGCTGGAAAAAAATATAGACAGTTTTGTAGACAAATTCTTAATGCCAATTGAAAAAATTTGGCAACCAACCGATTTTTTACCTAATTCTCAAAAAGATTCTTTTATTGATGAAGTAAAAGAAATTCAAGAAATTTCAAAGGAGCTTGACGATGATTTTTGGGTGGTTTTAGTAGGTGACACAATCACTGAAGAAGCTTTACCAACCTATGAATCATGGTTGTTAGATTTAGATGGAGTAACACAACAACCAGACAATGGTTGGGCAAAATGGATTCGTGCTTGGACAGCTGAAGAAAATCGTCATGGAGATGTGTTAAATAAGTATTTATATCTTTCAGGAAGAGTAAATATGCGTGAGGTAGAAGTATCTACACAGCATTTAATTGCTGATGGATTTGATATCGGTACAGCAACAGATCCGTATAAAAACTTTGTCTACACTAGTTTTCAAGAGCTAGCAACGTATATTTCGCACTTAAATGTAGCAAAAATAGCGAAAAAGAAAGGGCACAAAGCTTTGGCAAAAATGTCTCGAATTATTGCGGGAGATGAAATGCGTCATCACCTAGCGTATACAGAGTTTGTAAAGGAAATCTTCAAGATTGACCCAAGTGAAATGATGTTGGCATTTCAACACATGATGAAACACAAAATAGTTATGCCTGCAATGCATTTAAGAGAATCATTTGGGGAGAAAGGAAGTCTGTTTGACGATTTTTCAACCGTTGCGCAACGAATAGGTGTATACACCGGCTTTGACTATGTTGATATTGTGAGAAAACTAAATGAAGCTTGGGAAATAGATAAGATTACTAATTTAACTCCAGAAGCAGAAAAAGCACGAGATTTCTTAATGAAGTTACCAGATAGAATGTATCGAATCACAGAACGTATTGTAGTACCAGATACTAAGTTCAATTTTAAATGGATGATTCCTGCATAAACTGATTAAGTAGCGTCATTACGAACGGTAGTGAAGTAATCTTCTGGTTTATGGTTATTCTACAAACAGATTACTTCGTCATAAACTCCTCGTAATGACGTTATTTTTTAATAACAAAGGCATCTCTGTCATCTAAAAAACAAAAACGCTTGCGTGTTTCTATTTGTTTATCTTTATCTAACTCAACAATTAATATTTCCTCAGTTCCTTGGTTATTTTTAGCTAAACAATTGCCTAGAGTATCGTAACAAACCGTATTTCCAATATATTCATAACCGTTAACGTCTACACCTACTCTATTTACTCCAATCGTATAACTCATATTTTCAATAGCACGAGCTTTTAATAAGCTGTCCCATGCTTCAATACGCGGTTTAGGCCAACTTGCCACATAGAGTAATAAATCGTAATTTTCAGTATTTCTAGCCCATACAGGAAAGCGTAAATCATAACAAATTAACGGACAAATTTTCCATCCTTTATAGCCAACTATAATTCTCTCAGTTCCTGCAGAAAATACTTCATGTTCGCCTGCTAGCGTAAACGTATGTTTTTTGTTATACGAATCTATTTTTCCTGAAGGATGCACAAATAATAAACGATTGTAAAAATTATTATTTTCACTAATAATTATACTTCCAGTAATAGCAATGCTCTTTTCTTGTGCTAAATTTTGCAACCATTGTACTGTTTCTCCTTCCATAGTTTCAGCAACTGCTGAAGCATTCATGGTAAAACCTGTAGTAAACATTTCAGGTAAAACGATTAAATCAATCTCGTCTGATAAACCATTGATTTTTTTTTCAAATCGTTTTCTGTTTTCTGTTGGATTTTCCCAAACCAAATCCGATTGAATCAAAGCTACTTTTAAAGTATTCGTTGTGTTCATAATCATATATTGTCTGTACTATCAAAAGTAGGATAAAAATTGTACTTTGCTTACAAGAAAACCAAGGTATGCAGTCTTTTATCTCAGAAACGTTAGATGTTATTTTACAAAACACCAAATCGTTTGAAAATGTTGTGTTTATATTGCCTTCACAAAGGGCAGGAGTTTTTGTAAAAGAAACGTTTAAAAAGAAAATTTCGGCAGGTTTTTTACCAGAGATTATCAATATTGGTGATTTTGTTGAAGAAATTTCAGAAATGAAAAAGGTAGACTCCGTCCAGCTCCTTTTTCATTTTTATACAATTTATAAAAAACAAGAAGAAACCCCAGATTCTTTTGATGTGTTTTCATCATGGGCATTTACGGTGTTGCAAGATTTTAATGAGATCGATCAGCATTTGATTAACACACGAGAAATATTTGTGTATTTGCGAGACATTCATCGCTTACGAAAATGGTCAGTAAAGGGAGAGTTTCAAGAAACTGAATTAATGAAAGATCATTTTGCTTTCATGGAAAAGTTGAATAAATATTACGATGCTTTTTATCAGTTTTTACTTGAAAATAATATCGGATACCAAGGGGTTTTATATAGAGAATCAACTAAAAAAGTAGCGAATTTCATCCATAGAAATCAACAGAAAAAATACTTTTTTATCGGATTCAATGCATTAAATGCAGCGGAAGAATTCTTGTTTGAACAATTTTTGTTGAATGGAAATGCAGAAGCTTATTGGGATATTGACAAAACGTTTTACGAAAGTCAACACCAAGCAGGAAGCTTTTTAAGGAAGTACAAAACTCGATGGAAGTATTATCAGCAGCACCCAATTCAAACGATTAAAGAATATTTTTCTGAAAAGAAACATATTGATGTTATCGGAGCTTCAAAAAACATCACGCAGATAAAATATGCAGGAGAGATTTTAGCTAAACTTCCTAATTACAACAATACAGCATTGGTTTTGGCAGATGAAACTTTGTTGCCAATTACCTTAAATTCATTACCCGCAACTGTAAATGCAGTTAACATTACAATGGGATACCCTTTAAAAGATGTGCCTACTACAAGTTTAGTATTTGCTATTTTCCACCTATTTATAAATCAAGAAAAGTTAGAAAAGAAGAAAGAAAATCTTTTTTATCATAAAGATGTAATTCGATTAGTAAAAGATACCACCATTTATCGATTATTACAGATTGATGAGCAAACTAATACAGCCGATACACTTTCAGAAGCGATTGCTAAAGAAAACAATACGTTTGTTGGTCAAGAAGAGGTTGTAACATTTTTGTCTGTTGTAAGTGAAGAAATAAAGAAAACTATAACGACAATTTTTAATCCGTTAGTATCAATTAGTGAGTTTTTAAACAGAATTATAGAGTTAATTAACTTGTTGAAGGAAAATACTAACGAGTTAGAAAAAGAGTACTTATTCCGATTTTATACTGCATTTACTCAGTTACAAAACTTGCATAATGAGTTTGGTTATGTACAAGATTTAAAAACCTTACATCAGTTTTTTAGACAACTAATACAATCGGAAAGTTTATCATTTCAAGGAGAACCTTTACAAGGGTTGCAGTTAATGGGAGTATTAGAAACACGTGTATTAGATTTTGAAAATGTTATTATAACTTCTGTGAATGAAGGAGTTTTGCCTGCCAATCAGCAACAAAACACGTTTATTCCTTTTGATGTAAAGATTGAATTTGGGTTGCCAACCTACAGAGAAAAAGATGCGCTATTCTCCTACCATTTTTTCCGATTGTTACAACGTGCTAAAAACATTTACATTTTGTACAATACAGAGCATGATGTATTTGGAAGCGGAGAAAAAAGTCGTTTTGTAACGCAGTTAGAAATGATGCGAGACGATATTACCGAAAAAATAGTGAGTCCTAAAGTAGTAACATCGCCTGTTCAATTGAAAGAAATTCAGAAGGATGAAAAAGTTCTTGAACGCTTACAAGAATTAGCTCAAAAAGGGATTTCTCCATCAGCATTAACCAATTATTTGTACAATCCGATTGCCTTTTACAAACAGAAAATTTTAAAAATTAATGAACTAGACGACGTTGAAGAAACAGTTGCTGCAAATACGATGGGAACTGTTGTGCATGATATCTTAGAAGAATTATATAAACCCTTTGAAGGAAAATATTTGCAATTAGGAGATGTTGAAAATATGCAGAAGAAAACCAAAGAACTCGTAACTTTTTATTTTTCAAAACATTTTAAAAACGGAGATTTAACTACAGGAAAGAATCGATTAATTTTTGAAGTTGCAAATCGTTTTGTAGAGAATTTTTTACTAAAGGAAAAACAATTGCTGAAAGATGAGAATAACCAACTAAAAATAATTGCTACTGAGCAGGAATTGTCTTCAGAAATAAAGGTTGAAGGAATTGATTTTCCAATAAAAATAAAAGGAATTGTCGATCGAATTGATGAACTCAACGGTGTTACTAGAATTATTGATTATAAAACAGGAATGGTTGATAGCACGAACTTAAAAGTACTCGACTTTGAAGTGATACGCGATTTAAAATACCACAAAGCCATTCAGGTAATGTTATATGCGTTTTTATATACTCAACACACACAATTTAATTTTGAGAAACGATTGGCAGCAGGAATTATCTCCTTCAAAAACTTAAAAAGTGGCTTTTTACAGATGAATTTCTCATCTAATTATCGAAAACCTGATAACGCTATTACAGAAGAAAGATTAGAAGAATTTATAGCAGAAATAAAGAATCTGTTAACGGAATTATACGACCCGACAATCAATTTTATTGAGCCTACCGATTTACCTTATTAAATCTTTAAATAAACAATTTCCCAATCTTGGTCGTTACTTGTGTAGGTTTTTAAAGTTCTAAAACCAATCGCTTTATGTGCATTGATAGATCGAGTGTTTTTCTTATCAATTTCAGTAATGATAGAATCGTATATTTCAGAGAATTCTTCTTTCATTTTAGTATATAAACCTCTAAAAATTCCCTTTCCTCGGTAATGCTTGTCTATACAAACTTGCCCCATTAAAATATAAGGTTTAGCACCCTCTGAAGTAGTGTCTATTTCATCAAACATAGGAATGAGAATAGGGATGTCATTTCTGAAAATTTTAGACATGGATAAAGCATAACCAACAACAAGTCCGTTACTTTTTGCAATAATATGCGGATGTACATCATTCATTTTTTGCAGTAATTCCAAATCATGATGAACGGTAACAAAACCTTGTTCTTTTTTGTCTATTTCTGATAAATTACCAGGCAAATTCTGTTGTTGCAACTTCAATATTTGAAGCAATTCTGTTTGATTAGAAGCTGTGGTAAACTCAATCATAATTTTAAAAATAGTGGAGCATATCGGAGTCGAACCGATGACCTTTTGACTGCCAGTCAAACGCTCTAGCCAACTGAGCTAATGCCCCAATAAAGATTGTTATGCATTTACATTATTAGAAATGATTTATTACCAAATATAGTGTTTTTAAGGGTGCGCATTCACCCAAACTCCACCATCTTCAAAAAATTCTTTTTTCCAAATAGGAACTGCTTCTTTTAAGGTATCTATAGCATATTGGCAAGCTTCAAAAGCCGCTTTTCTATGTGGAGAAGAAACAGTAATAATTACAGGAACATCACCAATCGTTAACAAGCCTTCCGCATGGTGAATAGCAATTTTTGTTACACTAAACTTTCCCAAAACTGCATCCGCAATTTTTTGCATTTCCTTAATTGCCATGGGCTTGTAGGTAGAAAAATCTAGTTGAGTTACTTTTTTGTTTTGTGTAGCATTTCTTACAGTACCTACAAAAACAGCGATTCCACCACAAGAAGGATCAGCTACAAAATCGTAACATTCCTGTAAATTAAGTTTTTCAGAAGTTATTTTTATAGATGTTGTGTTCATATTAATAAGCATGTAAGTTTAACAAAGATATAAGATTGAAAGCTCAAAAAGAATAGAAACCAATCAGATTTAAATAATTATTTTTGTTTGCTGAAACAGAACACAACTTAAAATGAAAACATTGAACGATTTCAATTTCGAAAATAAAAAAGCATTAATTCGCGTAGATTTTAATGTGCCTTTAAACGATAGTTTTGAAGTAACAGACGATACAAGAATCCAAGCAGCAAAACCAACGATTATTAAAATATTAGAAGATGGTGGTAGCTGTGTGTTAATGTCGCATTTAGGGCGTCCGAAAGGAAAAGAAGATCAATTTTCGTTACGTCATATTGTTAGCAAGGTAACAGAAGTGTTAGGTGTACAAGTGAAGTTTGTTGATGATTGTATTGGTTCGGTAGTTGAAGAAGCAGTAACTAATTTAAAAAGCGGAGAAGTTTTATTGTTAGAAAACTTACGTTTTTATACAGAAGAAAAAGCGGGAGATGTTGCTTTTGCTGAACAATTAGCCAAATGGGGAGATGCGTATGTAAATGATGCTTTTGGTACAGCACACAGAGCACATGCATCTACTGCGATTATCGCACAATTTTTTCCAGAAAATAAATGCTTCGGAAATTTATTAGCAACTGAGATTGAAAGCATCGATAAGGTATTAAACAATTCAGAGAAACCAGTGACCGCTATTTTAGGAGGGGCGAAAGTGTCGTCTAAAATTGGTGTGATTGAAAATATTATTGAAAAAGTAGATCACATTATTGTTGGTGGTGGTATGACGTTTACGTTTATCAAAGCTTTAGGAGGTAAGATAGGAAACTCATTAGTTGAAGAGGATAAATTAGAGTTAGCATTAGAAATTTTAGCGAAAGCAAAAGAGAATAATACAGAAATCCATTTACCAGTAGATGCTGTTATTGCAGATGCTTTTTCAAACGATGCGAATACGCAAGTAGTAGATACAAACGAAATTCCTGATGGATGGATGGGATTAGATTGTGGATCTAAAACCGTTGAAAAGTTTGCTGAAGTTATCGCAAAATCAAAAACAATTTTATGGAATGGTCCTTTAGGAGTTTTTGAAATGGAAAAGTTTGCGCAAGGAACCATTGGTTTAGGACATGCTATTGAAGAAGCAACTAAAAATGGAGCGTTCTCACTTGTAGGTGGTGGAGATTCGGTTGCTGCGGTAAAACAATTCGGATTTGCTGATAAAGTGAGTTATGTATCTACAGGTGGAGGAGCAATGTTAGAAATGCTAGAAGGACAAACCTTACCAGGAATTGAAGCTATTTTAAAATAATTCGTCATTTCGAGTGGTAGCGAGAAATCTCATAAAGGAGTA
Source organism: Tenacibaculum sp. XPcli2-G (assembly GCF_024124505.1). Taxonomy (NCBI): domain Bacteria; kingdom Pseudomonadati; phylum Bacteroidota; class Flavobacteriia; order Flavobacteriales; family Flavobacteriaceae; genus Tenacibaculum; species Tenacibaculum sp. XPcli2-G. The sequence continues at coordinate 654,831 of NZ_JAMXSH010000001.1, forward strand.
ACTTTTTAAATTAAAGATTTCTCAATTGTACCTCTTTCGAAATGATCATTGGTTTACAGTAAATCTTTAATAATTACAGAATAAATGAAATACACAACACTACCCAATACCGATGTAAAAGTTTCTAAAATTTGTTTAGGAACAATGACATGGGGTCGACAGAATACTGAAGCAGAAGGTCATGAACAAATGGATTACGCCTTAGAGAAAGGGGTAAACTTTTTTGATACCGCAGAATTGTATTCTGTACCAGCAACACCAGAAACATACGGAGCAACAGAAAAAATTATTGGTTCTTGGTTTAAGAAAACAGGAAACAGAGAAAAAGTAGTGTTAGCGTCTAAAATTGCTGGAGGAGGCGATTATACAGCTCATATTAGGACAGGTGGCTTTAATAGAAAAAATATATCAGAAGCTATAGAAGGTAGCTTGAAACGGTTACAAACAGATTACATCGATTTATATCAATTGCATTGGCCAGATCGTGGAGTAAACTGTTTTGGAGTACGTGATTATCCGTATAAAACTTCTGCAGAAGAAGCTGAAAAGCATTTAGAGATTTTAGAAACTTTGAATGACTTCGTAAAACAAGGAAAGATAAAACATGTAGGTTTGTCTAACGAAACTCCTTGGGGAACGATGAAATATCTGCAAACAGCAGAACAGCATGGTTTACCAAGAATGGTTACGATTCAAAACTCATATTCATTAATTCATAGAGGATATGAGGTAGGAATGTCTGAGGTTTCTATGAGAGAAAATATTGGCTTACTGGCTTACTCTCCTTTAGCACAAGGAGTATTAACAGGAAAATATATTGATGGAAAAACTCCAGAGGGAGCGAGAGGAACCTTATTTCCAAGGTTTATCGCTAGATATAAAAATGAAGGTTCAGAAAAAGCGGTTTTAGAGTATCAAAAAATAGCCAATAAATATGGGTTGACGTTAACGGAATTATCGTTGGCGTATATTAATCAGTTACCATTTGTAACTAGTAATATTATTGGAGCTACAAAAATGAGTCAGCTAAAAGAGAATATCAATTCTATCAATATTGAACTGTCTGAAGATATTTTAGCAGAGATTGAAGCGGTGCATACAATGATTCCTAATCCAGCTCCATAGTTGGGCAAAAGAAATAAAATAGAAAGTCAATATAAATTTTATATTGACTTTTTGATAGATTTAATGTGTAAACCTAATTATAAAACTGTTACAGTACAAAAAGTATACAGAGGAAGGGTTTAAAAAGAGAAGTTGGTCTTAGTATATTAAGAGATGACACCCGATAGATTTTAACAAATTAAAGAGGCTCAGCACTTATATTGTTATTTCTAGCTCTTTATTATCTTTATTTTCTTGTGTTTCTTGGTCTTTTATAATCGAAGGAAAAATCGTTGGAGCAATCTTCTTTACTGGTTTAAATAAAATAGACTCTTCTAGGCTTTTCTCTTTTACAAACGGAATAGTATCATTCATTTTTCCGAAGAAAATAAAAACTACACTTAAAATTAATCCAATTTTTAAAGCACCGAAAACACCACCTAAAATTTTGTTCAAAATTCCTAAAGCTGCAAAATCAGCTATTTTGGTTAAAATTTTTCCTAATAGTGCTATAGCTACAATTATGACCACAAAAGTTCCAGCAAAAGCCGCCAAAGAAATATACTTTTCATCCCAAGTAACACTAGTTTTCAACCAATCTCCAATAAAGTATGAAAAATGGATAGCCCCATAAACTCCTGCAACCAAAGCAACTAGTGAAGCAACCTCTACAAACAACCCTTTCATTAAACCTCTTACAAAGCCAAAAAGTAGTAATGCTGCAATAATAATATCAAAAGTATTCATAAATATAAAAGCCTTCTACTATAAAATCTATGCTCAAATATACATAACTCATTTGTATCTTTGCTTTTTCAAAAAGCACAAATGGCAAAAGAAATCAATTTAAAAGAAAAGTGGGATTTTGTAATAACTCAATTATCACAACAATTTGCTGACGGTGATGAGCTTAATATAGATGGAGTTATCTACCTAATTGGCGTTCAAGAATTGGGACAAGGGCATCGTAAGTTTAAAAAAGATGAAAAGGTAAACCTTATGCATATTGCTATTTGTAAGTTGTTAGAACCTTACGGATACTATGAATTCGATTTTTTTGACGATGATGGATGGCCTCACTATAAAACTGTAACCGAATTACCCAACTTAAAACCAGGTGAACAATCGGTTTTAATGAAAGAAGCCATCATTAATTATTTTGAACTAATTAATTTTTTTGATTAAGTAACACTTAATTTCCGAATCATTTTTGATAATAACTTAGGGAAAAAACGTTTCGTATATACACCTAACTTTTCCTTCACACCTGCTATATAAACTTCTTCTTTTTTATTCTTTATAGCTTTTAACATCATTCTAGCAAATCTATCTGGATCTATACCATTTGCTGTCGCTATGTCCATTGTACTTTGCGGGGTACCATTTCCTGTTAATGCATTTTTCGACACATTGGTAGTTACAAATCCTGGACAAATTAAAGTAACAGCAATGTTGTCTTTATAATGTTCTGCTCTCAAACTATCAAAAAAACCATGTAAAGCATGTTTCGTAGCAGCGTACGTAGAACGTAATGGAGTTCCTATTTTACCAACAATACTCGTAGTTACAACAAAATGCCCTGATTTATTTTCAATAAAATGAGGTAACAAGGCTTTTGTAAGCGCCACAGTTCCTAAATAATTAACATCCATCAAACGTTTATCAACTTTTATTGAAGTATTTTTCACTAGCGATCGTTGACTTATTCCTCCGTTGTTCACTAAAACATCTACTCTTCCAAAAAATGAAATTGCTTTGATTACCCTCTCATGAAGGTTTTCATAATCTTCTAAATCTAAAGGCAAAATCATAACTTTTTCAGGAAATTTACAACTCTTTTTCACTTCTCTTAAAATGCTTTCATTTCTTGATGATATAATTAATTTTGCTTCATAATTAGATAACTCAATGACTAGAGATTTACCGATTCCTGAAGACGCACCTGTTACCCAAAATATTTGTTCTTTAAAGTTCATGTTTTCAAATGATTAAAAAAACGTTTCTAAAATACACAAGATAAAATAAAAGTGGTACACTTCTTGGATAGAAGTTCGTAAATGACTAGTTTTAAAACCTTATTAATAACCCTTTTTAAATATTATGATGAAAAAATTACTGGCTCTATTAATATTCACCACATCACTTGCAAATGCACAGTATACTGTTAAAGGTACCATGACCCCTCCAGACAAAGGAGATTGGGTTATTTTATATAAAATTGAGGGAGCAAAACAAAAGTTTCTTGCCAATGCCACCATTAAATTTGATACTGTAGCTATAAGCGGTGAAAAACAAGTTTTAGGTAAATTTAGTTTTGAACTACCTAATACAGCAACTCCAGGTGCTTACAGAGCTACTTATAGAAATTCTGGTGCAGGTTTTGTTGATTTTTTCTTTAATAAAGAAAATGTTGAATTTGTTTTTAATCCAAAATATCCGGACCAATCGGTTTTATTTACTAGCTCTAGAGAAAACAAATTATACAATGAATACTTACAAGCATATAATGCTGTTCAAAAAAAGATAGATTCATTACAAGCTTCTTATATTGAGACTAAATCAAAAGACACAAAAAAAGCATACAAAAAAGAGCTTAAAGAGTTAGAAGATGTTCAAGAAATGTATGAAAATAAGTCTGAAGGAATGTTAGTAAATAGTTTTATAAAAGCCTCTCGCCGTTATAATTCATCTAACCCTCATGATAACGTTCAAGATTATTTATCTGCTACTAGTGAAAACTTTTTTGAATATGTAGATTTTAAAAGTGACAAACTATACAATTCTTCTTTTTTGATTGACCGAATTAACGATTATGTTTTTTACCTAAATTATTCTGAAGATAAGGATGTTCAACAAAAATTAATAAAGGAATCTATTACCAATGTTATGAAGAAAATTTCTTCTGACAAGTTAGAAAAAGCAGTTATCGATTATTTAATTAGTGCTCTTACTGAAAAACGTAACGGGCCTGCAGTAGACTGGATGTTTGCTGAATATTATGACAAACTTCCTGCTGAAGATCAAGATGTTGATTTTAAAAAGGAAAAACTAGACATCTTACTTGCAACAGTAGGTAGAGTGGCACCTGATTTTTCTTGGAAAGAAGGAGATAAAGAATATAAATTATCAACATTAAATGATGGAAACAAGTATTTGTTAGTATTCTGGAGTACTGGTTGCCCACACTGTATAAAAGAAATTCCAGAACTTTATAAGTTTATGCAAACTCATAAAGAAGTATCGGTAGTTTCTTTTGGTATTGAAAATGAAGAAAATGAATGGGACGAGTTTGTTAAGAATTTACCAGGATGGCACAATGCTATTGGAACACATCCTGAGTATAAGTTTGACAACGAAACCGTAAAAAAATATAACCTACTTGGTACTCCGTCTTATTTCGTATTAGACAAAGACAAAAATATTATTGCTATGCCTGATCACGTTGAAGACGTAGAAAAATATTTCAATAGCGATAAGAAATAAATATCAATATAACGTAAAGAAAAAGCTCAACAAATTTGTTGAGCTTTTTCTTTTTTAAAAATATAAAAATGCATCTTCAATATGCTCTATTACAAACTCATTTCGTTGTTTAATGATAGCAATGATATCAAACCGTATTTCAACATCTAACCCTCGTTCATTTACATAATTATCAATAGCAGTAACTAATAGCTTTATTTTCTTTGAGTTCACAAAGTCTTGTGGATTTCCAAAATAAGATGTAGATCTTGTTTTAACCTCAATAACAACCAATACATCTTTTTTTTGAGCAATAATATCAACCTCTGCTTTTTGGAAACAGTAATTTTTTTCAACAATAGTGTACCCATTTTTAACAAGATAATCTATTGCTAGTTGCTCTCCCTTCTTACCAAGTTCATTGTGTTGTGCCATTTAAAAACTTATATTTGAGTAACCTTAAACCTTTTTATCATGAAAAAAAACATGGGAAACACTGATAAAGCTGTTAGAACTTTAATTGCTCTAATAATAGCTGCGCTATCTTACTTTGAATTTATTACAGGAATTTTTGGTAATATCTTACTTGTATTAGCAATTATACTTTTGGTTACTAGTTTAATAAATTTTTGCCCACTATACAAGTTGTTAGGAATAAACACATGTAAAACAAAAAACAGTTAATTAAATTCTACCAAACACTGCTTATTCTTACTTATCGATAATTTAACTTCTCTACCCATTATCAATGCTCTATTATCTGGTTCATGACCTGCAGGAAAATTAAATAATATAGGGATATCTTTAGGAACAACGTCCAAAATTAATTGTTCTATTGAACTTCCCCAAGGAGTGGTATTTCTCTTAATCTTAGTCATATCTCCCACAATAATCGCTTTAACTTTAGTAAAATACCCTGCTCGCTTTAAGCTTTGTAACATTCTATCTATCGAATACTTATATTCTCCTATTTCTTCAATAAACAAAACTTTTCCATCTGTAGAAATTTGACTGTCCGACCCTAACATCGAAGCCAAAATAGCAATATTACCACCCACTAATTCTCCTGAAACCTCACCTACTTTATTCTCTTGTGAAGCAGGAACTTCATAGCGTAATTTTTCTCCAAATAATGCTTTCTTAAAAGTAGCGATTGTTTGCACAAGATCTTTTGGATCTTCTTCCATACTTGTTCCCATCATCGCATGCATTGTTTCAATACCTAAATTATGAATATGATTATGAAATGCTGTAACATCAGAATATCCAATAATCCATTTTGGATGTTTTTTAAACTTAGTAAAATCTAATCTATCTAAAATCCTCACAGAACCATATCCTCCGCGTGCACTCCAAATAGCCTTAATATTAGGATTGTCTAACGCGTCTTGAAAATCTTGACAACGCTCTTCATCGGTACCAGCAAAATGATCATTCTGATTAAACACATGCTTACCATACACTACCTTTAACCCCCAGCTTTCTACTAAACTTTTAGCCTTATCAATAGTATGCTTACGGTTCTTTAAAATTCCAGCAGGAGCAACAATTGCAATCGTATCTCCTTTTTGCAAATAGGGTGGTGTGGTTAACTTCATTGTTTTATTTTGTGCATAACCTGATATAATTATCAGTATAAAAAATAAGGTAAAAATTCTTTTTTCCATAAACAAGTCTCTTTTCTTGACTTTAAAAGTCTAAAGTCCATCAAATGTACCTAATTTATAACAGTATAAAAAATTGCTTTTTCGTACTTTTGCGCTTTAATTTTAGTAGAAAAACATGAGTACACCAAAAAGATATACAATTACAGCAGCATTACCTTATACAAATGGACCAATCCATATTGGTCATTTGGCAGGAGTGTATGTTCCTGGAGATATTTATGCCCGTTATCTGCGTCAAAAAGGAAAAGACGTAGCCTATATTTGTGGTTCTGATGAACACGGAGTTGCGATACCAATGCGTGCTAAAAAAGAAGGTGTTACTCCACAAGCTATTATTGATAAGTACAACGGAATCATTAAAAAATCGTTTGAAGATTTCGGTATTTCTTTTGATAATTACTCGCGTACCTCGGCTGAAATTCATCATAAAACAGCTTCAGATTTCTTTATCAAATTATACAATGATGGTGAATTTGTTGAAGAAGTTACGCAACAATTGTATGATGAAGAAGCTAATCAATTTTTAGCAGATCGTTTTGTTATTGGTACATGCCCTAAATGTGGAAACGAAGAAAGTTATGGAGACCAATGTGAAAAATGTGGGACAAGTCATAATGCTACAGATTTAATTAATCCTAAATCAGCTATTACTGGAAATGTTCCTACCTTAAAAGAAACTAAACATTGGTTTTTACCTTTAGATAAACACGAAGCTTTCTTACGCGAATGGATTTTAGAAGGACATAAAAATGATTGGAAACCTAACGTATTAGGGCAATGTAAATCATGGATTGATGACGGACTACGTCCTCGTGCAGTAACCCGTGATTTAGATTGGGGAATTCCTGTTCCTGTTGAAGGTGCTGACGGAAAAGTTTTATATGTTTGGTTTGATGCGCCTATTGGTTATATCTCTTCTACTAAAGAATGGGCTGCTCGTGAAGGTAAAAACTGGGAAGATTATTGGAAAAAAGACGATACCAAATTAGTACACTTTATTGGTAAAGATAATATTGTATTTCATTGTATTATTTTCCCTGCTATGTTAAAAGCTCATGGTGATTTTATTTTACCTGAAAATGTACCAGCTAACGAATTTTTAAATTTAGAAGGAAATAAACTATCAACTTCTAAAAATTGGGCTGTTTGGTTACATGAGTACTTAGAGGAATTTCCTGACCAACAAGATGTGTTACGTTATACCTTAACAGCTAACGCTCCTGAAAATAAAGATAATGATTTTACTTGGAAAGATTTTCAAGCAAAGAACAATAACGAGTTAGTTGCTATTTTCGGAAACTTTATTAACCGTGTTGTAGTGTTAACAAACAAATACTACAACGGACAGGTACCACCTGCGGGGGAATTATTAGAAATTGACAAAGACACTTTAGAGCAATTACAGCAATTTCCAGATATTATTGCAAAGTCTATAGAACGTTATCGTTTTAGAGAAGCTTCTCAAGAAATGATGAATTTAGCGCGTTTAGGTAATAAGTACTTAGCTGACGAAGAGCCATGGAAAGTAATTAAAGTTGACGAAGAGCGCACCAAAACTATTATGAACGTTGCCTTGCAAATCGCAACAGGTTTAGCAGTGTTATCAGAACCTTTTTTACCGTTTACTTCAAGTAAATTAAAGTCAATTTTAAATATTGATACTATGCTTGCTTGGAATGATGTAGCTGAAAAAGATGTTTTATTACCTGAAGGCCATCAAGTAAACAAAGCTGAATTATTATTTTCTAAAATTGAAGATACTACAATTCAAACACAGTTAGACAAGTTAGAAGCTACCAAGAAAGCAAATGAAGCTGCTAACAAAGTAGTTGAGCCTCAAAAAGAAACTATTCAATTTGATGATTTCACAAAAATGGATATTCGAATAGGGACTATTGTTGCTGCTGAAAAAGTAGCTAAAACAAAAAAGCTACTGAAGCTTACCGTCGATGTTGGTATTGATACACGTACGATTGTTTCTGGTATTGCAGAAAGCTTTAAACCAGAAGATATCGTTGGTCAGCAAGTATCTGTATTGTGTAATTTAGCTCCAAGAAAATTACGTGGTGTAGAAAGCCAAGGAATGATTTTAATGACAGATACTCCTGAGGGTAAATTAGCTTTTGTTCAACCTTCTAAAAAGGTAAATAACGGAGAGTTTATAGCCTAAACAAAAAACAAGCTTTTATTATATTCGCAACCTCGCTTAAATGCGAGGTTTTTTATACCTCTTAATAACTAAAAATGAAAAAAAATTGTATCAACATCCTGTTTTTAATAGGATTTATGTGTAATTCTTTATTTGCTCAAACAGAAATTGCTAGTTTTAAAAACTTTTTAAAAGAAAACTCAACAGACATTAAAGATGTAATTCCTGTTGTAAATACTGAAAATAATGACTTGGCTATTTTAATTGCTGATGCTAAAAATGTGTACGCATATAAATTTAATGACGATTTTAAATTAACCGGTCAACTTTCATCTGAAACTAAGAAAAGGAAGTATAAAATACTTTTGGGAAGCAGTATTTACAATAATGAATATAAAATATTTTTAACCAATAAAAGTAACACACAATTTGCTGCTGTAAGTTTTTCTTTTGATAATAAAAAAAACACAGTAAAAGAGTTTTTACTTCCTTCTGGACAAACTTTTATCCAAACAGTCTCTTTAAAAAACAAATTTTATATTATTTCTGGAAATAAAGTAGATGGTAGTATATATTTAAACTACCTTAATGAAGATGGTAACTTACAATATATTCCACTAGACATTTCTGAGCTAAGACTTCTTAACGAAAAGAATAAAAAAGTAAGAATTGTAGATCTTTTGTTACCTTTTAACTACTCACCTATCAAAAAGTTTGAAGAAAATACACCTAACTCAATTGAATCAGTTTCTGAGACTGCCAAAATGTATTTAAAAGGTAATAACTTTATTATTTCTTTTGATAATAATAAAAATATAACTCAATTATTTACTGTAAACTTAACAAACTATAAAGTTTCAACAGCAACTTTCAACAAACCTCTTTCTAATATTAAATCAGGAAGAAAAAAAACTAATTCTTTTATTTTTGATAATAAAGTAGCAATAGTAGCAGCTACGAAGGATGTTTTATCAATGTACATCTTAGACTTAGCAACTGGGAATTTTATAAAAGAATATGCTGCTAGTAAAGATGAGGAAATACTCTTTAAAAACTCTCCAATCATTCAAAAAGGAGGCTTTTATAACGGTTATAGAGAGCTAGAAAAAACTAAGAAATTTTTACGTAAAATAACTACTGGTAAAATTGGTGTTTCAGTCATTAAAAATAAAAACAGTTACTTGTTTACTATAGGGGGGTATGTTGAACAAAGGTCTGCTGCTCCAATGATGATGGCAGGTTTTGGAGGAATAGGTGGACCAATAGCTAGCCTAGGAAGTGTAAATGTGAACCTTTTCTTTAACCCTACCATGTTTGCATATAATTCTTTCACCAATACAAAATCAACTCAAATTGAATGTTTATTTGATACAGGTTTTGAGCACATTAAAGACACCAAAATACCTAGGAATATTTTTGATAAAATAAAAAGTACCCCTAGAAAAAGCGATATTGCCTACACTATTTTCAAATATAAAGATTTTTATATTAGAAGTGATTATACCCCTAGCGACAAAACATATCACTTAAGAAAATTCACAAGATAAATTAACCTTTTACTATATTTGTAACCTTGCTATTCATGCGAGGTTTTAATACCTTTTGAGAAGTAAAAGTAAAAAAAAAGATTACAGTACTTTTGTAAATTTTATATGAATATTTTTTATTGATATCCTATATTAAAAACCCAGAATATATATTCTGGGTTTAGTTATTATATTTGAATTTCCTAGCTTTCTTCTTCGCCTACAAGTTCTCCTTGTGTGGTTACAGAGCCAGTAGTTGCGTTTCCATATACAGGAGTTTCATTTCTTAAAATGTCAATTACTCTAGCAAAATTATCTGCAGTCATATATGGAGTTTCCTGTCTTTTTCCCTGAAATGTCGTAAAGTAAAACTTACCCAAATCAATTTTAGGATCCCATAAAGCTTGATATTCTTTTAGTTTTGTCCATCCTGTTGTTCCTTGTGCATAATGTGGCATAATATGTTAGTTTGAGGTTAATAGTAGTGTAAAACTATCAAAAAACACAACTAACAAAGGTTACCTATTCCCCGTTTTTCATAGGGGATATACTCCTAATTTTTTAGGGATAAAATGACTTATTTACTAGATGATATAATTAGTATCCTATTTTTCCTCTAACTCTTTGTAGCACATCTTTGGCAATTAAACGAGCTTTTTCTGCTCCTACAGCTAAAGCTTCATCAATTTCATGACGGTTTTCCATATAGTGGCTATATTTAGTACGTACATCAGCAAATTTTTCTACAATTAATTCATAAAGAGCTTGTTTTGCATGTCCGTATCCATAACCTCCATTTTCATAATTAGCACGCATTTCGCTAATTTGCTTCTCTGAAGCTAACAATCTATATATAGCAAAAACATTGTCACTATCTGGATCTTTTGGATCTTCTAACGCTTTACTATCCGTTTGAATAGACATAATTTGCTTACGTAACTTTTTGTCTGGTAAGAAAATATTGATAAAGTTATTTCGAGATTTACTCATTTTTTCACCATCAGCACCAGGTACTAGTTTTGTGTTTTCATTTATCTTGGCTTGAGGTGGAACCAAAGTTTCACCAACAATATTATTGAATCTATTAGCTACATCACGTGTCATTTCTAAATGCTGTAACTGATCCTTTCCTACAGGAACAACTTCAGCATCGTACAGCAAAATATCTGCAGCCATTAACATAGGGTAGGTAAATAAACCAGCATTAACGTCTGCTAAACGATCAGCTTTGTCTTTAAAACCATGTGCTAAGGTTAAACGTTGGTATGGAAAAAAACAGCTTAAATACCAAGTTAATTCAGTAACCTCAGGAATGTCACTTTGACGATAAAATACGGTTTTATTAATATCAATACCACAAGCAAGCCAAGTAGCTGCAACACTATAAGTGTTTTCGCGTAATTCATTCCCATCTTTAATTTGGGTTAAAGAGTGCATATCTGCAATAAATATAAATGATTCGTTTTTAGAATCATTAGCCATTTCAATTGCAGGTAAAATTGCTCCTAATAAATTTCCTAAATGTGGGGTTCCTGTACTTTGTACTCCTGTTAAAATTCTTGACATAAGTCTGTTTTGAAATATTATTAATAAGTGCTTGCTTAAGTCAACAAAAATAAGCTTAAAATTTATCAAACAAAAGAAATTACTACTTTCGCATTTTAAACGAGTTTAGGTTTTTAAATTCCTCAAAAAAAGAAAAAGAAAAATAAAGTTAGTTGGTTAATTATAAATTTTAAAAATTTGAAATACATATATTTTCCTATTCGTTTTATTTGGCGTGTTTGGTTTTACACGTTAATAGTAGTTTCCATACTAATAATGTTACCTTTCTTACTAGTCTTAACTTCAGATGAGAAGTATTACCCTGCTTTTTGGAAAATGGTTAGAGTTTGGGCTTTCTTTTTAATTTATGGAATGGGATTTCGATTAAATATAGAAAGAGAACAGGAAATAAACTGTAATGAGAGTTACATGTTTTGTAGTAATCATGCATCATTTATTGATCCGTGGGTGTTAATAGCAATGAGTAAAAATCCAATAGTTTTTGTAGGGAAGAAAGAATTAGCAAAATTTCCAATTTTTGGTTTTTTTTATAAAAAAGTCGTTATTGTAGTTGATAGGAGTGATTTAGAAAGTAGAAAAAAAGTATATGAAGAAGCCCATAAGAGATTAAAAAATGGAACAAGTATTGCTATTTTTCCTGAAGGTTTAGTGCCAACAGAAGATGTAGTTTTAGCGCCTTTTAAAAATGGAGCATTCAGTTTGGCTATTGAGCATCAAATACCTATTGTGCCCCAAGTTTATTATGACGGGAAGCGTTTATTTTCATGGGATTTCTTTAAAGGGTCACCAGGTGTACTAAGAGTAAAACAATGTAAATTCATAGAGACAAAAAATTTAATTGCTCAAGATAAGAACAAGTTAAGGGAGCAGACTTATAATATAATATACAATGAATTAATTAATGATGAGTTGTATATGAAAGACACAAATCGTTCCATTCATGAAAGAAAGTTTAAATAACCATTACAGCCAAAAAGAGGAAAGATTAAATATACTTACTCATGGTTTTGGGCTATTGTTAAGTATTATAGCCTTACCTTTTCTGGTACATAAATCATTCAATTACGATGGCTTATGGCAGATGGTCAGTTTTTTAATTTATGGATTTAGTTTAATAATTCTATATGCAGCATCTACCTTTTATCATGCAGCTAAAAAACCTAAGCTAAGACGAAAACTAAATATTTTTGATCATGCAGCTATTTATGTGTTAATAGCAGGAACTTATACTCCCTTTTGTCTGGTTACTTTGTCAGGAGAATTAGGTTGGTATATGTTTATCTTTGTTTGGGTGTTTGCATTTATAGGTGTTATATTAAAATTCTTTTTTACAGGGAAGTTTGATAGGCTTTCTACAGCATTGTATTTATTAATGGGTTGGCAAGTAGTTTTTTTGATAAAACCATTAATGGAAAGGTTGCATGAAGATGGGGTAATGTATCTTTTTCTTGGAGGTGTTTTTTATACCGTTGGAGCTATCTTCTATTCTATAAAAAAATTGAGCTATAATCACGCAACATTTCATGTTTTTGTTTTGCTTGGAAGTTTATCTCATTTCATATGCGTTTTGTTTTTTGTTTAGTTTTAATGTTAAAAAAATAAATAAAAAATCATTTTAAAGTTAAATTTATATTAATTGGTAATTTATTATTTATATTGGTTACTATTGTATTAATTTAATTTGTTTTGTAGTTGTAGGTTTGTTAAGTAATTTAAAATCAATCAATTATGAAACAAAAAAATATTTTGTTCCCCTTCTTCTTTTTGTTGTTTTTCTGTGTTGAGGTTATGTTGGCTCAAGACTGTAAAGTTACAATTGAAAATCAAAAGGTATTTTCAAAATACCCTGAATCAAAGAAAGAGTTTGAGAGGTTCAATCACTACACAAAAAAAGTAGTTAGTAAAAAGCAAATTTCGCAATCAAATAGAGCGGGAGAAACGTACATCATTCCAGTAGTAGTACATGTTTATGGTGCTACTCAGCATGGATTAACTGTAACTTACGATAAGATAAAAGTAGCATTAGATAAGTTAAATGAAGATTTTAATGGACTAAATGATGACTTTAATACAGTAGACCCTGTTTTTTCTGGTAGAAGAGGTACACTTAGTATACGGTTTGCATTAGCTAAGATAGATCCTAATGGAGGGAGTACTAATGGTGTTGTATTCCACCCAGAAAAGGCTGGTTATGGGAATGGAGGTGGTTATGATGCTCAAATAGCTGCAGATGCATGGGATAATTATAAGTACATGAATGTATATATTATGGGAGACTTATATGCAGATGGAAGTTCGACAAACTCAGGAGTTGCATGGTATCCTAACACAGCAATGTCTAATAATAATACAGCAAGAGTAGTTTATAATGGACGTTATATTCATGGAAATACCAATAAAGAGTTTGCATCAGTATTAACCCATGAGTTTGGTCACTGGTTAAATCTTATTCATACATTTGAAGGGGGTTGTAATGATCCCAATGGAGATTATGTAGATGATACTCCAAAAGAAGACACTAACTCAGGAGATGATGGTTGTAATGTTGGTGCGAGTGATTGTGGTAATTTAATTAACTATGAAAACTATATGGGCTATGATTCCGCATCAGGTTGTGCAAAAATGTTTACACAAGGGCAAATAAATAGAATGTTAGTAGCATTAGATCATCCAGCTCGTAAACCCTTATGGCAACCATCTAACTTAGTAGCTACAGGAGTTAATTTGTCAGGAGGTTCACTTGTGGTAGATAATAATAAAGTTGAAGAAGCACTAACAAATAACGGTACAATTGTTAATGAAGCAAAGCACATTACATTAGAGGGAGGAACATTTGCTGTTGGATCTGGAAACCTGTCTCTTGGTACTCATTTTGACTTAAATCTTCCACAAGGAATATCAGCACAAATTTCGGTAGTTAATAACAGAAAGTTAAGTGTAAATTTTACAGGTAAAGCTCTGAACCATGTAAAAGCAAATAATTCAACCGGAATTATAACATTTAAAGATGCTGCAATTTCGGGAGGTACAACAGCCTTAAACTCAAATAAAGTAGCTTTTGAGTTTAGTTTTTATGACCCTTACAAAATAGTATATGTAGATAACCAGGATTATACCGCGAACTCAGGTAGTACTTGGACGTTTTTTAGGATAGAAGGAGCAGAAAATGATAATGCTTTCGGAACTTTTTTTGAAAACAACGCACTAAAATTGGAAACGTATCAAAAAGCGTTGGTATGTCAACCAGGAACAAGAAACCCAATACCATTAACACTCAATACTGAAATTAACCAGCAAAGTTCATGGGTGTCAGGAGGGGCTTACCCCGATTTGCATGTGATTAGAGATGTAAATTATACAGCTTGGGATGGTAAAACGGCATATATAGGGTTTCAATTTCAACTATATCCAGGAAAGTTAAATTATGGATGGTTTAGAGTACAAGTGAATAATAATGGTTCTTCCTATTCACTTCTAGATTATGCGTATAGTACAGAACCCTATGGAGAAATTAAAGCAGGAAGTAAAGTTTATGGAGGTCAACCAACGTGTAATGATGGTGTTCAAAATGGAGATGAAACTGGTGTTGATTGTGGTGGTACTTGTGAGCCATGTAACGTAGCTATTACTTACTGTGATTCTAATGGTAAAAATGCTAACGATGAATTTATTAGTAGAGTACAATTACATACAATAGATAATAGTTCTTCTAGTTCAAGCAATGGGTATGCTGATTATACAGCTTCTATATCTACTAATTTATTAAGGGGAGATAGTTATTCAGTAACAATAACTCCGAGTTGGAGAACAACAAAATATTCTGAAGGTTATAGTGTTTGGATTGATTATAATAAAAATGGAGATTTTACAGATCCAGGTGAACTGGTTTGGAGTAAATCAGCGTCTAAAGATAATATAGTTTCTGGACAATTTACTGTGCCTAACTCGGCAGTATTAGGAGATACTAGAATGAGGGTCTCAATGAAGTATAATGGTATAGCAACATCTTGTGAGTCTTTTAGTTATGGAGAGGTTGAGGATTATAAAATAATAATATCTGAGAATTCTTTGCCAACATGTAATGATGGTGTTCAAAACGGTGATGAAACTGGTGTTGATTGTGGAGGTTCATGTTTGCCTTGTGATACCACAGATAATATTGTATATGTTGATATAGATGACCTTACAGTCAGATCAAATGATACTTGGAAATTTTTTAGAATCGAATCAGGTGATGATACAGATTATGGTGCTTGGTATACAGGTAATACTTTACGATTAGTAACTTACGGTAAAGAATTGGTATGTAATGGAGTGAGTAATGAAGTGTCGTATTTAGAAGAAGGAGTAGTAATTGGAAGTTCAAGTAATTTCGTAACAGATTCACATAGTTTTTTAGTTAGTTCTTCTGATTATACTCTATGGAATGGAAAAACAGGATTTATAGGTTTTTCTTTTAAAATAAATGGAAATACACATTATGGATGGTTTCATGTTTCAGTAGCAAGTAATGGGCAATCTTACACACTAACAGATTATGCCTATAATAAAGCGGCAAACTTGCCAATTACAACCGTAAATAGAATTGGAGCTGTTGGAGCTCGTTATAATGAGTTAAGTAAAAATGTTACGCTTTATGCTGCACCAAACCCTTTTGAATCACAAACAAAAATTAACCTTTCAGGTTTTTCTAAAAAAGAGGATATACAATTACATGTATACGATTTATTGGGGAGACATATTTATACTGAAAAGGTTAATTCCTCCTCAACATATGTAGTGATTGATGAAAGCATCTTAAAAAAAGAGGGGATGTATTTGTTGAAAATACAATCAGGAGAAGAAATAAAAACACTTAGTATTTTAAAAAAATAAAAAGATTATTAAAATAAAAAATGGTAAAACCATCTATTTTTAGATGGTTTTACCATTTTTTATACGGTAATTTACTTAGGTTAGAATTATAGTATTTAGCATCTCCAGTAACTTCCTTACCTAACCACTCAGGTTTTGTAAAACTTTCATTTTCATTTTCTAACTCAACTTCAGCAATAAGCAATCCATCATTATCCCCTAAAAATTCATCTACTTCAAAAATATGATTGTTAATTTTTACTAAATATCTATATTTCTCAATACTACCTTTTTCACATAAATCAAAAAGACTCTCAGCTTCTTTCTTATCAATTTCTTTTTCCCATTCAAATCGAGTAGTTCCATTAGCACTTGATGCCCCTTTGATAGTTAAAAAACCAGTATTATCTTTTAAGCGAACTCGTACTACTCTTTTTTTATCTGAATTTAAAAAACCTTGTTTTATGTAGTTTTTTTGAAAAGCTTCTTGTTTAAAGTCTGTAGATTTTACCAAGAATTTTCGCTCTATCTCTGTTGCCATACTAAAGGAATCAATTTTATACGAATGTACTATTTTTGTTGGTATTATTGGTATATCTTTGATTAATGATTTTAATAGTTAAACTTGGTTAAATGGCAGTAGTTACTACAAAAGCCATTGTTTTGAGTTCTCTTAAATATGGAGATACTAGTTTGATAGTAAAATGTTTTACTTTACAAGAAGGAGTAAAATCGTACATGATAAAAGGAGTGCTAAAATCAAAAAAAGGAAAGTTAAAACCTGCGCACTTTCAACCATTAACACAGCTAAACCTTACGGCAAACCATAGTAATAAAAGCTCATTGCATTCTATTAAAGAAGTGCAAGTGATTCATCCTTATGAAACTATTTATACTTCTGTTGTTAAGCAAACAATTGTATTATTTTTATCTGAAGTGTTATCATATATTCTACAAGAAGAGGAAGAAAATAATCCTTTATACAGTTATATTGAAACTTCTATAATTTGGTTAGATACACATAATGAGGTTGCAAACTTTCATTTACTATTTTTATTAAATTTATCTAGGTATTTAGGTTTTTATCCAGATACAACCAATATTGATAAAACAGCATTTAATTTGTTAGAAGGAGGTTTTACCGATACGGAATATGAAAATCTAACTCTATCGGGAAAAAAATTACTTCTTTTTAAAGGTATATTAGGCATAAATTTTGATGCAATAAATTCAATTTCTTATTCAAAAAAAGAAAGACAAATTATTCTCCGAATTATAGTTCAATATTATGAATTACATTTGGAAGGATTTAGAAAACCTAAATCATTAGATGTTTTAGAAACCGTGTTTAATTAATATGAAAAACATAATTACTGTATTTTTTTTACTTTTAACTGTTACAATCTTTTCTCAAACTATTACTGTAATTGATGCTGAAACAGGAAAACCTGTAGAAGCTGTGGCAGTTTTTAATAAAAACAAAACAACATCTGCAATAAGTAATGAATTAGGTAAAATTGATGTTTCTAATTTTAAAAAAAATGAATTGCTTACGTTTGCTCATGTATCTTATGCAGGGTACCAAGAAAAAATATCTGTAATAAAAAAGAATAATTACCACGTATATTTATCAAAAAACTCAGAACAGTTAGATGAGGTAGTTGTTTCTGTTTTTAAGAACAGAGAAAAAACCAACCGTATAGCAGAGCAAATAGCAGTGGTGTCTTCAAAAGAAATAGAAAAACTATCTCCACAGACTTCAGCAGATTTATTAGCGAGTGTACCTGGAATTAAAGTTCAAAAATCACAATTTGGAGGAGGGAGTCCTGTTTTACGTGGAATGGAAAGTAATCGAGTTCTTTTGGTGGTTGACGGTGTTCGTATGAATAATGCAATTTATAGAAAAGGACACTTACAAAACTCAATTACAGTAGCTCCAAACTTATTAGATAGAACAGAGGTTGTTTTTGGTCCGTCATCAGTAATTTATGGTTCAGATGCATTAGGTGGTGTAATTCACTACTATACTAAAACCCCGAAGTTATCAGAAAAAGGAAGTGAAATTAAAGGAAATACATTTTTAAGATATAGTTCAGCAAACAATGAAATAACTAATGTAGCTTCTGCTGAATTAAGATTTAAAAAATGGGCGTCTTTTACAAGTGTAGCTCATAGTAATTTTGGAGATTTAAAGATGGGAGAAAACCGTTCTCATGGTTTTGAAAATTGGGGTAAATTGCCTTTTTACTCTAACAATACTAATACTTTTTATAACGAGACACCGGTTGTTAATTCTAATCAAAACTTACAAAGAAATACAGGCTATAGTCAAACAGATGTATTACAAAAGTTTTATGTTCCTTTTTCAAAAAACACAGACTTTAAACTAAACTTACAGTATTCAACCTCTTCAAACATTCCTCGTTTTGATAAGTTAACAGAGTTAAAAAATGGAAATTTAAAGTTTGCTGAATGGTATTATGGTCCACAAGAACGTTTGTTAGTATCTCCACAGTTAATTATAAATCCTAAGAAAAAATGGATGGATAATGGAACTATTACTTTAGCATACCAAAATATAAAAGAAAGTCGCATACAAAGAAAGTTTGGAAGCTTAGATAGGTCTTACAGAGAAGAAAAAGTTGATGTTTTTAGTTTAAATGGAGACTTTACAATACCCTTAGCTAAAAGAAGGAATTTAGGGTATGGAGTAGAAGTTACTTACAATGATGTAGCATCAAACTCTTACGGAAAAACATTACGTGTTAATGGTAATAAAATTGTTGGTTTTGATAATGACTTTACTGTACAATCTCGATACCCTGATGGAGGAAGTAGTTACTTGAGTTCAGCTTTTTATGTAGATTATCGTCAAGACATTAATAGTAAATCAACATTAAATACAGGAATTAGAGGCACTAATACAATATTGAAAGCAAAATGGTTAGATGAAACGTTTATAGATATTCCTCAAAATGATATAAGGCTAGATAATCAATCGCTAACAGCAACGATAGGGTATGTATATAAGCCAAATAAAACTTGGCAATTAAACACGGTGTTATCCTCTGGGTTTAGATCACCAAATATTGATGATGTAGGTAAAATAAGAGAGAAGAACGGTAAGGTAACTATACCGAATACAAGTTTAAAACCAGAACATGCATACAATGCTGAAATTGGAGCTCAAAAATACTTTAACAATAGAAAATTTAGGGTTGGGGCAAATGTGTATTACACTTTGTTGAATAATTACATTTACAGAGAAAATTTTGAACTAAATGGAAGTTCAACTATTGAGTATGACGGAGAAGACGGAGCTATTGTAGCTAATGTTAATAAAGGAACAGCTTATGTTACGGGTGCTACAGTTAGTTATCAAGGAAAGTTACATAGAAATTGGAATACTTCAGGATTTGTTACCTATACGTATGGAAAAACTTATGATACCAACGAGCCAATGTCGTCTATTCCACCATTATTTGGTCGTTTTGATGTAAGTTATGTAAGCAAGAAGTTAGAAGGTGGAGCCAACTTAGTTTTTAATGCAAAAAAAGATATTTCAGATTATAATATAACTGAGGGTATTGATAACCATGAACAAACACCAATTGTAAATGCAGATGCGACTGAGGATATTGATAAATACTACGGAAGCCCTAGTTGGATGACTGTTGGGTTGTATGGGAAATATCAGTTCACAAAAAACATTGCTTTGCAAGCGCAATTGTCTAATTTGTTTGATGAACATTATAAAGAATTTGCTTCAGGGGTTTCAGCTGCAGGACGTAATATTTCAGTATCTTTGCTAACCAATTTTTAAGTGAAAATCCAAATGATTAATTTTTTCAGATTAGTAAGTTTATTAGAAGGGATATCTTATATTTTATTACTTTTTATTGCTGTGCCAATTAAATATTTACAAGGAAATCCAGAGTATGTTAAAATGCTTGGTATGCCTCATGGATTACTATTTGTTGGCTATATTGTATTAGCTATTATGTTAAAGTACGAGCTAAATTGGAATGGTAAAACTTTCGGAATCGTTTGTTTACTATCTATTCTACCTTTCGGAACATTTTTCGTTGGAAAATACTTAAAAAAGGTTGAGGCTTAATAGTTTCTTTTATTAGGAAGAAAATAATTATCCTCCACTTACTGGAGGAATAATAGCGATTACATCATTCTCTTTTATTAGTATGTTGTCAGTAGCGTAACTTTCGTTAATAGCTACCGCATACGAACTCATTTTTTGTAGTTCAGGGAATTCTGCCATAAGAAATTTTTTAAAACTAGCAACCGTACTTTTGTTAGGTAGTTCAATTTCTAATGAAGAATTATCAACTAAATCTGTTGACATACCGAAAAATAGTAGAGTTATTTTCATATAACAAATCTACAATTTTATCCCGAAAACTACTCTATTTTCAGATTTTCCATTAAAGTAAGAGCGAGCAAAATCTACACGTAAAAAGCGCCATTTTCCAATACCAACATTATCTAAACCAATAGCAAACTCAGAATAAGGTTTGTTGCCCGCTGTAAATAATCCTTTTGCACCAGTAACTAAATGAAAGTTAAGTTTATTTAACAAAGGAACCTTACTTAACAATGCTCCTTTAAAGTTATATTCTCCATGAAGTTCAGCATATTTATCATTAGAACTTAGTTTATAATAAGGAAGCATATAAAAGTTGTTCAAATAGTTGTCTTTTGGAGCTATTAACAAGCGATTTCCATTAAAATGAGCATAATCTATAAACGGAATGTCTTTTTTCTCTAAAAACACACCTCCTTTTGCTTTGTAAGCAAACTCACCCCAATTACCTAAATTGATTTGTTGATACAATTGAGAAAAAATCACATCAGAATTCCATTCAGAGTTTCCTGACCCAAAGTTTTTTTGATAACCAATATATAGCGATGGATACTTACGACTTGGTATATTATATTTTCCATCAGGATATGATAAGTACTTTTGACCAAAACTAATGTTTGCTCCTAAAGAAAAAGTCCACATTTGATGCGGCGTAAAACCTGTAGAGAAATCTGTAGGATCTTGCGGATTATTAGAAGTGTAGTCTACATCGTCTTGCGGAAACATTACATAATCGGTTGTATTAAATAGTGGCTTTCTGTCTGCAAATTCTAAAGAAGAGAACATGCGTATTCCGTTAGTTACTTCCTGTGAAAAGATTGCTTTAGCAAATGTCTTTTCATAAATTTTTAAATAGTTTCGTTCAAAACCAATAGAACTTATTGTGTTCCAAAATTTAGAAATGGGTTGTTTAGAGTTGAATTGTGGTGTGGCAACTCCTCCAGAAATTGTTAAAACTGGTCGCGTAGTATTGTTCCAACGATAGTTGAAGTTGGCTGTAGGACGCACTTTTTTCTCTGAAAAACCATAATTAACATTAGCCCCAATACTAAAACGTTTTCCTTTTTTGTTAAGTGATTTTCGATAGTTAACACCTAAAGAAGAATTCCACCCTTGCACCGTATTAAAGTTAAGGCTTTCAATGGGGGAAGAAGTGCTTAACGACCACTTGTTGTAAGAATCTCGGTAAGTGTACCCAGAAAGAATATCTAACGGTTTAAACTTATTATTTTTAGTGTCTATAGAGTCTAAATATTTCTTCGATTTTCGAATAGTTTTTATGCTGTCTTTTAATTTGTAATCTGATATTTCTTCAGAAGTTAAAGTCACGGGACGAATTTCATTCCAATATACCGAATCTTTTTCTGTAGCATTTTCAGCAAACGAAAGTACTTCGTTACCAAAAGTATCTTCGGTAAAGTTAGGGTTGAAATTATAGTTAGAATAAGCAGCAGAAAAACGTCCATTAAAATGAAATCCAAATAAACCAGCTTTAAAATCTATAGTTTGTGTAACAGGTACCCAAGCTTTGTTTTTAGTAGAGAAATTATAGTTTTGTTTAATGTGTAGTGAATCTACAATTGGTAGGCTTATTTGTGCGCCAGTGACAATAACATCGGCACCATAAATAGCCCAATCATCTTCAACTATATAGATGAAGCCACTAAAAACACGATCGTTTTTACGTTTTGGTAAAAGTTGAATTTTGTTAATGAGTTTTCCGTTTTTATCATAAAAAACACCAGTGAGTTTATAGTTGTAGTATCCAAAAGCACTATTAGCAATAGGAGAAATAACTTTAACATCAGCTAAATCAAAAGAATTTTCATAGAAGTTAAAATTTACTTCTTCTGCTTGATTAAAACTAATTCCGTTGTCTTGTCCACTAACTTTTGAAGCTATAATATGCTCTTTAAAGTTTTTAGGTCTTTTTTGAAATGAGATTTTAGATACGGTTTCAGACAGGTAAACGATGCCTGTTCTAGTAGAATCCAATCCACCACCCATGTCACCAATATCCTGTCCTAAAAACTTCTTCGGTAAATCTTTTACTTTAAATAAACCACGAGAATAAAAATCGGCAGTATACTCAGCAAATTTATCAGTATTTTTTACTTTACTAGCAATAGCATTTCTAATAATTTTGTTAGCAGGGTTTTCTTTAGAAGATACTAAGACTTCATCTAAGGAAACTTCTTCTTCAGCTAAAACAATATTTAAGATAAAAGGAAAAGAGTTAATTTCAACTGTTTTTTTAACAGTTTTATAACCTAACATTTGAAATACTAGAGTGTGCTGTCCTGTTGAGTTAAAAGCTAATTCATAGTTGCCGTTTGTGTTGGTTGTAGCACCTGTAATAGTATTTTCTAAATATACACTTACAAAAGAGATAGGTTGGTTTTTAATATCGGTAACCTTTCCTGTAATTTGAGAAAAAACAATTGAAGAGAATGCTAAAAATAAAAATGTAGTTATGGTTTTCATAGTCAGTTAGTTGTTGGTGACAAACATAAAAGAAGAACTTTGTAAATTGTATTTAAGAAGTGTTAAATAACTTACAAAGTTCTCTTAATATATAATGTAAGACTATGAAAAAGAAATAATGTTACAAAAGATTACTTAACAGTATCTTTTTGTTGTTTCTTCTTCTTTCCGAATAAACCACCTAAAACGTCTGTTACCTTTTTAACCGTTTCGTCTTTTTTATTGGTTGTGTTAGTACTATCCTTCTTTTTGTTTCCTAATAAGCTACCTATAGCGTTGTTTACTAACTTGTCTTTTTGTTGTTGAACTAATTTCTGGCTTAACTTAGTAACCGATGAAGATAAATCTGTTTTTACAGAAGGACTTGTCATGTTACCTGTAATATTAGCAGTAATAGGAACTGTTATGTTTTGTTGCTCTTTCGCGCTTAATTTTGCAAGTAATCCTTGTGCTTCATTACCTAAATATTTAGCAGGAACATTAAGTGTAACGTTGTAGTTCATTGTTTTATCAAATCCATGGTTACCACCTACAGTAATACCAATATCTTTATACTTTAAATCAAATGGTTTTACAATCACATTACCTTCTTTAAAAGATAAATATGTCTTAATATCAGATAAATCTAGTTTTTTTAAATCAATAAAAGACAATTTATTGTTTAATAAACTAAGTGCTTTTGTTTTTTCAGGGTTAATGCTAGTTGTCAATAGTTCAGCTAAAGCATTACCAGAAATTGAGGTAAGGTTTGGAGTAAAATCGTCATTCAAACTTCCCATTAAATCAATGTCAGAATTTAATTTACCATTCATAGCTCCGGCAATAGGGCTTAATGATTGTAATAAGTCTAAGCTAGTAAATGATTGAGCAATGTCAAAAGATTTGATGCCTAACTTCATATCGAATGTAGGTTTCTTTTGCTGTGTATTAACTTCTCCGTTTAAAGCAATTTGACCATTAAAAATACCGGCATTCATGTTTTGTAAAATGGCTTTTTCGTCTTTTAAAAGCAATGTTCCTCTTACATTTTTCAAAGTCAAATTATCGTAATATACAGTTTGAGCGTTTGCAGAAACGGCACAGTCTAAAAATGCAGGAATTTTTAAAGACTCTTTGGGTGTGTCTTTTTTAGATGTTTCCTCTTTGCTTTCAGTAGCTTCAGGGCTTTCTTGCATAAAATCGCTAACATAAAAATTGTTTGAGTTTAGCTTGAAGTTTCCTTGTAGTTTTTTGTCAGAAAGTAAAAAGCCTAACAGGTTTTTAATTGTTCCTGTAGCATTTAAATCACTTTTTCCTGAGGTAGCATCAAACTTACTTAAGGTAATGGTACCAGGTGTAAAATTAACCACTGTATTTTTAATATGAAGTGGATTTACAACATCTTTTGAAGAAAAAATAAAGTCGCTCACCTCCATTTTTCCATTATTTTTAATACGACTTAAAGTGTTGTTTTCAATCGCTTTCATGTCGAACTTCGTATGCAAATCAGCCTTTAAAATTCCGCTCAAATCATTTTCTAAATCAATAGGATATGCTTTATTAATATTAGCAAGGTTTAAAACACCTTTTAAACTAGCATTTATCTTTGGATTGGTAGTTAGATTATAAATATTTCCTTTTCCAGAAAAAGTATCCTGATCAATCTTAAAAGAAAGACCATTAATAGTAACAAACGTATTTTCGGTTTTACCAGTAGTGTTTTTTATTTGCGCATCAATATTAATGTTTTGAACACTTTTAGGCAAATCAGGATATTTAAATGAAGCATTATTTGACTTCATAGATATATCTAACTTCGGAATATGTTTATCGTCAATAATTCCGTTTACCTTTCCATTTACACTAAAGTTACCCGTAGTGCTTACGCCAGCAATACTTTTGGTATAGGCTTCTGGAATTAAACCTAAAAAGTTTTTAAAGTCAGAAGACGGAGTTTTGAAGTTGATATCAACCTCTTGGTTTTTATCGTTAACTTGAACAAAACCGTCAAAAACCAATGGAAGACTATTTAGTTTAGCTTCATTTTTTAAGAAAGAAAACTTCATATTAGTTAAATCCATTCCTAAAATAGCATCTAATTCTATTTTTTGGTTCTTGGCATATGAATTACCGTCCATTCCAAAAGAAACTAAAGTAGATGTTTGGGTATCTAGTTCTGTGTTTGATTGAGAAAAGTCACCACTTCCACTATGATTTAACTCGGTTAGTTCAAGGTTTAGTTTACCTTGCTCGTCATTGTATTTTATCGTAGCATTATTAATAGCATATGAATTAATAGACAGTCCAAAAGTAGATGGTTCTTCATCTTTTGTCTCTTCTGTCTCAGAAGGTTTTGCAATATCGTAGTTAGCATTTCCTTTTTTATCAACCAATACGTTTACTAGAGCATCATCAATAGTAAATGATTTAATGTTTAGCTGCTCAGATGAAGCTTTAAAAAGTTCTGTAAGTTTTAATGCTAAGTTTACTTCTTTAGCATATACTAAAGTATCACCTTCAAAAGGAGTGTTGTTAATAACTGTTAGGTTAGATAATTGAACTGATGCATTTGGGAAATTTCTAAGTAGGCTTAAGCTAGAATCGCTAAAATCAACTTTGGCGTTTACGTTGTTGTTAATAGTAGTTTTTACCAAGTTCATCACTTTATCTTGAAATAGTAGGGGAATACTAACCAAAAGGATGAAGAAAAAAACTATAATACCTAATAATATTTTATATATCTTTTTCATTATGAATAAAGTTTGTCATGTAATACTAACGAACAAATTTCAACATTTATTTGTAAATAGAAAGTGAATAAAATTATAATTTTTCTTTTGGTAATTTTGTGGCGATAAAACCATGTATTTTGAATAAGAAACAGCAATACTCAAATTTTATAAAAGCACAAGCAAAACGCTTGGGTTTTTTAGGTTGTGGTATTGCAAAAGCTGATTTTTTAGAAGAAGAAGCACCTCGTTTAGAGCAATGGTTGCAAAATGGATATCACGGTGAAATGCATTATATGGAAAATCACTTTGATAAACGTTTAGATCCACGACTGCTGGTAGATGGTGCTAAATCAGTAATTTCCTTGTCGTACAACTATTTTCCTTCGGAAGTTCAGCAAGAAGGAAGTTATAAGATTTCTAAATATGCTTACGGACAAGATTATCATCATATCATCAAAGATAAATTACGAGAATTATTACAGTTGATTAATGATGAAATAGGAGAAGTTTCTGGTCGTTGTTTTGTTGATTCTGCTCCTGTGTTAGAAAGAGCTTGGGCAAAAAAATCAGGGTTGGGTTGGAACGGGAAACACTCGTTGTTAATTCAAAAACAACAAGGATCATTTTTCTTTTTGGCGGAATTAATTATTGATTTAGAACTCGAATACGACGACCCTTTTAAAACAGATCATTGTGGTAGTTGTACTCGTTGTGTTGATGCATGCCCAACTCAAGCTATTTTGCCTAATAATACAGTTGATGGAAGTAAATGTATTTCATATTTAACAATTGAGCTAAAGGATGCAATTCCGTCAGGATTTAAAGGAGAAATGCAAGATTGGATGTTTGGTTGCGATGTGTGCCAAGATGTATGCCCATGGAATCGTTTTTCACAACCGCACAAAGAAAGTCTATTTACGCCTCAAGAAAACTTACTGCAAATGACAAAACGTGATTGGCAAGAGTTAACACAAGAAACCTTTAGTAAAGTGTTTAAAAAATCGGCAGTAAAGCGTACTAAGTTTTCAGGGTTATTAAGAAATATTGACTTTATAAAATAATAAAACCGCTTAGAAAAGCGGTTTTATTTATGTTTTAAAGATTATTTAGGATTCGTCTCTCCAAAGAAAAACCAATTAAGTCCTTTTTTTAGCATTCCACTTTCTTTTACAGGAGTTTGTTTTTCTGTTTCTTTTGCGTTGACAGTTTCTCCTTCAAATAATTTTACAACAAAATCTTCATAAGATGCGTTAACCTCTTCTTGTAAGAAAGAATTAAAATATAATTCACTTGCTTTTTCACCTTTAACTTTTTCAATTTCTAATAGCGTTTTGTATAAAGGTTCAATTTTTTTTATAACGTTTTCAGGTAAAGATTTTCTCCTTCCAGTATATCCAGTGATTTTTCCGTTATCATCTTTTTCTACATCAAAATCAGTAATAACCCAGTAGTACCTACCTGTTCTTGTTAAGTTTTTAACAATAGCATGGAAATTATTTCCTTGCTTTAGGTTATCCCATAATATTTTAAAGACTACCTTAGGCATGTCAGGATGCCTAATAACGTTATGAGGTTCTCCAATAAGTTCTACTTTATTATACTCCGAAGCCTCTTCAAAGGTGTCGTTCATATATAAAATAGTCCCTGCAGGATCTGTTTTACTAATAATTGTTTTTGATTTGTCCCATTTTATTTCCTCATCTATAACTTTAGAAGGTCTAAGAGAATTGTTTGTGTGCATTTTTTTTGTTTTAATAGTTATTCGGGGTGGTTTACTCAAAAAATAATCAACAAATATAAGGTTTTTGAAGTAGGAGTTTGCTTTGAAAGGATTTTTAGTTACGATAAGAGAATGTAATTTTTATTTGGTCTAAAATATTAGTTATATGATAATAGAATTATGTTAGTTTTTTATTTTTTGATAATAGAATTGTATTATTAACTAACAGTAAGGGGTAAGTGTGAAAAAAAAAGGATTGAAACAATTGTTTCAATCCTTTTAAAAAACATTTTAAGAGGGATTATTTAGGGGTAGTAAATTTATGTTGGGTTTGTTTCTCCAAAGAAAAACCAATTTAATCCTTTCTTTAAAGGGTTTGTTTCATTCTTAATTTTTTCAGCTTCTTCTTTAGAAAGCTCTTCGTTAAACAAATCAACTACGAATTCATTATATGTTTTACCAACTTCTTCTTTTAAGTAGGCATCAAAATACATTTCACTAGCTTTTTCACCTTTAAGTTTTTCAATGTCTAAAAGTGTTTTATATATAGGTTCAATTTTTTTTACAACTCCATCAGGAACGGCTTTCCTTCTAGCGGTATACCCTACAATTTTACCCTCTTCATCTTTATCAATGGTAAAGTCGGTAATAACCCAGTAATATCTGCCGGTTCTTGTTAGGTTTTTAACAATTGCATGAAAGTTTTCACCTTTCTTAAGAGCGTCCCATAAAACTTTAAAAGCTACCTTGGGCATATCTGGGTGACGGATAATATTATGAGGTTCGCCAACTAACTCAATGGTACTGTATTCACAAGTGTTAGAAAAAACATCGTTAGCATATAAAATAGTTCCGTAAACATCAGTTTTGCTTACAATGGTTTTTGTTTTATCCCATTGTACTTCTTCGTTAATAATGTGTCTTTGTGTAGTTTCCATTTCTATTGGTTTAAGGTTAGGGCAAATTTGAGAAGAAAAAGAAAGACTAAATATGACTTTTATCAGGTTGTTAATTATTTTTTAATAATTTTATTCATGATGTTTATAATTCTCAAAAGTTAGGGTTAATAGCCAAAGGAGTTTAATGAGATAATATAACTTTTATAGGTAAGCAAGTTACTTTTACTTAACAAACAAAATGTATATTTGTAAGTTCAAACAAACAAGAACGAACCTATGAGAGATTCTAGAAAAAGGCATGAAGCTTTACTATATCATGCCAAACCGAAGCCAGGAAAAATAGCAGTAGTACCTACCAAAAAATACGCAACACAACACGATTTATCATTAGCGTATTCACCAGGTGTTGCTGAACCTTGTTTAGAAATAGCGAAAGATAAAAACAACGTTTATAAATATACTTCAAAGAGCAATTTAGTGGCTGTTATTTCAAACGGAACAGCAGTTTTAGGGTTAGGTAATATTGGTCCTGAAGCATCCAAGCCAGTAATGGAAGGAAAAGGATTACTTTTTAAAATTTTTGCTGATATTGATGTTTTTGATATTGAAGTAGATGCTACTGATGTTGATAAATTTGTTGAAACAGTAAAAGCTATAGCTCCTACTTTTGGAGGAATTAATTTAGAAGATATTAAAGCTCCTGAAGCTTTTGAAATTGAAAGAAGATTAAAAGAGGAGTTGGATATTCCTGTAATGCACGATGATCAGCACGGTACAGCAATTATTTCAGCCGCAGCCTTAAAAAATGCATTAGAGATTAATGAAAAGGATATTAAGGATGTAAAAATTGTTGTGAACGGAGCCGGAGCCGCAGCAATATCATGTACGCGTTTGTATCTAGCTTTAGGTGCGAGTCGTGAAAACGTAATTATGTGTGATAGTAAAGGGGTTATTAGAAAAGATAGAGATAATCTAACATCACAAAAAGCGGAATTTGCTACAGATCAAGATGTAAATACTTTAGAGGAAGCAATGTTAAATGCCGACGTGTTTATTGGTTTGTCAAAAGGAAATGTGGTATCTCCTGAAATGCTTTTGTCAATGGCGAAAAACCCAATTGTTTTTGCAATGGCAAATCCAGAACCAGAAATTGAGTACGATTTAGCTATAGCGACAAGAGACGATATTATCATGGCAACAGGAAGGTCAGATCACCCTAATCAGGTGAACAATGTATTAGGTTTTCCTTTTATTTTCCGTGGAGCATTAGATGTACGCGCAAAAAAAATTAACGAAGAAATGAAGATGGCTGCTGTACATGCATTAGCAGATTTAGCAAAACAATCAGTGCCAGAACAGGTAAATATTGTATATGATGAAGTAAGCCTTTCTTTTGGAAAAGAATATATTATACCCAAACCATTTGACCCAAGGTTAATTTATGAAATTCCACCAGCAATAGCAAAAGCAGCGATGGACTCAGGAGTTGCTCAAGAACCTATCGATGATTGGGATAGGTATAGAGAGGAGCTGATGGATCGTTCAGGAACAGGAAGTAAAGAAGTACGCTTATTACACAACAGAGCTAAAAAGAATCCTAAGAGATTAGTGTTTGCTGAAGCAGATCATTTAGATGTTTTAAAAGCAGCACAGAGAGTTTATGAAGAAAAAATTGGAAAACCGATTTTATTAGGAAGAAGAGAAATTATTTTAGAACTGAAAACTGAGTTAGGATTTGATGCTGATGTGCCAATTATTGATCCTAAAACAGATGAGGAAGAAGAAAGAAGAAACCGATATGCTGAAATATTTTGGAAATCAAGACAACGTAAAGGAGTTACGTTTTTAGAGGCACAAAAATGGATGCGTGAACGCAACTATTTTGCAGCAATGATGGTAAATTCAGGAGAAGCAGATGCGTTGATTACAGGGTATTCAAGACCTTACCCGTCTGTGGTGAAGCCAATGTTAGAATTGATTGAAAAGGATCATGGAGTAACAAGAGTTGCAGCAACAAATATGATGTTAACGAAGCAAGGGCCTATGTTCTTAGCAGATACCACAATTAATATCAATCCAACAGCAAAAGATTTAGCTAAAATTACACAGTTAACATCTGTGTTGGCTAAAATGTTTGGGATGAAACCAAACGTTGCAATGTTAGGATTTTCAAATTTTGGATCATCAAAATCTGAAAGTTCAACTAAGATTAGAGAAGCAGTTTCTTACATCCACCGTCATTATCCAAATGTTGTAGTTGATGGTGAGTTGCAAGCAGATTTTGCTTTAAATCCAGAACTATTAGCAAAAGAGTTTCCTTTCTCTAAACTAAATGGAAAAAGAGCAAACGTATTAATTTTTCCAAATTTAGAATCGGCTAATATTACCTATAAGTTAATGAAAGCTGTTGATGAAGTAGAAACTATAGGACCAATTTTACTTGGAATGAGTAAGCCAGTACACATTTTGCAATTGGGGGCAAGTGTAGATGAAATGGTAAATATGGCTGCAGTAGCAGTTGTAGATGCTCAAAACAAGGAAATGAAAGCAAAAAACAAAGTTTCTCAATAAGATAAGAGAAATTTTTTTAAAAGATAATTTTTTCTATTTTAGACCAATAGAAAAAAATAGCTAGATGATAACACAAATAAGGGGAAAACTTGTGGAAAAAAATCCTACATACGCTGTTGTAGATTGCAATGGAGTAGGATATTTAATGCATATTTCTTTAAACACATATTCATTATTACCAAACGATGAATATGTGTTGTTATATACACACTTATCCATTAGAGAAGATGCTCATACGTTGTATGGATTTTCAACAAAAACAGAGCGAGAAGTTTTTAGGTTACTAACTTCGGTTTCAGGAGTAGGACCAAGTACTGCACGAACCATGTTGTCTTCTATGACTTCACAAGAGGTTTCACAGGCAATAGCTTCTGGAGATGTAAAATTAATTCAAACGGTTAAAGGTATTGGAGCTAAAACTGCACAACGAGTTATTGTTGATTTAAAAGACAAAGTCTTAAAAACTTTTGATATAGATGAAGTTTCTGTGGTACAGAACAATACAAATAAAGAAGAAGCGTTATCTGCTTTAGAAGTTCTTGGGTTTGCACGAAAACAAGCTGACAAGGTAATAGGGAATATATTAAAAGAAACACCTGATGCTAGTGTTGAAAAACTTATAAAACAGGCGTTAAAAAACTTATAAAAAAGGTTGGAAAAAGCAGTTATTAATAGACTACTTACAGCACTTGCTATTTTAGTAAGTGTTGTTTCGTTTTCACAAAATACTCAAAAAAATAAGACAAGTAATGCTAAACAGGATACTGTTATTCCCCTTAAGTATAATTTTAAATATAACCAAAACGGAACACTTTATTTAAACAACCCTTCTCAAAAAGTAGTAACTTATGATAAGGCGTTGAATAAGTTTATGATTGTTGAAAAAATAGGAGATTACTATGTAGGTACCCCTATTTTTATGACACCTAAAGAGTATAATGAATACCGCTTAAAAAATGATTTAAAAGATTATTTTAAAGAAAAAGTAGACGCTACTAACCCTAAAAAGAAGGGCAGTGAGGCTGCTCGTAAAAACTTATTACCTAAATACTATGTAAATTCTAAGTTTTTCGAATCTGTTTTTGGAGGTAACACTGTTGAGGTAAACCCAACAGGACAAATAAATATTAAACTTGGAGGTGTATATCAAAACAATGAAAATCCTCAAATCTCTGTTGAAAATCAAAGCAGCTTTACATTTGATTTTGATCAACAAATTAGTGCGAGTTTACAAGCAAAAGTAGGTAAAAGATTAACGGTAACGGCAAATTATGATACCCAATCTACTTTTGATTTTCAAAATATTATTAAGTTAGAATATACTCCAACCGAAGATGATATTATTAGAAATATCGAGGCAGGTAATATTAGTATGCCAATTAAAAACTCACTTATTAATGGAGCACAATCGTTATTTGGGGTAAAAACAGAATTACAGTTTGGTAAAACATATGTTACAGCTGCATTCTCACAGCAAAATTCACAATCTAAAACAGTAGTTGCTGAAGGTGGAGCAACCATAGAACCATTTGAATTACGAGCATCTGACTATGATAATGATCGACATTTCTTTTTATCACAATATTTTAGAGAAAATTACAAAGAAGCTTTAGAGAATTACCCTTTAATTAACAGTCCTATAAATATTACTAGAGTTGAGGTTTGGGTAACTAATAGAAATCAAAACGTAACCGATTATCGTAGTATTGTAGCTTTTGCCGATTTAGGAGAATCTGATGATGCAAATGAAGTGAATCCAGCTGAAATAACAACAACACCTGGAGCTATATCAGTTAATTCTGAAATTATACCTTATAATGGAGTGAATAATTTAAGTTCTTTATTAACAGCAAATTCAGGTGGGATTAGAGATGTTGCAACTATTGATGCTGCAATTAATGGTATTGGTGTTCCAGCGAGACAAGGCTTTAACTATACATACTTACAAAATGCTCGTAAGTTACAACCTAATGAATTCAAACTACATCCACAGTTAGGGTTTATCTCGTTAAATAGACGATTAAATGACGGAGAAGTTTTAGCAGTAGCTTTTGAATATACTGTGGTAGGAGCCTCTAATAGTGAAACAGTTTTTAGAGTAGGAGAGTTTTCAAACGATGGAGTTGTTGCACCAGCAAACCTAGCAGTAAAATTATTACGTAGTGAAATTTTAAATACAGTTCGACCAGGAACAGCTACAGCAAATAGTCCCGGTGAGCCTTTTCCTACGTGGCGCTTAATGATGAAAAACGTATATGCTTTAGGAGCATTTCCATTACAACGTGAAGGTTTTCGTTTTGAGTTATTGTATCGTGATGATGAAACAGGAACCTTACAAAACACTTTACAAAATGCAGCAAATACAGCGTTAAAGAATGAACCATTATTAAGGTTACTGAATTTAGATAAATTAGACCAAAGTGAATATGCAGTTACAAATGGAGATGGTTTTTTTGATTATGTAGAAGGAATTACGGTAAATTCTGAAAGAGGATACATTTTGTTTCCTGAACCAGAACCATTTGGTGAAGATTTATTACTGAAATTAACCAATCCAACAGATCAAACAAAATACGGTTTCGAAGAATTATATTTAACTACTAAAATTCAAGCTAAAAATGAGTATCAGAACTTAGATAAATTCTTCTTAAAAGGATATTTTAAATCAGAAACAAGTAGAGGGATCTCTTTGGGGGCTTTCAATGTTCCAAGAGGGTCAGTTCGCGTTACAGCTGGAGGAAGACAATTGGTTGAAGGGATAGATTATGTGGTAGATTATCAATTAGGTCGTGTGCAAATTTTAGACCCAGGTTTAGAAGCTTCAGGAATTCCAATTAACGCATCTGTAGAAAATAATACATTTTTTAATCAGCAACGAAAAACATTTATAGGAATTGATGTTGAACATCGTTTTTCTGAAGATTTTATTTTAGGGGGAACTTTTTTAAATGTTAGTGAAAAGCCAATTACACCTAAGGTAAATTTAGGAGGAGAGCCTATAGATAATATTATGTTAGGTTTGAACTTAGACTATTCTTCAGAAGTACCCTATTTAACAAAACTAGCAAACAAATTGCCTTTCGTTGAAACTGAAGCTCCGTCAAATGTTTCGGTTAGAGCGGACATGGCATATTTGTTACCAGGATCTCCTAGTGGAATTAATGTAGATGGTACTGCAACTTCATATTTAGATGATTTTGAAGCTTCACAAATACCAATTAACTTAAACTCACCACAGCAATGGTTTTTAGCGAGTACGCCAGAATCTCAAGGTTTTGATGGAGGAACTTTTGGTTTAGAATACAATTACAAAAGAGGGAAATTAGCTTGGTACAATATTGATCAACTATTCTACGGAAGTGGAAACAGACCAAGTAATATTGATGAGAATGAATTGTCTAGAGATGAGGTACGTCAAATTCGATATAATGAATTATTTCCTAACACAGATTTAGACATTACACAACAAAACTTAGTTAGAACCTTAGATTTAGCTTATTACCCTGCAGAAAGAGGACCATATAACTATAATGAAAATGCAAGCAGTGTAACAGCTGAAGAGCGCTGGGGAGGTATTATGAGAGCATTAACCACGAATAATTTTGAGCAAGCAAATGTTGAGTATATTCAATTTTGGTTAATGGATCCGTATGAAAACTATTCAATTACAACTGAAGAAGGTTTGCCTGCAGGAATTAACCCAAATGACCCAACAAATCAAGTAGGGAAATTATTTATAAACTTAGGTAATGTTTCTGAAGATATATTAAAAGATGGAAGAAAGCAATATGAAAATGGGCTCCCTGCCGATGGACAAAAAGCTGACGGAGGTAATATCCAAACTTCTATTTGGGGAGATACCCCTATAAATCCTTCTATTTTATATGCTTTTGACTCTAGTAATGATGCAAGAACGAATCAAGATATTGGTTTAGACGGTTTAAGTGATGAAGAAGAAAGAATAAAATTCCCTGCATTTGCTGGACTAGATGACCCAGCGGGAGATAATTTCCAGTTTTTTAGAGGAGGAGAAATAGAAAACACTAATCCATCAGTTTTATCCAGATACAAAAACTTTAACGGTACAGAAGGTAACTCACCAACAGCGAGTCAGTCAAACGAATCATATCCAACATCATCAACCACCTACCCAGATACAGAAGACATCAATAAGGATCAAACAATGAATCCTGTGAATAGCTATTTTGAGTATGAGGTTTCTCTAAATAAAACAGATTTAGTATTAGGTCAAAATAATATTATTGATGTAAAAACACAAAATGTAACACTTTTAAACGGAGCAACAAGAACCACTAAATGGTATCAATTTAGAATACCTGTTAGAAATGTTACTGATGCTCAAAAAATTAATGGAATTACTGATTTTAATAGCATTCGTTTCATACGAATGTTTTTAACGCAATTCAAAATGCCAGTAGTATTACGTTTTGGAGAATTAGAATTGGTAAGAGGAGATTGGAGACGTTATACAAAAACATTACCAGATACAAACACTCCTCCTGAGGATTTAGATTCAAATAAATTAAACAAGTTTGAAGTAGGAGTAGTTAGCATTGAACAAAATCAAGACCGTTATAAACTGCCACCAGGAATTCAAAGAGAACGTTTGCAAGGAACCAATAGAATTCAACGTCAAAACGAGCAATCTGTAACGTTAAAGGTAACTGACTTAGAAGCTGACGAGGTTAGAACTATTTATAAAAATATTAGTATTGATATGCGTAGGTATAAAAAGCTGCGTATGTTTTTACATGCTGAAAATCAAAATAGCGTTACAGGCGCAAATGATGATGAAATGGTAGCAGTTATACGTTTAGGTACCGATTTAAACGATAACTATTACCAAGTAGAAAAGCCATTAAAAATATCTACATCAAACGCTTCATCTTTAGATGTTTGGCCTCAGGAAAATAATTTAGATATTCCATTAGAAGAGTTAGCTAACCTAAAAATTGAAAGACCAACAGGAAGCAATCTTACTGATGTGTATTCGTCGATAAGCTCTAATGGATTAAAAATTTCTGTGAGAGGAAACCCAACCTTAGCTCAAGTAAGAACGGTGATGTTAGGGGTTAAAAATACAGTTAGCGATAATAAAACTGTTGAAGTTTGGTTTAATGAATTACGTGCAGTAGGCTTTGATAACAAAGGAGGATGGGCAGCAGTTGTAAATGCAGATGCTAATATGGCTGATGTAATGGATGTCTCTTTAGCTGGAAGAATGTCAACCATAGGTTTTGGTAATGTAGAAGATCGTGTACAACAAAGAAGTATTGAAGAAATAAAACAATATAGTGTAGCTACCAATATTCAGTTAGGTAAAATGATGCCAAAAAAATGGAACATGCAAGTACCTATGAATTATAGTTATGGAGAAGAGTTTAGAGACCCAAAATACGATCCACAATTTCAAGATGTAGAATTAGAAGACGCAATTGATAAAAACCCAAATAGTAAAAATGCTCAAGATTATACAAGAAGGAAAAGTATTAGTTTCATTAATGTAAAAAAGAATAGAAACCCAGAAAGTAAGAAGAAACCTAAATTTTATGATGTAGAGAATTTTTCAGCCTCATATTCACATAGCGAGGAGTTTCATAAAGATTACAATATTGAAAGTTATGTAAACAAAAATGTAATGGCTGGTGCTAGTTATAATTTCACTTTTGTTCCTTTTAGTATAGAGCCATTTAAAAAATCAGAAGGATTTAAAAGTAGGTACTTACAATTTATAAAAGATTTAAACTTTAACCCAGTACCTAAAACAATAGCATTAAACTCAAGAATTAACAGAAACTATAATAGTCAACAGTCAAGAAACTTGATTATTGACCCAGTGAATCCTTTACCTGCTCAACCTGAGCTCATACAAAGAAGGTTTTTGTTTAATTGGGATTATACAATCGGTTTCGACTTAACTAAGTCATTACAATTAAACTTTAATGCGACAAACAATTATATATACGATAGTTTTGGAGAAGATGAACAATTAGAAGTTTACGATCAATTTTTCAGTATAGGAAGACCAGATAATTACCATCAAAAGTTAAATACAACTTATAAATTACCATTAAATAAGTTT
This sequence comes from Tenacibaculum sp. XPcli2-G, assembly GCF_024124505.1. Taxonomy (NCBI): domain Bacteria; kingdom Pseudomonadati; phylum Bacteroidota; class Flavobacteriia; order Flavobacteriales; family Flavobacteriaceae; genus Tenacibaculum; species Tenacibaculum sp. XPcli2-G. The sequence goes on from NZ_JAMXSH010000001.1 coordinate 692,025, forward strand.
CCATTCTTGAATTTTATCAATGCAGATTATGGTTATACAGCTGATTTTGATTGGAAAGCAGGTTCACAAAGTTATATTGAGCAAGTTGGAAACATGATTCAGAATGCCAATACACATAACTTAAACACAAATATAGATTTCGGTCGTTTTTATAAAATTGTTGGTGTAGATAAACTATTGTTAAAAGGAACAAAAAAGCAACCAACTCAAAAAGGAACAGCTACATTAGGAGGAAATCAAGTAGCCCAAAAGCCAAAGCTTAAAAAGAAAGCTACTTTTGGTCAAAAATTAGGAAAGGGAGTATATGATGTGTTAACATCGGTAAAAAGAGCAAAAATTAGTTACTCTCAAAATAATGGAACTTTACTACAAGGATATAAGCCTTCAGTTGGATTTTTAGGAAGAAATGGTTTTGACGGAGGCTTAGCTCCAACTTTAGGATTTGTATTTGGTAGTCAAACAGATATTTTAAATACAGCAATTGAAAATGGATGGTTAATTACTAGAAACGCTGGAGATGAGTATTACAGTAAGAATTACTCTAAAACAAGATATAAAAAACTAGATTATAATGTGTCTGTAAAACCTTTTAGAGATTTAACTATTGATTTACGAGGGAACAGAATTCAAACAAGTAACTTAACACAGCAGTTAGATGTTGTTTCAAATGGTAGTGGAGGTTTTGAGCAAGACCCGAATATAAAACCTTTTGAAACAGGCAATTATAGTATTAGCCATTTTATGTTAGGAACTATTTTTACTGATAATGAAACATTATATCAAAACTTCTTAGATTATAGAAGCACTATTTCAAATAGACTATCGGCAGAAACAGGCTTGCCTAATACGGGTACAGCAGCGTATCAAACAAACGGACAGCAAGCAATGCTTCCAGCATTTATTGCTGCATATTCTGGTAATAGTCCGAATTCGGTAAGTACAGGAATCTTTAAAAATATTCCGATTCCTAACTGGACATTACGCTATAATGGTTTTATGAAATATAAATGGTTTAAGAAAAACTTTTCTTCGTTTACTCTATCACATGGTTACAAATCATCGTATACAATAGGTAACTATTCTAATAATTTACAGTATGATTCAAATAATAGAGAAACAAATACAAATACTTCTGGTAATTATCAACCAGAACTCTTAATTTCGTCCGCAACTTTAATTGATGAGTTTTCACCATTAATAAAAGTAGATTTTAGAATGAAGAATTCAGTTTCATTCAAAGGAGAGATAAGAAGAGACAGATCTTTAACATTAAACTTTAATAATAATACTTTAACAGATGTTAAAGGGACAGAATATGTTTTAGGGTTTGGATACAAGATAAGAGATGTTAAATTTGTCACTAGATTTACAGGAAAAAAAGAAACTTTAAAAGGAGATATAAATTTAAGAGCTGATATATCGTTAAGAGATAACTTAACATTGATAAGAAGTGTAGATGAAGAAAATAGTCAGATTACAGGAGGGGAGAAATTATTTGGATTAAAATTTATTGCCGACTATAATTTAAGCAGCAATTTAACAGCATCTTTTTATTACAATCACCAAACATTTGAATATGCAGTTTCTACCACTTTTCCAAGACAATCTATTAATGCAGGAATTAATTTAGTATACAACTTAGGAAATTAAAACAAACACAATAAAAAATCATTACAATGAACATTCCATCAGAATTAAAGTACACCAAAGACCACGAGTGGGTTAAAGTAGAAAATGGTGTAGCAACTATTGGTATTACTGATTTTGCACAAGGAGAGTTAGGAGATATCGTATACGTTGACGTAGATACATTAGATGAGGAATTAGATGCTGAAGAAGTTTTCGGTTCTGTAGAAGCAGTAAAAACAGTTTCAGACCTTTTTATGCCTTTATCAGGAGAAGTAGTAGAGTTTAATGAAGCTTTAGAAGATGAACCAGAATTAGTAAACTCTGACCCTTATGGAAACGGGTGGATGATAAAAGTAAAATTATCTGACGATTCACAAGTAGCAGATTTATTAAGTGCTGAAGCATATCAAGAACTTATTAAGGGATAAACTAACCATAATAGCAATACTAATAACTTTAAGTATTGCTATTATTAGTTTAGTAAAAATAGAAAAAGCACCTATACAAATTAACCATATAGATAAGCTAGAACATACCTTTGCTTATTTCGTGTTAAGTTTGGTATGGTTGTTAGCTTTAAAAACAACAAAAATTAATAAATATATTACTGTTTTTTGTTGTTTTTTTTACGGCATAATTATTGAGGTTCTACAAGTTACAACAACGTCATATAGATCAGGAGAGGTTTTAGATATAATGGCAAACACGACGGGTATTTTAATAGCTTTCATAGTTTATAACTTTTTTTTAAGAAAAATAAAGCTATTTAAAGATTAAGCTTGTAAAAGTTGAAATAAATTAATTAAATTAGCGAACTATTAAAAACATTTAGGATGGAAATCAAGAAAAATCCAAAATCAAACTTAGAGAACTATAGTAAACTATTTATGCAAATAGGTTTGGTTTTAGCTTTATTTGTAACGTATGTTGCTATTGAGAATAAGACATATGATAAAGAGTATGGAGAGTTAGGTATGGCTAACATGGCTACTGATATTGAAGAAGAAACTATTGAGCTTCAAATTGAGCCACCAAAGCCAAAACCAAATACACCTCCACCACCAGCTCCTGAAAAAATTGAAGTAGTAGAAGACGAAGAAGAGATTGAAGAAACAGTTATCGAATCAACTGAAACTGATGAATCTGAAGCTGTAGAGGTAGAAGATATTCAAGAGGTTGAAGAGGTTGAAGAAGTGGTAGAAGATGTACCATTCGCTATTATTGAGGAAGTTCCTGTATTTCCTGGTTGTAGTGGAACAAAAGCTCAAAAGAAAGCATGTTTGAATAAAAAGTTACAGAAGCATATTCAACGTAACTTTAATGCAGAATTAGCAAATGAATTAGGTTTATCTCCAGGTAAGAAAAGAATTTATGTACAGTTTAAAATTGATAAGGACGGTACTATTACTAGTGTAGCGGCAAGAGCTCCTCATCCAAGATTAAAAAAAGAGGCAGAAAGAGTTGCTAAGAAAATACCTAAAATGAAACCAGGTAGACAAAGAGGTAGACCAGTAAGAGTAGGTTATACGTTACCTATTACATTTAATGTAGAGTAGTAGAAACTTACTAAAAGATAAAAAAAGACAATCTAAAACGGATTGTCTTTTTTTATTGGCACGTTTCTTGTTTTTAACATAGTATTAACATAAAAAACAAATACTATGAAAACACCTAAGAAGCATGCTAAAAAGCAATTAGAAAAATTTTCAACTATTTTTACACAATTAGGCTTAGTGCTAACTTTGTTTGTCGTTTTTCTTGTTTTAGAGCACGAAACAGTTAAAGATACAGCGGTAGTTGAACCTACTAATGTACAAGATTATGAGAAAATTTACACTTTTGATACCCCTTTTATTATAAGAAGCAGAGTAAAAGAAATTGTAAAACCAAAGAAGAAGCGTGTAATTAAAGAAATATTTAAACCCGAAGTAGTAGATAATAATACAGAAAATACCACTGTAATAGATTTACCTGTAGATGAAGCACCTATTGATTTAAATCAAATTCCAGAGTTAAAAGAAACTGAAACTATAGAAGATAGTGATGATCCAATTTCAATTAAGAATGTCCAAAACACTCCGGTTTTTAAAGGTTGTGAAGGACTCTCAGAAGAAGAAAACATAAAATGTTTTGAAAGAAAAATACAACAGCATATACAACGTAATTTTAATTCTGAATTGGCGCAAGATGTAGAATTAAATTCTGGTAAATATAAAATATTGACACAGTTTGTTATTGATAAGTTAGGTAATGTTACGGATATTCAAATTAGGGCACCACATACTAAATTAAAAAAGGAAACAAACAGAGTAGTAAATAAAATTCCAAAATTTACTCCAGGAAAACAGAATAATAAAGAAGTAAAAGTAAAATATACGCTACCAATTACTTTTAGAGTGGAATAAAAAGTAAAAACTCAGCCAACTGGTTGAGTTTTTTTATTTTTGTTATATATGGATACAGATAAAATGTTTTTTGCACATGAGACAGCAGTTATTGATGATGGTTGCATAATTGGAGAAGGAACTAAAATATGGCACTTTAGCCATATTATGCCTAATTGTAACATTGGTAATAATTGTAATATTGGACAAAACGTAGTAGTGTCGCCTCAGGTTGTTTTAGGGAATAATGTAAAGGTTCAAAATAATGTTTCTATATATACGGGTGTTAGATGCGAAGATGATGTCTTTTTAGGACCCTCTATGGTTTTTACCAATGTAATTAATCCACGTAGCGCCATAAAAAGACAAGATCAGTATTTAGAAACAATTGTTAAAAAAGGAGCGAGTATAGGAGCAAATGCAACAATTGTATGCGGTAACAATATTGGAGAATACGCTTTTATAGGAGCAGGAGCAGTGGTAACTAAAGAAGTTAAACCTTATGCGTTAGTTGTAGGAAACCCATCAAAACAAATAGGGTGGATTAGTGAGTACGGACATCGGTTAAATTTTGATGATGAAGGTTTGGCTACTTGCTCAGAAAGTGGAGATAAATATATCTTGAAAAACAATGAGTTAAGAAAACTTTAAGTTAAAGTTTAAAAAAAGTGAAAAAACTTAAAAAAATATTTGTGAAAAGAAAAATCTTATTTATATTTGAACAGTGGTTTTTAAACCACTTTCTTTTTCTTTTTCATAGCAATTTTTCCCACTCAATTTTGAGTGGGTTTTCTTTTTATAAAAACTTCCCAAATAAAGTAACTGTATAGAATAATGTATTCTAAAGTAATTAACCAAAGATTTTCTTTCCATGGAGAATTAGCATATGCCTGATAACTTAGAATAATAACTAAACTCCACAAAACAGCATAATGATATTGAGTAAATACAGATAAAATTAAAAGCGTTGCTATATACCAAGGATGCATTGTTGTTGTTGAAAAATAGTAGAACGACAAAGCAAATAGCATACTTAGAATTAATTGTTTTGTTGACTTGTTCTTTTTGAAAAAAGTAAGAATTAATAAAAAGCAAACGGTAAGAATAGGTATTATTTTACCAATAATGGCAATCTCATTATAGCCTCTAAATTGATAACCAATTTCTCTAGCTATATAGTAAAAACTAGCATTAAACTCAAAGCTTCTAAACCATAAACCAACAGAGTTAGTATAGTTTGAAATTAACTCTGGAGAATAGAAAGGAAGAAAAAGTAACACAATTGTTAGAACTACAGTTCCGTAAAAAAATGCTAATTTTTGTAATCCTTTAAGGAGTGAAAAATCATTTTTTACAAACCATTGAAAAAATAAAGGTAAAAAGAGTAAAGGGATTAGTTTTACAGAAACTGAACAAGCCATTAGTATAGCTGCTAAAAACCACTTCTGTTTATGTAGTGTATAAATACTCCAAACCAGAAAGAATAACATAACAGGTTCAAAATGTAAGTTTCCAGTAAGTTCAATTATAATAAATGGGTTTAAAACATATAGAAAAATGTTTTTAACGGGTAATTGTAATCTTTCTAAAAGCTTTTTACCAAAGTATAAAATACCAACATCAGCCAAGATAATAAGTGTTCGCATTACAATAACGCTCCCAATAATGCTGTTTTTAGCAAACAAGGCGGCTATTAAAAAGCAAAGTTGATTAACTGGAGGATAGTTGGTGTAATGACTACCATTTAAGGCTCCCATTCCTTCATACAAATCCTTAGCTTGGTTAATAGGGTAGTTATGCTGCTCAATAAACGTTTGAGGTAATGATAAATAAGGATTTATTCCTTCTAAAATCATACGTCCATCCCAAATAAAACGATAGAAATCTTGAGATAGATTAGGAATAGCAAAAAAGAAAACCAATCGAAATAAGACCGAAATTCCAGCTAAATGAGCAAACGATAACTTTTTATCACGTAAAAGAACAAAATAACAAGTAAATAGGCTAATCCAGAGAAAAAGTAACTTGTTAAATTCGGTACGTTCAATTGTATAAGCAAATAAAAAATAAAGAACAACACTAACAAAGGTTAGTATAATTAAGCTATATTTTTTAAAAAAAGACATTTAAGCTTTTGAGAAAATCGATTTAAAAAAGACATATCCAAAACCAACAAATAACATTAAATGAAAAGGGAACAAACCAAAGTCTCCACCCTGATCACCAACAGTAAATGCACTATACATACCAAAAGCAAAGTATAAAGCTAACAAACCTTCTATAATTACATGTAAAGATGGCCTTTTACGAATGTATTTATTGTTTTTCCAACTATCTTTTAACGACTTAATATTGAATTTAGGGGTTCTTACAAATTCACTTTTTTTACCTAAATGACCTTCTAAAACAGCAATTGTATTGTGTAAAGAGAAGCCCATGGCAATAGAGAAAAAAGCGAAAAAGGCACCAATATATTTGATAAAATTCCAGAAACCTCCTCCGTAAGTCCTTTTATACATAAACCAGTAGCAGATAAAGAAAATAAAGGTACTTACAATAAAAAAGCTCATGACTAAAAAGTAAATTTTCAAATGCGCATATTCATTTTTAATATACAACATAGGTATACTTAAAACAGCAACTAAAAAGATACAAGTAAACATAGAGCTATTTAGTAAGTGTAGCGTTCCATGAAGTTTTGTTTTAAAAGGAATAGTAGAACTTGTAATAATTCTCTTCAACATTTTTTGAAAATTCTCTGCTCCTCCTTTGTTCCATCTAAACTGTTGTGAACGAGCAGCGCTAATAACTACAGGTAATTCAGCAGGAGTAACAACATTTTCTAAATATTTGAATTTCCAATTCTTTAATTGTGCACGGTAGCTTAAATCTAAGTCTTCTGTTAAAGTATCTCCCTCCCAGTTTCCAGCATCGTAAATACACTCTTTACGCCAAATACCTGCAGTACCATTAAAATTAATAAAATGTCCTTGGCTATTTCTACCTACTTGTTCTAAAGTAAAATGAGCATCTAAAGCAAACGCTTGAATTTTTGTTAAGGTTGAATAATTTCTATTAATATGTCCCCAACGAGTTTGAACTACGCCTATTTCAGGATCTTTAAAATACGGAACGGTTTCCAGTAACCAATTTTTTTTAGGTAAGAAATCGGCGTCAAAAATAGCAATAAACTCACCTTTGGCCGTTTTAAGTCCTTCCTTTAGGGCGCCAGCCTTAAATCCTTGACGGTTTTCACGTCTAATATGTTGAATGTCTAAACCTGTTTTTTGAAGCTCTTTAATTTGTTTAGCTGTGCTCTCAATTGATTCATCGGTAGAATCATCTAATACTTGAATTTCTAACTTTTTGCGTGGATATTCTAATTGAGCAATGTTGTGTAATAAACGCTCCATTACATATAGCTCATTATATACAGGTAGCTGTATTGTTACATACGGAACTTTGTTAATGTCAGATAAATCTAATTTGGGTGCGCTTTCCTTTTTTTTCTGAGCTTTCAAATAGTTGATAAGCAGGTTTAACTGAGCTATAGCGTATAACAATATAAGTACTAATGATATAGTGTATAGCGTAATTATTATATATTCTAAAACCATTATTTAAAGCTATATTTAAAGATCCAACCTAAAATTTTTATGCCGGCTAATATACTACCTTTTACAGTTCCTGAAACCTTTGAAACGCCAATTCTATTTCTATATTTCATAGGAATTTCTGTATAAGTTAATTTTTGTTTCAAAGCCTTTAATTGCATTTCTACTGTCCAACCATACGTTTTGTCTTCCATGTTTAAAGCTAGTAGTTTATCATATTTTATTGCTCTGAAAGGACCTAAATCAGTGAATTTTGCACCAAAAAACAACTTCATTAAAGTAGTTGCTAGCCAATTACCAAAAACTTGTTGAGGAGTCATAGAGCCCTTTTCACGTAGTCGTTGTACACGAGCACCAATTACAAAATCAATGTTATCATTCATTATTGGAGCAACAAGCTCAGTAAGTTGTTCAGGATAATCAGAATAATCTCCGTCTAAAAAAACAACGATATCTGGCTTTTCGTTTTTAATAGAAATATATTCCATCCCTTTTAAACAAGCATATCCGTAACCTTTTCTATTTTCAGAAAGTACTGTTGCTCCTGCGTTTTTAGCAATGGTTTCAGTATTATCTGTTGAATTGTTACTAATAACAATTACCTCGTCTACTATGGAAGGAATGTCATTGATTACATGGGCAATGGAATCTTGTTCGTTATATGCGGGGATGATAACTTTTATAAGTGGATTCATTAATTATTTTAAGTCGTTGAGATTGTTTTCTTTTGCAAAAGAAGACAAATTATTCCATTCTTTTAGCTTTAGTCCTTCTTTAAACTTTATAGCTTTTGTTACCTTATGTTTTTTGTATAATAAACAGTAACCGTTTTTTTTATTGTTTTTGATTTGACATTTTTGATAAATACCTCCTTTATTATTGTAAAAGACCCACCATTTGTTTGGTAATCCATTAATAAAATGTCCTTCCTTTTTTTTAAAAGAGTTTTCATAATAAAAATGCCAATACTTAACAGGAAGGTTATTTTTAAAACTTCCTTCTTTTTTAATGTTTCCATTTTTGTAATAAAAAATCCAATAATCGGTTTTTTTATTATTTTCAAGCCAGCCTTCTTCTTTTAATGTTCCTTCTTCATAAAATGATTTATGATATGTTTTTTGCCCAACTAAAGAGAAAGTAATAAAAAAGCATAGTATGAAAACATTATTTTTCATTTACCAATTTCATTAAATCAACATCGTTACCTAATAAAACCTCTGTTGGGTTGATACGTCCTTTTTCCGGACCATTTTCCAACTTTAATACTCCTCTAGGGCATACTGCCGAACAAATACCACAACCAACACAACTTGCACGCACTATATTTTCTCCTTTTTGGGCATATGCACGTACATCAATACCTTGTTCACAATACGTAGAACAATTTCCACAAGAAATACATTGTCCGCCATTGGTAGTAATTCTAAATCGAGATTTAAAACGTTGTACAATTCCTAAATAAGCGGCTAACGGACAACCGAAACGACACCAAACACGGTTTCCAAAAATTGGATAAAACCCGGTACCAATAACTCCTGCAAACCAAGCTCCTATTAAAAAGCTGTAAGTATCTTTTATCCATTGAGAGTTGATTCCAAGGAAAGATTGTGCACCAGTAAAGTAACAGTATAACGTTACAACTGTCATTATTAACGAGAACACCAAAACACTATGTATTAACCAGCGCTCTAGTTTCCATGCATTCATACTTTTGTTAGAATGCTGACGGTATGGATCACCTAAAGTTTCAGCTAAACCACCACAACCACAAACCCAAGAGCAATACCATCTTTTTCCGAAGAAATATACCATTACAGGGACAATGATAAGCGTAAGTACAATACCCCAAACTAAAATAAATAAACCAATAGCTCCGCTATTTCTCAAGCTATCTAAATTCCATTCAAAAAAGAAATCATAGTCTAACGGAAAAGCATTTTTAAAATCATACCCAGGCATATTTAAACTGGTCATGATTTCTGGGATAAGGAAGGCAAATACAATTTGAAAGAATAAGACAGAAGTTGTTCTTATAACTTGGTATTTGTTGTGTCTATACTTTATATACATTCTCACTCCCATTGTAAGCATAATCACACAGTATAAAAAACCGTATACAAACCACTGGCTTGCCTCACCGCCGTTTAAAAATTTACTGATAGGGTCTAATATAAAAGTCCAGTTAACCACATAATCAGGAAAAAAATAAAGCAACAAGTAAAAAACAACTAAGTAAATTAAAACTAACCAAGCTATCCATCCTCGATTTGTACTAGCTTCTAAATAAATACCATTATTCTTTATTCCTTTTGGACCAAGTAAAATAAAATTAGGAAGTATAAATAACAGTGCTCCCAAAATACCTAAACCAAAAGTGAGTAACCATAGCAAACTTGAGTTGTTTCTAACAAAACCATTTCCAGCTTTTTTAGCTAACTCATAACTTAAGGTATGGGGTTTCCCATAAATTAAATATTGGTATTGTTCACCTTTTTTATCCCAATTTTTTTCAGCGTCGTATTTAGCAATTAGAGTATTATAATGATTGTTAGATGCTTCATAAGCATTTCTAACCCGACTAGAAAATTCAAAAATATTAAAGCTTTCATCGGTAACAATAGCTTTACTGAGTTTCTCTTTTATGATTTCACTTTTATATCCTTTTTCAGTAATAAATGAATCTAGTTCTGATTGATTTAAATTAAAAGAACCCGTAAAAATTACTCCTGAAAAAATGATTAACCCTATTAAGAATAGAAGTAGACCTGTTTGTTTTATTATTTTCATCCTAAACTCTGCTGAAAATTCGCTTCCAGCTTTTCTTTTTTAATTGAATATTGGTGTTGTTTTCTTTGTTGAATTTTGCTACAATTTCTGATTCGTGAAGTTTATAGAATTCTGGGTCGAAGTTTGCATCTGCTAAATGTTCTAAAGTATAAGTTACAGACTGCTTTTCATTCAAAATTTTGTCAAAAAACTCATGACGCATTCGTATCCCTAATGTATTTATACCAAGGAATTCTTGCGTTTTTTTATCATAGTTAATTCGAATACATTTTTTACCACTCTCATGTTCCCAGTAAAAATGAGCTTCATTTTCTTTAGGTTGCGGCCATACCCAACCATAAGTTTGGTATTCAATATCAATAAATTTTGCTGAGTTAAACCAGTGCCCAGGTTTGTATTGAATTCGATTGCCACAAATAGTTTGTGCAACAGTTTCCCCCATCATTCTACCAGTGTACCAAACAGCTTCAATAGGACGACGTAAACCAATTGCTTCATGTTGTTCTGCACAATCTCCAATTGCATACACATCTTTGATATTGGTTTCTAAAAAACGATTGACTTTAATTCCTCTACCAAGTTCAATTTCAGAGCCTTTTAAAAAGTCAATATTAGGAGAAACACCAGCAGTCAAACCAACAACATTACACGGTATTTCTTCACCAGTCTCTTCAACAATTACAGATGTAACTTGCCCGTTTTTATCTGATTTTATTTCTTTTAGGTTTACACCTAAGCGTAAATCGATATGATTTTCTATAATTTCACGATTTATCATGGCAGATTCTCCCTTGGGTAACACTTTGTCCCAAAAACTATTTTCACGAACTAAAAAGGTAACAGGGATATTTCTGCTATGAAGCATTTCGGCAAGTTCAATTCCAATTAAACCTCCACCAACAATAACAGCTCTTTTACATACTTTGTTGTTTGGAGCATATTGTTCAAGAGCCTCTAAATCTTGTTTATGATACATTCCCATAACACCTTTTAAGTCTTGTCCAGGCCAACCAAACTTGTTAGGTTTAGAGCCAGTGGCTATAATTAACTTATCGTAAGACAGTTTTTCTCCAGTGCTAAAGGCTATTTCTTTTTCTGATGAATGTACTTTTGAAACAAACCCTTTTTTGAGATTGATTCTGTTTTTTTTCCAAAACCAAGATTCGTAAGGTTGTGTATGTTCAAATTTCATGTGTCCCATGTACACATACATTAAAGCTGTTCTTGAAAAGAACTCATCAGTTTCAGAAGAAATAAGGGTAATTTTTTTGTCTGATAATTTTCTGATATGCCTTGCGGCTGTAACTCCAGAAATTCCATTACCAATAATAACAACGTGCTCCATAAATGTTGATTTGCTGTTTAGGTCGTTGCTAAAGTTAAGAACTTAATAAAGGAATTGAATTTAGAATGATTTTAAATAAAAAGGCTTTGTAAGAGAAGTTTTTTTTAAGCGACTTAAGATCTATATAAAAAATTAACCTTATGAAACGACAATTAGCAAGCCTTACAGTTTTACTGTTTTTTGTAGTGCAACTTTCAAATGCTCAAGATGATAAAGCAGAAAAATCAAATATTCAAACATATACACCATCTAAGCTTTTAAATAATGGTCAGTGGGATATTAAATGGTTTAATAACCTATATACTGAAACAAAATTTGCAGATGCAGATGGTAACACCAAATCGAAAGCAAGAGAGAATTACTTTACTTCAACGTTGGAAGCTTTCACTGGAATTTCTAAAAATAACCGTATTAACGTAGGAGCAATTGTAGAGTTTCGTTCAAACACAATAGGAGGGCGTCAAGCATTATCAGTATTTAGTTTAGAAGATAACCCAAATTCTGAAAGAAAAGGAATTACATCAATTGCACCAGCTATTAAGTTTCAACCATTAAAAAATGTAGGAAACTTTTCCGTTCAATCAGCAATACATATTCCTTTGGTGAGTAATGAAACAGAAAATGGTGTCTTTTTAGATCAAACAGCATGGACTTTTCAGAATCGATTTTTTTACGATTATACTTTTTCTAGTGGAAAATGGCAGTTATTTACAGAGTTAAATACGGAGTACAATTTTGGTGATGAGGATAGCTTTGCGAACAATACTTTTTTGTTAACTCCTGGTGTTTTCTTTAGTTATTTTCCCAACGAAAAGTCTACCGTATTAGTGTTTTCTCAACATTCACAAAGATTTGGAGATTTTACACAAGATTATACAGCTTTAGGTTTGGGAGGAAAATATCAATTAACCAGTGTTTTAAACTTGGAGATTTTGTACAGTAACTTTGTTAGAGGAAACAACAATGGGCAAGGACAAAGTTTTAATGTAGGATTAAGGGCATTATTTTAAAAATAGTAAATTAGAGGAGTAATGAAAACTCTAAAACTCCTTTTTATAAGTTGTATTTTTTTGGTAAGCTCTTGTACGAGCCAATCAAAAAAGATAAACGGTGTTAGTTTTGTTGCTTTTTCAAAGAAGATAACAAGTAAACATATTAATGATGTAAAAAAGGTATCAGCAAATTATGTAACGTTGATGCCTTTTGCTTTTATTAAAAGCTTGTCTTCCCCAAATGTAATTTATGACTCCAAAAAGCAATGGTTTGGAGAGACAAAAGAAGGTGTAAAACAATATGCCAAAGAGTTTCAACAAAGCAAAATTAAGATTATGTTGAAACCACAAATTTGGGTTTGGAATGGTGTGTATACAGGATCTATAAAAATGAATTCCGAAGATGAATGGAGAGAGTTAGAACAATCGTATGAAGATTTTATCCTCGTTTTTGCCAAAGTAGCAGAAGAAATTAATGCAGAAATTTTTTGTATTGGAACAGAATTGGAGCAGTTTGTAATAAACAGACCAGAATACTGGAAAAAACTCATTAAAAAAATTAGAAAGGTATACTCTGGAAAATTGACCTATGCAGCAAATTGGGACGAATTTAAGCGAGTAGACTTTTGGGAGGATTTAGACTTTATAGGAATTGATGCTTATTTTCCGTTAAGTGATCAAAAATCCCCAACTCTTAAAGATTTTGAAAAAGGTTGGCAACCTCACAAAAATGAAATTATTCAGGTTCAAAGTAAGTTTAATAAGCCTGTTTTATTTACCGAGTATGGGTACAGAAGTGTAAATTTTACGGGTAAAGAGCCATGGAAATCAGATAGAATAGAAGGAGATATCAATTTAGAAAACCAACAAAAAGCATTACAAGCTTTGTATAATCAATTTTGGAAAGAAGATTGGTTTGCTGGTGGTTTTGTTTGGAAATGGTTTCATAATCATAAAGAAGTTGGAGGGGAAGATAACAATAGGTTTACACCTCAAAACAAACCAGCAGAATTGACTATAAAAAAGATGTATGAAAATAGTAAATGAAAAATATAAAAATAAGTATCTATTTTTCTTGAAGACAATAATTCTTGCAACATTTTGGTTGTCTGTAAACTGTTATTCACAAGAAAAAAGTATAGAAAAAATTACTTTTTCAGGAGCTAAAAAAACGAAAGCACATGTTTTAAAGAAAATACTGAAATCAAAAGAAAATAAAGTGCTTGATTCAATGGTATTAAAAGAAGATATGATTCGTTTGAAGCGCTTACCAGCAATTTCTAATGCGTATTTTAAAGCATCATGTTCTGAGGGTAAATGTAATGTTGTTGTAACTGTAGAAGAGAACTTTACAATAATTCCAGAAGTCAATTTTCACAAAACAATCAATCAAAAATTAGCCTACAGAATAGGAGTAGGTGAGTATAACTTTTTGGGGAGGAACATGACCCTTGGCGGGTTTTACCAATACAATGGTTTTGATTCTTATGGAATTAATTTTAGGGCGCCTACGTTATTTTCAGCAAAATGGGGAGTGTCATTAAATCATCAAAACTGGATAAGTGAAGAACCACTGTATTTTGGTAGTGAATCAGCCAATTATAAGTATCAGAATATTTCTTATGAAGCTTTGGCTTTATACCAACACAATTTTAAAAATCAGTTTCAGTTTGGAATTAATTTTTTTGAGGAAAAGTATAATTATTTAAGTGGAAGTACTTCATCGGATGTTCCTACTGAGTTAAATGTAGATAAAAAGCTACTGAAGCTAATTTATGTTTTTGATAATCTAGATTATAATTATCAGTACATAAATGGGGTTAAAAATGAGTTTCATGGACAGTATGTAACTTCTGAAAATGAATATCAGAATGATTTTTTAATTTTTTGGAATGACTTTTTTTACTTTAAAAGAATAGGTGAAAAAGGAAATTGGGCAAACAGATTGCGTTTTGGTTTGTCATCTAATGATGATACTCCATTTGCTCCATTTGCTTTAGATAATAATTTGAATTTACGAGGAGTTGGTATTTTAGTTGATCGAGGTACTGGAAGTATTGTTTGGAATACCGAATATAGGCATACGCTATATGAAAAAAAATGGTTTGTTATTCAAAGTAATGTGTTTGTAGACGCTGGAACATGGCGTAATCCAGGAGGAAGTTTTAATGATTTTATCAATAGTGATAATATGAAAGTTTATTCAGGTATAGGTTTACGTTTCATTAATAAAAAAATATTTAATGCAACTTTTAGAATTGATTATGGGCATGGGCTTACAAAGAATGCATCAAAAGGATTTGTGTTTGGCATAGGTCAATATTTTTAATCACAGATAGCCTAGAGTTTAATCTCGAATGAGTTGTTTATTTGCATAAAAAAAAACGAGGTTGTGAAATACAAACCTCGCTTTTTAAGCTATTCTTATGTAGAAAAACGTTTTATTTTTTCTTTGGGTGTACTAACTTCATTTCTTCAATTAAGTGTTTTGCTCCTGCATATTTATCTACAATAAATAATACATAGCGAACATCAACCATAATATTTCTACAAATTTCAGGATCGTAATTCATATCACTCATCGTTCCTTCCCATACACGGTCGAAGTTTAAACCAATTAAGTTTCCATGTGCATCAATAGCAGGACTACCAGAGTTACCACCTGTGGTATGATTGGTTCCTAAGAAACAAACAGGAACTTTTCCGTTTTTATCAGTGTATTGTCCAAAATCTTTAGCGTCGTATAAATCGCGTAACTTTTGAGGAACGTCAAATTCATAATCACCAGGAACGTATTTTTCAATAACACCATCTAAATAACTTACAGGATTGTAGTACACAGCATCTCTAGGAGAGTATCCACGAACTTGACCGTAAGTAACACGTAAAGTGCTATTAGCATCAGGAAAATAGCGTGCATTTGGTAATGCTTCCATTAATGCTTTCATGTATGTTTTTTGTAACGCTGTAATTGGCTGATTTTTCTGTTGAAACTCAGGATTGATTTTTGTGTAAAACTCTTCAATCATAGGCTTAGCATATTGGTAACCAGCATCTTTGTTTAAGTTTTTTACCACCTTTTTAGCGTCTCCTTCTAATAATTGTAAAGCTTTATTTAAATCAGTAAAATTTGTTTTGTCATAAATAGAAGCATCTACATTAGTAGGATTGTATAAAGGCATTACATTTTTAAACACTCCTTTATCAACATTTACATCAAAGTTTTTATGAATTCCTTTAATTCGATTTACCAAAGAAGTTCTAGCTTCTTCAAACTTTTCAGGTTTATTTAAAGCTACTTGTTCTAACTGATACGCTCTAAAAGTCATTTGCATCAACTCGTTGGTAACTAAGAAAACTTCAATAAAGTTTCTTCTTTTAATATTAATATCAGCAAAGTCTGTATATAATTTTTCAAACTCAGGAAGAATATTTCCGTAGGTTTTTTCTAATCCTTTTTCTTTTAATGCTTTTTTGAAAGTAGCTTCAAAAGCTTGACGCTCTGCGATAGCATTACTCTTTTTAATTCCTAGATTTTCACCAATCCATTTTTTCCAAGCATTTGCAATACGTGCTTGTTTTGAAGCATATTTAATACGAACAGCATCACTAGCTTTCATTTGTGCATCAATTTCTTTTAATGCAGCTTCTCTAATAGCAATGTTACTCGGGTTAAACTCTTGTGTAATATGTTTAATAGCAACAGCTGGTAAATATTCATTAGTACGACCTGGGAAACCAAAAACCATAGTAAAATCACCTTCTTCAATTCCATCTAAAGAAACTGGTAAAAAGTGCTTTGGTTTGTAAGGAACGTTGTCTTTGCTGTATTTAGCAGGACGATTGTTTTTATCAGCATAAATTCTGAATAATGAAAAATCTCCTGTATGACGAGGGAAAACCCAGTTATCGGTATCACTACCAAATTTTCCAATACTACTTGGTGGTGCACCTACTAAACGAACGTCTTCAAATTTTTCTGTAACAAATAAGAAATATTGATTGCCTTTGTAAAATGGCTTTATTTTAACACCTTGCCATGTTTCTTTTTGTACTGTTTTTTGAATTTCGTTGATGTTTTTATCAATAGTCGATTGTTTTTCACGTTCAGTCATAGTATCAGTAACCCCATTCAATGCTTTGGTAGTTACATCATCAATACGAACAATAAATTCAACATATAGCCCTTTATTAGGTAATTCTTCTTTTTTATTCATCGCCCAAAAACCATCTTTTAGGTAATCATTTTCTAAAGAAGAGTGTGATTGAATTTGCCCAAAACCACAGTGGTGATTGGTTAAAATTAATCCTTCAGGAGAAATCACTTCGCTAGTACAACCTCCGTTAAAATGCCCAATAGCATCTTTTAAACTTGAGTTATTTACATCATAAATGTCTTTAGCGGTAAGTTTACTTCCTAAAGAGGTCATTTCTTGTTCATTCATTCCTTCTAAAAGAGAAGGAATCCACATACCTCCTTGCTGTGCAGTAACTTGAACGACAATAAATAAGAATAGAATTTTTATATACTTCATCTGTTTATTTTTAAAAAGCTAAAGATACAAATTGGCAGCAAAACAGCTAATTGAAAGTATTAAGTAATAGGTTAAAAAAGACTTAAAATGTTATTTTTTTCCTATTGGATATATTTCTTGGTGAATAAAGTCTTTAGGGAATTTTTCATCCCCGTCAAAACCTAACTCAATATCACGCCCATTGTAAGGAATGTAGTTAGTTTTAAAAATGTAATCCCATATGCTTAGTGTAATTCCAAAGTTTACTCCCATTTTTCTGTCTTCAGGAAGCTCTTTTGCATGATGCCAAATATGCATTCTTGGATTGTTCAGAATATATTTTAACCAACCGTAATCCCAGTTAATATTGGCATGATTAAGGTGACCAATAGTAATGTTGAAAAAATGAACAATAGCAACGTCTTGTGCTGTAAATCCGCCCATAATAGCAAGCGGAATATACTTCATAGAGTTATATACTACGGGTTCCATCCAATGGTAACGTAAGTGGGCAGCAAACCCCATTTGTTTTACGGAATGGTGCACTTTATGAAAGTTCCATAAAAATTCATATCGATGTAATAATGTATGAGTGAACCACTGTACAAAATCAATACTAATAAAAAATACTAAGAGTCTCGCCCAATAAGGAAATATGTTGATGTCGAATAATTGAAAATTAGCAACCGATAATCCAACCAAACCTAAAATATCATTAAAAAACTGCTCTGCTGTATTTGATAAGGCAATAAGAACGATGAGGTTTAGTAAAAAGAAATTGAAAAACATGTAAAAAGTATCCAGCCAAAAATCTTTACGAAATAAAGGTTGGTTTTTGCGCCAAGGAAAGATAATTTCTAATCCCCAAACAATAAGAGAAATTATAATTAAACCATAAAAATAATTTTCCCATTGAATTTCAAACAAAACAGATTGTTTTAAGTAGTTCCAATAACCAGTGTAGGAGTTTTTTACGATTTCTAGGTATCTTTCCATAGGAGCTATAAATTTCAGCAATAAAAATAATGAATTAATGATTTATAATTTTAAATAAATCTCGTCCTTTCCATAGTCGTTCTTCTTGGGGCAAAATTTCCATATTGTCCCAAAAACCTGTAAGTAATGTTTGTGCATAAGCAGGAGGTAGCTGTTGTTCAGTCATTAATGTATTTGCTTTTTTATAATTATAAGAAAGAGTATGAAAAGAGTATGAAAAACCATTAGTGTCATTTAAAATGGCATACCAAACATGTGGTTTTGCATTGTTAGCAGGCATGCCAATAACTCCCGGGTTTAACCAAAGAAGCGAGTCTTTTTCATCTGTAAAAGGAAGTCCGGAATGTCCAGCAACAATTACATCGCAATTAGTTTCATTGAATGATGAAATTTTATTTTTCCATGGAGTAGATTTAAAAATAAATTCAGAAATATAATGGTATGAACCATGTACCATGAAAATCTTTTTATTTGCATAAGTAAAAGAGATATAATTGGGTAGGGTTTGCATCCAATTAATTGAAGCTTCCGAAAGTTGGTTTTGAGCAAAAGGATACCACGCTTTTGAAAAAACATCACAACGAGAACCTTCTGTAAAATCACAACCACAATTAACCTCTCTATTTCGTAACTGTTGTTCTACATTTCCAATAATACTATGTGCTCCCCAGTTTATAAAGGTTTGTACTGTTTCTTCTGGTTGTGCACAATAGCCAACAATATCACCTGTGCAAAAACAGTTTTCAGGTGCTATATTTTCCTTTTCAGCGACTTTAATTAAAGCTTCTAAAGCTTGTAGATTACTGTAAACACCCCCAAACAAAAGTACTTTTCCTTTAACGGTATTTATGTATGTTGTTTTTGTATCCATAACGGAATTAAATAAAGAGTAAAACAAAGAATACTTCCCCAAACATTGCTCCAGAGTAAATTGGCATACTTGCCAGAAGTAAAAATTAACAAAGAAGGAAAGGCATCAAAAACTAATAAAAATCCAATGATAATACCAGTGCCTACAGATAAGTAGTAACTAATTTTAGGAGGTTTTAACTTCCATAATATAAAAACTGGAGCTAGTCCAATAACCATAGTACCGCTAATAGTGGTTGCTGATAAAATTGAAGCGTTTAAGAACACAGGAAAAGTTCCTATAATAGCAATGATTAGCATTATTATTCTACCAAATGAAACAGAGGGGTTAATGTTTAAATCAATAGCAAAAAGCTTAGCTGTTGATGAAAATGTAGAATCTAAGGTAGATGCAGCTGAGGTAATCATAATAAAATTAACAACTAATAACATTCCAACACCTAAGGTTTTACTAAAAGCAACAGCTGCTTGACCATTAAGGCCATTGATTTTTCCAAAGATACCTACAAAACTAAATAAAACAATACATAAAAACCCAATAACAGTAGCCCAAAGAAAGCTTTTTAGGGTTGTTTTCGGATTACTTATAAAACCACGATCGGTTAACACTGGGTCGTGAAAAGGATAGCTAAACGATTGTAAAAAAGCAGCGATAGCTAAGTTTCCTCCTAAAGCCATCGTCCACTCACCAGAATTTGAAACGGTTTCGTAATTTATACCTTTAGTAGAATAAATATTCCAAAGAATAATAGCCAAAAGTACAGAGAAAAATAACATTTGAATTGCATCAGTAAAAATACTACTACTCAAACCTCCTTTTAAAGCGTAAGTCAAGGTTAAAAGTGTAAAAACCACAATAGAAGTGTAGTATGAAGAGCTACCTACAGCTCCAAAATAAGAACCAATAACCATGGTGTTTGACCAAACTTCGTTAAATAGTCTAATGAGAATTAAAATTGAAAATACAAGAATAGCGGTATTACCAAATCGAATACCTAAAAAGTCATGAATGCTTTTAAAACCTCCTTTGATACGTAGTTGATATATAATTATTCCAGCAACGGCAAACGAAAGGTAATACAGTGCATACGCAACCCCTCCTACAAGTCCAAACTGTAAGCCTAAATTAGCGGCATTGGTAATACTTTTAGCAAAAATCCAAGAGATGACTAAGCTACCTGTGAGTAATAATGTATTAGGTGCTTTTTTATTGTGTGTAGCTTTAAAGAAAGTTTGATTGGTTTGGGCAAAAGGTGCTAATATTAAAAATACTAAGCTGGTACTAAGTAGCAAACCCCATTGCCAAATGTATATTATTTCTTTCATTGGTTGTACATGTTCTGAGAAAATTTTAATTTCTTACTTTAGTTATTCCACCAAACACCAAAATTAATACTATTACCATTAGTAGCTTGAGCAGCTAATTCGTAATTTATCTTATTTAAAGAGGCTTCTTCTGCAGGATAGGGCATTCTTACAGGAATTAAATTGTTATTTAAACTTGCTGAAATAGGGTTCAGATTAGGAAACCCAGTTCTACGATATTCTATCCACCCTTCATAGCCGTTAATAATATTAGCAATCCATTTTTGTGTAATAATTTGCTCAAGGGCTTTTGCGTCGTCAAAACTAGCAGTTGTTGTAAGGTAATCATTAGGTATGTTGGTGTTCCAATAACTAAAGGCTTGTTTGGTAGCTAATTCGTATAGTGATTTGGCATCGTGGGTAATAAGACCTTTATGAGCTGCTTCTGCTAATAAAAAATTAGTTTCCCAAGCGGTCATATAATTGGCTTGCAAATTTCCGGAATGTTCTCTAAAAATAAAACCAGCTAATGAATAATCTCCCAATGAAATAGTGGTTTTTGAAGCGTCTATTCCGTTAATTAACCCGTTGTAATTGTTGGGAGGAGTACTGGAAGGTCTAAAAAAAGTTTGAATTCTAGGGTCATTTAGCTCTTTTAAAATTTCTTCAATAGTTTTAGACATTACAAAGTTGTTAAAATCTCCTACTCGTAAACGCGCCATTCTAAAGTTATTAGGCTCTCCGTCTGTAAAATTAAAAACAGCATTTTGAGCATTGTTGGCAATGTAGTTGCCATCGGTTACAATTTCTTGAAGTTCTTTTCTTGTATCTTGTTTTGATGAAATACGGATGAGTGCTTTTATTCGTAATGAGTTGGCAAATAAAATCCAGCTATCTAGATTTCCGTTGTATAAAACATCGCCCGTTAGCGGTAAATTACCCGTGTAATTTTTAATTGCTATTATTCCCTTTTTTAAACTATCTAAAATACCTCCATCTGCTAAGTAAATAGCTTCTTGTGTGTCGTATTTGGGAGTAACAGTTTTGTTATCTCCATTAAAAGCATCACTATAGGGAACATCTCCAAAAAGATCTGTCAAAGTCATAGCCATATATGCCTTAAAAATTAAAGCAGGGCCTTCATACACTTTAAATGTTGGATTATTTTTGGCTTTGTTTAGGATAATTTCATTGTCTCTTAGATTAGTGTAAAATACAGGCCATGGATTCCCACCTAATTGTGGTGATTTTAAAGCATGACGATCAAATAAATTAAAATCTAAAGCAGTAAGTTGCTGACTTAATAAATTACCTGCAACAAAACCTTCATACGACATTGCCTCTCCATAATTGTAAATAACTTTACGAAATAATAAACTGGGTTCTACATCAACAGGAAAGTTGGGATTTGTATTTATTTTTTCAAAATCACTAGTACAACTTGTTATAAGTGCTAATAGGAAGAGAGATATGTAATTTTTCATGATATTGTTTTTTAGAAGTTTACACCTAGTTTAAATCCGAAGCTTTTGGTGGTAGCATACGACATATCTTCTACACCACTAACAATTCTATTTCCCTGCACTGCTAGTTGCTCTGGATCAAAATGAGGAATGTTACTAATTGCAAATACATTTTTACCTATAAAAGAAAGAGTTACATCAGCTCCATTTTTAACGAAACCAAAGGCATTGTTTTTTAAATTGAAGGTATAACTGAAGGCAAATTGTCGTAACTTTAAATAAGAGGCGTCATAGACATTGTTTTCTTCATGATTTCTGTCGTAAAATTGTCTGTAATAACTTTCGGGAGTTATTGCAGTTGTATTTGGGGTGTATATTGGGTTTTCTGGAGTACCAGTATTTACAACCCCTTGTGGAATAATACCCGATGTTGGTCGGTAAGTTGTTTCTTTTAACTGACCAGCAACTCCTGCTAAAGCTAAGGTTCTTGAAACTAATTCTCCCCCTTGTCGCCAATCAAAAAGGAAGTTTAAATTCCAGTTTTTGTACGAAAAACTATTGTTGAGTCCCATTGTAAAGTCAGGATTGTAATTTCCTAGTTTTTTAAGTGTAGGGTCTGCAATAAAATTTCCTTCTGATGTTAAGACAAAATCACCTTTTTCATTTTTTAAGTAACCAGTTCCGTAAAAATCACCGATGCGTCCGCCTTCTTCTACTTGAAACCAAACTGTTTGATCTGGATTGTTGTATACTCTTGAATACGCCAATGTAATTCGTCCACTGTTTTGAGGTAACGATTCAATGGTGGCAACATTTTTACTAAAGTTCACAGTAGTATTCCATTTGAAGTTATTGGTTTTAAAAGGAGTGGCATTTATAACAAGCTCTACCCCTTCAGAACGTACTTTTCCGCCATTAACTACTTGTTGTTTAAAACCTGATGAAATAGGAATTGGAAGTGATAAAATTTGATCTTTGGTAAGTGCGTTGTAATAAGTAATATCAAAAGTTAAGCGATCATTAAAAAAACGAAGATCAGCCCCTATTTCAAAAGAAGTTGTTTTTTCTGGGCGTAAGTTAGGATTGGCAATAAAATTTTGACTTGTAAATGCTGGTTGTGAATGTACATTTGTTGTGGGTATAAAAGTTCTTGAGGTTTGATATGGATTGGTGTCGTTACCAACCTGAGCAATGCTCGCACGAATTTTAGCAAATGAAACCGTTGTAGGAAGGGGAAATAATTTGCTTAAAATGACGCTGGTAGAAACCGAAGGATAAAAGAAAGAAGTATTAGTGGTGGTAATTGGAGTAGCAAGCGCGCTAGACCAATCATTCCTACCTGTAATGTCTAAAAAGAAAATATTTTTATATCCTAATTTTATTAAGCCATATAAACTGTTGATTCTTTTTTCTGATAAAAAATTAAAAGTTTCAATGGGAGAAGCAGCGTTGTTAAAGCTAAAAATACCGGGTTGTGCTAATTGTGTAGTTTGTGTTTGTTGTGTACTAGCTTTTTGATCAAGACGATTTCCTCCTAAGGAAATGTCAAGAGTAATATTATTAACTTTAGGGGTATAATTAATTAAAAAATCGGTGTTAATTTCTCTATAGGTTACTTTGTGTTCAGCATATGCACCATTCCTAAACCGATTGGAACTAAAGTTTCTTAAAAAACGCCTGTTTTCACTAGAGTAATCCATTCCTGTTCTTAGTGTTAGGTTTAGGTTGTTGGTAATTTGTTGTTTTGCTGAAATATTACCAAAAACACGGTCTCTGTTAAATTCATTTCTATTTTCGTGTAATATGAAATATGGGTTGTCAAAAAAAGTATAGTTGAACGAATATTGTTGTTTACCCTCCAATCCTGGTTGCCAATAATTTTTTAAACTGTTAATGTTTAACGATCGAGGCCCCCAAGCTACTAATGAATAATTCACGTTTTCAGATCCGTATCCATTAGAAGGTCTGTTATCACTATTGCTATTTACATAATTAACATGCGAAGTAATGGTAGTGTTTTTTGAAGGGATGAATTGCAAATTAGTAGCAATTGTTTTACGATGTAAATTAACACCTGGTATAATTGATTCACTGTTAACATCGGTCAATGACAAACGATAATTCCCTTTGTTAAATCCCGATGCTATGGCAATGTTATTAATCGCTGTAATACCTGTTTTATAAAAATTTATTAAGTTGTTAGGGTGTGCTATAAATGGAGTGGGGGTGATAGGAAATCCATTGTACAAAGCAGTATCACCTCCTCTAACGGTAGTGCCATCGGGTAGAGATACTGGACTGTCAAATTGAGGAATTAAAGTACCTTGGTTTAATCTTGGTCCCCAACTGTAGGAAATATTGTCGTTAGTTCCTCCACCTAACCCATTAACAAATTCAAAACGTCCAGAATTTCCTTGTCCGTATTCGTTTTGAAACTGAGGAAGTTGGAAAGCTGTGTCAATAAATAAAGAAGAATTAACACTCATTTGAAAAGCATTGCTTCCTTTTTTTGTGTTGATGATAATAACTCCATTAGAAGCTCTAGTACCATATAAAGCAGCAGCACTAGCTCCTTTTAATACGGAAACAGAGGCAATATCATCGGTGTTAACTTCCATAGCACCGTTACCAAAATCAGCTTCTTGAAAACCTGCAGCTGCCTCATTAGTATTATTAAAAATAGTATTATTGTTTATGGGGGTACCGTCTACAATAAAAAGTGGATTGTTATTGGTGAAAGATTGTTCGCCTCGTATGACGATTTTTGAAGATGAGCCAACGCCAGTAGCCCCACCACTGGTAATGTTAACACCCGCTAATTTTCCTGATAAATTATCTAAAAAATTTACCGATTTAACTTCTGAAATATCTTTCTGTTGGATGCTTTGAATAGCATATCCTAGCTCTTTAGACTCTCTTTTTTTATTTAAAGCAGTAATAATTATTTCGTCTAACCCTGTATTTTCTTCTTGCAAATAAATAGATATACTCTTTTGATTCCCAACTTTAATTTCTGCTGTTTTATAGCCTATAGAAGAAAAAATTAGTATATCGTTTTTGCTCTTTATTTTTAAAGAGTAATTGCCGCTATTATCTGTAACCGTTCCTTTCGTGGTGTTTTTGATAGTTACGTTAACAAAAGGAATGGGAGTTCCATTGTTTTTTGAGGTTACTTTTCCTCTAATTGTATATTGAGCATTCGCAAAGGTGGTTAGGCATAATAACAACCCCAGTAAGATTTGTTTCATGTATTTTATAAATTTTGTTTCATATTGAGAATCATCAAAGAGTAAATAAAAAGCGAAGCATTTTACTACTAAATGAATGATTGTTATGATATTGTTGTACTTAAGAAAAAATGGAAGTTCTTTGTGAAGTTGTAGGAGAACCTTTGTTGTAAAGTACTGAGGTGTATTGATATCTGTATGTGTATGAGGTGTTGTAAAAACTTTTTCTCAATAAGAGAAGTATCTTATTAATTAGGTATTTTAGGAAACTGTTCGTTGAATAACGATTTAAAAAATAGATTAAATCGTTTTCTGAATCAATATCTTTTAAGTATGCGAGTTGTGATACAGAATGTTCGTTTTTTTCAAGTATTTTTTTTAGCGTACTAAATAAATCAGGAGTTTTCCAAGGAAGTGTTGCAAAACTTTTCTTGTTAAAATGTTTTTGATTAATGGCGAGTAAATAAATGCCTCCATCTATTGAAGGACCTAAAACAGGAAGGTCGTTTTGAAGATGGTCAATAGCCTTTTGTAAGTGGGAAGCGTTTAAATTTGGACTGTCATTTCCTACAACAATTATGTTATGAAACCCTTTGGCAAAAGTGTTTTCTATAGCGTTTGTAAAACGCTGACCAAAAGTAGCTCCTATTTGGTGAGTTTCATTACAAATACATATTTGAGCGTTTGTTTTTGAAGCTTCAAAAACAATCTTTTTATTTAAATAGTCAAATAACTGTTCCCCTTTTTCTAAAAACTTATTTTCAGCCTCTCTTTTAGAAGAGTTTGCAAAAATAAGAATAGCTATATTGGGTTGTTTTGACATTTATGGACTTTCCATTAATTAGAATAAAATGGAAAAGTCGAAAGAAATATATTTGCATTACAAAAAAAAGCCGCTAATTAAATTAGCGGCTTTTTAAAGCAAGTAGGCTATTTATTTTTTATTAGCTTCTTTAATATATTTTTCTAAAGCCATAGTCATTGAAGGTGTTTCTGGTGTCGGAGCAGCAATATCTACACGTAAACCTCTATCTTCAACAGCTTTAATAGTAGTGTTTCCAAAAACAGCTATTCGAGTATTGTTTTGTTTGAAATCAGGAAAGTTTTCAAATAAACTATCAATCCCTGATGGACTAAAGAATACCAAAATATCATAAAAAACATTTTCTAAATCAGATAAGTCACTGACTACAGTTCTATATAAGTCCGCACGTTTCCAGTTAACTCCCAATTTATCTAATTCTTCAGGAATTAAAGATTTTAATTTATCAGAAGAAGGAAGTAAAAACTTCTCGTCTTTATGTTTCTTGATTAATTTAGTTAATTCAGGAAATGTTCTATTACCAACATAAATTTTACGTTTACGGTACACAACGTATTTCTGTAAATAATAGGCTACAGCTTCAGATTGACAGAAGTACTTCATATCATCAGGGACAGTAAAACGCATTTCTTCAGCGATTCTAAAAAAATGATCAACAGCATTTCTACTGGTAAGTATAATGGCTGTGTAATTGTTTAAATCAACTTTTTGAGCTCTTACTTCCTTTACAGGTATTCCCTCGACATGAATAAACGATCGAAAGTCAACCTTAACCTTTTGCTTTTCTGCCAAGTCAAAATATGGCGATGTTTCTGTTTTTGGTTTTGGTTGAGAGACTAAAATAGTTTTAACTTTCATAAACTTTCTCTTTATTACGTAGTTGTTGTTTTATAAAGAATTAATAGCGGTGCTATTTCAAGGGTGCAAAAGTACAAAATAAAATAAAACAACTTACTAATTACAAGTTTTTTATTATTTGTTAAAATTAAAAAGACCCTAAAAACAAGCAAGATACAGAAAGAATAAATTAAGAAAAGTTTATTTGTAAAAGTGTATTGATACAGTATGATAATGGGAAATAACCAAATGCTAAGAACATATAAATAACCCGATTTTGTATATAAAAAATAGTTTACGGTTTTAGATAAACCAAGAATATTTGCCAATGCATAATCTAAAAAAAAACGAACAGAAAAATACACAGAAACAAACAAGAAGAGTCCTAAAAAAGCTAGAAAACTATGAGAATATATTTCTGATACTAAAGTGAAAAATAAAAATAAAGAAATAACAATTATAGAAAAAGAAAACAGTAACAATTTAAAAGGTGTGAAAAAAGAAACACCTTCTTCCATTCTTTTATGAAAAAAACCAGGAGTTACAAAAGCAATAGTATATCCATATAACTTAGTAGGTTTTAGTAGCTTCATCATAGCCAATAATACAATAGCTAGTATGATAACTAAAGTAACCCAATTATCATTATATATAACTCTTTCTATTGCTTTCAATTGTTTTTATACTTTTTTAATTAACACAAAATTAGTAATAAATAAATGTATCTTTGCCCAGATTTATATGAAAATTACATGAAGTCAGACGCTTTAATCATAATTCCTACGTATAATGAAAAAGAAAACATTGAAGCTATTATTCGAGCAGCCTTTAGTCAAGAAAAGGTGTTTCATGTGTTGGTTGTAGATGATAGTTCCCCTGATGGAACTGCAATAATTGTAGAAAAGTTACAAAAAGAATTTCCTAATCAGCTTTTTATTGAAAAAAGAAAAGGGAAAAGTGGATTGGGAACTGCGTATATTCATGGTTTTAAATGGGCAATTTCTAAAAAATACAATTATATTATAGAAATGGATGCTGATTTTTCACATAATCCAAAAGATCTTATCAAATTATACAATGAATGTGTTAATAATGGAGCAGATGTAGCTATTGGTTCAAGATATTCAGTAGGGGTAAATGTTGTTAATTGGCCAATGAGCAGAGTGTTATTGTCTTATTTTGCATCAAAATACGTACGGTTAATAACCAGAATGCCTATTCATGATACGACAGCTGGTTTTGTATGCTATAAAAGAAAAGTTTTAGAGACAATTAAGTTAGATAAAGTTAAATTTGTAGGATATGCTTTTCAAATTGAAATGAAATACAAGGCATGGAAGCACAAATTCAATATCAAAGAAGTCTCAGTTATTTTTACTGATAGAGTTTTAGGAAAGTCTAAATTAAGTAAAGGCATAATAAAAGAAGCTGTTTTTGGAGTGATAAAAATGAGAATTAACGGATTACCGAAATAGGAGAATGACCACAATTACGACAAGAGAAGCAAAAAAAGAAGATTTAGAAATCTTGTTAGGGTTTGAACAGGGTGTAATAGAAGCTGAAAGACCTTTTGATTCATCACTGAAGGAAGGAAAAATTAGTTACTATAATCTGAAAGAAATGATTTTTGCTGACAATGTACATTTAATTGTGGCAGTATCTGGAGATGAAATTGTGGGGTCAGGTTATCTCAGAATAGAAAAATCTAGAAGTTATCGTAAAAATGAACATAATGGATATATTGGTTTTATATATGTAAAACCTAATTTTAGAGGTAAAAAAATAAGTGCTTTAATTTTGAATTCGTTAAAAAATTGGGCAAAAAGCAAAGAAATACGAGAGTTAAGACTTGATGTTTACAACGACAATTTATCAGCAATAAAGGCGTACGAACGCTTTGGTTTTAACAAAAGTTTGATTAACATGAAAATGGAAATTTAGTAGAAAATGAAACAATCATATTTAATTAAAAACGCACAAATCGTTAACGAAAACAAGGTTTTTAAAGGCGATGTTTTAATAGAAGGAGAATTTATTAAGGAAATAGGAGAAAACATAATTCCTACAGGTGATGTATTAATGGTTGATGCAGAAGGAAAGTTTTTAATTCCTGGTATGATTGATGACCAAGTGCATTTTCGTGAGCCAGGTTTAACACACAAAGCAAATATAGCTACAGAAAGTAAGGCTGCAATTGCAGGAGGAATTACTTCTTTTATTGAAATGCCAAATACAGTACCTCAAGCAACAACTCAAGAATTATTAGCAGACAAGTTTGATATTGCAAGTAAAACATCGTATGCTAACTATTCTTTTATGTTTGGAGGAACTAATGACAATTTAGAAGAGTTGTTAAAAACGAATCCAAAAGACGTTGCGGGAATCAAACTATTCTTAGGTTCTTCAACAGGAAATATGTTAGTTGATAATGAAGAAGTATTAGAGAAAATATTTTCGTCAACTAAAATGTTAATCTCTGTGCATTGTGAAGATGAAGCTACCATTAGAAAAAATACAGAAGAATACAAAGCAAAATACGGTGATGATATTCCTGTAAAATACCATCCGTTAATTCGTAGTGAAGAAGCTTGTTATTTATCATCTTCAAAAGCAATTGAATTAGCAAAGAAAACAGGAGCACGTTTACATATTTTCCACTTATCTACAGAAAAAGAAACGCACTTATTCCGAAATGATATTCCGCTAGAGGAAAAACAAATTACGGCAGAGGTTTGTGTACATCACTTATGGTTTACCGATGCTGATTATGATAAAAAAGGAACACATATTAAGTGGAATCCTGCAGTAAAAACTCAAAAAGACAAAGATGGTTTATGGAAAGCTTTGTTAGATGATAAGATTGATATTATTGCAACCGACCATGCACCGCATACCTTAGAAGAAAAGGATAATGTTTATACAAAGGCACCTAGTGGAGGTCCATTAGTACAGCATGCAGTTCCAGCTATTTTAGAAAAGGTGAAAGAAGGAGTGTTGCCAATAGAAAAAGCAGTAGAAAAGATGAGCCACAATCCAGCGAAAATCTTCAAAGTTGAAAAAAGAGGATTTATAAAAGAAGGTTTTTATGCTGACTTGGTTTTAGTTGATGTAGATAAGAAATGGACGGTTGATAAAGAAAACGTATTGTATAAATGCGGATGGTCTCCGTTTGAAGGAGTTGAGTTTTCAAATCAAATAACACATACTTTTGTAAACGGAAACTTAATGTATAACGAGGGAATTTTTAACGAAGAAATTAAAGGGAAACGATTATTATTTAACAGATAAATGAAGTCTTTTTTTTACATATGTATTGGTTTGTTTTTGGTGTCTTGTACCAGTAATACGATATACAAAAAGCCTGACAACTTAATTCCGAAAGATTCTATGATTTCGTTATTAACCGATATGTATATTGCTTCTTCTGCCAAAAATCAAAAAAATAAGTTTTTAAAGAGAGAAAAAAACTATATGTTTTTGGTATACGAAAAGTATAGAATTGATAGTACTCGCTTTGATGCTAGTAATACATATTACACTTCTATGGTTGATGAGTATACTGAAATTTTAAATAAAGTAAAAAAGAACATTGATTCATTAGACGTTTTATATAGAAAAAAGCAAGAGGTTCAAGATTCAATAAAAGGAATTAAAAAGGAAGGAAAATTAAAAAGAGATACAGTTTTAGATAAAGAACTATTATTGAATGACCTTCCTAAAGAATTAATAAAAAGAGAAGATAGAGAGTTTGAAAAAAAGGACTTAAAGAAAATTAAGTAACTTACTTTTTAAACTCTTTAGAAACTCTAGCAATTACATCATTCACTGGTTCAAAATCAAAATCAAGTTGTTCTATAATTTTTTTAGAAGTATAGAACGATTTGTTGTGAGCAGATTTTGCAGAGTTTTTAGTTAGTAAAGGTTCCTTACCAGTAAGCTTTGTTAAAAGCCAGTCGATTTTCCAAAATATTGAGGTAACAAACTGTCCTACTTTTTTTGAAGGTCTTTTTTTATTTAGGTTATCAGCAATACTAAATAAAACATCTTTAAACGATTTGTTTTCTGAAACAAGAATAAAACGTTCATTTTTTATGTTAGAATTCATTAGATCTATCATAGCCTTCACCACATCATTTACTCCAACAAAGCCAGTAACACCTTCAGTGTAAAAGTTAAATCCATTACTTATTTGAGTAAACATTTTACCAGAGCCTTCATTCCAAAAACCTCCTCCTAAAATTACACCAGGATTCACAATTACAACATTTAAGTCTTCTTGGCTACCTCTCCAAACCTCCATTTCAGCACCATACTTGGTAATTGCATATCCATGATTTTCATCACTATCAAGCCATTCGTTTTCTTCGTTAATTGGCTTACCATTAATAGCATTACCAACCGCAGCGATGGAACTTACAAAACAGAATTTATCTACGTTAGCATCAATAGCAAAGTTGATTAAGTTGGCAGTTCCTTCAATGTTTACCTGACGCATTTTTCTATAATCTTTTGGGTTAAAAGAAACCAATGCAGCACAATGATAAACCTGTGTGATGTTATCAAATACAGGTTCTAGGGAAGGAATATCAGTAATGTCAGCTTGTATCCACTCAATTTTAGAAAAATACTGTTGCACATTATCTGTATAAAAAGAAAAGATTTTCTTAACATATTCACGCTTTTCTTCAGTTCTAAAAATAGCTCGAATCTTGTCGTTTTTTTGGCTTAAATGATATAATAAATGTGAGCCTACTAAACCTGTTCCTCCTGTAACTAAAATCATAAAGCGAATTTAGTTTATTTTGGTTGATAAACTTATCTTTGCTTCTTTAAAAATAGAATAAAATGACCAAGAATTTAGTAGAAGAATTACAATGGCGTGGAATGATTCACGACATTATGCCAGGAACCGAAGAACAACTTCAAAAAGAAATGACGTCGGTTTATATTGGCTTTGATCCAACTGCAGATTCGTTACACATTGGTAGTTTAGTTCCAATTATTTTACTAGTTCACATTGAAAAAGCAGGGCATCAGCCAGTAGCTTTAGTAGGAGGTGCAACAGGTATGATCGGTGATCCAACAGGAAAATCAGATGAGCGTAATTTATTAAATGAAGAGGCTTTAGCTAAAAACGTAGCAGGTTTAAAAAGAACATTAGGTCGCTTTTTAGACTTTGATAACGGAGCTAAAAATTCTCCTTTATTAGTAAACAATTACGATTGGATGAAGGACTTTTCATTTATCGAATTTGTACGTGATGTTGGTAAGAGAATCACTGTAAACTACATGATGGCAAAAGATTCTGTAAAAAAACGTATTACAGGAGAAGCGGGTAACGGGATGAGTTTTACAGAGTTTACGTATCAATTAATTCAAGGGTATGATTTCTATCACTTATATAAAACCTTAAACTGTAAATTACAAATGGGAGGTTCTGACCAATGGGGTAATATTACCACAGGTACTGAACTAGTCCGTAGAATGACACCAGGAGAGGATGCAAAAGCATTTGCAGCTACTTGCCCATTAATAACAAAAGCTGACGGTTCTAAATTTGGAAAGTCTGAAGGAGGAAATGTTTGGTTAGATGCAGATAAAACGTCAGTTTACAAGTTTTACCAATTTTGGCTAAATACTTCGGATGAAGATGCTGAAAAGTATATTAAAATATTTACGTTTTTAGATAAAGAAACTATTGATGCTTTAATTGCTGAACATAAAGAAGCACCACACCAAAGAGCATTACAAAAGAAGTTAGCTGAAGAAGTAACAATTTTCGTACATTCTAAAGAAGAGTTAGATAAAGCGATTGCTGCTTCAAATATTTTATTTGGAAAGTCAACAGCTGACGACTTAAAGAATTTAGATGAACAAACCTTTTTAGATGTGTTTGATGGTGTACCGCAAGCTGAGGTAACGTCGGAGGACATAGCTGAAGGCTTAGATATGATTGCAGCCTTAGCCGCTAAAACTGGATTCTTAAAATCAAACGGTGATGCAAGAAGAGCTTTAAAAGAGAATTCAATATCAGTAAATAAAGAAAAAGTAAGTGAAGACTTTGTTATCACTTCAAAAGACCTTATTGCTGATAAATACGTGTTATTACAAAGAGGTAAGAAAAATTACTTTTTATTAAAGGTAGCATAAAGAAAATCGTAGGCAAAAACTAAAAAAGCCCTTAAAAGAAATTTCTTTTAAGGGCTTTTGTTTATAATATATAAACAAACGTGAGAAAATAGTTGTTAATTACGAAACTGCTTTTAAATCAAATGTTAAAGGGCACCTTTTACAATTAACACCTTTCTTTTGATATTTGTTACAGCATTTACTTTTAGGCTTAATACAATTACTTGTACATGCGGAGCT
Organism: Tenacibaculum sp. XPcli2-G; assembly: GCF_024124505.1. Classification (NCBI taxonomy): domain Bacteria; kingdom Pseudomonadati; phylum Bacteroidota; class Flavobacteriia; order Flavobacteriales; family Flavobacteriaceae; genus Tenacibaculum; species Tenacibaculum sp. XPcli2-G. Next base: position 725,180 of record NZ_JAMXSH010000001.1, read on the forward strand.
GCAAAAAGTAACTTTTTCTAGTCTCTTAATAGAAGCTTTAGAGGTAACTTTCTTGGTTTCAGTATAAAAAACAATCATTATTCTTCAATAAAATCTTTGCAAAGATAAGTTTTTTATTTAGAACAAATTAAAATAAAACAAAAAACATGTATTTTTATTATTGATTATAAGTAGGGATAATCGTATCTTTGCGTGAGAAAAAAGTCCTTTTTTTGATAAAAAAACTAAGCATATATTTTTTTGTTGCACTCTACATGATAGCCATGTTGCGCCCAATAGCTCCTTTTGTTGAGTATGCAATAAATTATGATTACATATCAAAAGTTTTATGTATTAATAAAGATAAGCCAGAATTAAACTGTAACGGTAAGTGTCAGTTAATGATGGAGCTTGAAAAACAACAAGACGACGACTTTAAATCGCTACGAATCTCGATGGAAGAATATCCTATTGGGTTTGTTTCTATTCTTAATATAAATTTAGAAGAAAAACAGTTTGTAAAAGAGAAAGGAACATTTTCTTATAAAAAAAACTATCACTACTTATTTAATAAAGAAGTATTTCATCCTCCTATTATTTAATCTTCATAATTGGCTAAAATTACTACTAATTGGTTACAAATAACGTAATCAAAAGAGTAGACTATTGTAAAATAAAAACAAGATTAAAACACAATTTACAGGCAAAAACTTTAATGATGCTCAGCATTGTTAAAGAAGTACTGTAGTATATAAAAATTAAAAGATGAAAAAAATATTAGCTATCATAGCTTTTGCTATGGTGTTCACTTCATGTAGTGACGATGAAATAATTAATGATAAATTAGAAGGAAAAAACGAAGTAGTAATAGAATTCGATAACGGTTTTGCTGAAGACAAGCTTTTATTAGGGACTTCAACATACACGAATGGAAATGGAGAAGTATTAACTGTAAATTCTTTCGATTATATCGTAAGTAACTTTGTGCTTGTAACAGAAGAAGGAGAAGAATTTGTATACCCTAAAGAAGAAAGTTACTTTATAATTAGTGAAGGAGGAGGAGACAAACCTAAGAAAATTCAAATATCACTTAAAGACGTACCAGCAGGAAAGTATACAAAAGTTAAATTCGGAATTGGTGTAGATCAAGAACGATTTAAAGAAGGACAAGCTGTTCAGCAAGACTTTTGGACTTTAGCAGAAAAATACAATTTAACTTGGAGTTGGCAAGCGGGTTATAAGTTTGTGGTTTTAGAAGGAAATTACAAAGAAAACACTACTAGTGATGAAAAACAATATATGCTTCATATTGCAAGTAGAGGAACAACAGTAGATTTATATAAGGAAGTAGAATTACCTATGGATGCTGCTATTGTGAGTAAAGAACAATCGCCACAGTTGCATATTAAAGTAGATGCCAATACAATGTTAGATGGTAAATCTAAAATTAAACTTTCAGAAGGTGCAACTATTATGGGGGGAGATAAAGCAGCTACCATAGCAGAAAACTATACTGAGATGTTCATGGTTCACCATGTACATCATACAAACCATCATTAATTAACACATCTAATCAAAAAGAATAGGGTGAAAGTTCACTCTATTCTTTTAAGTGTAATAGGCTAATTGAAAAAAATTAGCTATTAATACCGTATGTAATGAAAAAAATAATGATTGTCTTGCTAGTATGTTCTTTTTTTAGTTGTAAGCAGGAAGATGTGTATACTAATGTTGAATTAGCTTTTGAACAACCGAGCAACTTTCCTGAACCTCATTATAATTTAAGCTCAAACCCAATTACAGAAAAGGGATTTGAGTTAGGGAAAAAGCTTTTTTATGAAGGAAAACTATCGTCAGACGGAGTAGTTTCTTGTGCTTTTTGTCATCAGCAAAAGTTTGCGTTTACACACCATGGACATCAATTAAGTCACGGTGTAGAAGATAGAGTAGGGACTAGAAATACGCCTCCAATTCAAAATATGGCTTTCCAAAAACAGTTTTCATGGGATGGAGCTGCTTTTCACTTAGATATATTTCCAATAATACCAATTACCAATCCCGTTGAAATGGACGAAACAGTAACCAATATTTTGGAAAAACTACAACAAGATGCAGCTTACCGAAAATTGTTTAGTCAAGCTTTTGAAGATGGAGAAATCAATGCTGACAACACGTTTAAGGCGATGTCTCAATTTATGTTAATGATGGTTTCAGCCAATTCAAAGTACGATAAATATGTTCGAGTGGAAAAAGGAGGAGAGTTTTCTGAGCAAGAAAAAAAAGGATTAGAGCTTTTTAAATCAAAATGTGCTTCTTGTCATACATCTGACTTGTTTACAGATGATGCTTTTAGAAATAATGGTTTACCAATAAACCCAGAAATTAACGATTTAGGAAGAATGACGGTTACCTTATTAGAAGAAGATAAATACAAGTTTAAAGTGCCTAGTCTAAGAAATATTGAACTTACTGCTCCGTATATGCATGACGGTCGATTTGGGTCTTTAAAATCGGTATTGAATTTTTATGCAACAGGAGTTCAAGAAACCCAAAACCTAGATCCAATTCTTAAAAATGAGAATGGAACAATCGGAATAGCATTAAACGAGCAAGAAAAAGAAAACATTATAGCCTTTTTAAAAACATTAACAGATGAAGAATTTATCACAGATAAAAGATTTGCCGAATAAAGTACTACTCATATTAGTATTATTAATTTCAGGACAAATACAAGCGGACACATTCCCTAAGCGATATGAGCTATTTTTAGACTGTGATGCTTGTGGTTGTAGTAACAGCGGAGGTAGTTTAGGAATGGGAGGAATAATAGATAATAATTTTGTTGGTGTACGTTATTTACACCAAAAATACCAATCAAAAGATGGGATTTTTAACAACTCTCCAATTATAAATGAGTATTTTAATACAGTACAAGTTTGGTCTCGAATTCCAATTATTAAAGAGTATTTAGAAGCCCAAATTTTTGTTCCTTTTCATTTTCATTCAAGAGACTATGTTGATAAAACAACAGCTATTGAAGGTTTAGGAGATATATCTTTTTTAATTAATTATACCGTTTTAAATAAAAATACAGGAAGTTATAAAGAAGAAAAAGATAAGGTTATATCTTCTAATCATTTATTAAAAGTTGGTGGAGGGTTAAAGTTACCAACAGGAACTTACAACGAAGCAATTAATAATTCAATAAACCCTAGTTTTCAATTAGGAACAGGAAGTATTGATGTAATAACGAACCTTCAGTACGTATTTAAGAGAAATAATTTTGGAGTTACAAATTATCTTAATTATTACATAAAAACTACAAATAAAGAAGAATATCGATTTGGAAATCAATTTAATTTCAATAGTACTTTCTTTTATGCTTTTAAAGATAGTAAGCAAAATAGTTTTGTGCCTTCAATAGGAGTTTCAGGAGAATTCTATGAAAGTAATAAAATGATTGGATTAAAAGTTAAAAATACTGAAGGTCATGCATTGTTTTCTAGCTTAGGTGCCGAGTATAATGCAAAAAAATTAACAGTAGGAGCCTTAGCAATGTATCCAATACAGCAAAATTTAGCACAAGGAACTATAGAAGTAGAATATAGAACATCTATTTACTTGAATTACAATTTTTAAGAAAATTATTCTTTGCTTGTTTAGAGTCAAAAAATAGGATTGTTTTAAAAAAAGAGTGAATTTTACGTAAGGATTCTTAAATTTGATGACAAAACCCTCAATTAATAATTAAAAATAAGAACATGAAAAAATCAATTTTATCAATTATCGTGCTCGCTGTAGCTTTAGTTTTTTCAAACGAAGTAACAGCTCAAAAATTTGCGAATTTAGATAAAAGTCCAATGGATGCAGCTGCTTTTCCTAGTAGTTATAGAATTTCAGATAAAAAAGTAAAAGTTGTTTATAGCCGTCCACAATTAAAAGGAAGATCGTTAGCAAAACTAGCTCCTATGGGAAAAGTATGGAGAACAGGAGCGAATGAAGCAGCTGAAATTACATTTTATAAAGATATAACTTTTGGAGGTAAAAAAGTAAAAGCAGGAACCTATACCTTATTTACAATTCCAGGGGAAAAAGAATGGACTCTTATTTTAAATACAGCTAAAAATGTTTGGGGGTCTTACTTTTATAACGAAAGTGAAGATGTAGCTAGAGTTACTGCTCCTACTTCTAAGTCGGACGAAACAATTGAAGCTTTTTCAATTGTTTTTGAAGGAGAAGATGATACATTTAACATGTACATTGGTTGGGACAACGTTATTGTTACTGTTCCTATAAAAGGATAAGCAAAAGAAATTTCAGAAATAAGAAAAGCATAACCAAATTAGTTATGCTTTTTTTGTTTAAAATAATCTAAGAAATATTATTGCTCTAGTTTGTATTTTAGCTCAATATCTGGATGCATTTGGTAAGTGTAAACAATTGAATTAAATAGGAAAGGATGTTCAATTCCCATTTCAAGAGGAATTGTTAAAGAAGACTCGTTTCTTGTTAGCCAGATATTATCATAAATATGCACCAATGTGTCTAATAGTAAGTAATTGTACTGTTCTATATTTAATGATTTTACAGCTACTTTTTTATCGGGTAGTTGAGTAGAAATAATATCAGATTTGTTTAATGAAATAACCTCTCTAACATTTATAATGGTGTCAATTTCTTCAGTTATATGTTTAGAATCTGTAATTGAATTAACCGATAAGCTCATTTTTATCAAAACATTTTCTGGAATTACAGCAATATCTTCTGATAGTTGAGGTAGTAGATTAAATAAAATAGGAACATAACACTCTCTGTACAACAAAGCATCCAATGTTTCACTAAAGAGTATATGAAACTTTTCAGGTTCAGGTATTTTAAAAGTAACAGCGTCTGCAGTATAATAGTTCGTTACATAATTGGTAAGTTCTAATTTTTGAATAAGGATTTTCGCATATTTTAAAGACTTATCATTAATTTCTAGTAAAGAAAACTGTATTTCTTCAGGACTAAAAAGCGGAGCAATTAGAGTAACAAACGGAGCATAAGGTCCACAACCAGCATAAAAAATATGAATTGTTTCATTAGGATGGTCTTGTTGTTTTTCTTTAATCGCCATCACCATAGCTTTTAAAAACTTCACAGTTCGTTTATAATCTAACAAACACTGTGCAGCATGGTTTAATCCTAAAGCCTTTCCTTTTGAAGTTGTTATAGCTGCTAAGTGCTCTATATGATTGTCAAATCCAGTGAGCTGAGTTAATTCTTTAAAGTAAGTATGTATTTCGTTTATTAAATTTTCAATTTCAGATTGTTCAATAGAGTCTTTAAGTAAAGTAGATACTTTTTCTTTAATATCTAAAGCCGTTATATTTTCGTTCATAGTAGGTTAGTTGTTAAGTTTCCTAAATTATAAAAATATAGCCAAGTAAGGCTAGCTACACCAAGCTTTTTTGAAACTTAAATTAAATCGCTCATTACTCAAAAACAATCAGTAAAGACATTTTAAAACGTTTATAAACATACAATTAATATCTTCCAGAAAGTATTTTACCAATACGTTTACAATTAACTTTAAACTTTAAAAAATGTCTACAAATTACACAACGCTATCCGTTACAAATCAAACCTCAAAACCAGTAGAGGTTTACGTAACTTTTGCAGCATCAAATGCTGCTAATAAATGCTGTCCATCTCCTGTTGGAGTGTCAGATTTTAGTTTTTTAACCAAAGTGAATAAACTCATGGGAAAATTTGAATTAGGAGCTAAGGATACTAAAGAGTTTGATCCGAAAGGAGAATGTTTTAGTGGAAATATTTGTTTTTATATAGAACCACAGTGTCCTGTAAAAGGAGCAGACTTTAACCACGGAGCACAAGGAACGAGTATTGCAGAGTTTACATTAAACCCAAATACCTCATGTGCTGAAGCTTTTGATATAAGCTGTGTTAATGGAATAAATAGCTTTATTGCCATGGAGGTAGACAAGGATGGGGGGTGGAATTACGGACCAAATAAAACACCTATTAGTAGAATTTATAATAAAAAGTTACGGAAAAACTCAGGTAATCCAGGAGTGTTTCCTGTAAACTGCACCGATTGTATTCAATTAAAAGGCGATAAACCATGCCCTACATTACCTTATGGACCACCTCAAAAAGAAAGGATATGTAACATTCAGCGATCGGAACGTGGCGGAACATTAAAAGTAATTTTAACAGATACATCATTAGGATAATATAATAAACTCTCTCTTATTTCAATTTTAAACCTTGCAAACCTTATAAGGCTTGTGAGGTTTTTTGTATTTATTTAAGTTTTCATGCTGTATTAAAAGAACTAAACTTTTTACTTATCAACAATAACTGTAAATTTGCATCCTTTAAAACAAGCGATTACAAATGCAATACAATCACCAAGAGATAGAAAAAAAGTGGCAAAAGTACTGGGCAAATCAAGGTACATTTAAAGCTGAAAATAATTCTGATAAACCAAAATATTATGTGTTAGATATGTTTCCTTATCCATCAGGAGCAGGATTACACGTTGGGCATCCATTAGGATATATCGCATCTGATATTTATGCACGTTACAAGCGTCATAAAGGGTTTAATGTATTGCATCCACAAGGATATGACTCTTTCGGGTTGCCTGCTGAACAATATGCGATTCAAACAGGACAACATCCAGCAATTACTACCGAAACGAATATTAAAACTTACCGTCGTCAGTTAGATAACATTGGGTTTTCATTTGATTGGTCTCGCGAAGTTCGTACTTCAAATCCTAAGTACTACAAATGGACACAGTGGATTTTTATTCAACTATTTAACTCTTGGTATAATAATGACACTGATAAAGCAGAAGATATTGCAACCTTAGTAGCTAAGTTTGAAGCAGAAGGAAACGCGAATGTAAATGCCGTTTCTGATGAAGATATTACTATTTTTTCTGCGGAAGAGTGGAAAAGCTTCTCTGACAAAGAACAACAAGAAATACTATTACAATACCGTTTAACATTCTTATCTGATACCGAAGTAAACTGGTGTCCGGCACTAGGAACGGTATTAGCAAACGATGAAATTGTAAACGGAGTTTCAGAACGTGGCGGGCATCCAGTAGTGCGTAAAAAAATGACCCAATGGTCTATGCGAATTTCTGCGTATGCACAACGTTTGTTAGACGGATTACAAAATATTGATTGGCCACAACCATTAAAAGATTCTCAAACCAACTGGATTGGTCGTTCGCAAGGAGCGATGGTTGCTTTTGATGTGGATGGTCACGATGCTAAAATAGATGTATTTACAACACGTCCTGATACTATTTTTGGAGTGTCTTTTATGACCTTAGCTCCAGAGCACGATTTAGTAGCGAAAATTACCACTGCAGAACAAAAAGAGGCTGTAGAAGCTTACGTAGAAGCTACAGCAAAACGTTCAGAGCGTGATCGTATGGCAGACGTAAAAACTATTTCAGGAGTGTTTACTGGGGCGTATGCATTACACCCATTTACAGGAAAACAAGTACCGATTTGGATTGGTGATTATGTATTAGCAAGTTACGGAACAGGAGCAGTTATGGCGGTACCATGCGGTGATCAACGTGATTACGATTTCGCAAAACACTTCGGATTAGAGATTCCAAATATTTTTGCAGATGTTGATATTTCTGAAAAAGCAAACGATGCTAAAGATGGAATCAAATTAACCAATTCTGATTTTTTAGATGGTTTAAATTATAAGAAAGGAATGAAAACTGTAATCTACGAATTAGAAAAACGTGGATTTGGTTACGGAAAAATAAACTATCGTTTACGCGATGCAGTATTCAGTCGTCAACGTTATTGGGGAGAACCATTCCCAGTATACTATAAAGACGGAATGCCGCAAATGATTGATGCAAAGCATTTACCAATCGTATTACCGGAAGTAGAGAAATATTTACCTACTGAAGACGGAAAGCCACCGTTAGGAAATGCTGAAGTTTGGGCGTGGAATAGTATTGAGAATAGAGTAGTGAGTAATGAGTTAATAGATAATGAAACTGTATTTCCTTTGGAGTTAAACACAATGCCAGGGTGGGCAGGAAGTTCTTGGTATTTTAACCGTTATATGGACTCGAATAACGAAGGAGAATTTGTTAGTAAAGAAGCGGTTGACTATTGGAAACAAATAGATTTATATATTGGAGGTTCTGAACATGCTACAGGGCATTTATTATATGCACGTTTTTGGCAAAAATTCTTATTTGATAGAGGATTGTTACCTGTGGATGAATTTGCTAAAAAACTGATTAATCAAGGTATGATTTTAGGAACTTCTGCTTTTGTATATAGAGTAGAAGGAACAAATACATTTGTTTCTAAAGGGTTAATAGGAGATAAAAAAGTACAACCTATTCATGCTGATGTTTCATTGGTAAATTCTTCTGATGAGTTAGATGTTGAAGCATTTAAGAAACATCCATTAAATGTTGATTTTAAAGATGCTGAATTCATTTTAGAAGAAGGTAAATATATTGTAGGTCGTGAGGTAGAAAAAATGTCGAAATCGAAATACAATGTGGTAAATCCAGATTTGATTTGTGAAGAATACGGTGCGGATAGTTTACGTTTATTTGAAATGTTCTTAGGGCCGTTAGAGCAAACCAAACCCTGGAAAACATCTGGTATTTCAGGAGTGTATTCTTTCCTAAAGAAATTATGGAAATTATTTACTGATGAAAACGGTATCAACGTTTCTGATGCAGAACCAACTAAAGACGAGTTAAAAACCTTACATAAAACCATTAAAAAAGTAGAAGAAGATATTGAGAACTTCTCGTTCAATACGTCAGTTTCTACCTTTATGATTGCGGTAAACGAGTTGACTGCTCAAAAGTGTAATAAGAGACAAATTTTAGAACCTTTATTAGTGCTAATTTCTCCGTATGCTCCGCATATTGCAGAAGAATTATGGAGTCAGTTAGGGCACAATGAGTCTATTGCAACTGTAGCTTTTCCGAAATTTGAAGAAAAACATTTAGTTGAAAGCTCAAAGAACTATCCAGTTTCTTTCAATGGAAAAATGCGTTTTACTTTAGAATTACCGTTAGACATGAGCAAAGATGAAATTGAGAAAACAGTCATGGCACATGAAAAAACACAACAACAATTACAAGGAAGAGAGCCTAAAAAAGTAATTATTGTTCCAGGAAAAATTATAAACATTGTAGGGTAAGTTAACCTTAAATAAATATAGAAAGCCCACAAGCAATTAATTTGTTTGTGGGTTTTTATTTTTAAGCTAAATTCGCAATCTATAAAAACAAATTAAAATTTAAACAAATGAAAAAGATTTTTAAAATTAGCTATGCGGTTTTGATGTGTCTTACTTTAGTAATGAGTAGTTGTTCTGATAGCGATAATGATCCAGAAGGAATCGCAAACACAAAATTATCAGGAAAAGTACTAGGAACAAGTTTTACGGCCAAAGGAGGTAAAGCATTTATGTCTGGAAATAATGAACTTTCAGTAAATGTAACCAATATTCAAGCAGATTGCACTTCTGATGTTCTCAACTACGAATTAAAAATTACAACTTATGTGAAAGCAGAGTTAGGAACTTATAATAACGTGAATGTAGTTTTTAACAAGAAAGGAGCGAATCCTTTAAATTACCTTCAAGGAGCTGTTGAGGTTGTAAGGTTAACAAGTAATGAAGTTACCTTAAAAATAAAAGCAAATTCAAGTTCAGATAATTCAATAGAAGGCTTTTTTACGGTTCCTTTTTGTGAGTAACAATAACAATAAACTATTTATTTAGTGCTTTTTTATTTTAGGTTATATTAGCGCTTATTAAAAAATAATAAATATTCAATAAATGAAAAATTTTTTCAAAATTAGTTATGTAACTTTAGTATGTTTAACATTGGTAATGACTGGTTGTTCAGATGATGATAATACGGACAACATAGGTACTCCAATACCCAGTACTATTTTAAAAGGAAAGGTATATGGAAAAGATTTTACTGCTAAAGGAGGGAAGTCATTTGCATCAGGAAAAGATGGAGAAGTTTCAATTAATATTACAAACGAAGAGGTAGGTTGTGATTCAGATATTTTTGATTATAAGTTAGAAGTTTCTTTATTAGTAGAAGGTAAAGTTGGAACGTATAATGATGTAAATGTTGTTTTCAAAGACGGAGAAGGAAACTTAGTTAATGTTTTGGGATCAAATGTTGAAGTTGTAAGTATTTCAGATTCTAAAATTAATTTAAAAATAGAAGCTAAATCAATCGATAAACAAAATAAAGTATCTGGTTCATTTGAAGTAGAATACTGCAAATAGAGTTTTTAAAATATAATTTAGAAAGACTTTTACATTTATGTAAAGGTCTTTTTTTATACGACAAAACCAAAAACTTTTCTCAAATTTGCTTTCCAAAAAATAAAACATGAAAAAAGTATCTCTCACCAGCTCTTGGGTTTTTGTAATAATTCCAATCGGAATTTTATTTTTTGTAGTATTTCCTCAGTTACAAAACATGTATGAATCATTTCATAAGAGAGAAATTGAAGTACAACAAAGTGCACGAAAACTGGACTCATTACAACAACTTACTAAACCTACAAGAGAAGATTTAAACAATATAAAACGTCTAGAAATTACAGTTCCAATTCATCAGTTGAGTATAGATAAACAACGGTACACCTATTATAAAACAGGCGGAATGCTGGCAGTATTAGCTTTTATGTTTATTGGTATGTTTGGTTCTAGTTACTGGGCAAAAAGAAAGAAAAACTCGTCAAATAATAAACAAATAGAATTTTCTTTTGAAGATTTTACAACAGATGCTATAGGGCAATACATTTCTTGGGATCCAGTTAAAGGGTCAGGGAGTAATTTTTTAAGCGAACGTTTACGAAAAACGAGTTCTGGATATAAAATTACTTCGAGCACTTATATGAAATTTATGGCTTGGAGTTTCTTTTTGATGGGATTAAATTATGTGGCTTGGTCTTATATAGAGTTTTTTGAGTTTTCAAAAGAGCCATTAACCTTTATGCAAGGAGGAAAAATGTTTTTCATCTCAGGAGGTCCCTTTGTATTAATAGGAGTTTTTTTATTGTTTTCATTTGGAGCTAAAGCTTTTTTAAACTCACAAAAAAGAAAGGTATTAGTAGATGGTGAAATTATACCTTTTCAGCAAGTATATGCTTTACAAGTTTTATCAAAATTTATTCAAGGAAACAAGTCTGGAGGTTACCATTGTTACGAGGTGAATTTAGTAACTCAAAGTGGAGAACGTTATAACTTGTTAAATCATGGAGATAAAGAATACTTGTTGAGCGATATGGTAAAAATAAGTAGATTTTTAAAAGTGCCTGTTTGGAATAATGGTGTCATTTAAAATAATTTATAGTGTAATTAACAAACTTTTACTAATTTACACGAATACAAATCGTAAAAAACACTATTATTTTATCCTGTAAAAAAAAATCATCCAATATACGCTACTTTTCTTCAGTAAGGGAGATACCTGAAAATGTTTGGAAAGAGCTTGACTGTGTAGATAATTTATATTTTCAACCAGCGTATTTAGAAGCTTTAGAAAAGAACAATCAACAAATACAGTTTTCTTATATTTTATTATTTGATGAAAACAAAGAAGCAATAGCCTTTGCTACTATTCAATTGGTAGATTTTTATTTAGAAAGTGTTCAAAATAATTTACAATCGGTTGTAGAATGGATACGATGTATTGGGAGGAAACTACATTTGTTGTCTCCTCAAAAACCATTTAAAATACTTACATGCGGTAATACTTTTGTAAGTGGAGAGCACGGAATATTTATTAAACCAAATAAAGATAAAAAGCGAATTGTAAAACAGCTAGCTAAAGCTATTGTAGCCTTTGAAAAAGACATTTTAAAAGAAACAATTGATGCTTTTATGTTGAAAGATTTTGTAAACGAATCGCTTTTTATTACTGATGCTTTACATAGTGTAGGATATAATTCGTTTAATGTAGATCCAAATATGATGTTAACGTTAGATGATAATTGGAATACTTTTGATGATTATTTAGCAGCATTAAAAACAAAGTATAGAGTAAAAGCAAAAAAAGCGTTACAGAAGAGTAAAGACTTACGAACGGAAGAAGTAAGTATTGATGTTTTGAAACAATTATTGCCAAGTGTGACGTCATTGTATAAAAATGTATCAAACAAGGCAAGCTTTAATTTAGGGTATTTTAATATAGAAACGTATATATCTTTAAAAGAAAATTTAAAAGATAACTATGTTATTAAAGTATATTGGTTAGGAACCAAGTTAGTTGGGTTTTTGTCAGGAATAAAAAATAAAAACTCATTAGATGCCCATTTTGTAGGAATTGATTATACCGTAAATAAAACCTATGCTATTTACCAACGAATGCTATATGATTATATATTATTGGGTATAGACTATAATATAAAAACGATAAATTTTGGAAGAACAGCTAGCGAAATAAAAAGTTCAGTAGGAGCAACACCACAGGACTTAACAATTTATTTACGACATAGAAAAAGCATTCCAAATCGTATTTTAAGCTTATTTTTGAACAGAATTCAACCAACAGAATTTAGGTTAATAAAGCCTTTTAAAACAAAACAAGTATAAAGAATTAACCCTTTTTACTGTATTAACAAATGAAAAACACACAAGAATTATTAAATATACTTACCCTTGACGATTTAGGTGAAGGGAATTTTAATGGAGTAAGTAGAGATATAGGAAGTCCAAATGTTTTTGGAGGCCAAGTATTAGCACAAGCACTAAATGCAGCGTATAGAACGACACCTAAAGAACGTATATTACATTCGCTACACTCGTATTTTTTAGAGGCAGGAAATTTAGAGTTGCCTATAACTTACAACGTGCAAACTATTCGTGATGGAGGTAGTTTCTCTACACGTAGAGTTACAGCACATCAAAAAGATAAAACGATTTTTATACTGTCTTGTTCTTTTCATAAAGAAGAAGAAGGATATGAGCATCAAATGCCTATAAAAAAAGACTTAAAACAACCTGAAGAGTTGTTGAGTTGGACAGATATGTTAGATCAATTTGGAGCTTTTTTACCAAAGAAAATGAAAGATTTTTTAAGTATTGAGCGACCTATTGATTTTAAACCAGTGCAGATCGTAAATCCGTTAGACCGAAAAGATTTACCTCCAGTAGTAGATGTTTGGTTTAAATTAAAAGGAGAAGCTTCTGAATTATCGTTAGGAATTAAACAACAAATATTAACGTATATATCAGACTATAATATTTTAACGGCTTGTTTAAACCCAAATGCAAGTGTAGCTAATTTCGGAAACACACAAATGGCAAGTTTAGATCATTCGATGTGGTTTTACCGCGATTTTGATTTTAACGATTGGATGTTGTTCTCGGTAGAAAGCCCAAACACTAATGGTGCAAGAGGTTTTGCTTGTGGAAATATTTATACAAGGGAAGGTAAACTGATTGCTTCGGTAGCACAAGAAGGTTTAATGCGCCCCATGAAGAAGAAGGAATAATTATAGTTTATAAAAATAGAGAAATAAAAAGCCGAGGTAATCCCTCGGCTTTTGTTTGATTAAGCTTCTATTTCTGCTGATTTTGTACTAATATGAAACTCTTCGTAGGTTTCTAGTAAACTCATTAATCCAGAAACTAAATCTTGTGTCTCTATTAAAATACTAAAGTATAATGTAGTATTTTTTGGACTTGTTTCGTCTGTTCTAATACGATCTACTTGTTTTTCAATAGATTTAGATACATCCTTTAATAATTCTTTCTTTTCATTAATAATATGCTCTAAATTATCAAAGCTTCTATTTTCAAAAGTATCTCCAATATCAGTTAATAACTTAGAAAGTGTATTGTCAATACTCTTAAGATCTTTAATTTGCCCTTTTTTAAGGTGTTTGTGATTGTTGTTAACGTGCTTATAAGTAGCTCTAGATATATAACTAATAGACTGAGCAACGTCTTGCAAATACCCTAAAATTAAAATATAAAACCTACTTGCTTGTACTGAAGTATCGTCTAACGACTTAATAAAATAGAAAACTCCGTCTTTTAAGTTATCGATTTCATCGTTTAACTTAGTAACGTGCTTATCAGTTTTACGTAATTTTATTAAATCGTGAGTAGCAAGATCTTTTACAACGCTTGAGTATAATTTGTTAATACGATGAGCAACACCAGCAATATGATCTGAGCTTTCTTCAATCACTCCGTTAATAGTGATTAATTCTGCTCTTTCCATATGTACTTGTTTCTTTTCTTCTTTAGATTTCTTTCTGTGTTGTAATGTGTTTCTTGCAATTAAAAGAGCAACCACCAATAACAATACAGGAATCATTACCATATCCCAGCTAATTAAATAAGCTACTAAAGCTGCAGTTAAGAAAGCTGTAATGGCTGTTAAGAACCATCCTCCAATAACATTAATTACACCAGCAACTCTATAAACGGCACTTTCACGCCCCCAAGCTCTATCAGCTAAAGAAGTACCCATTGCTACCATAAACGTTACATAAGTAGTTGATAAAGGTAACTTCATAGAGGTTGCAATAGAAATTAAAATACCAGCAACAATTAAGTTTACAGATGCTCTTACTAAATCGAAAGCAGGCATTTCATAGGTTTTGTCTTTAGGTAATTCAATTACAGGTTTTTGAAATTTTGAGTCTATAAAGTTTAAAGTTTTTTTAGGTACAATAAAACTAACAACTGCATTAATCCCCATAGCACTTCGTACTACAATTCTTGATAATGGATTTGGTTGAAACTTTTCATGCCCATCTCCTTGACGAGATAAATCGATACCAGTTTTAATAACATTTCTCGCTTTACTAGAAGTCCACAAAGTAACCACCATAATAGCTCCAGCTAACAATAATAACCATACGTTAGAAGGTACTTTTTTAGCTAAAATCCCCATAGAAAAAGCATCAGGAGCAACACCAGATACTTCCCAAGCTTGGTATGAGTTCCAAGCAGCAATTGGTACACCAATAAAGTTTACTAAATCGTTACCAGAGAAAGCCATAGCTAAAGAGAAAGTACCAATACCAATAATTAATTTTAAAATATTAACTTTTAAAAACTGTATTAATATATGAGATACTACACTCCAAAAAATAAAGCTTCCAGTAATAATGAGCAATGTATTTCCTTCAATTAAATGTTTAACATCACTATAAAAAGGTGTTCCTTTCATCCCTTTTATAATTATGAAATAAGTAATTGCAGTAATAGCAAAACCACCAAATAAAGAGTTGATATAGGTAGGTCTTTTCTCAAAGTTAAATGAATAAATTAAACGAGAAAAAAACTGTACTATAGCACCAACAGAAAATGCTACTACAACAGAGAGTAGTATACCATTTATAATTTGAACTGCTTTTTTATGATTTATATAATTCCATATATCAGAAATTGAGTGTGAATCATTAGCAGATATTTTAATTAACGAAATGCAAACTGCGGCTCCTAATAATTCAAATACAATAGAAACAGTAGTTGATGTAGGCATACCTAATGAATTAAAGATATCTAATAGTAAAATATCAGTAATCATAACTGCCATAAAAATAAACATGATGTCTTGAAACATAAACATGTTAGGATTAAATATCCCCTTACGCGCAACTTCCATCATTCCGCTTGAAGTAACTGCTCCAAAAAATACTCCAACACTCGCAATTATCATAATATTTCTTACTTTAATTGCTTTAGAACCGATTGCTGAATTTAAAAAGTTTACAGCATCGTTACTAACTCCAACAACCAAGTCTACAATAGCTAAAACAGCCAAAGCGACTAGCATCAAAATATATGGATCTCCCATTTTTTAGTTTTTAATTAAGTTTTGCAAATTTAGTTACACAAGAATGCTCTCATGTTATGTTTATGTTATCATTTAAAGGTGTATGTCCACCTGTAATCTATACATTAATTGATTAGTAGCTGTCGCTATATCTAAGTAACTAATGTCGGTTTGTACTTTTAATTTATGACCAACAATATACTTTGACAATCCTATTGTATATTGATTTTCAGTTCCTTTTCCTGTGATTTTTTTATCTAAAGAAATATTAGTAAAACGACCAGATATTTCCCAGTTTTTAGAAAACAAATATCCTGATTGAAGGTTTAAACCACTTCCTACTTGTACAATTTCTCCAGTAAGTGTGCCGTCTGAGTTTTTTGCGAAAGGATCTTCGGCGTCTCGGTATGAATATTCTCCCATAAAAGAGAATCCTTTATACTTGAACATAGCATCCATAAAAAAGGTTGATATGTTTGTTTGATAGTATCCTTCATCATTAACCATATAAGTACCTTGGTTACTTCTAGTTTTTACGGCATTGTTATTAAAGTCGTAACTCATACCAATAGCAAGTTTAGGTGTTTGTTCTCTTTTTAAGTCACCACCTACATAATCTCCTTTACCTTCAAACTTTCCAAAAGGTAAAAGTTCTAGATGAGCGGTATATTGATGTCCTCCTAGGTTGCCTACAGTAACATTTCTTCCTTCACCTTGAGAAAAGGCTAGTGCTTCTTTTACAATAAACTTGTCAGATAAATTAAAATGGTGTTTTAATTGTACTCCCATATCTCTATCAATATTAAAACGGCTGTTTAATAGAGAGCGATCTACTAATTGCATATCACCTGAAGAAATAATACGCTCACGGTTGCCAGGTAGTTTGGTTTGCCCAAACCATAATTCAAAATTTTGAAAGAAATTCCACTTTATAACAGCATCTAAAATATATCTTGGTGCGTTTCCTGTATGTTCAGAAGCGCCACTAATATCTCTATTAGATAACCCAAGCTCCATTTTATATTTTAATTTAGGGGAAAAAGCAAATCCTTTAAATTTTAAACGAGCTCTTCTTACTAACATTGAAGATGTTGGGTTGTATAAACCATCTTTGTTAGAATCCCATTCGGCAGTTGCTAAGAATTGCATTCTGGCACTCATTTTCATAGACCAAGTACTATCTTTCCCTATGATATTAAATAAGCCATTACCAAATTTTGAGTCTTTTCCTTGTTGTGCATATATATGCGTCAACATAAATATACTTACAGCTGTAAGTATTTTTTTGTAATACATTAAGGATAATTTATTAGTTTTTGTCGAGACAAATTACTAACCCTAATGTTAACTTAAAGTTAAGCAAATATTAAAAAAAACTGCCTTGTTTTCAAGGCAGTATATGGTAAGTCAAATAAATAGTCGACAAAAACTAATAAATTTATATTGACCATACACCTCAAGTTAGAGGTAATTCAAAAGTATTTCTCTTTTTTAATGTAAATATTAAGTGTAATTTAATAAATTGTTATAAGATGTAATACCTGAAGTTAAGAAAGAGTTAAGGCTTTAAATGTAGTTAGTTATTTTTTTAGGCCCTTCAAGAACTGTTCTTGTTATTTGCATGGTACCATCTTTATTAGTAATTACATGCCATTTAATAAGAGTTATTTCATTGTTTTCAATTTCTAAACCAGTAATGCATCTTGGGTGTACACAACTACCATCGTTAAAATGTGGAAGCTCGTTTTCTGATGGAAATCGAGGACGGTGTGTGTGTCCTGTAACAATCATTTGGTTATTATTGTTTTTAATCCATTTTTCCAAACGTTTCTCTACCTTTATGAGCTCTTTAAAGTTTTGAGCGGGACTTGTAGGATCTTTAATTCCATGTATTTGTAGTGGTCGCCATAGTAAACGAACTAAAAACCTACTTAATTTCCAAAAAGTATAGTTAAACCAATCTGCTTGATGACCGTGAAGTAAAAAAATAGATTTCCCATTTTCTTGTATCAATTTAATTGCTTCTGAAAAGGAAGCATTGGGCATTAATTCTTTCTTTTTTCCGTCAATGGTATCGTAATAAGAGTTAAAGTTTTTAGCAACGTTTTTAGGTTTTCTGTAATTCATATCATGATTCCCCCAAATAAAATGTAGTTTGTTTTGTTGATGAAACTTTTGAAGTAATAAGTAGATGTTTTTATTTGCATTGAAAATATTTACAAATTTATTTTCCCAAAGTTCATCTCCATCTCCTAATTCTATATAGATAAACTCTTTTTGTAAATATTGAGATAATGCATAGTGATATATTTTTCGATTGTGAGCAAAATCATCAGCAAAACTGTTATCACCTCTATGGCAATCAGAAAATAAAATGTATTTAGAATCCTTGTTTAAAGGTAGTTCTTTTGCTTTTTTAAAAGCTTTGGTTATCCTATGTTTTGAAAACATTTGTAGCAAAAATTTGTGTGTATATAAAGATGCAAAAAAAGGAATATACTGCAAAACTGGTTGAGCGATAGAATGAATAAATTTTAGAATTAAGTTTATAACTAAAAGATAATTAAAAAAACAATTGTTGTTCTATGATGTTAATTTTTAATAACTTACGTAAAATTTTAAATTAATATTAATACCCTTCAAAAATGAAAAAAAAGTATTTTCTACTTTCGCTACTATTGCTGTGCCTTAGTTTTTCTACTATTTACAGCCAAAAAAAGATGTTTTATGGTACCATTGAAACTAAAGACGCCTTAAAACTGCAAGAAGTTGCTCCTTCTGATATTAAAATTATTTCCTCTGCTAATGGCTTCAGTGCTGTTAAGTTAAGTGATTATGCGGCAGAAAAGTTACACCATATGATTTTAACTCATGGTCCTGGGTTTATTTATGAGTCTTCTGAAAAAGATGCTTTACAAACAATTCAGAAGCTACAAAGTAAAAAATCGCATTATAAAAGAGCTTCTTACACTATTAGTGAAGACCAACTTGTAAATCAAAGTTTGGGTTTGGTGAATAATACAAATATTGCGAATCAAATAGTAGAGCTTGAAAACTATGGTACTAGATATCATACTACACAAAAGGCAAAAGATGCTGTTCTGGATTTAAAACAGAAATGGGAAACCATGGCTAGTGGTAGGTCTGATGTTAGTGTGAGAATAGTTAATCACAATAGTACCACAATGCCTTCGGTTGTTATGACTATTCAAGGCAGTGATCTTCCTAATGAATATGTAATTATAGGTGGGCATATTGATTCTGTTAGTCCAGAAAGAGAGACGAATGCGCCTGGTGCTGATGATAATGCTTCTGGTATTGCTACAATTACTGAAATGGCAAGAGTACTTTTTGAAATGAATTTTGAACCAAAAAGAACTATAGAGTTTATGGCATTTGCTGCCGAAGAAGTTGGTTTAAGAGGTTCTAAAGAGATTGCTGAAGATTATAAAAACAGAAATGTTAATGTATTATCGTATGTGCAGTTTGATATGACGAATTATAAAGGGTCACCAAAGGATGTTTATATTTCTGATGATAGTTATAATAGTAGTGCTCTTAATGCTTTTTTAGCTAGTCTTATGGATCATTATAATGCTTCAGGAAGTCATCAATTTACTTACGATTATACACGATGTAATTACGGTTGTTCCGATCATTATAGTTGGGCACAACAAGGGTATGATGCAGCTTTTCCTTTTGAGGCTTCTTTTAATGGTTCAAGTCCTTATATTCATACAGTAAATGATACATCTGATAGGTTTCCAACTGCCAATGCTACGCATGCGGCAAAGTTTGCCAAACTTGGTTTAGAGTATTTAATTGAGGTAGCGAAAAGTAAAGGAAGCGTTAGTACACCAACGTATTGTGGTTCAAAAGGGAATAATGTAAATGATGAATATATTCAGAATGTAACACTTGGGGCAATTAATAATAATTCAGGAGCTACAAATGGATATCAAGATTTTACTAGTATTTCTACTGATTTAGAACAAGGGAGTTCCAACACAATTACCGTTACTCCAAAATGGACAGGTACAGTTTATAAAGAAGGATATACTGTTTGGATTGATTATAATCAGGATTCTGATTTTGAAGATAGTGGAGAGCAAGTGTGGGTTAAAAGTGCTTCTACTGATAATTCAGTTAATGGAAGCTTTACTGTACCTACTACTGCAAAATTAGGTGTCACAAGAATGAGAGTGTCAATGCGATACAATAATACTCCTGCTTCTTGTGGTTCGTTTGATTATGGTGAGGTTGAAGATTATACTATAAATATTGTAAAAGGAGATGGAGGAACAAGTACAAATATTTGTGATGGTGTGCCTCAATATGATTCTTCCCAAAACTATCAGGTTGGTGATAAGGTTGTTTATTTTAATGTTTTGTATGAGAGAACTTCAAATGGATGGAATAATATAGGAAATTGTGGTAGTGCTAAAACCGATAATTTAAATGTAAGGCAAGTTTTAGTAAATGATAAAGATGTAATTGTCTTTTCACCTAACCCTATCGAAGGAAATTCTATAGTTTTACAAGTAAATAATGAGTTGTGGAAAAATAGAGAAGTTGCTATTTATAATGCTAACGGAAGGTTGCTTACAAAAGTAAAAATGAGTTCTAGAAATAGTAATATAGATGTTTCAAAACTATCAGCAGGAATTTATTTTGTGTCTTTAGACGATACAAGGAAAAGGTATACTAGACAATTGGTTAAAAAGTAGGTGTTATAAGGAATGAAAAAACCCAAGGTTTAAACCTTGGGTTTTTTATATCAAAAAAGAGATTATCTCACTCCAGGTGTAAAAGCACCAGGGGCATCTTGAGGTGCATTTGTAGTACCTGCATCTCCTGTGTCATTCCAAATATCCCATTCTGCAAATGTATATGTTGGGTTTCCTTGTGTTACTGAAGCTTTGCGGTAAGCTCTACCATCTTCAAATTCGTGATTTGTACCAGATCCATCTTCCCCAATAACTCCAAAGATATCGATCACAGTTCCGCTTGGATCTACTAATTCTAATTGGTCGTCTCCATTAGAATCTGCTGCTGCAGAAGTAGACTCCATATCAGCAGTAACACCATATATACTTGAGAGTTCTGCAGCATTTTTGGCAATTACAAAAGTACTAGTTCCAGCTATGGTTTTACCAGATAAATCAATTGAAGAGGTTGAAGAGGTTGCATCATTTGTATATCTTCTAATTGTCCAACCTGTTAAGTCTATTGGATCTGTTCCAGAATTATATAACTCTATAAATCTAGCATTAGCATTATTGTTAGGGTCTGCTAATTCTGAAAAGAAAATAGCATTAGTAGTAGTACCTCCACATGTAACATAGTCTTCTGTAAAATTAAGATCAGTTTCGTTTCTTAAATAGATTTGAGGAGTACCTTCAAAAACAGTCATAATACCTGTTATAGCCCCTTTTTTATCATTTACATTATTGTTAGCAAAAGTTGCCTCTTTTCTAACATAAGTGGTTAAAGGAGTACCATCACATTCAGTAATTAACTCATTATTGCCGTTATAAATTTTGGTATTGTCTTTAAATTGTACTCCATTAATTTGTACTAATTTACTTTCGTAATCACCGGTTAAAGCCTGAGCAAAAGTGATAGTTTCAGGAGTTGGTAAAGTACCTGCTGTAGATTTAATAATACTAGAAGGAGAAATGTTTAATTGTAATAAATCGTTATATTCACTTAGTTTAGTTCCTCCAACAGCGATTTCTACTTCGTCTCCTAAGTTTAAGTTATGATCTCCACTAAAACGTAAAGCAATACCAGCAGTAGCATCTTGAGCAAATGCACTTAAGGGGTGTAAGTTACCAGCAGCTAAATCAGAAGTAATAACTACTTTTATTTTTAAGTTTTTTGTAATTGTTGCTTCTCCACTACCTTTATAAAAGGCTTTAATTTCATTTAAAGTAGCGTCAATAGGAGGTGCGTTACAACCATATTCATCAGTAAAGTTAATATCATTAGTGTTTCTAAGAATTAATTGATAGTTACCAGCAAATTCATCTAAAATAGCAGTAATGCTACCTTTGTTATCAGGGATATAGTATTCTTTGAAGCTAACAAATTTACTTGTTGAAATATCAATTTTTTCAAAAGTTTCACAAGAAGTCATGGTTCTTGTAATATAACTATTGTCTTCAGGGTAAGCATATTGTAATCCTTTTGTTTCAGATTGGAGGTTTTCAATTTTAACTAAGGTATTGATGTGATTTTCAGTTAACTCACCAATTGTTAAAGTAGTTGGTATAATATCAACGATTTCAGAAGACCTATCTATTTTACTTATATAATCGTTAGCGCTTATTCTATCAGTACGATTACCAGTACCTTTGATACCTATTTCAAAAGCTGAATATGGTTTGCTTAAGGCTAAACCTTTTAGTTTTACATATATTTTTCTTCCTATATTATATCTAGCACCTAAGTTAGCATCATCAATTTTAATTACAACTCCTACTGTGGGATTTTCAGGCTTGTCTTGAATAACTAATTCTTTATAGAAATTTCCTTCTCTGTCGTCAGAAACAACATAACCAAAGATAGTGGTGTCGTCATTAAATTCAACTATATTACCGTTATATTGTGCTATGACTTCGTCTAAAGACTTTAAGTTCTCGTATTGTTTATCTGGTCCAATAGTTGGTAATTCAAAATCATTATTGTCAACACATGAAGCAGAAATTGCAATAAAAAGTATTGCAAAAATCTTGTATAAATTTATTTTTTTCATTTTAAGTGTTTTTTTAGAATCTATAATTTAAGTTTAAGAAATAAGTAGTGCCTCTACCGTACCAATATTTACTCCCGAAAATAGGTTTTTCACGAGATTTATCATTACGTAGTTCGCGGTAATTTGCATTTCTTCCTTGTTCGAAACCTCCTGTTTTATATTCTTGGTTGAATAGGTTATTTACACTTGCAAATAAGCCGATATATTTACCATCACCTACTTTCCATGATTTTCCTCCAATAATATTTACTACAACGTAGTCGTCAAATTGTTCTTGTTGTAATAGTTGTCTAGCTAATATTGGGTCATAATCTGCAAAAGCAGCACCGTCTACATCTTCAATAAAGTTAGATGATCTTGTAAGTGGAGCTACATCAATATAAGCCTCATCTAAATAATTTAAAGTGGCACCAAACCACCAATAATCTGGGTCTCTATATTCAAAACCAAAAGAGTATGCTTTTTGAGGTCCTGCAGCTAGTTTATAATTTTTTAAATTAGATTTCCTACTTTCAAAACTGAACGAAGGATCGTCAGATTTTAAGACGATATCAGGATTATTATTATATGTGTATTGACCAATGTTTGCGGCCCCTTTTAATTTAATTGTAGGAGTAACTTGTGCTTCGATACCCAACTCAACCCCAAAGTGTCTTTTATCAATACCGGTTAAGATTTCTTGGATAAAATAAGAATTATCTTGAATATCTCCTCCAATACCGTCAGCAAAGTAGAATGAAATTTCTGTAGCATCTTTAATGTCTGTATAATAACCTGTGATTCTTGAAGTAATTAAAGGGCTTCTAAAAACATAGCTAACATCTCCAGATAATATTTTTTCACTATTTAATTCAGCAACATCAGCAACTGTAACATTGTTAGCTCTTGAGTTGGCAAAAGAGTTACGCAGAGAAGGTGCTTTTGTAATATAACCTCCGTTTACATCAATTAAGTGACGACCAGAAATTTTATAGGTTAATCCTCCTTTAGCTCCATAGTTAAAGAAATCTAACTTATCTGATTTTCCGTAAGAGTTAGTTGGAAAGTATCCGTTTTGGAATAAACCTTCTCTTTGGTGTGTAGTATTGTTCGCTTGTCCTGCTATATAAAAATCAACTTTGTTGTATTTGAACTGTAACTGAGCAAAACCGCCATATACTTCAGAATTGAAGATATAGTTGTATTTAAAGCGGTCTCCTAGTCCAATTGTTCTATTAGGAGTTAAAAGATTGCTTTGTTGTTGGTTAAAATTATCACCAAAAGTATTTACATCTAAATAACCTACAGCTCCAAGCATGTCTATTGGAGAAGCAAAGTTTTCAGACTTTAACTTTCTATACTCACCACTTGCAGTTAGTGTAATATTTTCATTTAACTCTGAAGATAAAATCATATTAGCTGTTAATTGCTGATCATCGTTTCTATCTTCATATAAAATTACACGAGCATTTTCAGGACTACCTTCGTTTCCAATATACAATTCATCCCAATCAATTTGTCCATCATTTTGGAAACCAGTTAATGATTTGTATGCATTTTCATAATCTGGTCCATTAGGATCTGATAAATACCAGCTTGGTAACTTTCTATAATACGTAGGATCAGGATTGTTAGCACCGTTATAATCTAAACGACTGTTACCTATTTCTCCAAACTGAAAACCAATATTAGTGTTTAATGTAGTGTTTTCAGAAAGGTTCCAATAGTGGTTCAACATAACAATTGGTTCGTATAATCTCTTAACTCTTGAGTTTCTGTTTTTGTCTCCTTGTTTTCCCCAATATGAGTTATAACGAATTCCTTTAATATCAAAAACCTCTTGAGTATTTGGTGAAGATTTTCCTCTTTCGTTCTCTGCAGCAATCACAGTTAAGTTTAAGCTATGAGCATCGTTAATTTGCTTTTCAAGTGACAAAAAGATGGAGTTGGCATCGTAAAAAGTACCATCAACATACCCTTCGTTACCAGCTCTTCTACTACCAGAAACAGTTATTGCCCATCCATTAGCTAATAAACCTGAAGAATATGTTGCCATTAGACGGTGGTTGTAACTTCTATTAGAAGAAGCATAAGAAATACGTCCACCTTCACTATATTCAGAAGCTCTTGTGTTAATATTTGTAGAACCTAAAACACCACCAAAAGCATAGTTTGAAGGAGTTAGTCCATTACTAAACTCTTGGTTACGCAATACATCGTTTAAACCTCCCCAGTTACTCCATTGAGGTCTTCCGTTGTATAGTTTGTTCATTTCAATTCCATTAATCAAAACTTTACCATTTTCAGAATCTAAACCACGTACTCTGTAAAAAGAGCCACTCCATTCAAAAGCGGCAGTACGTAAATATACATCTCTAGAGGCTTGTAGTAAACCAGAAATGTTATCAGCAGCACTAGTATCATCATTTAACTCATCATCTGTAATAGTGATGGTGCTTAAATCTTGATCTTCAGATAAATCTTCATACATAAAGATTGTGCCTAAATTTACTGTTTTTCCAGATAGTTCAACTGGAAAATTTTGGGTTTCATACCCGTTTAATGATACCGTTACAATTTGTCTTCCGTTTGGTAAACCATTTAGTGTAAAAGCCCCGCTGGCGTCTGTAGTACTCGAGACGCTTACTTCTTTTATACTTACAGAAACACCTTGCATAGGATTTTCAGAATCGCCGTTCATTACAATCCCCTTTACAATGTTCTGTGCATTCAAGCCAAATAAACCTGAAAAAAGCAATAACATTGTTATCGTAAAATTTTTCATAAATGATTGTTTGTAAAATATTTAAATACATTTGTTTCCCATAGCTAAAAAATAAAGCGAAAGGGAGGCAAAACTACGAAAATTCTAATTGTGTTAATATTAAGTTAAAGTTACTAAAAATGGTTTTATGTAAATTATAGATTTTGGCTTGAAAATTGTTTTTACTTTTGTTGCGTAAAATTTATTAAATGAGAAATATAGCTTTATTTTTAGTCTTAACTCTTGTTGTTTTTTCTTCATATGCGCAACAAGGAGCAAAAAAATATAAAATAAGAACTGTTGGTTTTTATAATTTAGAAAACCTTTTTGATACCGAAAATGATCCTGAAAAGAATGATGAAGCAAGTCCCATCATGGAAATGAAAGGAGATAAAGAAGAGGTATATATAGATAAAATAGATAAACTTGGAGAAGTTATCTCACAGTTAGGAGCTGAAAAGACAAAAACGAGTCCAGTAATTTTAGGCGTTGCTGAGGTTGAAAACAAGAAAGTTTTAGAAGATTTAGTAGCATCGGAAAGGTTAAAAAAGAAGCGTTATAGTATTATTCATTTTGACTCTCCTGATAAAAGAGGGATTGATGTTGGGTTGTTGTATCAACCACGTTATTTTAAGCCAATTCATTTTGAGGTTTTTAATCCTAATATTTACAGTCAAAACAGAAAGGTGTATACACGCGATATTTTATTAGTATCGGGTTATTTAGATGACGAATTAATACATGTTATTGTAAATCACTGGCCATCTCGAAGAGGAGGGGAAGCGAAGAGTAGACCATTGCGTGAAAAAGCCGCTTATAAAGTGAAGCAAATTATAGAAAAAATTAAGCTGAACGACCCAAATCCAAAAGTGTTAATTATGGGTGATTTTAACGATGATCCTATCAATTCTAGCTTTAAAACTGTTTTACAAACAAAGAGTAAAAAGAAAAATGTAAAAGAAGGAGATATTTATAACCCTTATGAAGATATGTTCCGTCGTGGATTTAATACATTAGGGTATAGAGATAATATTAATTTATTTGATCAAATTATGTTTACTTCTCCACTATTAGATAAGGGAGAAAAAGATTTTTTAACCTATAAAATGTTTAAATCAGGAATCTTTAATAAACGTTTTTTAACACAAAAAAGTGGTCGTTATAAAGGGTATCCTTTCAGAAGTTTCTCTTATGGAAAGTATACAGGAGGATATAGTGATCACTATCCGGTATATATGTACTTAATTAAAGAAGATAAATAATTATAGAAGGCTTGCTAATTTTGCAAGCCTTCTTAATTTCTACATAGCTCGTTTAGATAATTATTCATTCTTAGTTGAAATAGTGTGCCTTTTAAAAGGTCGTCTATCTGCCACAGTTCGACTGAAGAAACTGCCATGCTAACTTTATTAGAAGGTGTTTGTAGTAGAATGGATCTACAGTCTTTACCTTTACTACAAGTAGCGCAGTTTTTTTGAAGTTTTGAATCAGTAACTTTTTCTAAAAATAATTCAATTTCTTCTTCAGTTAAATGAAACCCTGTATCTCTAAATATTAATTGAACTAGCTTAGAGTTGTTATCTTTCCAGTGAAATGAAATACCTATGTTGTTGTCGTATATTTTAGTAATTCCGTCCATAACTATATTTTATTACCGTAACAAATATATAAGATTATTTGGAATTATTCTAAATAAAAGTAGAAGCTATTTTAAGTCTTTTAAAATCAATTGTATAGTTGTGTGTCCGTTCCATGTGTTTTCATCTAAAGTATATACAATGTCAAAATCGTTTTGAGCGATGGCTATTTTATTTCCTAGACCAAAACCTATGGTATTATATGTTTTTTGGTCTGAACCATAAATAAGGTTTAGTTTTAAATGACTTTTGTCTGCGCCAACTTGTTTACCATACCCATTATCTCTTACTGCTGAAGTAGTAAAAATTGGTTTCATGTTTAGCGGACCAAAAGGTGCCATTTGCTGGACTATACGGAAAAACTTAGGTGTGATTTCTGATAGGTCAAGCTCAGCATCAATAGTTATTTCTGGAGTTAATAAGTCTTTATCAATAGTGGCTTTCACTACTTCTTCAAACTTATTTTTAAAATTTTGATATTGCTCGGGTAATAAAGTTAAACCCGCTGCATATTTATGTCCACCAAACTGTTCAATAAATTCTGAGCATTCTTCTAAAGCATTATATACATCAAATCCTTTTACAGAGCGAGCTGAGGCAGCTAATTTTTCACCACTTTTAGTAAAAACCAAGGTAGGTCTGTAGTAAGTTTCAGTTAAACGAGAAGCTACAATACCAATGACTCCTTTGTGCCAATTTTCATCAAAAACTACTGTGGTGTATTTCTCTTGCTCGTTGTTATTTTCAATTTGAAGTAAGGCTTCTTGTGTAATTGCTTTGTCCAGCTCCTTTCTGTCAGAATTGAACTTTTCAATTGCAGCAGCAAACTCAACTGCTGAATCAAAATCCATTTCGGTTAATAATTCGACAGCATAGTTTCCATGTTTCATTCGTCCAGCAGCATTTATCCGCGGAGCGATGATAAAAACTACATCGGTAATAGTGAGTTCTTTTTTTTGTAACTGATGAATGATAGCTTTAATACCATTTCGAGGTTGTGAGTTAATAACTTGTAATCCATGATAAGCTAGAACTCTATTTTCCCCAGTCATCGGAACAATATCAGCTGCAATTGCAGTAGCTACTAAATCTAAATACGGAATTAAATCTTCAATTGTTTGATTTCTTTTTGAAGCTAATGCTTGAATCAATTTAAAACCAACACCACAGCCACACAGTTCATCATACGGATAGTTACAATCCATTTGCTTAGGATTTAAAACAGCAACTGCTTTAGGAATTTCATTTCCAGGTTTGTGGTGGTCACAAATAATAAAATCAATATTTTTTTCAGTAGCATAGGCAACTTTATCAATAGCTTTAATTCCGCAGTCTAAAGCAATGATAAGTGAAAAACCATTATCTTCAGCGAAATCAATTCCTTGAAAAGAAACACCATATCCTTCTTCATATCGATCAGGAATATAGGTTGCAATATTAGGATGAATTGTTTTTAGGTAAGAAGATAGCAAAGAAACAGCGGTAGTTCCGTCAACATCGTAATCGCCAAAAACTAAAATATTTTCGTTATTAGTAATAGCAGTTTCTATACGCTGTACAGCAACTTCCATATCTTTCATTAAAAAAGGATCATGTAAATCACTCAATGAAGGACGAAAAAAATGTTTTGCTTCATCAAAGGTTTCAATACCACGTTGTACTAAAATTTTAGCCAAGGTTGTGTCGATAGATAGTTCTTTGGCTAATTGTTTTACTTTAATAGTGTCTGGTTGCGGTTTTAATGTCCAGCGCATAGCAATTTTATCGAAAATAGATTAGTTATTATGTAAATGAATAGCGGTAGTTACATCAGCAAATTTTCTAAACATTTCCATAACACCACAGTATTTCTCTATCGATAAATCTACTGCTTTGTTAATTTTTTTCTCGTCTAAATCACTTCCGTAAAAATGATAATCCACTAAAACTTTATGATAATATTTTGGGTGTTCTTCAGTTAATTCACCAGTAACAACAATTTTAAAATCATCAATTTTTACACGCATTTTTTCTAACATAGGAACAATGTCTAAACCAGAACAGCCTGCTAACGATGAAAGCATCATAGCTTTAGGTCGTAAACCAGTATTATTGCCTCCATGCTCTTCAGAAGTATCAATTACTATTGGGTGTCCACTAGGGTTGTCACTTTCAAATTGCATGTTTTCTTTCCAAACGGTTGTAACTGTGTTTGTTGCCATATCTTGATAATTTTTTGTTTATTGCGTAAGTAAGTCTGTGTGTATTTCGACTTAGTACATTTAAATAGTAACACAAACTTACAGTAAAAAGTTAGTATTAAAAACTTAAAAAATAAATCTATGCCTTTAGTAACTCCTTTAGATCCGAATCATGATGCGGAAACGAAACAATTATCTGATTTTTATAATGAAACCTTAGGTTTTTGTCCGAATTCAGTGTTAACCATGCAGCGACGACCAGAAATTTCCAAAGCATTTATCAATTTAAACAAAGCAGTAATGGCTAATCACGGTCGCGTAACTTCTGCTTTAAAACGGATGATTGCTTGGGTAAGTAGTAATGCTACAGGTTGTCGTTATTGTCAAGCTCATGCAATTCGTGCAGCAGAGCGTTATGGTGCAGAACAAGAACAACTGGATAATATATGGGAATATAAAACACACTCTGCCTTTTCTGATGCTGAACGTGCTGCGTTAGATTTTTCATTAGCAGCTTCAATGGTTCCAAATATGGTGGATGAAAAGATTAAAGAGGAATTATATAAATATTGGAATGAAGGAGAAATAGTTGAAATGTTAGGAGTAATTTCCCTCTTCGGGTATTTAAATCGTTGGAATGATTCTATGGGAACAAGTATTGAAGATGGTGCGGTTGAAAGTGGTGAACAATATTTAGGAAAACATGGTTGGGAGAAAGGGAAGCATGTGTAGATAGATGGAACTATTAGAAAATAGAAAAGCTCGCAATTGCGAGCTTTTCTATTTAATATTTAATCGGACTACTTTTTTAGTAAATCTCTAATTTCTGCTAATAGTTCTTCTTGACTAGGTCCCTTTGGAGCTTCTGGAGCAGGTTCTTCTTTTTTCTTCATAGCATTTACTGCTTTTACCACCATAAACATAACAAAAGCTACAATAATAAAATCAATAACATTGGTTAAAAACTCACCATACATTATAGCAACTTCGCCTGTTACTTTACCAGCTTCATCAGTTACTCCTTCTTTAATTATATATTTTACGTCTTTAAAGTCAGCTTTGAAAATAAGTCCAATTAAAGGAGAAACAATTCCTCCAGTGAAAGAAGTTACTACTTGCTTGAAAGCAGCACCCATTACAAAACCTACTGCAATGTCCACTAAATTTCCTTTCATTGCAAAGTCTTTAAACTCTTTGAGCATTCCCATATTTTTGATTTTTAATAGTTAATTGAACTGAAAAATATAAAAAAATTAGCTCTTAACCAATCTTTTTATACGTTGAGATAAGGCAGTAAGTATTTCATACGAAATAGTTTCACACTTATGAGCCATATATTCTACGTGTTGTTGATGGTTGAAAATAATGACCTCGTCACCTTCATTACAATCAATTTTAGTAACATCAACCATTATCATATCCATACAAACATTTCCAATAATAGGAGCTGGTTTATTGTTAATGAACACAAATCCATTTTTATTTCCTAACTTTCTTGATATACCATCTGCATGTCCTATAGGAATGGTTGCGCTTCGCGTAGGTTGACTAGCAACAAAAGCTCTATTGTATCCAACTGTTTCACCTGGTTGAACTATATTGATTTGAGAAATTATAGATTTAAGCGTATGTGTGTTTTTAAGTTGAGCTGTTTCTTGTTCATCATTTCCAAAACCATATAAGCCTATGCCTAGGCGAACCATGTCAAATTGAGCTTGTGGATAATTGATAATACCAGATGTATTTAAGATATGTATCATAGGTTGGTATCCTAAGTGCTCATAAACTTGTTTTACTATGTAAGCAAAGTTATTTATTTGACCTATGGTGAATTCTTGTTCGTTTAAATCTTCACTAGCTGCTAAATGAGAAAATATAGATTCAACTTTTACATTGTTTGATTTTTTTAGCTCTGCTACAATAGTTGGAACGTCAGTATACCAAAAGCCTACTCTATTTAATCCTGTGTTAAATTTTAAATGAATAGGGTAATTCATTAAAGGCTCTTCATCTGCAAGTTTTAAAAAAGCATCGAAGATTTTAAAATTATATAGATTAGGCTCTAAGCGATATTTAACAATATCTTTTAAGTTTTGAATTTGAGGGTTTAAAACCAAGATAGGCGTTGTAATTCCAGCCTCACGTAAAGCCATTCCCTCATTAGAATAAGCAACAGCAAAATAATCAACATGGTCTTGTACAATTTTAGCAATTTCAGTAGACTCACTTCCGTAACCAAAAGCCTTGACAACAACTAAAATTTTTGTAGTAGGTTGTAGCTTCTGTTTAAAATAAGCTAAATTGTGTAGTACAGCTTTAGTATTAATTTCTAATACGGTAACATGATTGTTATTCATTAGTGCTTTCTTTTTTATTTTGTGTTTCGTGTTCCTTCATGGCTTTGTAATAAGCAGCTCTGCTTAGTGGTTCATACTCTTGAGTTTCGCCCAAAAAAACTAGATCTTCACTTTGTGCTTTTCTATAACTATAATGGGCTAAGTTTCCTGTGCGAGTACATACGGCATGTACTTTAGTAACATATTCTGCAGTAGCCATTAACGCAGGCATTGGTCCAAAAGGTTTACCTTTAAAATCCATGTCCAAACCTGCAACGATAACACGAACTCCTCTATTTGCTAAGTCGTTACAAACAGCTACAATTTCATCGTCAAAAAATTGGGCTTCGTCTATTCCAATAACATCAACATCATTGGCTAATAATCTAATATTAGAAGATGCAGGAACAGGTGTTGAACGAATACTGTTTTTATTGTGGGAAACTACTTCCTCCTCATCGTATCTTGTGTCAACTGCAGGTTTGAAAATTTCAACACGTTGTTTAGCAAACTGAGCACGTTTAAGTCTACGAATTAATTCTTCGGTTTTCCCCGAAAACATTGAGCCACAAATTACCTCAATCCAACCAAATTGTTCTGTATGATTTACTGTATTTTCAAGAAACATTTTGTAATTTTAAGCTCTAATTATTGATTTTTGTATTACTTTCGAATGAGGAACAAATTTATTAAAATTTAACAGCAAAAATTAATATCAAACGACAACTTATGCACAAAAAACTAGCATCAGATTTAACCAGTTTAGCACACAGTATTTTACAGATGAAAAATAGAGAAGATGTGTTTGAGTTAAAGCAAAAGGCATATGAGGTTTACGAAAAACTTTCGGTTTTAGCGTATGTAGAAGAATACATAAATAATACTCCTAATCCTACAAAAACTAAAGAGGAACTGTTAAAAGATGTTTTACTTGCCGAAGAAAAAAAGCAAGCTGAAGCTGTTGAAGAAATTTTACCTAAGATAGAAGAGGTAAGTTTAGAGACAAAGAAAGAAGTTGTAGATGATTTGGATGCTGAGGTTGAAAAAAAGAAAGAACCAATTCAAGAAGAGGTAAAAGTAGAGAAGTCTACAGAAGAAAAGATACAAAAGGAGGAACAAGAGTCTATAGAAAGTAGGGAAGTACATCACTTAGAAGAAGACTTAAAAGAAGGTTTTGAGCAAGAAGCAGATGAAATAGTTGAAAAAGTAATAGAAGGAATTAATGAAGAAATAATTACTAATGAAATCATTGAACAGCCTTTTGATGAATTAGAAGAACTGTTACATAGTGATGGAGAGGACGTAAAAAATGATGTAAAAGATGTTGGGGATAGGAAAACTCCTACTTTAGAAGATGAGTTGCAAGATACTATATCAGTTGATGTAATTACAGATTTATTTACTAAGGCGGCACCTAAGAAAACAATTAATGATCACTTTCTAAATACAATTCAAATTGATTTAAACGATAGAATTGCTTTTGTAAAACACCTTTTTGAAGGAAATCAAAATGATTTTAATAGGGTTATTTCTCAATTAAATACTTTTAAAACAGAAAAAGAAGCAAAAAAATTTATTAATAAAATGATTAAACCAGATTATGATTGGTCTGATAAAGAAGAATATGAAAATAGATTATTTCAAATCATAGAAAGAAGATTTGCTTAGATGAGTTCTGATCTTATAGTTATACATACTCACTTTCATAAACGAAGAACAGGTGTTACAAGAAGTATTGAAAATGTATTACCTCAGTTAAAAAAACTGTGTACAACATATCTTTATGGTTATGGTATCAAAGGTGAAAAAATGACAACTTCTGAGTTAAAAAAGTTGTTGTTCTCAAAAAAGAGTATTGTTGTTCATTGTCATCGAAATAATGAAGTTTTAAAAATGTTATGGTATCGTTTTTTAGGAGCAAAATTTAAATTAATAACTACGCGACATGCAGAAACAGATCCTTCTAATTTTACACGATTTTTACTAAGAAAATCAGATGAAGTTATTACGTTAACAAGTTCAATGCATAAAAAACTAGGTATTTCAAACGTTAAAGTACCTCATGGTGTAAATACAAGCCTTTTTATTCCTAATCCAGAAAAAAAGTTAAGTAATATTGCTCAAAAGAATATTATTCTTTGTGCAGGTAGAGTAAGAAAAGCAAAAGGACAAAAAATATTGTTAGAAGCTGTAGCTCCTAAATTAAAAGAAAATAAAGATTGGGCGCTGGTTGT
Source organism: Tenacibaculum sp. XPcli2-G (assembly GCF_024124505.1). Classification (NCBI taxonomy): domain Bacteria; kingdom Pseudomonadati; phylum Bacteroidota; class Flavobacteriia; order Flavobacteriales; family Flavobacteriaceae; genus Tenacibaculum; species Tenacibaculum sp. XPcli2-G. Next base: position 758,893 of record NZ_JAMXSH010000001.1, read on the forward strand.
TGTTGGTAAAGTAGATAAACCATTGTTTTTAGAAGAATTAAAAGCAATAGTGGAAAAAAATAAAGTAGAAAACCAGATTTATTTTATTGATGAAACCTCAGATATTGTTTCTTATTACCAAGCAGCTAAAATTTCAGTAGTACCATCTTTTACAGAAGGCTTTTCTTTAGTTTGTGCAGAAGCAATGGCGTGTGGAAATACAGTAGTAGCAACAAAAGATGTTGGAGTTCACTCTGAACTAGTAACACATTTGAAGTCAGGATATTTATTTACATCAGGAAGTGTACCAGAACTTCAAAAAATAATGGTAAATCTAATGAGTAAAAAAAATGCTTATTTAGGAAGTAGTGCTCGGAAAGAAATTATAGAAAATTGGAGTGCAAAAAAGGAAGCTATAAATTTGCTAAAGGTATATGAAAATAATTAATGAAAGAAAAAGGTCAAGGGAAAACCTTGACCTTTTTGTTAAATTTTAAATGTTAGCATTGGTCGCATAGCACTTTTAGAGAGACTTTTAGTAATGCTGCCATTAAAAATATGAGATAAGCCACTTCTTCCATGCGTAGCTAAAGCAATTATATCTGCGTTAATTTTATTAGCAAAATGAAGAATTCCTTTCTCAACAGAAGAGTCATTGTAAATATTAATAGTGTAATTTTCTAAACCATATGTGTCTATAATTTTTTTAATTCTTTCGTTAGTGTCTTGAGAGTTTTCAAATTTCTGGGGAGTGTTTATTTTTAGTAAATGTATTGTACAATCAAAATTATTACTAAAATCAAGAAATCGTTCAAAAGCCTTATTTTTTTTAGGTTTAAAGCTAGATGCAAAGACGATATCTTTTGGTGTAAAACTGTCGTTATTCTTTTTTGTAACAATGACAGGTATTTCAGAGTTTCGTACAACTTTTTCAGTGTTAGACCCAATTAAGATTTCTTCAAGGTTTGTATGCCCTTTAGATCCCATAATGATTAAATCTGTACTGTTTTTTTTAGAATAATCTCTAATACCTTCAAATGGACTTTGAAATCTGATAGCATGTTTAACATTTTTAATTTTAGGAAAAAAATCCTTTTTGTAATCCAGGAGTCTGTCACGAACCTTTCTAATATATAACATGCTTTCTGGAATACTAAAGTTAGTTCCAGCCCCCATGTCAACGATTCCTGTAGGAAGTTCAACCATATGAAGTAAGTGTACTTCACTGTTGGCTTTGCTAGCTATTTTAGAAGCTAGTTTCGAAGCATATTCAGAAGACTTCGAAAAATCAGTAGGTACTAATATTTTTTTCATAATAAGAAAGTTTTAAGAGAGATAGTTTCTTAAAGATACAAAAAACAATGTTATAAAGAAAGAGGGTTGATATTTGTGTGTTAATGAATAACTTACTATATTTGCACCAAATTTATTAATCAGATAGATGAAGGGGACGTTAGTCCCCTCTTTTTATACCTAAGATGAATCAAGAACGAGTTAGAGAATTATTACAAGAAGCCTTAGAAGAAAACAAATCTTTATATTTAATAGATTTACAATTCTTGTCGGATAACAAAATAAAGGTAATAGTAGATGGAGATTCAGGTGTGCCACTAAGTGAATGTATTCGTATTAGTAGGAATATAGAGCATAATTTAGATAGAGAAGAAGAAGATTTTTCGTTAGAAGTGACAACACCAGATATTGCACATCCAATAGCTGTAAAACGTCAGTATAAAAAGAATATCAACCGAATTCTAAAAGTTAAAACAGCAACAGAAGAATTTGAAGGAACGTTAACTGAGGTAACAGAAGATACCATTACCCTATTTTGGAAAGCAAGAGAGCCTAAGCCAATAGGTAAAGGAAAGCATACGGTAGAAAAAACAAAAATACTAGCGTATCAGGATATTAAAGAAGCAAAAGTGAAGATCATATTTTAATTAGAGAATGAAATGGAAAATATTGCGTTAATAGAATCATTTTCGGAGTTTAAAGATAATAAAAGTATAGACAGAGTAACATTAATGTCTATCTTAGAAGAAGTATTTCGTGCAGCCTTAAAGCGTAGATTTGGGTCAGATGAGAATTTTGATATCATTATAAACCCTGATAAAGGAGATTTAGAGATTTGGAGAAATCGAGTGGTGGTGGCAGATGGAATGTCTGAAGATGATAATGAGGAAATAGAACTTGCAGAAGCAAGGAAAATTGAACCAGATTTTGAAATTGGAGAAGATGTTTCTGAAGAAGTAAAGCTAGTAGATTTAGGTAGACGTGCTATTTTAGCATTACGCCAAAACTTAATTTCTAAAATTCACGAGCACGATAGTACAAACGTTTTTAAACAATTTAAAGATTTAGAAGGAGAAATTTATAGTGCAGAAGTACACCATATTCGTCATAATGCTGTAATTTTGTTGGATGATGAAGGAAATGAGATTGTTTTACCAAAGAGTGAACAAATTCGTTCAGACTTCTTTAGAAAAGGAGATGCAGTTAGAGGAGTGATAAAATCTGTAGAGTTACGAGGTAATAAACCCGCTATTATTTTATCAAGAACTTCACCAGCGTTCTTAGTGAAATTATTTGAACAAGAAATTCCTGAAGTTTTCGATGGTTTAATTACTATTGAAGGCGTAGCAAGGATTCCTGGAGATAAAGCAAAAATAGCAGTAGATTCTTACGATGATAGAATAGACCCTGTTGGAGCTTGTGTTGGTGTAAAAGGATCTCGTATTCATGGTATTGTTCGTGAATTAGGAAACGAAAATATTGATGTAATTAACTATACAAAGAACGAACAGTTATTTGTAGCAAGAGCCTTAAGTCCTGCAAAAGTAACTTCAGTAGACATTGAAATGTTTGATGAAGAAAAGAATGGTAAGAAAGGACGTGTTAATGTTTTGCTGAAACCAGAAGAAGTATCAAAAGCAATTGGTAGAGCTGGTGTAAATATTCGTTTAGCAAGTGAGTTGACAGGTTACGAAATTGACGTTCAAAGAGAAGGTATTGAAGAAGAAGATGTTGAATTAACAGAATTCTCTGATGAAATTGAAGCTTGGGTAATTGAAGAATTCAAGAAAATAGGTTTAGATACAGCAAAGAGTGTCTTGGAAAAAGATGTATCAATGTTAGTACAAAGAACAGATTTAGAGGAAGAAACAATTTTAGATGTTCAACGAATTTTAAGAGAAGAATTCGAAGACTAAATATAACACAAAAAAGGAAGCTAGTGTCCTAATATAGGAAACTGTATAAAATCTAGCAAAAAGAAGAAAAAGAGCATAACTATACGTACTAGAGACGTGTAAAGTGTGTTTTTTCAATAAAAAGTATAAAATAATATATGGCTGAAGGCAAAAAATTAAGACTAAATAAGGTTTTAAGAGAACTAAACATTTCTTTAGATAGAGCTGTTGAACACCTAGCTAAAAATGGCTATGAGATTGAAGCTCGCCCTACTACCAAAATATCAGATGCAGAATATCAAATTTTATTTGATGGTTTCCAAACTGATAAATCTAAAAAGGTGGCCTCTAAGGAAGTGAGCGAAGAAAAGAAAAAAGAGAAAGAGGCAATTCGTCAGCAATTAGAACAAGAGCAAGAAAGAAAGAGATTAGAAGAGGAAGCTAAAAAACAAGAAGTTTTAAAAGCCAAAGCTGAAAAGTTAGAACTTAAAACAGTAGGTAAAATAGATGTTGAAACTGGTAAGGCTATTGAAGAAGTAGCTGAAGAGGTAAAACCGGAGCCTACTAAAAAAGAGGAGAAAATAGAGGAACCAAAGAAAGAAGAGCCTATTAAACCAGTTCAAGAAACTAAAAAAGTTGAAGAACCAGTTAAGGTCGAAGAGAAAAAGCCAGAGCCTCCTAAAACTGAAAAACCAAAGGAACAAACAGTTAATACTCCTAAAAAGGAAGTGAAGAAAGAACAGCCTAAAGAAGTTAAAAAGACTGTTGAAAATAAGGTTAAAGAGGTGAAGCAACCAGTAAAGGAGGTAGAAATAACTCCAGAAAATGCTGAGAAAATTAAAACTCAGTACAAAAAATTAGAAGGTCCTAATTTTACAGGTCAAAAAATTGACTTAAAACAATTTGAAAGACCAAAAAAGAAGAAACCTGAAGCTAATAAGGCTGATGGAGATAAAAAGAAGCGTAAAAGAATTAGCAAACCAGGAAGTCCTGGAACAGGCGCTAAACCTCAAGGAAATAACCGAGGAGGTCAAAACCGAGGAGGCCAGAGAGGTGGTAACCGAGGAGGTCAAAGAGGTAGAAGACCAGCAGCTGCTCCAAAAGAAGAACTAACAGAAGCACAAATCCAAAAACAAGTTAGAGAAACTTTAGAAAAACTTCAGGGTAAATCTAAAAAAGGAAAAGGAGCAAAATACCGTAGAGATAAAAGAGATGCCCACCGCCAGCAAAGTGAAGCTGAATTACAGGCAGCACAAGCAGAGAGTAAGGTGTTGAAAGTAACAGAATTTGTTACGGTTAGTGAAGTAGCAACTATGATGGATGTTCCCGTTACCCAAATTATTTCTACATGTATGATGTTAGGAATGATGGTAACGATGAATCAACGATTAGATGCTGAAACATTACAAATTGTAGCAGAAGAATTTAACTATACTGTAGAGTTTGTTGGAGCTGAAGTTGAGGAATCTATAGAAGAAGTTGAAGACAAGCCAGAAGATTTAATAACTCGTGCACCTATTATCACAGTGATGGGACACGTAGATCACGGTAAAACATCGTTGTTAGATTACATCCGTAACGCGAATGTTATTGAAGGTGAATCAGGAGGTATCACACAACACATTGGTGCTTACGCAGTGAAGGTAGGAGAACATAAAATAGCTTTCTTAGATACTCCAGGTCACGAAGCCTTTACAGCAATGCGTGCTCGTGGTGCTCAAGTAACGGATTTAGTTATTATTGTAGTAGCTGCAGATGATGATGTAATGCCACAAACAAAAGAGGCGATTTCTCACGCACAAGCAGCAGGAGTGCCAATTATCTTCGCAATAAACAAGATAGATAAGCCTAACGCGAATCCAGATAATATTAAAACACAACTTTCTTCTATGAATTTATTAGTAGAAGATTGGGGAGGTAACATTCAGTCGCAAGAAATTTCTGCTAAAACAGGACAAGGGGTTGATGAGTTATTAGAAAAAGTATTATTAGAAGCGGAAGTATTAGAGTTAAAAGCAAACCCTAATAAAAACGCAAACGGAGCTGTAGTAGAAGCTTTATTAGATAAAGGTAGAGGATATGTATCTACAATATTGGTACAAGCAGGTACATTAAAAATTGGAGATTATATCTTAGCCGGAAAGCATAGTGGTAAAGTAAGAGCTATGTTTGATGATAAAGGAAGGAAAGTAAAAGAGGCAGGACCTTCTACGCCAGTATCAATTTTAGGTTTAGATGGTGCACCACAAGCAGGTGATAAGTTCAATGTATTTGAAGATGAGCGTGAAGCTAAGCAAATAGCAGCAAAACGTTCTCAATTACAACGTGAACAATCTGTTAGAACACAAAAAACATTAACACTTGCAGAAATTGGTCGTCGTATTGCATTAGGAGACTTCAAAGAGTTAAATATCATCTTAAAAGGAGATGTTGATGGTTCGGTTGAAGCGTTAACAGATTCGTTCCAAAAGCTATCTACAGAAGAAATCCAAGTGAATATTATTCACAAAGGAGTCGGAGCAATTACAGAATCTGACGTATTATTAGCAACAGCTTCAGATGCAATTATCGTTGGATTTAACGTACGTCCGCAAGGAAATGCGCGTTCGGTAGCAGATAGAGAAGAAGTTGATATCAGAACTTATTCAATCATCTATGACGCTATCAACGACCTGAAAGATGCAATGGAAGGAATGTTGTCTCCTGAAATGAAAGAAGAAGTTCTTGGTAATGTTGAAATTAGAGAAGTTTATAAAATTTCTAAGATTGGTAACATCGCAGGATGTATGGTGATGACAGGGAAAATTACAAGAGACTCTAAAGTTCGTGTAATTAGAGATGGAATTGTAGTTCATGATGGTGTGTTAGCTTCATTAAAACGTTTTAAAGACGATGTTAAGGAAGTAACTAAAGGATACGATTGTGGTCTTCAAATTAAAGGGTATAACGATATTAAAGAAGGAGATACATTAGAAGCATATACTGAAGTAGCAGTTAAGAAAAAGCTTAAATAGCTATTTAATATAACATAGTATAAAAAGACACCTAAATTAGGTGTCTTTTTTATATTTGGTATTTAAGCAGATATTTTACTTGTTTATCATTAGTTGTTTTTAAAGTGTTAATTATTATTCATAATTAATGTTTTTAAAATGTTTGCAAAGGTTATAAACCCTTTGTGGATTATTATTTTAATGATACTTGTATATACATGTTTACAGAAGATCAAAAAACTAGAATAGGTGTGTAGTATTTGTTCCAGTAGAATTTAGAGTCTACTATAGCAGACTAATTTATTTTAATACGAAATTCATATATTAAGACGTTCTTTATTTAAAAGAGCGTCTTTTTATTATGATTAACTAGAAAGTAAGAATAGATGAAATACCTAAAAATAATAACTCCTGTAGTATTTTTATTAATGATGAACTGTGCAGCACAAAATAAAATAAAAGAGTTTGATAAAATAGCTTATGAAGCTCAAACAAGAGGAAGTATAGTGCAGTTAACTATTGAAGGAAATAACTTATCGTACAAAATAAATCAAAAAGAAGGGATTAAAAAAGTAACTAAAGAACAATTAGAAGAATTAAACACTATAGTAAATGAGTTGAATTTAGAACAAATAAGCGATTTACAAGTACCAAGTGAAAAAAGAATAGCAGACGCAGCTTTGCATGCGAAGTTTACTATTAAAATAGCTAATAAGGAATATAGGTCAAGTGTATTTGATGCGGGTAATCCACCAAAAGAATTAAAAAAGCTGGAGGATTTTTTGTATAGCCTTTCTGAATTGAAATAAAAAAGCGCCTTAAGGCGCTTTTTCTATATGATGATTAGAACCATCCTTTTTGGTTTACCTGATATGTTTCAACAAATTCATCATCAGATTTTGTTAAATAAATAATCCCTTCTATAAAAGGAATGATTCCTGCAAAACCGCAAGTTATAATCGTAGCTATAATTTGTATAATACCCTCTTTGGTATATCCTAATACAAACTTATGTATTCCTATTGAACCTATTAAAATCGCTAAAATACCAGCTAACACACGTTTACTTTCTTGATTAGGGACAGTATTCCCATTTTCATCAATTACATCCATTTTTTTATTTTTTATTTATTAGACGGTGCTAAATTTATAAAAAAGCTTCGTCTTTTGGCTCCCATAACTCAATTTTATTTCCATCTAAATCTACAACCCATCCAATTTTACCATAATCATACTCCTCTATTTTATCCATCACGGTAACTCCTTTTTCTTTTAACTCTTCTAATAACTCTACTAAATTTTCAACTCGATAGTTAAACATAAAGTCTTTTTTAGACGGTTCAAAATAGTTTGTATCTTTTGCAAACGGACTCCATTGTGTTGAGGCTTTTTTACCCTCATTATCTTTCCACCAAAACGTACAACCCCAGTCATCTGTGTTAAAACCTAAGTTGTTTTTATACCAATCTTTCGTCGCTTTAGTATTTTCAGTTTTAAAAAAAATGCCTCCAACTCCTATTACTTTACCTTTTTTCTTCATTTTATTTCTTTTTTACAACTGATTCGTAGATAGAAATCCATTCATCTACAGTCATTTTTGTACATAATTTAGTAATTAATTTATACGGAATATCATCCAGCTTTTTAAAACGAATACAACTTTTTCCCATATCTAATTTCCTTTTTGAATACTTAGGATATTCTGTCACAAACCAATCATATAACTCTTTTTTAGCATAAATTCCGCTATGATATAGATTTATTGAGTTTTTTTGTGAAGCTAAATTCATAAAAGGAAGTGGTAATTTTGGATTACAATGATAACCATCGGGATATTTTGAATGTGGAACATAATACCCAATCATATTATAATTGATTCCTTCTTCAAATCCTTTAGGTAGGTTTTCCTTAATAAGGTTACGAAGCTTTTGTAAAACTTCTTGTCGTTCTTCTGGGACTTGAGAAATATATTCTTCTACTGTAGCTGCTTCATATTTCATGTTACATGATTTTGAAGCATCAAGTTAACAAAATTTTTCTTTAATTTTATCTACAATAGTCTGCGCTAACTTTTCTTTACTTTCTATGGTCCAACCAGCAACATGAGGAGAAAGCAACACATTTTCTGCTTTTATTAAATACTGAAATGCCTCGGGCATTTCTTGGTTTGTAAATAGGTTTTCAAACGATTTTTTTTCATACTCTAATACATCCAATCCTGCTCCTAAAACTTTTCCTGATTGTAAAGCGACTACTAAATCTTTTGTTACTACTGATTTTCCTCTGGCAGTATTTAACAACCAAAATGGTTTTGAAAAACCATTAATAAAGTCTGAATTAATCATATTCATCGTTAATTCTGTTTGTGGAGTATGTAAACTTAAAACATCAGTTCTTTTTTGAAGTTCTTCTAAAGAAACTTGTTTACAATTATTATCACCAACATTCGGCTTAATATCGTAACATATTACTTCTACATCGAAACCACGGAGTTTTTTAGCAAAGGCTTTCCCCATATTACCATAACCGATGATTCCAACAGTTTTTCCATCCAATTCTACACCTCTATTTTCTTCTCGTAACCATTTACCTTCTCGTACCTCTTTATCTGCTTTATTAAGCTTGTTAAACAAAGAAAGTAACATTCCTAACGTATGCTCTCCTACTGCATTTCGATTTCCTTCTGGTGCTGATATTAAGTGTACTCCTTTCTTTTCAGCATAATCACAATCAATGTTTTCTAATCCAGCTCCTACTCGTCCTATAAATTTAAGGCTTGTTGCTTTATCTAAAAATTGTTTATCAATGGTAAATCGACTACGAATAATAACTCCATCATACAAATGAATTTTAGCTTCAATTTCTGATTTTGAAGAGATATAATCTTCATAGTTTTCAAAACCTAAATTCTTTAATTTATTTATTAACAGAGAGTGATTAGTGTCTAAATGAAGTATTTTCATTTTAAAAATATAATCTTAAACAAAAAAGTCTCCCAAAAGGAAGACTTTTACATTAATACTGTTCTTCTTCGTTTGGAAAGTCTTGACTTTTAACATCTGTAATGTACTGTTCAAATGCATTTGTCATTCCTGTATATAAATCTAAGTACCTACGTAAGAAACGAGGATTAAACTCATGTGTCATTCCTAACATATCGTGAGTTACTAATACTTGTCCATCTACACCTGCACCTGCTCCAATTCCTATAACTGGAATTGTTAAAGCTTCAGCAACTTTTTGTGCTAACTTAGCAGGAACTTTTTCTAACACAATAGCAAAACAACCTAATCTTTCCAACATTAAAGCATCTGTCATTAACTTTTCTGCCTCAGCTTCTTCTTTTGCTCTTACTGTATAAGTTCCGAACTTATAAATAGATTGAGGAGTTAACCCTAAGTGACCCATTACAGGAATACCTGCATTTAAAATTCGTTTAATAGAGTCTTTTATTTCTTTTCCTCCTTCTAGTTTTATTGAGTGTGCTCCACTTTCTTTCATAATTCGAATAGCCGAACGTAATGCTTCTTTAGGATCTGATTGGTAACTTCCAAAAGGCAAGTCAACCACTACTAAACAACGATCTATTCCTCTTACTACAGAGCTTGCATGATATATCATTTGATCTAATGTAATAGGCAATGTAGTTTCATGACCAGCCATTACATTTGATGCTGAATCTCCCACTAAGATTACGTCTATTCCTGCACCATCAACAATTTTTGCCATAGTATAATCGTAAGCCGTAAGCATTGAGATTTTTTCTCCATTTGCTTTCATCTCAACAAGAGATTTAGTGGTAATTCTTTTATATTGTTTTTTTGCTACTGACATTTCTTTTTTTTTTATGGATTGTAAAAATACATAATTATTATTCACTTGTTTTATTTATTATATTTTCATAATCTCTTTAATTTACTTTTTTTAATGCCGTTAATCTTCTGTTAATTAAATTTTAGCCTTTTATTTTTTTAATAGCTTTACCTAACTAAATCAAACTAACGTGCAAAAGGTTTTTACTTTATTAATTGTTTTTGCTCTTACAACTGTGATAAGTGCACAAGAAAGCTCAGAAAAAAAAGTCATTAAAAAAACTATTGAAACTTTTTTTGAAGGACTTCATAAAGGTGATAGTACATTAGTAAGCTCAACTCTTAATTCTACAATTAACATTCAAACTACTTTTACTAATAAGGAAGGTAAAAAAGTTTTAGTTACAGAAAGTAAATCTAAACTGCTTGCTAATATTGCTAATAAAAAACCAGAACATACTTATTTAGAAAGATTAGTATCATGGGATATTAAAGTGGATGGTAATTTAGCTTCTGTATGGACTCTATACGAATTTTACCTAAATGATAAGTTTAGTCATTGTGGAGCAAATTCTTTCCAACTTTTTAATAATAATGGAAAATGGGAGATTATATACTTAGTTGATATGAGACGTAGAAACAATTGTAAAGCCCTTAAACAATAGTTTTATGAAAAAAATTGGATTTCTTTTTTTATTTGTTTCTTGCTTTAGTTTTGCTCAAGAACCTGAATTATTTCATCCAGAGTTATTTAGTGATTTACCAAACGTCAGAGATTTTTCAATAAGCAAAAATCAAGATGAATTTTATTTCACTGTTGAAAGCTACTTGAAAGAATATTCGTTTATAGCTTTTTCAAAAAAAGTAAATGGAAAATGGCAGAAACCTGGAGTTGTTAACTTTTCAGGTAGGCATAAAGACTTAGAGCCCTTTTTGTCTCCTGACGGATTGAAGCTTTTCTTTGCTTCTAACAGAATGAATAATACCTCTGGTGAGGTAAAGAAAGACATGGATATTTGGTATGTAACACGTGAGTCTTTTTCTCATGATTGGTCTAAGCCTATAAATATTGGGTCGCCAGTTAATACTCCTGCGGATGAATTTTATCCGTCAGTGACAAAAAAAGGAGACTTATTTTTTACTGCAGAATATGAAAACTCTAAAGGTAAAGAAGATATTTATGTAAGTAGACTTATTAATGGTGTTTACTCCAAACCTGTTTCTCTTGGTCCTGGAGTAAATTCTGAAAAATACGAGTTTAATGCCTTTGTTGCTCCAGATGAAAGTTTTATCATTTTCACTTCGTATGGAAGAAAAGATGATTTAGGTAGAGGTGACCTATACATAAGTAAAAAAGGAAGAAATAACGAATGGTTAGCTTCTAGGCATTTAACAAATATTAACTCTAACAAATTAGATTACTGCCCTTTTGTAGACCTTTCAAGTAATAAAATTTATTATACAACAAATAAAAGTAAAATTTCAAATAAGTTAAGTAAAAAGAAAAGTTTAGATGAAATAATTAATTTTATTAAAAATACTCCTAATGGACTAAGTAGAATTTATGTTACTTATTTCCACAAAAAATAACTTATCTTTGATTTAATGAATCTAACAAATCCTTCAAATACTTTATCTCCTGATAAATGGGTAGACAACTATGCAGATTATTTATTCAATTATGCTGTTGTTCGTGTAAATAATTCAAACATAGCTAAAGATTTAGTGCAAGAAACTTTTTTTGCAGGATTAAAATCTGCTAAAAACTTTGAAGGAAAGTCTACAGAACGAACATGGCTAGTTTCAATCTTAAAGAGAAAAATAATCGATTATTATCGAAAAATAAATTCTAAAAAAGGACAAGCTGAAGTTAGAATGAGTTTTTATGATAGTGGAGAAAATGAAGGAAACTGGATTGAGGAGCGAGTACCACAAACATGGGATAATGATGCTGATAGGAATATTGAAAATGAAGAGTTAAAAAATCAATTAGATAAATGTATTGATGGCCTTCCTGAAAAATATGCCATGGTTTTTAAAATGAAAACAATTCAACAATTTGAAACTGAAGATATTTGTAAGGAGTTAGATATTTCTCCGTCCAATTTATGGGTTATAATACATAGAGCAAGAACACAGTTAAGAAGCTGTATGGAAAAGAACTGGTTTAATAAGTAAAAAAATGTTTAAATTTTTAAAAATTACATGTGATGAAGCTACTACCATTTGTGACAAAAGTCAATATGGAGAAGCTTCTATATATGAAAGAATGCAACTTACTTGGCATTTATTAACTTGTAAGATTTGTGCCTTGTATACAAAACAAAATAGAAAAATGTCTGATATCTTCAAGTTAAAATCAGAAGATTGTAAAAAACATACCGCTTGTTTATCAAGTAAAGACAAAGAAAAATTAAAAGAACAGTTAAGTAAATTTAATTAGACAATTTTGGTTTTTTAAAGAACCATTTTTTGATTTTTTGTTAGATTGAAACGGAATTTATTATAGTGATAAATTCCGTTTTTTTAATTTTGCCCATTAAAAACAACCTACATGAACTTTTTACCTGAAGAATTAGATAATTATGTTGTTAAACATTCTCAAGCAGAACCAAAAATACTACAAGAACTAAGTAGAGAAACTTGGCAAAAGGTTTTAAATCCTCGCATGTTAAGTGGGGCTTTTCAAGGAAGAGTTTTATCTATGATTTCAAAATTAATTCAACCTAAATCAATTTTAGAGATTGGTACATACACAGGGTATTCTGCTTTATGCTTGGCTGAAGGACTTTCAAAAGATGGAATGATTCATACGATTGATAAAAATGAAGAGTTAGAGGAGCTCCAACATAAATACTTTCAGCAATCTGACCATAAAAACCAAATAACTCAATATGTTGGTAATGCTTTAGATATAATTCCAACTATAAATTCCAAATTTGATTTAGTATTTATCGATGCAGATAAATCTAACTATGTAAACTATTTTCGCTTGATTATTGAAAAAATGAATAAAGGAGGTGTTATTTTATCTGATAATGTACTTTGGAGCGGAAAGGTAGTTGAGAAGTTAAATCCTAAAGATATAGACACTAAAGTTCTTTTAGAGTATAATAGACTTTTAAATGAAGATAGTCGTTTAGAAACTGTATTACTGCCTATAAGAGATGGATTAACTATTAGTAGAATTGTTTAAAAAATAGTTGATAAGGAATATAGCTCAAGTACATTTGATGCAGGGAACCCACCAAAAGAATAAATAAAAAAACCGAGCAATTTGCTCGGTTTTTTGTTTAAAGAAAGGATATTAATTCTTTTTATAAATTTTACTTTTTTTACCGTCTTTATTAATAAAATAGAAACCTTTGGGCAGGCTTTTAATAACGTCAGTTTCTTCTGTTTCATTGTTGATAGTAGTATCTTTAACCTTATTCCCGTTTACATCATGAATAGTCAACTGAGTAGGTGTTTTTGAAGAAGAGGAGTTAACACTAGTGTAAGCCTGATTGTTATTCTCATTAGATTCAGAGGTGTTATTATCATAGTCAGCTATAGCATGTAAATAATAAAAATTGGTGAGATTATTTCCTAAATAAGTATCTCTTATATGTGTTTCTGAACACATTTTTCCTGTTTGGTTAGGAGAGATAGTTAAAGATGACTTAGGATATGGAAGGTTTGATACAATACTAGCTTTACTTAAGTCGGAATTATTTGTTAAGATTAAAGCTGTATTGTTGATTGTGCCAGTTACAGCACCTGTGTTTTTAATATTCACACAGAATTTATGGTCTTGATTTTCTCTAAGAGTTAATGAATTATCATCGTTCGTATTTGTGGTTAAACCACCTGCATCAATAGATATGCTTACAATTACAAAATCAGGATTGCCAACAGGACATCCATTGTTAGAAGAAGGACCTGCTTGGTTGGGGCAGTTGTCTTGCCAGTTTTGTACCCCATCACCATCAAAATCTCTAGTATCTTTAGGAACCGTATAAGTAAGTATCTCTGAATTACCAGCATATTCAAATTTCAAATAAAATTTTCTTTTAGGGTCGGTGTCATAGTCAATAAAGCTAGTTCCCCATGGTTCTCTTTTGGTTAAAATGGGGAAGAACTCTTCATCCATTTCCCATACAGTTTTTGTTATCAGGTTACTTTGATTGATACTGTTGTAGTATATAGAGATAGTAATATCATTATTACCACTATTATTTTTACCTCTATAATCACCTTGAATTTCGTATTCGTATTCAAAAGTAGTATTTCTTGAAAAATTTTTATAGTATGCTTGATTTACTTTAAAACTTTTTATTTGTTTTGGTAAAGGAGTGCTTCTACATGATATTTGAGTTATTGAATGAGGAAGGCTTAATCTGTAATCTTCATCTGAATGTTCACCAACTCTTGAAGATGTTAAATAATAGTAATTGAAGCCCTGACCAAAATCTAAAAAGTAGAACTTGTTTGGTTCTAAAGGTGTTGAGTCTTGAATGTTCACATAAAACCTACCAATTAAATCTTGAAAATCAAATGTCTCTTCACAAGGAATGTTTTCAACCATTTCTTTATTGAAAGTACCTAAAGCTTTAGAGCTTGAATAGAAAACGTGAGAATTATAAGATTGAGAAAAAGCTTGTAGTGACAATAGGCATGCTAAAAGGAATAATTTTTTTTTCATAGTTTATATATTTTATAATTAATCACTTATAAAAATCAAGATTTTTTCTTGTTTATGAGTTAACAACAGATTACTAAAAAGTAAATAAACTATAAAACAAAAAAACCGAGCAATTTGCTCGGTTTTTTTTATTGTTAGGGGATGTAAGTTTTATTGTCTAGTCCATCCAGCCCCCCAGGTAGCATAGTCTGTGCCAGTTGCAGTAGCGTTTTCAGTAACAAAATCAGCATCAGTAAAAGTAACACCTGTATCATTTTTTACTTTAACAGTAACATCTTCAAATTTTACATCAGTAGCTTTTAAGTCACCAGAAGTAACACCATTACCAGTTGGGTTGTCAGCAGCATCACCATCTAAATCAAATCCTTCAGCAAAACCGATTAATAAAATATTGTTAAAAATACCTTGAGTACCTGCTCTTAAACGGATAGCTTCATTTGCAGTTCCAGAACCTAATCCTTCAATAGTTAAGTTAGTTACTGTTGGCTTAGAGAAAAACTTAGGGTTAGATAAGTTTCCTATATCAGTATTGTAACCGTCAGCTTCAATTCCTTTATCGTGGTCAGTACCATGCTTTACATAGGCGTCTGTAATAGTACCAGAGTATCCTTCAGTCCAGTCGATAGAATCATCTTCAGCATTAACAACAGATACATTGTTCACATTTACAGTTCCTCCAAAGAACTCTACACCATCATCTTTTCCTTCAAACATTTGGATGTACTCTACAGTTGTACCATTACCAACTCCGTAGAAAGAGAATCCATTGTTTTCTGATTGTCCATCAGCTTTTCCTCCTGAATATTCAACTCTTACATAACGTAAAGTTCCAGAATTGTCATCAGCTGCATCACCACCGTAAGGTAAACTTGCGATTTCAGAAGTTGAAGTAGCAGTACCACCAGCTACAGAGTTAATAGGAGCTTTACCTAATAAGATTAACCCTCCCCAGTCACCTGCATTAGGAGTAGTAGCACTAGAAGTAAAGATAATTGGTTGGCTAGAAGTTCCATCAGCTATAATCTTTGCTCCTTGAGAAATAGCTAAATAAACATCTGCACCAGTAGCTGCAGCTTTTATAACTGTTCCGGCAGGAATTGTTAAAGTAGTACCATCTTCAAATATAGTTGGTCCTGTTATTGTGTATGATTTAGAAGCATCTAATGTTAAATCAGTAGTATAGTTTCCTTTTAATTCAACAAAATTATCATTGTCTGAGTCACCTCCACTGTTATTTGTGTTATTTGTAACACTATTATCATTAATAATAATATCTGCTGTATCATCATCCCCACATGAAGCAAATAACGTAGCTGCTAAAGCTAATCCTAATAAAAAATTATTTTTCATTGTTTTAAAGTTTAATTGTATTCTTTTATTGAGTTTATTTTTGTTAAAATTTGTATTTAAGTCCTAAGCTTATATTAGTTCCTCTTTTGTATTCAGATAGAGTTACGTCTCCAATTGAAGTATTTTCTCTAACTCTTTTTATAGATGGGTCTAGTAAGTTTTTAGCCTTTAAGTCAACTTCCCAGTTTTCACCGAATTTGTTTTTCCAAACAAAATCCACTGTAGGCACTTCTTTTTCAATGATATTCCCTAATTCACCAGCTCCTAAAGCATGAATTCTATCTGAGAAATAAGAAAACACTAATGATGTGATAGGCTTGTAGTTTTTAAACTGAGTTGGAGTGTAGTTTAAGTTAGCATTAACTAAGAAAGGAGAGGCTCCTTGTAGTTCATCACTATCTCTGTTAAATGTTGTAGCGTATCCTGATACTCCTTTAATTTCTTTTTTTAAGTCCTGATCAGTATGCATATAAGTAAAGTTAACACCTGCAGACATTACAGTATCATCATCTTCGTCTTTAACTAAGTTTTTACGCATTTCAATTTCAATACCCGCTACAGTAGCCTTATCTCCAGTTCTGAAGTAACGTTGGTTACCAGCGGCACTATTTGCAATTACTAAGTTTACTGGGTCGTTGATTTGTTTACCGAAAGCTCCGATAGATAATAATTCATCTCTTGAAATAAACCATTCGTATTTTAAATCTAAGTTGAAGATTTTTGAAAATGAAGGGTTATCTAATAAATCTGGATTACCTCCAATTCTTTGTCCAATTCCTTCGTAAATAAAAGGAGCAACTTCTTTAAATTCTGGTACAGATACAGTTTGACTGAAATTGAAACGTAAGTTTTGATCTTCGTTTACAGCATATTTTATGTTTAAGCTAGGTAAGAAAAATGTTTCTGATGCATTTCTAAAACCAGGGTCATTAGGGTTAATGTTGATTACGTCGTAGGTAACTTCTTGGTTGAATGACTCTATTCTAATACCAGGAACAAACACCCATTTTTCACCAGACTTAATTTCTCCTGAAACATATCCTGCATGTATTTTTAATGTACCATTGTAAGTGTTTTCATATAAACCAGGTAAACTAGCGATGTTGCTGTTTTCAAAACCAGGTAACTTTCTGAAAACATCTAGTTTAAATATTTTTCCTGTTTGGTTTTTAAAAATTTGAGCATTATTAATATTGAAAATACTGTTAAAATTATTTACATCAGAAACTTCATATTTTGAATCTAAAATATCATAACCATACCTAATATTATTAAAGTCTCTTTCTTTAATTCTACCATTATAACCAAAATTTAAAGTTAGGTTGTCAGTAGCTTGGTAAGCTAAATTAACTCGACTGTTTAATTCTTCATCAATAATTTTTTGGAAATAACGTTGGTTGTCAAATGAGTTATTTGTATAAAATATGGCATTTGTATTAGGATCGTTATCTAAAGTATTTTGAAAATTTTCTAAGCTTATTCTCTTTCTATCTGGTTCATGAGCAAATACATTGTTATAACCAATTCCCCAGCTTACTTTTAATTTATTATCCTCAAAATTATGCTCTCCAGTTAATTGGTTAACAAATACTAAATCCTGGTTGTATTGAACGTTCATTTGATAAAAACCTTCATCAGTATTATTTAAAGCATCTCTGTTTTTACCTAATCCTTTAAAACCATAGTAACCTACCTCGTCACCAGAGTTATTTAAAAATAAAGATGTAAACTTAACTTTGTTGCTATCATCAATTCTATATAGAGCACTTAACATTGCGGTTGTTGAAGTAGAGTACTCATATTCTTTTGCGTTAGGGTATTCTTTCTTAAATACGTTTGTAAAGTCTACAACAGGTCCTTCTCTGTATTCAAAAGCTCTGCTAAATGATGCTGTACCGAAAAGACTTAACCTACTACCATTTTCAAAATCGAATGATTTACCAGTGTTTAAACCAATAGAGTTATTAATTGGACTTCCTGCGTTTACAGGGTCAACTCCATGAGAAAGAACTATAGCATATGGGTTGTGTTTAAAGCGATTGTAGTAACCAAAATTTCCTGTCCCTTCACTTTTTCTGAAGTCTTCTCCCATAGCTCTAGAATTAACACCAGAACCAATACTTACTTCTACAAAACCATTTCCTCTATATTCTTTAGAAGAGATGTCAATATTACCAGCAGCAAAGTCTCCGTAAAAGTTTGATGAATACGCTTTGCTAATTGATACGTTTTGAATTATATCAGAAGGGAATAAATTTAGGTCTATATTTTTCTTGGCAATATCATTAGAAGGTAATGAAAGACCGTTCATAGTCGTGTTTAAATATCTATCACCTAAACCACGTACATATACATTACTTGATCCTTCCTGTTTAGAAACACCAGATATTTTTGAGACAGCACCTGCAGCATCAGAGATACCCTTAGAAGAAAGCTCTTCTGCTCCGATACTTTCTTTAATAACTGTTGCCTTTTTTTGTTCTAATAATAAAGCACTTGCTTTATCCTTACTCGTAGAAGCTTTAATTTCAACTTCATCTAACGCAACCCCTTCATTTGCGCCTAATTCTTGATTAACTGTTGTTGTTTCATTTGCTTTTACTAATATTGGTTTTTCAATTGTTTGATAACCAACAAAACTAAAAACAATAGTTTGGTTTCCTGCAGGTACACTAAGGGTGTACTTACCGTCCATATCGGTTGTCCCCCCGATTGAAGTTCCCTTAATAAAGACATTAGCAAAAGGTAATGCTTCACCACTCATCTCTTTATCTGTTACAGTTCCTGTTACAGTACCTTTATTTTGCGAAAAAGCAAAGTTGCAAAGGCTTAAAAGAGTAATAATTATTATTTTTTTCATTCTAACTAACTTGTGTTCTTAAATACCCTGCAAAAGTGATGTGGTATTGTAAACCTAATGTTAGTTAGAAATTACTATTCTATTATTAGAATGTTTCTTAAATGTTAACTCAAAGGCAATATGTTATCTTAATATTAATTACTAGAGATTTTTATACCAAAAACAAAGGTTCTCGGTGTAGCTGGACCGTAAATGAAATTGCTGTCACGCTCTTTACCTATATCAAACTTTGACTGGTATTCATCAAAAATATTTTTGATTCCAGTAGTAAATTCTAGGTTCGTGTTTAGTTTTTCTAAATTAAATGTATAGCTAGCGTTAACCCCTAAATTAAAAAAAGAAGGAGAACTAAAGTATTCGTCTTCTGTTAAATTTTTAGGAGAAGCTAAATGTAGTACTTCCATACTTCCAGTATATACTAAATTTAGAGCTGTTTTAAATTTTTGGTTTGGAGTATAAGTCGCAGTAGCATATCCGTAAGTGTTTGGTGTACGTAAAAATTCTTTTTTTAAGGGTAGTTCGTCTGAGTTGTTTACAGCTGAGTTGTATTTACTAGATTGGTAGGTGAACCCAGCATCTAGCTGTAGAATTCCATCGTAGTTTAATCGTGTTTCTAAAGTAATTCCTTTTACTACGGCGCCATCACCATTTCTTTTTTCAAAAACTTCACCAAACTCATCTTCTCCAATAGACTCTAAATAAAAAGCATCTTTTAAGTTAGTGTAAAAACTCTCAAAAGTAAATCCGTAAATATAATGTTCAGTAGGCTTGTCGTAGTTGAATGAAAGTGTGTAGCTGTTAGAGCGTTCTCTTTTTAAATCATCTGCTAATAATACTCGAGAAATTCCACCACCAGCAAAAGCTATGTGTAAATCGGTGTCAAAAGCTTGTGGAGCTCTAAAACCAGTTCCCCAAGTTCCTCTAATTTGTGTGTTTTCAAAAGGCTTGTATAGTAAAGATACTCGTGGACTAGCTACGTTGTTTACAATAGTTTTTTCTGTTCCGTCTTGCTTTAAAGCGTTTAATTTATGGTTGTCGTAACGAATACCTGTTAGTAAATTTAATTGCTTGTTGATTTCCCAAACGCTTTGAAAAAAGAATCCGAAGTTTTGTGTTAATTGATCTACTTTGTACTCGTATGCTTCTATAACATCAAAAACATCATCTTGTACAAATTCACCACCTAAAGTCAGTACATTATTTCCACCTAAAAATTTCTCTAATTTATGATTGAATTGTAAACCTCCTTGAAAAGTCGTTGTCGTAGAGTTACCATATGGTGGTTTAGCTAAATGTTCTGTGTCTTCAGGAGTGTTTGTGTCAGGGCGAATTCCTGTGTAGTGTTCTCTATCGGTATATTGTGTAGCTAAATAGGAAATTATAGAGCTTTTGTCATCATTAAAATTAATTTGATAATCAATATTTCCTACATAAACATCATGCACACGTTCTTCTGATTGTAGCGCAAAATGAGGAGCTTTATCTACCATTTCACCACCATAACGATATTCATTCATTTTACTAAAGTTAACCTCTATTTTTTGATTATCTGTTGGAAGGAAGAATAAATTAGTTCCAAAGGAATTATTTTTCAATTCAGGTAATTCAGAAAAATTATCACCATTAGCATCATACAGGTCTCTTTTTCTATTATTGATAAAAAACGAAGCACCAGCATTTCTGTCTTCATTTACTATTGTAGCATTTCCAGCAATTATGTGATCTGAAACTCCTTTAATATTTTGATAAGTATAACCAATGCTGTAATTATTTTTCTTCGGAATTTTTGTAATTACATTTACAGTTCCTCCTATGGCACTTGAACCATATAAGGCAGAGCCACCACCGCGGACTACTTCTATACGTTCAATCATATTAGTAGGTACTTGCTCTAGACCATATAACCCAGTTAACGGACTAAAAATAGGACGACCATTAATTAAAATTTGTGAATACCCGCCAGCTAAACCATTCATACGAAGTTGGGTATAGTTACAAGTTTGGCAATCTGTTTCTACACGTAAACCAGTTTGGAATTTTAATCCTTCAGATAAGTTACAAGCTTGTACATCTGATAAGGTTTGGCTATTGATAACATTAACTATAACTGGGCTGTTAGTTCTGCGATTATCAGTACGTGTTCCAGTAACAGTAACTTGATCTAGAATTTCTGCGGTTTCAGTTAGTATGAAATTTACTGTTTTCTCTTCGTTAGTGTTTATTGTAATAGTCTTTCTTTCTGGTAAAAAACCAATAGATGAAGCAATTAAAACAAATTTGTTTTTAGCTGTTTTTAATGTGTAGTTTCCAGATTCATCTGTAGTTGTTCCGTTTTCTGTTCCCTTTATAAATACATTAGCGAAAGGTATAGTTTCTCCTGAAGATGAAGTGACTTTCCCTTTAATTGTTTGTCCGCTTACAATAGTTGATAATAATATAATTACTAAGGTAATATGATTTTTCATGTTAAAAATGATTTGCTGTTGAATGGTTTTAAATCAAAATATTTTTGCAAATATAAATTAATTTTTAGTCTAGACTAAAAATATGTTTAATTAAATCAAAAACTATATATTTGCATACCTAAAAAAATATAATGTTTAGTCAATCTGAAGAAAACTATATAAAAACAATGTATCATTTAGCTGCTGATTACAAGAAAGGAATTAGCACGAATGCGATTGCAAAAAAATTAGATACAAAAGCATCTTCAGTAACTGATATGATTAAAAAATTATCTGAAAAAGATGTAGTTGCTTATAAAAAGTATCAAGGGGTAACGTTAACTGATTTTGGAAAGAAAATAGCAGCAAATATTGTTCGTAAACATAGGTTATGGGAAGTTTTCTTGGTAGATAAGCTTAATTTTTCTTGGGATGAAGTGCATGAAGTAGCAGAACAGTTAGAGCATATTAAATCTCCAAAATTAATTAACGAATTAGATGCTTTTTTAGATTATCCAAAAAGAGACCCGCATGGAGACCCTATTCCAGACAAAGAAGGAAACTTGCAAATAATAGAAAAAAGTTTGTTGTCTACTTTAAAGAAAAATGAAATAGGTGTTTGCGTTGGTGTTGATGATAGTTCTTCAGAGTTTTTACGATTTTTAGATAAGCAAGAAATAGCATTAGGGAAACAAATAAAAGTGGTAGAAAAAGAGCCTTTTGATGGTTCTTTAGTCATAGAAATGGACGGGAAAACTCTTACAGTATCTAATAAAATAGCAAGCAATCTATATATTCAAAAACCACGTTAAGCAAATAATAAGAAATAATTTTATAAATGGATTTATTTAATCAACTAGTAAGTTTTGGTAAAGAACACCCAATTCAAGCAGCATTGTATGCCTCGTTATTTACTTGGGGCTTAACTGCTTTAGGAGCAAGTTTAGTATTCTTTTTTAAAAAAATGAATAGAGCTGTTTTAGATGGAATGCTTGGTTTTACAGGAGGAGTAATGGTGGCAGCAAGTTTTTGGAGTTTGCTATCACCTGCAATTGATAACAGTCCGGGTGAAGGATTTGTAAAAGTACTTCCTTCGGCAATAGGGTTTGCTCTGGGGGCTTTGGCGCTTTTTGGAATGGATAAATGGTTGCCACATTTGCATATTAATTTTAAAGAAGACGAAGTTGAAGGAGTTAAAACAAATTGGCATAAAACAACTTTGTTGGTTTTGGCAATTACCTTACACAATATTCCAGAAGGTTTGGCAGTAGGAGTGTTGTTTGGAGCAGCTTCAACAATGGTTGGGGTAGAGCAAACCGAAATGATAATTGCTGCTATTTCGCTAGCTATTGGTATTGGAATTCAAAATTTCCCAGAAGGATTTGCAGTTGCAATGCCATTAAGAAGACAAGGCGTAAGTCGTTTTAAAAGTTTTTGGTACGGACAATTATCAGCTATCGTTGAGCCTATGGCAGCAGTTCTAGGTGCAGTAGCGGTATCTTTTTTTACGCCAATTTTACCTTATGCATTAGCATTTGCTGCAGGAGCGATGATTTTTGTAGTAGTTGAAGAAGTAATTCCTGAAACCCAACGAGATAAATATACTGATATTGCTACCTTAGGTTTTATTGGTGGGTTTATAGTAATGATGTCGTTAGATGTTGGTTTAGGATAGAAAAAACCTCGTATGAAACATAAAAGTACAATTCCCGCAAAAGCGGGAATCTTTTTTTGGTTAAATTGCTTACCTAATTATATTTTACTTTGTTAGAAAACCCGTCAACTTTTCAAGTATACAATGCCTCTGCTGGTAGTGGTAAAACTTTTACATTAGTTAAAGAGTATCTAAAGGTTTTGTTGCAATCTGAAGATATTTTTCGCTTTCAAAAAATATTGGCAATTACGTTTACCAACAAGGCGGCTGGTGAAATGAAAGAGCGTGTATTAGATAACTTACAAGCTTTTGCAGAAGGAGAAGCAAATGATTTACTTGAGATTATTTTAGAAGAAACATTACTTGATAGAAGTGTTGTAAAAGACCGAAGTAAAAAAATATTAAATGAAATTCTTCGAAATTATTCTGCTTTTTCAATTACTACGATTGATAGTTTTACACATAAAATTATTAAGAGTTTTGCTTATGATTTAGGGCTACCACTTAATTTTGAAGTGGAAATGGATGCTGTTTCTTTGCTAAATGAAGCAGTAGATGTACTGATTTCAAAAATAGGAAGTGATGAAACGTTGACTAAATTACTTATTGATTTTTCTCTAGATAAAGCAGATGATGATAAATCATGGGATATCTCTCGTGAATTAAATGAGTTTGCTAAAATTTTGTTGAATGAAGATGATACCAAGCATTTTAAAAACCTAGCTGATAACGAACTTGCCGATTTTACTAATCTAAAAACAAAGTTGTCAAAACATCAAACGCAAATAAAAAAACGTTGGAAAGAAATTGGAGAAGAAGCTTTGCAAGCTATTCAATCAGTACAGCTAGATCATAAAGATTTTTACCGATCAATGTTGCCAAATCATTTTGTAGCACTGTCTAAAAATCCTGAAAAAGCAAAGTTTTTTGATCAAAGTAAATTAAGGGAACGAATTGAGGAGGGTAACTTTTATTCAAAATCAAAATCAGAGGATATAAAATCTGCTATTGAAGGAGTTTTGCCAAAGTTATTGAGTTTATACACTGAATCGGAAAAGTTATATCAACAGTTTTCAATGAATAAGCTAGCGTTGAAAAGTATTATTCCATTAGCAGTTTTAAACAATATCAATCAAGAATTAACACACTTAAAAGATGAAAATAATTTAAGATTGAATGCAGAGTTCAATCATTTAATTTCTGAAAACATCAAAGACCAACCTGCTCCGTTTATTTACGAGCGAATCGGGCAACGATTTATGCATTATTTTATTGATGAAATGCAAGATACATCAACCTTACAATGGCAAAATTTAATACCGCTAATAGATAATGCGCTAGCACAAGAAAATAGTAATTTGTTGTTGGTAGGTGATGGAAAACAAGCAATTTATCGTTGGCGTGGAGGTAAATCAGAACAATTTATAGGATTGGGTTCAGAAAAAGATAATCCGTTTCAAATTTCTAAAGAAGTAAAAACTTTAGAAACTAATTTTAGAAGTTATGCTGAGGTGATTAATTTTAATAATCAGTTCTTTCAACATACAGCAAATTTTCTTCAAAACGAATCATATAAACAATTATTTATTGAAGGAAATAAACAATTAACAACTGCTAAAAAAGGGGGATATGTCTCGCTTTCTTTTTTAAGGAAAGAAGAAAATAAAGAAGAGGAAGGAATTAAGTATCCAAAGAAAGTTTTAGAGCTTGTTAAAAATTTAGAAGCTGACTTTACGCTGAATGAGATTTGTATTTTAGTTCGTAAAAAGAAAGATGGAATTGCAGTAGCAAATTACTTATCTGAAAACGGAATTGATATAGTTTCCTCGGAAACATTACTGTTAGAAAATAGTTCTAAAGTCAATTTTATAGTAAATGTTTTGCAAGTAATTCAGCATCCAAATGATAAGGAAACCTGTCTGGAAATGCTTTATTTTTTGCAAGAACATTTAAAAGTAGCTAAAGATAAGCACTTGTTTATCGATAGTTTAATACATCAACCAAATGAAAAACTCTTTTTAGAGTTAAAAGAATATGGAACATCTTTTGATTTATCTACATTTCATCAGTTACCTTTTTACGAGAAAATAGAGGAAATTATTAGAAGTTTTCAGCTAATAGCTTCATCAGATGCCTATGTGCAATTCTTTTTAGATGTGGTTTTAGAACAACAACGAAAAGGAACAAGTATTCAAGAATTTTTAGATTATTGGTCGGAAAAAAAAGATAAGCTGAGCATTGTAGCTCCTGAGAGTGGAAATGCGGTACAGGTTATGACAATTCATAAATCAAAAGGTTTAGAATTTCCAGTAGTTATTTTTCCATACGATTTGGACATTTACCGACAAGTAAATCCTAAGGTTTGGTTAAATGAATTACCAGAGAATTACGACAAGTTTAAAGAATTACTCGTTCCTTTTAATAAAGAGTTGAATTATGTGAATGATAGAGGTTTTGAGATTTATGAACAACAAAGAGAAGAGCTGGAATTAGATAATTTCAATTTATTATATGTAGCACTCACTAGGGCTGTTGAGCAATTATATATTGTAACAGAAAATAAAATTTCATCCAAAGGAGAAGAAAATACGAATTTTTACTCGGGAGTATTTATTAACTACCTAAAAAAGGTAGGTGAATGGAATGATGAAGTTTTGGAGTATTCCTTTGGAAATAAAGAAAGGGTAAGTATTTTAAAAGAGAAAGCATCAGGAGTTCAAATACAAGAGTGCTTTATATCTACACCTTGGAAAGAACATAATATACATATGCTGGCAAGTGCATCAAAATTCTGGGATACAGAACAAGGAAAAGCTATTGAGTTTGGTAATTTGGTTCATGAAATGATGGCAGAAATAAAGACGAAAGAAGATGTTGAGAAAGTGGTTTATCGTTATGAACAGCAAGGAGTATTGCCACGAGAAAAATCATCTGAAGTAATAAAAAATATACAACAAATAGCAAATCACTCTGAGTTAAAAGAATATTTTTCTGAAGAAGTTGTAGTGTTTAACGAGAGAGAAATTGTAGATATTGATGGGCAAATAGTAATTCCAGATAGGTTAGTTTTTTATTCGAAAGACGAAGTCGTGATTATAGATTACAAAACAGGGAAGCCCTCTAAAGCATATCATCAGCAATTATTGCGATATGGAAGAGTATTACAAGCATTGAATTTTAAGGTGTTGAAAAAACTACTTGTATATATTGACGAAGAAATTTTGGTTGAAGAAGTTTAACAACTAACTTTGACCCATTATAGCAAACAACTTTCAAACATAAATTATGTACGGAAAAATAAAAGAACAATTACAACAAGAAATTCAGGATATAAAAGATGCTGGATTATATAAGTCAGAACGAATTATTACTTCATCACAAGACGCAGTGATAAAAATATCTACAGGAGAAGAAGTGATTAACTTTTGTGCTAATAACTACTTAGGGTTATCAAATCATCCAGAAGTAATTCAAGCAGCAAAAGACACAATGGATACGCATGGTTTTGGAATGTCATCCGTACGTTTTATTTGTGGAACGCAAGATATTCACAAGCGACTAGAAAAAAAGATTGCTGATTTTTATACTACTGAGGACACTATTTTATATGCAGCAGCTTTTGATGCCAATGGAGGTGTTTTCGAGCCATTATTAACCAAAGAAGATGCTATTATTTCTGATAGTTTAAACCATGCATCTATTATTGATGGAGTGCGTTTGTGTAAGGCAGCACGTTATCGTTATGATAATAACGATATGGCATCATTAGAAGAGCAATTAATTGAGGCAAATAAGCAAGGACATCGTTTTAAAATTATTGTAACTGATGGAGTTTTTTCTATGGACGGAATCGTAGCGAAGTTAGATGAAATTTGTGATTTAGCAGATAAGTACGATGCTATGGTAATGGTAGATGAATGTCATGCAGCTGGGTTTATTGGAAAAACAGGTAGAGGAACTGTAGAGTTAAAAAATGTAATGGATCGTGTTGATATTGTTACAGGAACCTTAGGGAAAGCACTTGGTGGAGCTATGGGAGGATATACCACAGGAAAGAAAGAAATTATAGAAATTTTACGCCAACGTTCACGTCCATATTTATTTTCAAACTCATTAGCACCTGCTATTGTAGGAGCATCTTTAAAAGTATTTGATTTATTAGCTAATGATACTACATTGCGTGATAAACTAGAATGGAATACTAACTATTTCCGTACTGAAATGGAAAAAGCAGGGTTTGATTTAGTAGGAGCTGATGCTGCAATTGTTCCAGTTATGTTGTACGATGCTAAATTATCACAAGTAATGGCAAATAGGTTGTTAGAAGAAGGCATTTATGTCATTGGCTTCTTTTATCCAGTAGTTCCAAAAGAACAAGCAAGAATTAGAGTACAGTTGTCTGCAGCTCATGATAAAGACCATTTAGACAAGGCTATAAAAGCATTTGTAAAGGTTGGGAAAGAGCTGAAAGTGATATAAATTAGTCCTTTAAAAACTTGTATTTATTGTAAGTTTTTGTAGATTTGTTTTTGTAAATAAGTTTGAACAACTTACATTTGCGTAATATATAAACGAACTTTTAATTTAAATTTTTAATAATGAAACAATTAAAATTAGCTGTGATGGCTTTATTTGCGTTTGCTGCTGTAAACGTTAGCGCACAGGATTCAGACAACCCTTGGGCGGTTGGTTTCGGAGTTAACGCAGTAGACGTTAGGATTCCTACGAAATTTGGAGATTATGCTAAAGATTACATCGGTACTAGTGACTGGAATATCTTACCATCAATTTCAAGAGTAACTGTTGATAGATACTTAAACGATGGGTTTACATTACAATTAGCAGGATCATTAAATAAAATTGAAACTTTCCGTGAGGAGGATGATATGGATGAGCTTTACTGGGCTATCGATGCTAACGTAAAGTATGACTTAAACAACTTATTCGGTGAAACAGGATGGTTCGATCCTTATGTATATGTTGGTGGAGGTTATACTTCTTTAGCTGACGAAGGAGAAGGAATGTTAAATGCTGGTTTAGGATTTAATACTTGGTTTAACGATAACTTAGGGTTAAACTTCCAATCTGGAGGGAAAAAAGAATTTGCTGATAAGGTGCAAGATCACTTCCAACACTCTATTGGTTTAGTATTTAAATTCGGAGGAAAAGATACTGACGGAGATGGTGTATATGACAAGGATGATGCATGTCCAGAAGTTGCTGGATTAAAAGAATTCAACGGGTGTCCTGATACTGACGGAGACGGAATTAAAGATTCTGACGATGCATGTCCAGAAGTTGCTGGTTTAGCTGCTTTAAATGGTTGTCCTGATGCTGATGGAGATGGTATCGCTGATAAAGATGATGCTTGTCCAACTGAAAAAGGAACTAAAGCTAACAACGGATGTCCAGATGCTGATGGAGACGGTGTTGTAGACGGAAAAGATAAGTGTCCAAACACTGCTGGTCCAGCTGCAAACAATGGTTGTCCTTGGCCAGATACTGATGGAGACGGAGTATTAGACAAAGACGATAAATGTCCAAATGAAGCAGGTGTAGCATCTAACAACGGATGTCCTGAAGTAGTAATTAAGGAAGAAGCTGTTAAGAAATTAAACG
Organism: Tenacibaculum sp. XPcli2-G; assembly: GCF_024124505.1. Lineage (NCBI taxonomy): Bacteria > Pseudomonadati > Bacteroidota > Flavobacteriia > Flavobacteriales > Flavobacteriaceae > Tenacibaculum > Tenacibaculum sp. XPcli2-G. Next base: position 787,476 of record NZ_JAMXSH010000001.1, read on the forward strand.
AGTTTGCAAGAGCTATCTATTTTAATTCAGGAAAAACTTCTTTTAGAACTGGTACTACTGGTAAATTAGATTTAATCGCAGGAATTATGAAGGAGTACCCAAAAGCTAACTTTAGCATTCAAGGTCACACTGATAGTTCAGGGTCAAACAAGTTAAACCAAAGATTATCAGAAAAAAGAGCTAAGGCTGTTTTAGATTACTTAATCACTAAAGGTGGAATTGATTCAAAAAGATTAACTTCTGCAGGTTTTGGTGAAGATTATCCAATCGCTGATAACAAAACAAGAGCTGGTAGAGCTGAAAACAGACGTGTTGAGATTAAATTAGTAAAGTAATTTAATTACAATCACAATATCAATAAAAGCCTCACATTTGTGAGGCTTTTTTTTATGTAAAAATACTTACGAAAGGTTTTTTAAATTCCACTAAAAAAATTACCTTTGCACCTTGAAAAAATGAGTTAAAACTCATATAGTAAATAAAATAACTTTAATTACATATAGTAATGTCTACAATAACAGGTAAAGTTTCTCAAATTATTGGTCCAGTAATCGATGTTGAGTTTAATACAGAAAATGCTGAATTACCAAAGATCTATGACTCGTTAGAAATTAAAAAAGCAGACGGTTCAACTTTAGTTTTAGAAGTTCAACAACACATTGGTGAAGATACAGTTCGTACCATTTCTATGGATGCAACTGATGGTTTACAAAGGGGGCAAGAAGTAATTGCTACAGGTAACCCAATTCAAATGCCAATAGGTAATGATATCTACGGTCGTTTATTTAATGTAACAGGAGATGCAATTGATGGATTAGGAGATTTACCTAAAGAAGGTGAAGCTGGTTTACCGATTCACCGTCAAGCACCAAAATTTGAAGAATTATCAACTTCTACCGAAGTACTATTTACAGGGATTAAAGTAATTGATTTAATTGAACCTTATGCAAAAGGAGGTAAAATTGGATTGTTTGGAGGAGCAGGAGTAGGAAAAACAGTTTTAATTCAGGAGTTAATTAACAATATTGCAAAAGGACACGGAGGTTTATCTGTATTTGCAGGTGTAGGTGAAAGAACTCGTGAAGGTAATGATTTATTACGTGAAATGTTAGAGTCTGGAATTATCAAATATGGTGATGATTTTATGCACTCTATGGAAGATGGAGGATGGGATTTATCTAAAGTTGATAAACCAGGAATGAGAGATTCTAAAGCAACTTTCGTATTCGGTCAGATGAATGAGCCACCAGGAGCACGTGCTCGTGTAGCTTTATCTGGATTAACAATTGCTGAGTATTTCCGTGACGGAGCTGGTGAAGCACAAGGGAAAGATGTATTATTTTTCGTAGATAATATTTTCCGTTTTACACAAGCAGGTTCAGAGGTGTCGGCTTTATTAGGACGTATGCCATCAGCGGTAGGATATCAACCAACATTAGCAACAGAGATGGGAGCAATGCAAGAGCGTATTACTTCTACTAAGAAAGGATCTATTACATCTGTACAAGCGGTTTATGTACCTGCGGATGATTTAACGGATCCAGCACCAGCAACAACGTTTGCTCACTTAGATGCTACTACAGTATTATCTCGTAAAATTGCTGAGTTAGGTATTTATCCAGCGGTAGACCCATTAGATTCTACATCAAGAATTTTAACTGCTGATGTTTTAGGAGATGAGCACTATAACTGTGCACAAAGAGTAAAAGAAATACTACAACGTTATAAAGAATTACAAGATATTATTGCAATCTTAGGTATGGAAGAATTATCTGAAGAAGATAAGTTGGTAGTTCATAGAGCACGTCGTGTACAACGTTTCTTATCTCAACCATTCCACGTAGCTGAGCAATTCACAGGAATTCCAGGTGTATTAGTAGATATTAAAGACACTATTAAGGGATTCAACATGATTATGGATGGTGAATTAGATAAATATCCTGAAGCAGCATTCAACTTAAAAGGATCAATTCAAGAAGCAATTGATGCTGGAGAAAAAATGTTAGCAGAAGCATAATTAATTACTTTAAGCAAAAGCTTAAAGCCTAAAGCATTAAAATATGTATTTAGAAATTGTAACACCAGAAGCTATCTTATTTTCATCAGAAGTTGATTCTGTAGCAGTTCCGGGTATAAATGGAGAGTTCCAAATATTAGATAACCACGCACCAGTAGTATCTATTTTAAGTCAAGGTAAAATTAAAGTGCACGTCCATACTCAAGAGCACCTAGTTTTTGATGATTTACATGGAAGTATAGAAAGACTACCAGAAGATGATAAGATTTTAATTATGAAAATAAAATCTGGTACTATTGAAATGAAAGATAATAAAGTAATTATTTTAGCAGACTAAAAAAATACTTTTATCATTATACAATTAAAAGCAACCAAGTTTTGGTTGCTTTTTTTTAATTCAAAAAAATATAAGAAGCTTAAATTAATTATCTTTGCAGTAATGAATGGAATATTTTTATTTATTGGTGGACCTGAGATTTTTGTAATCTTATTAATAGTGGTTATGTTATTTGGTGCAGATAAAATTCCTGAAATAGCCAGAGGGTTAGGAAAGGGTATGCGTCAAATTAAAGACGCTACGAATGATATAAAAAGAGAGATTAATGACAGTGCCAAAAAACAAGGTATAGATACAGACTTTGTTAAAGATATAAATAGAGAAGTAAACGAAGTAAAAGATAATATTGACGATTTTACAGGGCCAATAAAAAGAAGTCGTTAAAATTGCTTTATAGCCCTTTTAAAGGGTTATTTAAATAGGCATAATGGTTAGTTAACTTACTTAGTTTAGTTCCACAGCGTATAATACGTTAAACATTGTTTTTAGTGTTTTATTAACAGCTTAGATTTTCTTATTACTACATCATTTGTGAAAAATGAGAGCTTATTCCTTTAAGGCTCTCTTTAAGTTTTTTTAATTAAGTTTTGGGATGACAAAATATCAAGGTGTGTTTAACCAAATAACATCCAATACAATAAAAAACACAATAACATTCAATTTGGAACTATTTAAATACGAGTAAGTATAAAAAGATGTAGTGAAGCTATTAAGGCCTCTTGATGTCTATGTTTCTATTTTTTTAAGTAAGTTTTATGATTTTTACTAAAAATATCATTTTTAGAGTATTTAAGCTGTAGAAATAACTCTTCAATAAATTTTTGTAAAACTAAATTGATATATATAGATAAACGCTTGTAAAAGTTTACATAGTTTATAAGAGATTTATACAATCTTATTAGCTTTATTTGTTCTAATTATAGCTTGCTCATTTTTCCAATCAATCCATTTTTGTCCTTTAATACGGCGCATAATATTATCTATAGTACGCATAACAAAAACATTATAAATAGCTTTTCCTAAGTTTTTAGGATTACGAGCAATAGCACGTAAACTCATTGAAAAACCAGGTGTTACATAACGCATATAATGCCAATATCCTTCAGGCATATACAAAACGTTCCCGTGCTCAAGTTCAGCAACATGTCCTTTGGCATTTTTAAGCGCAGGCCATTTTTCAAAATCTGGTTCGTTAAAATCAATATCTTCACGGGTTATTAATGAGTGAGGAATCTTATACAGGAATTTATTTTGCTTTTGATCAAACAAAATACATTTCTTTTTTCCTTCAAAATGAAAGTGAAAGATATTGGCTAAATCAATATCATAATGCATGAATGTATACGAATCACGCCCACCAAAAAACAGCATTGGTAAGCCTTTCATTAAACGTAAACCAAAATCAGGAAAGGTAAAATCTTTTTGTAACTGAGGTACTTCCTTTAAAATATTCCATAAGAAAATTCTAAACTTAGTAGGTTCGCGTTTTAGTAAATCTACATATTCACTCATTTTCATTGTTGCGTGAGGTTCATTAAAACCATCTTTATAATCTACAGGCCTGTCATCATATAACGGAACAGTCTTATCTCCTGCTATCTGCTTCATATAATCTAAAGACCATTTATTATAAGCTGGCCAATCTTCAATAAAACGCTCAATAACCACAGGTTTTTGAGGCTTGAAGTAATTTTTAATAAAGTCTTCTTTAGTAATGGTTTCTACTCTGTCTATTTGTTGCAACTGTAATCCCATACATTCAATTTTTAGAGGAGCAAAGTTAAGAAAATGTTACGATGTTTTTTGAAGTGAATAATGTTAAAAATTAAATGAAGTTTATAATTAATAATCTTAGAAGTTAATTCTAAAGCTAAGGTTGGGGATGAATGGTAAAGAATACGTATTTATTTCTTTTACATTATCTGTATTATTTTCATCAACAATATAATAGGTGTTTATTATATTTTTTCTGTTGCTAATATTAGTGAAACCAACTCTTATAGTTGATTTTAGATTTTTTGTGAAATTAAAGTTATAGCTTCCAGAAGCATTAATTCTGAAGAAATTAGAATGCCTTTCTTTATTTGGAGTATCATAATTTACAATAACTCTATTACCGTCTTGAATGGTTTCATTGTCTTTTACAGGTTTTGTGTATGGGGTTCCCGAACGTAGAATAGCACCTAAAGAGAGCTTAAAATTATTGGTAATGTTATAGTTAATGGCACTACTAAAAGAGTGTATGATATCTAAACTACTAGGAAAAGTATCAGGAGTAAAAGTTTCAAATGTATAATTATTTTCCGTAAAGGAGTAGCTTAACCAACTACTAAGTTTTTTAGTTCTTTTATTAATTAAAAATTCAATACCTTTTACCTTATAGTTTCCTATAGAGTTTAGTGTTTGAACATTGTTATAAAAACCTTGATTGGCAACAGTTATACCATCAACAAATTTATAAAAACCAGTAAGATCTATTTGTAAGTTATTTTTTGAATACTCTGCTCCAAAAGATACTTGTTTACTTTTAATAATAGGCGTTTTATCATTGTCAGCCAAAATCCATCTTCTTTTTTCTATACCTAAAAAGTTGTCTTGAAAATCTATCTTCTGTGCAGTTGTTTGATTTTTAAACTCTCCTTCTAATTTTAAAAATAGACTATTATAAAGTTGTTGTCTTAAGTTAATCCTTGGTTCTATGATAAGTTTATTAAAATCATGAAAATAATTAGCACGAAAACCTACTCTAGCATAAGTGTTATTCTTACGATAAACTACCTCAGAAAAAAGAGCAGATTTAAGTAAAACTTCTTTTACAGATTTAGAAAATGTAGGAGCATTAACTGTTGTTTTGTTAGAAACACCTATTTCATTAAAAACAGCACCGTTTGTAAGTTGAAAAACATCTGAAAAATGATGATTAGTAATAAGCCTAATTTCAGACTCTAAAACCTTGTTAAATTGAGTTTGAAATTGATCAGTTTCTCTGTTAAAGTCTGATGAATTTATTGTATAATCAGAAATAAAAGTAGAGAGTTCTGTAGAAAATTTGGGCGACCAATTGGCATTCCAACTAATATTAGCTCCAAGATTCTCTTGTTTTAAATTACTGTTTTCTTCTACTGTTGAACCATTGTTTGTATATTCTTCTGTGTATTCTAAGTTGTTTTTTATACTTATTAAATTAGCTCTTAATGAATGATTTTTATTGATGTCATATAACACTTTAAAAGAGTAATCATAGAAGTAGAAATCAGTAGAGGCTTCACTTTCTTTATTGGAAGCTATAGAGTTTTCTTGAAAGCTTCTACTAAAATATTTGTCGTAGGTTGGGGTATCAAAAAAATCGGTATAAGACCTCCTTGCTGAAGCATGAATTTCGAGTTTTTTAGTTATAGGAGCCTGTAAAAAAGCGTCTGCACTTAGCAAATTAAAACCAGCACCTCCAGAGAATGTGTTAGTAATTTTGTTGTTGGTTTGCATGTTGACGGTACTGGAAACACCATCGCTAAACTTTGTACTAGTACCATTTTTGGTCACTGTAGCTTTTTCTGTTAAATATGGATTATATGCAGAAATTAAACCAAAAAAATGACTCGTGTGGTACATCTTAATTCCATCCCAAAGCATTAAGTTTTGATCGTTTGTTCCGCCTCGCACATTAATGTTCGATACACTTTCATTCACACTTTCTACACCAGGAAGTACTTTAATCGTTTTTAAAATGTCTGGTTCTATTAACCCTGGAAGAATTCCGAAATTTTTAGTTTTTAAAACGGTACCTCCATCGATGTTCTTTTGGAGGCCAGTAGTTAAAAAGTTAGGAATAATTACTTCTGATAACTCTTCTGACAAACTTTCTAGATATATTTCTTTACACAAGTTTTGAGAGAATAAATCTTTGGCTGGTAGTATAATAGGTTTGTATCCAATGTAAGAAATAGTAATGTTTGCTTTTGCAGGAACTGAGTTGATGTTGAATTCACCGTTAGTATTAGATGTAGTTCCATTACTAATATTATTAACTAAGATGGTAGCTAAAACCAATGGTTCAAGTGTATTACTGTTTACTATTGTTCCACAAATAGGAATTTTCTTTTTTAAGTACGATACAGTAATAAACCGATTATCTAAAATTTTAAAATTAAAGATAGTAACAGATTCTAAGTAGTTTATAGTTTCAGATAATGATAAACTATCATCAGGTTTGTCAATGTATACACTTTCTAAATCCTTATCGGAATACGTAAAAGTTACCTGATGCTTTTTTTCAATTTCAACCAAGACATCTTTCAGTAAATTTTTGGTAATAATGTCCTGTGCTTTGATAGCAAAGGAAAATAGGAAGAGAAATAAAAAAGTAGTTTTTTTATTGACCATTCTTGTAAATAGTAATGCTTTTTTCTTCTATTTTATATGATAATTGTAAAGGAATTGTAACTGCTTGCAAAGCTACATTTATGTCTTTATGGGTAAAACCACCAGTATAAAGCTGTTCTAAATTAACATCCTTAGTTTTTATAACATAACCATATTGGTTTTGTAAGTCGTCTAATACAAATTGTAAAGGAGTACTTTTAAAATTAGACTCATCTTGTAACCAAGATTTATTATTAATATTAAAAGTATTTAAAGTGTCAATTTTACCATTTACAACTTTAAATATTTTTCCCTTAGCTAATTTAATTAATGAGTTGTTATAGTCTACACTAACTAAACCTTCGTAAGTTTTTACTTCAAAATAATTCTTTCTTTCTTTAACGTTAAATTGGGTTCCTAAAACAGTAACTTTTCCAATAGAAGTATTTACGGTAAAAGATTTTCCTTTTTTGACTTTAAAAAAAGCTTCTCCCTTAAGTTGTATTTCTCTACTATTTTTCCAATCCTTTTTGTTGAAAGATACCGTGGAATTTGCATTTAAAATCACTTCAGATTCATCTGGTAAGTTAAAGGTTTTTGTTTCTGTATATTGCGTACTAAAGTTTACTGAATTATTGAAAAGTAAGAAATAAGAAGAAACTAGTAAAACAATAACTGCGGCAGCATATTTATAAAAGTTCTTGAAGTTTAATGGAACAACCTTACTTTTTTTAGTAGTAGCTTTTTTCAATTCAAATTCTTTAAAAGCCTTTTCAATATCCACTTTAGGAGTTTCTATGTGAGAAGAATAATGCGCTATTTTTTCAAGATTTTTAAAGTTTTTATCTTGTTTTAATAGAAACAGTTCTTCATCGGAGATTTCTCCGTTTAACCATTTTAATATGTATTGTTCATCTTTCATTTTGTGCTTAACTAACTTTTAGACAATAAAGAAGTAAATTTCCCTACCCTTACAATAATTCTATTTTTGATCTCAATTTTTTTAATGCTGAAGACATCCTTTTTTCAACAGCTTTTTGCGAGATATTTAGTAACTCAGCAATTTCTCGATATTTTTTACCGTCTATTCTATTCATTAAAAAAACCTCTCGTTCAGCCTCTGTTAAATTTTCAATAGCATTTTTTAGTTTGTTTTTAAACTCTTCTTCTTCTAATAAATATTCCGGACTTTGATTATTTATATCCAAATACGGAGCGCTTTTAGCATAGTTTAAAACAACTTTTTCATGCTTTAATTTGTTTAAAAAAAGGTTGTTTACACTAGTAAATAAGTACGATTTTGCCTTTTCATATGATATTTCTGAACATTTTTCCCACATTTTTAAAAAAGCTTCTTGTATTAAATCTAGGGCAGTATCTTTATCGTTAGATTTATAAGATGAGAAGTTAGTAACGAATTGAATATTAGATTTGTAAAACGCATTAAAGTCTTCCTCATTACACAGTGATTTTTTAGTCATATGAATGCTTTTATAGAGTTAAAATAGAAAAAAAATCGAAAACAAAGGTAGGGTAAAACGATTTATAGTTTTCTAAAGGACAGAAAGAGCTCAAAAAACAAATGTTTAAAAAATTAAAATTTATTAAGATGAAAACAATAAAATTAATAAGCATACTAGCACTAGTTACTTTAACAATTTTTACTTCATGTCAATCTGAAGAAAACGAACAGGTAGGAACAAATCCAAATGCAAATGCACCTACTTCTGAAACTGCAAAGAAATATAAAAGAACAGGTATGAACGATGGTTCTGAAGATGATTTTTTGGATGGAAATTCATGTGCTGAGTTATTGTTTCCAATAACAGCAACTATAAACGGTAAAGAAGTGACTATTATAAATGAATTAGACTATAGTTTAGTTCTTGAAATAATGGATGAGTTTAATGATGATGATGATACCGTAGTTTTTAATTTTCCAATAACAGTAAAGTTAAATAACTATACAGAAGTAACTATAACTTCGCAAACAGAATTGGAAGAATTAAATAGAAAATGTGATGAAGCATCAGATGAAATGGAGGATGCTATCTCTTGTGCAAAAATAGAATATCCAATATCAATGCTCACTTATGATGTTAATTTAGAACAAACAGGTACTGTTGTAATCGAATCGGAAAAACAATTGTACAACTTTGTAGATAGCTTAGATTCAAGCGAATTATTCTCTGTTAAGTATCCAATAACTATAACTTTAAATAACGGCAGTTCTGTGAAAGTTAATAGTGATTCTGAATTTGAAGACGCTATTGAAGAGTGTACCTCTTATGAAGAAGAAGAGGAAGCAGCAGAAGTAGCAGCCGACGAGTTAGAAACCATTATCAGTAAAGCTAAATTTAAGGTAGAAAGCTTTATTCAGGCAGGAGTAGAAAAAGCTGACGAATATGCTGCATATACTATAGAATTTACAAATGAAGGGAAATTAATAGCAAGAAATATAGTAAACACAACTTTAGAAAATATCGAAGGAGAATATGATGTAGAATCAGATACAAGAGTCCTTTTAGAAGTTGAGTTTGAAGCGGGAACTGTTGTAAGCGCTTTAGGTAATGAATGGGTTGTAACTACTTATACAAGCACTTTACTTACATTACAAAGTACAACAGATACTTCAATAACATTAACATTTAAAAAGATATAAAGAAAAAATCTTTTAAGCTAGTTGATTTTGGAACTTTATGGCTACGCTAGTAGTAGCCTAAAGTTTTAAAAAACCAATGATATTCAAATTACGTAAGTAAGATAAAGAAAGAATAATGAGAAAAAAGTTTTTTATAGTTTTACTATTCAGTGTTTTGCTTTGGGGATGTTCTACAGAAAATGAATCAATAATTAATGATGGTGCTGAGGGCGTAAAAGAAAACAGGAAGCCCACGGGAGCGTCAGCAAATGATTTGTTATCAGACAATGTCTATAAAAAAATGATTGTAGAATTAGCTTATGTTGAAGGGTTTGAACTAACTGATGAGGCAAAGAATAACTTTAAAAACTTTATTGAAGAAAGAACTTTTAAACCAAACGGCGTAGAGTTATATACGAAATCAATACCTGCTACAGGAAAAGAGGTGTATACAATCAATGATGTTGTAACGATTGAAAACCAGTATAGAACTTATTATAACACACAAAATACCATAGCGGTTTGGGCATTGTTTGTAAATGGTAAATCTTCAAAAGATTCCGATTCTTCTTTTGTTTTAGGCACTGCATATTATAATACATCGTTTGTAATTTTTGAAGAAACTATTAGAGAACTAAGCAATGGAACATTTGAGCCAGAAAGAAGCTTATTAGAGTCTAGTGTAATCCATCATGAATTCGGACATATTTTAGGACTTACAAATTTAGGAACCCCTTTACAAACAGACCATGAGGATGCAGATCATCCAAAACATTGTAACGAAGAAAGTTGTTTAATGTATTGGGCAGCAGAAACTAGTCATGGTATTGGAAACGTATTCTCATCAAATCAAATTCCAACACTAGATAGCCAATGTTTAGCAGACTTACAAGCTAATGGAGGAAGGTAGATTATAAAATTAAATCGATAAAAAATGAAAAAAATTCAGTTAGTAATATTGTTTATAACAATGATTAGTGCATCTATAGTTGCGCAAGATAGTAGTAAAAAGTCCAAAGCTGGTATTAAAGGTGGGTATAACTTATCAGCTGTAAGTTTTGATGGAGATTCGGAAACAGAACAGCTACATGGATTTCATATAGGTTTTTATGGAGAGTCATTTATAGGAAATAATGTTTCACTTCAATTGGAACTATTATACTCACAACAAGGGTATAAAATTATAGATGGAGGAGGTACTTATAAGCAAGAGCTAGATTATATAAATCTTCCTTTAATGGTAAAACTGTATCCTTCTGAAAACTTTTTTTTAGAGGCAGGACCTCAAATAGGACTTTCAATAGCACATAAAGAAACCTTTGATAGTGGCTTTATTCTGTATGATACCTCAAAAGAGTTTGATCCTAGAAATTTTGATTGGGGATTAAATTTTGGTGGAGGTTTTAAAACAAATAGTGGAGTAAGTTTAGGAGTAAGGTACCATTTAGGATTGAATGATATTTATGATGAAGACAAACCCAAAAATAGAGTCTGGCAATTTTATATAGGGTTTGACTTCTAGTAAAAAAAGCGATGTTTAAGCATCGCTTTTTTTGATATTAAGTTATCATCTTAACAGTAGTTAAATTAAAGAAGCTTTATTTTTAAATTTGTAAAAATAAAAGTAAGAAGAAATGATAGAGTTGTCAGAAACATTTTGGAATAATAAGTACTTACATAATAAAACAGGATGGGATTTAGGAAAGATATCCAACCCGTTAAAAGAATATGTTGATCAATTAGAAGATAAAAGTATTCAGGCTTTAATACCTGGAGGAGGAAACTCATACGAGGCGGAGTGTTTATTTAATAAAGGATTTAAGAATGTTTTTGTAGTAGATATTGCTTCAACACCGTTAAAAAGAATTCAAAAAAGAGTTCCTAACTTCCCAAAGGAAAATTTAATTCATGCTGATTTTTTTGAATTAAAAGGCACTTTTGATTTGATTATAGAACAGACTTTTTTCTGCGCTATCAATCCAGGGTTAAGACTAAAGTATGCACAAAAAGCACATGAATTACTAACTAATAAAGGTAAACTAGTTGGTTTGCTGTTTGATGCAGTACTAAATGAAGACCATCCACCTTTTGGAGGGAATAAAAATGAATATGAAAAATACTTCGCACCCTATTTTACAGGAAGTATGGAACCTTGTTACAATTCATCAGGAGGAAGAAAAGGTATGGAGCTGTTTGTGAAAATGATAAAAAAATAACCGTTAAATTTAATTCAACGGTTATTTCTTATTTGATGTTAGGCTCTTATTTCTTTAGCCTCTTGCTTCTTTTGTTCGTTACGCTCAATTTTATGGTCTGGTCTTGTCCATTTTGGTTTTTCACCTAACGATTGGTATTGTGAGTTTTCTGCTTCAACAGATTCTCTTTGTTCATGCTTAAAGAAAGGCTTTTGTGTATTTAAACCTAAATCTTCAAACATTTTCATGTCTTCATTAATATCAGGATTTGGAGTAGTTAATAATTTGTCTCCTGCAAAAATTGAGTTTGCACCAGCAAAGAAACACATTGCTTGACCTTCTCTACTCATTTGCGTTCTACCTGCTGATAAACGTACTTGTGAATCTGGTAATACAATACGAGCAGTAGCTACCATACGAACCATTTCAAAAATGTTTACAGGAGGTTGCTCTTCTAACGGAGTTCCCTCAACAGCAACTAATGCATTGATAGGTACAGATTCTGGGTGTGGAGAGAAGCGAGTTAAAGTTTCAAGCATTCCAGCTCTGTCTTCTAAAGATTCTCCCATACCAATAATACCTCCTGAGCAAACAGTTACATTTGTTTTACGTACATTTTCAATAGTGTCTACTCTATCTTTAAAAGCACGTGTAGAAATTACATCATCGTAATAATCTTCTGAAGTATCAATATTGTGGTTATAAGCATACAAACCAGCTTCCGCTAAACGTTTTGCTTGATTTTCGGTAACCATACCTAAGGTACAGCAAACCTCCATGTCTAGTTTGTTAATAGTACGTACCATTTCTAACACTTGGTCAAATTCTGGTCCGTCTTTTACGTTTCTCCAAGCTGCACCCATACAAACTCTTGATGATCCACCTTCTTTGGCACGTAAAGCTTGTGCCTTAACTTGGTTTACAGTCATCAAATCATTTCCTTCAACATTGGTATGATAACGTGCTGCCTGCGGACAATACCCACAGTCCTCAGAACACCCACCAGTTTTTATAGAAATTAAGGTACTTACCTGTACTGTATTTGGGTCGTGATATTTTCTATGCATAGTTGAAGCCTCGTACAAAAGCTCCATTAAAGGCTTATTGTATACTTCTAGAATTTCCTCTTTCGTCCAATCGTGTCTAATTTCAGTCATAAATTCGAGTTGTTTGTGGTGGTAAAAATAAAAAATTCCGCTTCGAAAGCGGAATTTTATGACTCTTATTTTTCTTTGTCAAGAGAATCTTTCTTATCGATTGTTTTTAAGTGTTCTTCGTTGTGATTAAAACAGAAACCGCATTTCCTCCAAAACCAACAGCGTTTACCAGTATTTTATTGAGTTTTTTTGGAGTGTGTTGAGGTTCAGCAAAGGGAACTTCAATAACTTGTTGGTGTTGTAGCATTAGTACGGCTAATTCTAAACTTAACAAGCCAGAAGCACCAAACGTATGACCGATTTTCCATTTATTGGTAGTTAAAAAAGGTACTTTGTTAGAAAATACTTTTTGAATCGCATTAATTTCCGATTGATCTCCTTTAATAGTTCCAGGAGCATGCATTACAATAGCGTCAATTTCATCTGGAGAAATTGTTCCTAAAGCCATTTTCATTGATTTTTGAAAACATTCTGCATCTGTTGTTACAGAAGTATTGTGTTTCAAAACTTCAGTAGCATATCCAACCCCTTCAATAAAAGCGATAGCATTTTCTTTACTTCCACTCTCTAAACAAAATACAGAAGCACCTTCTCCCAATACCATGGTGTTTTTGGTTTTGTTGAGGTCAAAAGCCTTACATGGATATTCATCATTTTCTTTAGAATATACTTTTAATGCCTGCATTTGAGCGATGGTAAAATCAGTTAGTGAAGCTTCGCTAGCGCCAATCATAAATTTCTCTGACATTCCCGATTGTAACCAAGCTACACCATTAAGTAACGAATGCAAGCCAGTAGAACAAGTAATAGAATGTGAGATTTCTGGTCCGTTACTCTGTAAATCATGCGCAATCCAAGAAGAAATATTCCCTAAAGTGGTAGTTGGAGAACTTAAGGTAGATGATTTTCCTGTAGCTAAAAACTCTTTGTGATATTTTTCAAACAAAGAAGTAGCACCGCGAGAAGAACCAATGTTAATTCCAAAGTTATCCGAAGATTTCCAGTCTGTTTGTTCCATTGCTTTTCTAGCAACAAACAACGTGTATAAAACAGATGGGTCTAAATTTTTATATTTATTATCTGAATTTTGAACCTCCTCAATAGCGTGTATATCCTCATCAGTCAATTGTGCTACCCATGCTTTAGAATCTTCAAACTTTTTAGAGCTTAAAAAATGTTGCTTATTTAGGTAGTTTTTCCAAATTTTTTCAGTAGTGCTTCCCAAGGCTGAAACAGATGCAAATGATGTTATGGAGATAAGTTCTTTCAATACGATAAAATTTCAGCAAAAATAAAAGTAAAATCAAGTATTCTAAAGAAAATAAAAATATTTATCTTGGGATAAAATTATTGAAGTTATGAGTGAGCAACGTCAAAAAAGTTGGTTTGGAAGAAATTGGTTGTGGTTTATACCATTAACAGGATGTTTAGGGTTTATTTTATTAATTGTTTTAGGTGTAGGTGCAGCATTTTTTGGAGTGTCGAAAATAATGACAAGTTCTACTCCTGTTGAATATGCTATTGAGCAGGCATCTAAAAACGAGTTGGTTATTGAAAACTTAGGTCAACCTATTGAAAAATATGGAATTCCATCAGGAAATATTTCTCTTACCAATGACGATGGAAATGTAGATTTTTCTATTCCGATAAGAGGAGATAAAGGAGAAGGAACTCTTATTGTTAGAGGAATTAAGATAGATGGAGAATGGGTTTACGAAGATTTATACGTTCATATTAAAGAAACTCAAGAAGAGATTAATTTATTAGAAAAGGAAAAAGTTCTAGAGACTATCTAGAACTTTTTCAATAGTTGTATATATTTTTTCAAGTTGCTCTTTCGTAATTACGTAAGGTGGTTGAATGTAAATAGTGTTTCCTAACGGACGTAAGAAAACGCCTTCATCCATAAAAGACTTTAAAAGTTGGTCTCGAAGCGTTCCATAACGACCAGAATTGGTGTTTAAATCAATCGCCAAAATGACACCTTTACATCTTGTTGTGTTCACTTTTGGGTGATTTTCTATCTTTTCGGAAAAAGAGATATTAGAGTTTTCAATAAATTGGATGTTGTCCTGAATCTCTTTGGTTTGTAATAACTCAATACTAGCCAATGCAGCACTACAAGCTATTGGATTTGCAGAATAGGTATGGCAGTGGAAAAAACCTTTGGCAATATCATTATCTAAAAAAGCCCTATAAATTTCTTCGGTACATGAAGTAATTGACATAGGAACCAATCCAGCGGTCAATGCTTTACTTAAGCATATGATGTCTGGTTTGGTAGCGACTTCATCAGAAGCAAAATGATTACCAGTTTTTCCAAAACCAGTCATTACTTCATCAGCAATAGTTAAAATGTTATTTTCTTTGCAAATTGCTAAGATGTTATTTAAATTTTCTGCTTTATGAATTTTCATTCCAGCTGCTCCTTGAACTAAAGGCTCGTATATGAATCCGGCAACATTATGTTCTGAAATAATCTGTTGCAATTTTTGTTCGACAGTTTCATTATTTTCACCGTTTGGCACAGGAATACGTTGAATATCCATTAAAAAATCTTCAAATGGGCCATTGTATACTGATAATCCAGAAACAGACATCGCTCCGAAGGTATCTCCATGAAAACCATCTTCAAAAGCAATAAAGGTAGTACGCTTTTCACCTTTGTTAAAATAGTATTGTAATGCCATTTTAATTCCCGCTTCTACAGCAGTAGATCCATTATCATTAAAAAAGATTCTATTTTGATTTTCAGGAAGAATTTTAATCAATTCTTCTGATAATTTTACGGCGGGTTCATGGGTGAAATCACTAAACATTATTTGATCTAATGTTTGCATTTGTTCATATACGCGACTTGTAATGTAATCATTACAATGCCCAAACATACAGGTATACCAAGATGAAATAGCATCAATATATTCGTTACCGTGTTCGTCGGTTAGCATGCATCCTTTGGCTTTTACAATTCCCAAACTGTTTGGATGTGTTTGATGTTGTTTTAGCGGATGCCACAAATGTTTTTTATCGCGTTCTTGTAAGTTCATAGGTTTCGTTCTTTTGAAAAAGAGCTGTCAAATGTACAATAGAAATACATAAAACCACTCCGAAATAGGCAATAAACAGTAGCCACATAATTGAGGTTGAAAACAATTCAGAAAAAAATGCAGGAAAAACTAAAAAAGCTTCTGAAGTGAGTAAGAAAAAGGTGTAAACAATCCAGGTGCTTGTATGGGGTTTTGTTTCCAATTCCATCCAAATAAAAGGCAGGTACATTCCTAAAAATAGTAAATGTAACCAAGCTATGAGCATAAACCTATTCGTTATAACTAAGTTAGAAAAGTAAGGAATACTGCCAAAGCAATTCATAATTCCGATAAATAGTAGTATCCCAAAAAACAATTGGTATGTAAGCTTTTGCTTTGAAAATGATTTCTTTAGTTTTAGGAAAAATAGTGTCAAAATTATTGAGCCAATACCTCCTGTAATTTGAATAGCCAGATGATTAAAACTATACTTTAATGAGTGTGTATATAATAGTACAAGAGCACTAATAATTAAGATGGTTTGTTTTTTTGATAGCTCAACAGTTGTTCTTTGAAAAAGAATGGCAAGCATCCAAAGAAAAAAGGAACCGAAATACTGAAAGTGTAAGTAGAAAAAAATAGCTTGTTGATACCAAGGGGAACTTTGCATTTTCATTGCCATTAAAGGTCCAAGTGTATACGGACCAATGGAAGAAATAAAATGAAAGATAATTCCTACTTTTATTAATGTTAAAGTTGATTTTTCACCAATTAATCGTTTCCATAGTCTAATTACCAACCAGTAACTAATCCACAAGTGTAAGGTAGAGAATGTAATAGTAACCAATGCATACCCTTGGATAATAAACCCTACTAACAAAATGGCAACACAAACCTGTAAAGCAAGATATAATCGATAAGAAGTGTTATCAATTCCATTCGTAAACCTTGTAAAAAGGAGTAGAATTAAAGCATTGAAAACAAAACCCAATAACATAATGTGAGAATGGGAGTGCAATACAAACTTAAACGGAAAGTTAGCAATGCTTCCTGTAAAAGCATAACGCAAAACCAGCCCTATAACTCCTCCTAAAAAACCAAAAATTAAAGGAAAAGACCAAAGATGTTTTGCGGTAACAGGTTTCATTTATAAATTACTTTTAAATAATTCAGCGTATTCTTTAATCACATTCTTATCAAAATAAGGTTCTTCTTCAATCCGTCCAATTACAGGAACATCTGTCATTTTTTTGATAATGTCTTCCGTTGTTTTATGTTCGTTTCCTGAAAAAATCAATGATACTTCAAATCCTTTTTCTTTTAATAAGTTAACTGTTAATAGGGTGTGATTGATACTTCCCAAATAATGACGAGACACAACAACAACTTTATAATCAGGTTTGATAATGTCTAACAAGGTGTTTTTATCATTAAGAGGGACTAACAATCCACCAGCCCCTTCAATAACTAAATTATTTTTAGTCGAAGGTTCTTTTATGTTGTCAATTTCAATAGTCACTCCATCAATTTCTGCGGATGCGTGTGGACTCATTGGTGTTTGTAGCGCATATGCGTTTGGATGAAAAACAGTGGTTGAGTTAGAAATTAGTTTTTCTACCTTATGAGTATCAGAATGTTCTAGGTCACCTGACTGAATAGGTTTCCAATAATCTGCTTGCAAAGCTTCTGTGACAATAGCAGCAGCAACGGTTTTTCCTACTTCTGTAGAGATTCCTGTGATAAAATATTTTTTCATTTAAAAATTGTTTTACAATCGTTGCAGATGAATTTCGTACTTTCAAAAAAAGGAAAGAGCATAAAAAAGATGTTTTTACGTTGTAAATCGGCAACTAATATTTTTGTAGAATTACATTTTGGACAATGAATGTCGTTTCCTTCTTCATCCTTTACGTAAGTTCTTATTTCGTTATAAACAGTAGCAGCTTTTTCTAAATCATTATTGTGTACCAATAGCTTAACTCCACCAATGGCTTGACTAATTAAAGGATCAGAATCAATTGTTTTTTCATCCATTAACATGGTTCTAATATCTTCTGAATCTAATTTAGCCTTTACAACTTGTGCTTCAGTAGAGTATTCAAACACAGCTAAAATGGTATAATTATCTTGCATTGTATTTTTTAAACAAAAGTAGCAAGGTTCTCTAAAACATTTGTAATTTCTTCTTTAGAATTATAAGCGTGTAAACAAAAACGTAATCGTTCTTGGTTTGTAGGGACGGTAGGGGATAGAATAGGCTTTACTTCAAAACCATGTTGTTGTAATTGCAAAGCCATATTTTTTACATGTTCATTGCCAGAGATAATACAGCAATGAATGGCAGAAGTACTTTGAATGAAGTTTAATCGCAACCTATTGGATTCTGAAATAAAATGTTGAATATTTTGTTGAAGTTGTGCTTTAGAATCGCTAATAATTAATTCGTCGTAAGCAATTTTTATTGTAGCTAGGGCATGTGGCGGTAAACCAGTAGTGTAAATAAAACTACGAGAAAAATTAATAAGATACTGTTGTAGTTGCTTGCTTCCTAAAATGGCTGCTCCATGACAGCCTAACCCTTTTCCGAAGGTAATAATTCGGGCAAAAACAACATCTTCTAAATGTAATTTTTGAATGAGCCCAAAATCAAATACCCCCAAAGCATGTGCTTCATCTACAACAAAATGTACATTTGTATATTTTTTGATAATTTGTGACATTGCTGTCAAGTCAGGAGAGTCACCATCCATAGAAAAAATAGATTCGGTAATCACATAAATTTCTGAATCGTTATTCTGAGTAAACCGAAGTATTTTTTCTTCTAAATCTTTTGTGTCATTATGTTTGAACTTAAAAGATTTTGCATTAGATAATTGAATTCCATCTCTTATAGAAGCATGAATAAGTTCATCAAACAAAATAATATCACCACGTTGAGGTACCGAAGCAAAAAAACCGATGTTAGCATCGTAACCAGAGTTGAAAACTAAAGCAGTTTCAGAATTATGAAGTTTAGCTAGCTGTTTTTCAACTATTGTATATAGTTTGTGATTTCCAGAAAGTAAGCGAGATCCTGTAGCTCCGTTAACCTTATGATTGTTATCAACTAAAAACTGATGTGTTTTATTAAATAAAACTTCAGATTTTGCAAAACCTAAATAGTCATTGGAAGAAAAATCGACAAAAGAATTCTTTTTACCGAGGTTTCTTAAAGCGTTATTTATTTTTCGTTGATTGAGTTTTTTGTTAAGTTTATTAGGGAGCTGCATAGTGCAAAAATAGAGGAAAATAATATGTCTTTAAAACTAGTTTTTATATTAAAATTACTAAAAAACAATTATTTTTTTAAATGAAACGTTTGGAAGTTAGTTATTTAGTTTTATATTTGTTACGACACAAGGCAATATTTGTTATCTTCTTTCTTCTTATAGAATGGCGCCAAAAAATAAAAAAAGAGAAGGTTTTATATTGTTTAAAGCTTTCTCTTTTTTTATTGAGAAAGCTCTAAAAGTGTTTTAAATTAATTATTCAACCCAAAAAAAAGAAACTATGGGATCATTTAGAGCAAGTTTCGAATTCGCAGGAAAAGAATTCGACGTATTACAAGCTGAGTACAGCTTAAACAGAAACACAGACACAAAAGGTAAACCATCTTCAAGTGTAAACGGAGGAAGAGTTACTTTAACTATTGAATCTACATCAGATACTTCTGTTATCGAGGCAATGGTGAATAGCCAATTTAAGTCTGTAGATGGAAAAATTGTTTTCAAGAAAACAGAAGAAGATTCAAAAATGAAAGAAGTGGAGTTTAAAAACGCTTATATCGTTTATTTCAAAGAAGATTTAGATGTAAACAACGAAATTCCAATGAAATTAACAGTTACTTTCTCAGCTGAAGAATTATTAATTGGTAACGCTAACTTAGACAATCGTTGGCCAGTAGCTTAATATAAAACAATGCCTAAGTTTTAAACTTAGGCATTGCCTTTTTTAATA
The DNA here is from genome assembly GCF_024124505.1 of Tenacibaculum sp. XPcli2-G. Classification (NCBI taxonomy): domain Bacteria; kingdom Pseudomonadati; phylum Bacteroidota; class Flavobacteriia; order Flavobacteriales; family Flavobacteriaceae; genus Tenacibaculum; species Tenacibaculum sp. XPcli2-G. Next base: position 807,204 of record NZ_JAMXSH010000001.1, read on the forward strand.
CCTAAGCTATATGAAAAAGGTAGAGATAGTTGTTACAAATGAAAAAGAAGGATTAGCTAGAATCACTAGTTATCCTTATCGTCCTGATAAAAAAAGATATGAGGTTCCTTTATATAAAGTGTATGTAAAAAATCTTGAAACTCAAAAAACACATGAATTTAAAGCTATTAGGTTTGGTGTAAAACGTACAAAACTTAAAGCAGCGCATGTTGTAGGTCTTCAAGATAATCAAGAATATACACTGCAGTGGAGTTATATAACTACAATGCGAGAAATGGCTTGGAGAGTTTATTCAGGCTTTTTTATACATAGAGGTCCTGCTAACCCTTTAGCGGGTTTTGGTTCAATAGGTTGTGTTGAAATATGTGGAGTTGGAGAATGGGAAAGATTCAATACTTTAATTAAGCAAATTACAAAGTGTAGTAGTGAAGAAGAAGTTAGTTTGAATAAATTGGCAAAAGTTATTTATAAAAAAGCTACTAGACCGATACTAAAACTAATACCTTAATAAATGATTTTTCAAAAATCATATAGTTACATATATATCTTATTGTTTTTCTTGTTTGCATGTAAAAGTACATCATCGTTAGGTCAAAAGAAAGACAACAAGTATTATACAGTGTTTTCTGAATTGAAAGAAGACAATAGCTATCTTAATGAATTGTTTAAGGAGCTAAAAGATAATTTTAATCTTTGTGAGGTTACTGAATCTCAAAAAAAAATTTATAAAAAATATCCTAAAGTTTTTTTAGAAGAATTAGCACGAAGTTTTGAAAACACGTCTTTTTTAAAAGTTAAAAGTTTAAAAACGCTTTCTGTTTTATCGTTAAAAGAAAAACAAGAATACAATGATTTGTGTATAAGTATTGAAGAATGGGATTTTGATAAAATTAGCGATGCACACACAGTTTTTAATAATCTAAAAAAGTACAGAGAAAAAGAAATAAAATTCAATACAATAAATTGGATATGGGTAACTTATGATAATCGTATTTATAGGATTAGTTCAGATAATCATAGTGTTACTAATGAGGAGATGGTTAGAGTAAAAAAAAGTTTAACGTCTTTATTAAAAAAGAAAGGTAATGTTAAAGATTTTGCCTTTTACGAATAAAAAAAATAAATTATGAAAAAATTTGATACTAAAATTAGTATAGACGGGCAGTTTATTGATTATTATGAATCAATAAGCTTGGCGCAACAAATATATAATCATCACTTTTTCTGTGTTGAATTAGATTATCAAGTTATTGAAAAGTTAGGAACACATACAATAGATGCTTCTAAAAAATGGCTAGGAAAAGATATGATGATTGTTTTTGAAGATTATAGCTTTTCAGGAGTAATAACTAATATAGAGTTAGTACATAACAACGGGTTTGAGAGTAGGTTGCATGTATCAGGCTATTCAAAAACCATTTTGTTAGAGGCAGGTAAACACTTGCAGTCTTGGTTAAAAAAAGAGTTATCTACCATAATAAAAGATGTAACAGAGCAAGCTAGTGTTAAAGCTGAGGTAACCCCAGTTTTTAAAGAAGAGATAGAATATGAATGTCAGTATAACGAAAGTCATTATACACTAATTAAACGTTTAGCAAAACAATATAATGAATGGTTATATTACGATGGTCAAAAACTATTATTTGGCAAGCCTTCTTCTCAAAAAGCAGCTATAGAGCTTATTTATGGAAAAGATTTACCTTCTTTACATATAGGTATTGAAACAAAACCAAATAATTTTAGTGCATTTTCCTATAACAGTTTATTAGATGAAAAACATTCAGAAAAAGTAAAAGGAAATGTAAAAGGTCTTAACGAATTAGGAGCTCATTCATTTAAAGCGTCTAAAGACGTGTTTAAATTAGCGTCTAATCAACATTTAAATGGTGTTTTTAACGACAAATCTAAAATAGAAAAAGCGATAGAAGCTTTACGATCGTCAAAAATGGCAAATAGTCATGTAATTAAAGGTAAATCAAACAAACAAAGTTTAACTGTAGGATCTATAATTAAAGTTTTAGCAACAGGGTTTAAAGATGGAGAGGGAGCAAAAGAGCAGAAGCCTTATGGAGAGTATATTATAACTGAAATAGAGCATGAAGCTTTTAAAGATGGATATGAAAATAGCTTTACCGCAATAGCTTCTAGTGTAGAAGTTTTACCTACCAATTTTGAAGTTAATTTCCCAATTGCTGAACCACAGCTAGCTACAGTCGTATCCAACAAAGATCCAGAAAATAAAGGAAGAGTTCAAGTAAAATTCCAGTGGCAAGTAGATAATATGAAATCTAGTTGGATACCAGTACTAACTCCCGATGGTGGTAAAAGTGATCAAGTGAATGTTAATAGAGGGTTTGTTTTTGTACCAGAAGAAGGAGATCAAGTAATGATAGGGTTTAGGTATAATACTCCTAATCGTCCATTTGTAATGGGAAGTTTTTTTAATGGAAAAACAGGAGCAGGAGGAAGTGATAACAATAAAATAAAAAGCATTACAACTCGTAGTGGAAGTACCATAACGTTTGATGATGATGAAGGAAAAGGAAAAATAACAGTTAGTGATCCAAGTGGAAGCACGGTTACATTGAATGGAGATGAAACCATTAGCATTAGTGCACCTAAAAGTATAACGCTAAGTTCAGAAGAAATTAAAATAGAAGCTAGTAAATCTGTAACTATAGATGGTAAAGACGAAGTTTCTGTAAACTCTAAGAAAATAGTACAAGAGGGAAGTGATTTAGTAGAAATAAAAACAAAATCGAACCTTAAAATAGAATCTAAAACACAAGAAACTAAGTCGAGTAAATATAGTGTAGAAGGGAAAAGTGTAGATATTCAAGGAATGAATACTAGTGTAAAAGGAAATGTTAAGCTAAGCTTAAACTAAATTAATTAGCTATGCAGGAGAATAATGCTATAACACATAGAATTACACAACTACAAACAAAATGGTATAGAAAAGTAAAAGAAGACACAAAACTGGTAAGATGGCTTATTGAAGAAAATGAGTATAGAATGTTAGAAGCTTTTGTGTTGTTAGAATCGGGAGAACATGGAGTTTTGTCAGAATTCTTTTTTCCGTTTACAATACCTTTTTTCGATAATAAAGAGGAATCTTTTGCTTTAAACCTAAAAAATGCTTGGATTGACACATGGAATAATAAACAGTATAGAGATGAAGTTCCTAAAAAGCTTTTACCACAATGGCAAAGTCAGCCTTATGAGAATACAACTGTAAAGAATAGAGAACAAGAGTTCTTGGAGTGTATGAGTTCTTTTGCACAAGCTATTTCTAATAATGCTAGGTTGGTGCTAGTTTTATTACCTCAAAATTTAAAACAATTAGGAAAACAATGGGGAAATTGGGTGTTGTCTTTAACTGAAAAGCTTCCAGATAATTTACAAATAATGGTTGTAGATTATAAAGATAGCAAAGCTTTTAGGTATATACCAAACGAGGTAAAAGAAGTAAGTATAGAAGCCAATTTAAAGATGTTTCAGGCTATGAAAGAAATAGTAGCTTCTTCTGGAGATGCTCATGAACCAGGAATAGCTATAAATACCTGTCTTTTAAACATATTTGAAGAGCTTCAAAAAGAAAACATACGTGGAGTTGAATTGTGGGGGAATAAAGGTATTGAAGTAGCTAAAGAAGCAGCCAGTAAAAGTTTAGAGGCAACGGTGCTTATTACTTATGGTAGTGCATACTTTCAGCTTAAAAAGTACGATAAAGCATTGGTTAAATTTAAAAACGCTTTAACAGCTTGCTATGATGGAATTGCTCAAGACGATACAGTTTGTGAGAGTTTATTAATTCAGGGATACAATTTTACAGCAGCCACTTACCATGTAAAAAGAAATAAAAGTGAAGCTATTGAATACTATTTAAAAACAGCAGAAACAGCTAAAAGCTATCAAGTATATCCAACTTATATAGAATCAATCAGGTTAGCTTCCGAATTATCAGTAAAACAATTTAACAGTAAAGAAGCCTACAAGTTACTTAACAACTGTTTTGAAACGGTAAAAGAGTTGGATAAAACAATGTTACGTTACACAACTTTTTTTTTAGTGTGCGAAAAACTGTATGATAAATACCATGCAAACAATGAGAAAGATGCAGCAATAACAGTTGAAAATTTGGCAAAGAGTATTTGGGGAGAACATTGGAAAAAACCTAAGCCAGAAGAAATGATACAACCAGTTAGTATGATAACAAATACCTAAAAAAATATGCAGCCAGCATCAAAACATACAAATATAGCAATGGGTATAGATATTCATTTTGTAACTATACCACCATCACCAGCACCAATTCCTATACCACACCCTTTTATAGGAATGATTTTCGACCCAATGGATTATATTCCTGTTATAGGAACCAATGTGTATGTAAACAATCAAAAACGAGCAAATGCAGGTACCATGGCTACTTTAGGAACCATAAAACACTTTCCTTTAGGAGCCGGATTTTATCCTGCTACTATGCCGTTAATAGACCATGAAGGATTGCACTTTTTTGGTAGTAAAACAGTAGAAGTAGATAGCTCTTATTTTAGTGTTGCAAGTTATAATATGATGACTTGTAGTTGTATAGGAATTCCTTTAGGATCGCCAAATATGTACACACCTACCACTACCACAATACCTATTCCAGCAGGACCTCCTGTTATTGTAGGTGGACCTCAAGTACCCGATTTAATGGGAGTTGTTATGAAACTCGCTATGCTAGGAGGCCTAAAGTTTTTAATGAAATTTGGAGGTAAAACCTTTAAAAAACTTGCTAAAAAATTAAAGAAAGGTTGTAATTGCCCATCATAAAACCTAAAAAAGAAAAAAGCTATGTTACACATCCCAACCGGACAGTTAAACATCCAAAATACCGATTTTGAATTGCCAGGAATTATTCCGTTTGAATGGAAACGAAATAACCAATCTTGGGTAACCTATAATAAAAGTGATTTAGGTACTATTTGGACACATAATTTTGACCAATATTTAGAGTTAGTTGTTCACGAACAATATATTAACTGGAAAAAAAACAATGGAAGCATTGTATCCATACCTTATGTAGAAGACGGAGAAGAAAACGTATTTAAAGACGAAAAAATTAGTTATCAACGTAAAGGAAATCAAATTATTCTAGAAAATTACGAAGAAGACTTATGGTATGTGTTTACCAAAGATAATTTTTTAGGAAACAACCATTATAAGCTAACGAATGTTCAAAAATATCAATTTAGTATTGATTTGAATTATACAAACGGAATGTTAACGCTTATTACCGATACCGCCAATCGTGAAATTACCTTTTTACGTAACGAAAATAATCTTATAGTACAGGTGCAAGTGCTGGCAGAAGGAAAAATGCATACGTTGGTGAGCTATGAATACGATGAAGAAAATAGATTAACTTCGGTAACAAATAGTGAAGGTATTACAGAGCAATACGAATACAATAACAACTTTTTAACGAAAAAAATAGATGGTAATGGAAGCGTATTTTATTGGCAATATGAAAATAAAACAGACGAACCAAAATGTATCAAACGAGGATTCACCGATGGTACAAGTGTAGAGAAGTTTACATACGAAAAGGGCATTACTAAAATAACAGATGGAAAAGGAAACACGACTACGTATTATATTAATGACGAAAAAATAGTACAAGTACAAAACCCCTTAGGGCACAGCGAATATTGGGAATATGATTTAAACGATAACCTAATTTGTTATACAGATGCTCTTGGGCAAAACACCTATTACGGTTACGATGTATACGGAAACCAAACTCATATTCGGTTGCCAAACGGAGCAGAACTCTTATATACTTATGAAAACAATAAACTAACAAGCGTAACCAATGCCATGGGAGCTGTTATGTTGTTAGAATATAACGAAATTGGGCAACTTGTAACACAAATAGGATATACTAACGATATAACACGTTACGAATACGAAAACAATTTACTAACCACGGTTATTAACCCCAATGGTTTACGAACCTATATCTCATATACTAAAAACTATCAATTAAATACCATAACCGATCATAATAAAGTAGTAACCGAGTGGAAATATGATGAGTTAGGTAGAGTACTAACGATAAAAAACAGCGAAAATATAGCAGAAAATTATCGATACGATAGTTTAGGGCGCGTAACAAGCATTGTTACTATGGAAGCCAACCGTATTAACTTAAAATATGATGCCCTAGGTAATTTAATACAACTAAAAGACGCTCAACATAATATAAATTTTAAATACAATTCTGCAGGCAAACTCTTAAGTCGTAAACAAAACAATACAGAAATACTTTTTAAATACGACAGAGCCGATAACTTAAAAGCCATAGTTAACGAAGAAAAAAATGTGTATAGCTTTAAGCGCAATGCAGCAGGACACATTGTTAAAGAAATAGGGTTTGATGGAAAAACTCAACGTTATTTAACAAATCCAGTAGGAAATGTAGTTGAAAAAATAGACCCTTTAGGAGTAAGTACCAAAATAACATACGATCGTTTAGGAAAAGTAAGCGAAGTAGTTTACCCAAGCGGAGATAAAGAAACTTATCAATACGATAAAAACGGACTTTTAGTTCAAGCTATAAATAAAAACGCTACTGTTGTTTTTAAACGAGATGAAACAGGAAATATAATAACCGAAACCCAAAACGGTATTGAGGTAAAAAGCACCTATAATGCTATGGGTTATCGTACCGATTTAGAAAGTAGTTTAGGAGCCAATATAGCTATTACTCGTAATAAAGACAACTCAATAGCCAATACGGTAGCCAAAACAGAAGAAGCGAGTTGGCAAGCACAATATGTCTATGATGCTTTAGGTTTAGAAATAGAACGTAACTTACCAGGAGGAGTAACCAATACTTGGCAAAGAAGACCCGACGGAAAACCTGAAGTACATGCGGTTTCAGTAAATGAAAAACAAACCACACATAGGCGCTATAGTTGGGATATAAACGACAAGCTTACCCGAATTTTTGACAATATAGCAAACAAAGGAGTTGCTTTTAGTTATGACGCTTTTAATAACTTAGCCAAAGCAGGGTATTCAGATGGTAGTTTTGACTATAAATTACCCGATGCAGTAGGTAATTTATACCAAACCGAGGCTCAAAATGAACGAACCTATGGTAAAGCAGGTCAGTTACTATCGTGCCCAGATTTTGAGTATAACTATGATGCTAATGGTAATTTAGTAGAAAAAAGAGCTAAAAAAAGTGTTGAGGTTTGGCGTTATACATGGGAAGAAAACGGAATGCTCTCTCAGGTAATACAACCTAATAAAGATGTTATTTCATTTACGTATGATGCTTTAGGCAGGCGTATAAGTAAACAATACAACGACCAAAAAATAACCTATTGGGTGTACGATAAAAATGTGCCTTTACACGAATGGAGTTTGTCAAATAAGGAAGATTTAGTTACTTGGATTTTTGAAGAAGACAGCTTTGTGCCACAAGCAAAAATACAAAACAATGAGACTTATTCCATTATTACCGATCATTTAGGTACACCTATACAAGCATATCATAGTAGTGGTAAAAAAGTATGGGAATGTGAGTTGGATATATACGGAAAAGCTCGTAGTTTTACGGGAGAAAAAACGTTCATTCCTTTTCGTTACCAAGGGCAGTATGAAGATGAAGAAACGGGATTGTATTACAACCGCTTTCGTTATTATTCATCTGAAAGTGGTACGTATATAAGCCAAGATCCGATTAGATTAGCGGGAGGAACTGCTCTTTATGCGTATACGCATGATAGTAACATGTGGATAGACCCTTTGGGTTTAGCAGTCCAAATGGTTGACGGTATGAAGATGGGAGACTGGGGAGAAAAAGTAGCGTCAAAATATCTAGCCAAAAACGGTCATAGCATTTTAGGTTCAGTGCAAAATGCTTCTGGACATGGTTTTGATCTTGTTACTAAAACTGCTAAAGGAGAGATTAATATTATTGAAGTAAAAACGAGTCAAAGCAAGTGGAGAAGTAAAAGAAATATGCCAAAATGGACAAATAATAATATTGGAAAAATTCAAGGTAATACAAACGGGTTTTGGGGGAATATGCCTGATTATCAAAAGAATTTAATAGATATAATTGATGATGCAAAACAAAATGGTAAGTTGGAAAATAAATTACTTCAAATTAATATTGATAAACGTTCTATCAGGCTAAAATGTAAATCATAAAATGCAAAAATTGATTAATAAAGCAGAAAAGCATTACAAATATGGTATTGTATTAGATAATGAAATAGAAAAACGGGAGTTTTATCGTAGTTATGAATTTTCATATAAAAATTATAAGAGAAATAAATATGATTTCAAAAATTTTTATGGTAAGCTAAATTCTAACCCCAATTGCACTCATATTAAAGCAAAAAACTTGCTATTCCAAGGTAATGAAGATTGCTGGAAGTATTTTGAACGTACTGCAGTTTTTTGGACGTATGGGCATATAAACGATAAATGGATAGACCATTTAAAAGGGGCTTATGAGTATGCTTTGTACGTAGAAAGAGAAGACTTAATAAAACTACTTTTTGAGAAATCATTGGCATATTTAACAGATAGAGAGAATCTAACTAACAAAGAATTTAAAAAGCAAAAAGTTTATCCAAGCACACAATTAGCACATTTTTTAGTTGGGAAATGGTTGGGATATAATCCTGTAAAAGACTTGGTATTAAAGTATGGGGATGGTTATGGTATTTATCAAAAGCTAATTGATAACTGGGATGATTTTTCTAGTATAGAGTCTAATTATTGGGATGCGCTTTGCGAATATCATTTAAACGGAATAGGATTGCAAGGTGGAGAAAAATGGGAGAATGAAGAATTTTTAACTAGTGGACTAATTCCGATGGAATTAATAAACCTAATTAAAGTTCGCAGAAAATTAGGATTAGATATGCCAGTTATTAATAATGCTTTATTTGAAACCAACATGGCTAAAATACCGGTTTTACCAACAGGATATAATGAAAACTTTGATTTAAAATTTAGACTTGTCGACTTAACTGTAAAGACAAAGAGAAAGTATTCTTTTAATGATATAAAGGAACTTATTAAATCTGAATATGATAAAGTAAATATATTTGAATGATTTATTTACTAACCGCTTCGTTTGGTGTTTCACTTCAAGATGTTCTTGATAATAAATAGTCAGTGTCAAATGCTTTAAGAGGGGCTGATGGTGTGTATGAAATCTTTCCAGTTTCTCAGGAAGCTAAGGCTAAAGAAATTGGTTTTACAGCTGTAGAAATAAAGAAAATGACTGTTGAGACTGATTGTGTAACATTTACAAATGTTAAAGATAAAAGAGGGAATATATTACCTGACGGAAAACATCATAGAGCAGGTAGACATTTTCATAATAAATTAATAGAAGATTTAAAAGGATTAAAAACTAAGTTAGAAGCTAAAAAATAATTGCAAAACACCATAAAAAGCACATGAAATTATCACCTTGTAAATAATATAAAATGGAAGAAAATAAAGTGCACTTATGGATTGGTAGTGTAAATATTTCACAAGAAGAATATTTGAAATATTTTAAGTTAGATTATTCTACTGAAGGAGATTTTGATGATCCAAACTATAAAGTATGTGGTTTCTGTACTGATATAGGGAAAAAATGGTTTGATCACGACTTTATAGGGATTATACCATTATTTGGGAAAGAAATTGAATTAGATGAAATTTTAGAAGAGGCAGCAATAGATGAATATGAATGGGATAACGTAAAAGAAGTTTGTAAGAGCTTAGGGATAAAAAAAGCTAATGCAATATTGTGGTATCAAGATTCCAGTTTAGAAATAAAAGAACCAAAGGAGAGTTACAATGGCTTAAAGTATATAGGTCTATTTGAAGGAGATTAATTGATAGATGAGTAATTTTTTAAATTTGTTGATGAGGATTTGTAATCAGTGTAGAGATGAAAATAAAAGCAGTTACATTAATTTGTAGCTGTTTTTTAATGTTTGAAAACTTATTTAGTTTATAAAGTATAATACCAAATATTTTGAGTGTAAATGGTTGGTTGATATTTTTGGTGATGATTATGATGAAATAATAGATAAAAGAGTTAAAGATCATTATAAACCTAAAGGAATGTGTAAATAATTAAAATATGAATTTAGACAAGAAAGACCTATCTTATTTGAGAAATAATATTTCTTTTTTGAAAGAGAATAATACCATAACTATAGAAAAAGGAGTTAGCGCAGATGTTTTGAATAAACTGAATGAAATTCTTAATGATATTTCAAGTATTAAATTAATTCTGTTTTGTGATCCTAACAAAACAAATCGAGATAATTTATTTAGAAATTTGGATGTATTACAATTTTTAAATAATTTGAAACATATTAGTATTATTGTTGGTTCTTCAACCCCTCTTGAAAGTATAGATAAGATTGATTACATAAAAGATTTACAGTCGTTTTCTCTAGGTGGGTTTTATAACAAAAAAATAAACTTAAATGTTCTGAAAAAACATAATAATCTTAAAGAATTAAGTTTTGAACATTCAATAAACAAAAAAGATTATAGCATAATCAAAGATTCTTTAGTGAAGATTAAACTAAAAGATATTAATTTAGAATATGTTTCGAAGAATACTAATTTAAAAGAACTCGTCATTCTTGATAATGTACAAAATGAACATCTGCTGACACAAAAATATCCCAGTTTAAAAACTATAAAACTTAGTTTTTGTAAGAAAATTGCTGATTTTTCATTTTTAAACAAATTGTTAGATTTAGAAAATATCTCATTCAATAGAGTAAATACGATTACAGAAGTTCCTTCTTTGAAGTCTAAAATAATTAAAAGACTAGAATTTTTAAATTGTAAAAATTTGCAGAATATCCATAATATAGTCTCATATAAAAAATTGGAAAAATTAGCAATAACAGATGCTAATATAGAATTTGGAGAGATTAAAAAGATTGCAAAGAATATGTTATTAGATACTTTTTACTTTAGAAGTAAGGATAATTCTGAAACTAATGAGTTTGAGTCTTTGGCTTTGAAATATCAATTTCAAAATTCTCATGCAGGGTTTTGGAAGTGAAAAACTGACTTCACTGACTTTTATTATGTTAATATTCTAAATTAGAAAACAATGCAAAATAGAAATAGGCATATTTAGATGTAGTTGTTTTTATTGTTATACTTATTTGAGTTTTAGAGTCTCTAAGTAAGGCACTAGCTGGCATAAATACCTTGCTTGTGAGAATGTAGTAGAACTAGAAAACACAATTTTATATAAAAATAAAGAAGATAAAGCATGGGAAGCAGAATATAATATTTACGGTAAAATTCGTAATATTACTGGTAAACGTTCTTTTATACCATTTCGTTACCAAGGGCAGTATGAAGATGAGGAAACAGGACTGTATTACAATAGGTTTAGATATTATTCACCTGATACAGGAACTTACATTTCTCAGGATCCGATTGGGTTGGCAGGGAATAATCCGAATATTTATGCCTATGTTCACGATAGTAATACATGGGTTGACCCTTATGGGTTGGATCCTTTAGGTACTGGAGGATTTTCTGTATATGCTTTATATGATAAAGGAAGTGCAACCCCGTACTATATTGGAATTACAAAACAGAATGTTCAAGTTAGGATGGATCAACATATGGATACTGGTAGGTATGGGAACAATACAATACATAAAGTTTTGCATGAAGATTTAACTATTGAGCAAGCTAGGGGACATGAGCAGTTTTTAATTGAAAAGCATAGTACAAAAACTGGCATAATAGGAGAAGATATTTCAACGACCAATAGAGGTAATAAAATAAACTCATTTGACAAAACAAGAACAGATAAAAGAGGAAAGGCATTTAAAGCTGAGTATGATAAATTAAAAAAAGGATGTAAATAATATGAAATACATGGAAGAAAAAGAAGGAAATATATTTTTCATCCCATTGTTTTTGCCATTGGGTATAAAAGATAATAGAAAAAGTTATTCAAATTATAAATTTGATAAAGATGAAGATTATGCTTTTGGTAGATTAATCAATATAAATAAAACTACAGGAGATTTAATTGAAGTATTTAATTATAGAGGAAGTATACCAGAGAATAAAGATATTATTATAAATTCAGGACTAATGTTTGAACCCATTCATATAGCCATGGCTTTTGAGAAAAAGAGATGGAGGTTTATATTTGAAACTGAAAATTATGATAAAGAAAAAGATTCTAATTACAGTGGAATAACATTTTTATTAGGAGATATAGGTTCTCCTATATTATGGAAAGGAGGGCAGAAGATGAATATAAGTGTTGATGAGAGGTCAAAATATAAAGAATGGATAATTCATCACCCTACTAGGATAGAAGAAGGAATAAAAGAAAATGACTTTTCAATAATTTTTTAGTCCTCTCTTTTTTTTATATAAGGTTCACTACAAGTGAGGTAAGTAATAAAAGAATACGATAAAAAACACAGTTATTAAACTGTGTTTTTTGTCGTAAGAAAGTTTATTTGGTTTTAAGCCTAATAGAGTCCAATGAAGGCAAAAGAAAAGAGATGGAATGTGGGTTGGGTGTATACGGAAAACCCCTTAGTTTTACAGGAGAAAAAACGTTCATTCCTTTTCGATATCAAGGGCAGTACTATGATAGAGAAACAGAGTTAGCCTATAATTGATTTAGGTATTATTCTCCGGAGTCAGGAACTTATATGTCTCAAGACCCCATAGGATTTCACTCTGGAGAGCCGAATTTTTATGCGTATGTAAGAGATAGTAATGCTTTGGTTGATGTTTTTGGTTTAAGTAAAGGAAGTGGAACTTTAGGTAGAAACTTATCCAAAGCTGGAATGGATCCTTTTACTAGAGGAAACTTTCAAGCACATCACGTAATACCTCACGAAGTTTGGGTTGATAATCAACAGTTTTTTGATGATATAGGTCTAGGTGGTGCAAAAGATAAGGCCTCAAAAGGTGTGTTCTTACCTAAAAATGCAGATGTAGCTCAACAGGGAGGTTTTGATTATTATCATAGAGGAAGTCATCCAGGTATAAATACCGATATGGGTGCTAGAGTAAATGCAGTAAAACAACAGTTTGATGCAGGAGAGATTAGTGCTACACAAGCTAGAAAGAAAATTAGTGCCATACAAAAAGCTGAAAGAAAAAGATTAAGTTCAAGAAAAGGAAAAACTCCAGTAAGATGCCATTAGTAAACTATTTATTATGACTGAACAAGAAATTATAAAAATAGCAGATGATAAAATAATTAATTATGCAAAAAAAACAAATCCAATAGAGTGGCACAAAATGGCTATGGATTGGAATTATGACAGTAGTAAAACTTTTTTGCAGTGGTTAGTTAAAAATCAACAAACAGAAAAGGCGACTATTCTAATGATTTATTGGATGTCAAGCCCCAAACATGGTTTTGAATATCAAAATGAGATAGAGAAAAATTATATTTCTGAGTTTTATACTAATCAAAGTTTAGGTTTTAACCCAAAAGATGATGATGGTTTAGACTGGACACAGGAATATCCTGATTTAGAGAACACCAAAATACCATTAGTTATGTTTGATAAAATAGAGGGTAAAAAAATATCAAGTTCAGAAAAATACATTGAAGGAATTCCTGAAGATATTTTTAATGAAATTGAAGATTTATATGAAGAAATTGAGTAGAATATATAGTATTCACCGATCATTTAGGTACACCTATACAAGCATATCATAGTAGTGGTAAAAAAGTATGGGAATGTGAGTTGGATATATACGGAAAAGCTAGTAGTTTTACGGGAGAAAAAACGTTCATTCCTTTTCGTTACCAAGGGCAGTATGAAGATGAAGAAACGGGCTTGTATTACAATAGGCTTCGTTATTATTCGATTGAAACGGGGTGGTATATTTCTCAAGATCCAATAGGATTAGTTGGGGGAATGCCTAACATGTATTCTTATGTAGCAGATTCTAATAACTGGGTTGATGTTTTTGGGTTAATGCCTTTGAGTAATCCCGTAAACCAAGGACATCACATAGTTCCACATAAGGCAGCTACTGATTTGGGTATAGAACCATTTAATAAACAAACAGGTGTGCCAAGTATGTATTGGAGCGATTCACAATTCTCTTCTGGTAATAATCACAGTGCTATGCATGGGTATAACGGTTTAGGGTCAGATACCAAGCCTTTGGTTAAAGCAGATCAGATCAAAAAAGCAGGAATGTCAAACGATGAATGGTTAACTTCATTACAGAAACATTACAATAATCCAGCAATTCAGAAATACAAAGGAGACCTTCATCTAATTAATAGCGACGGAACAAAGGGTAAGTTAATAAAAACGAATGTATCTCCTCAAGAAGCATGGAAGTTAACAAAAAATGGGCTAAAGAACAAGGAATTGAAGTTAAATGTAAGTAATTTATGAATACTACAAAAGTAATTGCCACAAGAGGTGGAGAAAATATACTAAATAAACTTTATCTTACCATAGATGGTAAAAAGAATAGTATTAGTTGTGATAGAGTATTAAATAAGCAATATAATATTAGATTTATAATAGAAATAGTTGAAGAAAAATTATCATATACAGACGAAATATTAGGGGATAAGTTGGTGGATAGTTCGCTTGGAGAATTTTTAATCAAACCAGATTCAGAAATAATATTATCTAATGAGGATTCTTCATTTAATAATAAATTGAACTTTAATTTAGCTTTTGATAAAGAGTGTTTTGTTGGAGTGAAAATTTATGAAAGTAATCCAATCAATAGTCATGGAGCCTTAGAAGTAATACCAGTGCCTACAGACATTATAAATGTATATGTTTATTTTTCGGAAACAAAAAAAGTAAACGAGAAGACTGACGATATTCAATATGTTTTTGATGGGTATAATCATTTGGGGTTTTTCCTTGTTGATTTGCCTAGAATGAAAAAAGTAATTGAGTTAGAGTACGGTAAAAAAGAATTGGACTTAGTGGTTGAGTTCTCTACCTCTGAACTCATAGATAAACTTTTTGAAGAAGAAATAATTATGATCGTATGGGGGATTAACCCTTATACATACCCTATATATAGTTCAGAATATTCAAAGTTAATAAAACCCTTGTTGGGAGAAGAGTTCAAACAAGAAGGTATTTTTAATATCGACGAAAAGATAAATGAGTTAAGTATTGTTCCAGGATATGAATTAAGTACTTGGCCTAAATTTTTAGAAAAAGAGTGGCCAAAAATTAAATTACAAGGAAAAGGAAAAAAAACATACTTAAAACCTTTTTGTTTAAAAAACGATGATTCAGAAACTGTAATTACTTCGTTTCTTGTATATAGAGAAGAAGGTATATTAGAGAAAAATGAGCCTTTACTTAATGTTGATTTACTATATTCTTAACTAAGATATTTCAGTAAAGTTACTCATTTCTTTTAGGTATCAGGGTCAATACAAAGATGTAGAAACAGGATTGTATTACAATTAAGGTGTTATTTATCTGATACTATAGTATTCTTAGATTGGATTATAGTGTTGTGTATTCTGAGGTGAAAAAGACATTTATAGAGAAGATAAATATAAAAAAAGATGTAATGAATAGAGCAGTTGGTGAAAATCATTAAAACAAAAAAATCAATCTTTTTTAGATTGATTTTTTTTGTTTTGCTCCCCCTCTTGGGCTCGAACCAAGGACCCTCTGATTAACAGTCAGATGCTCTAACCAACTGAGCTAAGGAGGAATGTTCATGTAGAACAATATATATGTGTTGTAGAAATTATCGGCTTCTACGTTGCCTTTGCTCCCCCTCTTGGGCTCGAACCAAGGACCCTCTGATTAAC
The DNA here is from genome assembly GCF_024124505.1 of Tenacibaculum sp. XPcli2-G. Taxonomy (NCBI): domain Bacteria; kingdom Pseudomonadati; phylum Bacteroidota; class Flavobacteriia; order Flavobacteriales; family Flavobacteriaceae; genus Tenacibaculum; species Tenacibaculum sp. XPcli2-G. The sequence goes on from NZ_JAMXSH010000001.1 coordinate 823,060, forward strand.
AGTCAGATGCTCTAACCAACTGAGCTAAGGAGGAATTTAAAACATACTTGTCTTAAAATGCGAGTGCAAATTTAAGGGGATTTTTTATATCTGCAAATTATTTTTAAAAAAAAGTAAGATTAAAATTACTTATCTCTGGATTTCAGTTGTTTATTTTTTAAGGAAATTATGTTTTTAACTGAAATTTAACAAAAAGCTAATACTCGTTAAAGAGTTTAAAATTAGACTAAAAAGGAATGGTATTTTTCGTAAAAGTTGTACTTTTGTCTCCATTATTCTTATTGATAGAAAAGTATAACAAAATATATGGACAAGTTTTCGTTCTTAAACGCAGTACATGCAGGTTTTATAGGTGATTTGTATGAACAATATCAAAAAAATCCTGATGCGATAGAACCAAGTTGGAGAAGTTTTTTTCAAGGATATGATTTGGCTAACGAGAAATACTCATTAACAGATGAAGAAGTTTCGGTAGAAGTCCCTGAAGAAGTACGTAAAGAATTTTTAGTAATCGATTTAATTAACGGTTATCGTACCCGTGGCCATTTGTTTACCAAAACAAACCCAGTACGAAATAGAAGAACATATACTCCAACATTAGATATTGAAAACTTTGGATTAAATCAATCAGATTTATCCACTGTTTTCAATGCAGGAGAGATTTTAGGAATAGGACCTAAAAGTTTAGCAGAAATTATAAACTATTTAAAGTCTGTTTTCTGCGAAAGCATTGGAGTTGAGTATATGTATGTACGCAACCCTGAGGAGTTAAAGTGGTGGAATGAGCGTTTGAATAAGAATGCTAACCATCCAAGCTATGATGTAGAGTCTAAGAAGTATATTCTTACGAAGCTAAATCAAGCATCAACTTTCGAAAGCTTTTTGCAAACAAAGTATGTAGGTCAAAAACGATTCTCTGTTGAAGGAGGAGAAACATTAATTCCAGGGGTAAGTGTAGCGCTTAGAGACGCGGCTGAATTGTATGGAGTGGAAGAATGCGTGTTAGGAATGGCACATCGTGGACGCTTAAACACTTTGGTAAACATCTTTAAAAAACCTATTCGCGATTTATTTAGTGAGTTTGAAGGAAAAGATTTTGAAGATCAAGATATAGATGGAGATGTTAAGTATCATTTAGGTTTAACCTTAAGCAAAGCGTATCAAGGTGGACAAAAGATGAAGATGAATTTAGTTCCAAATCCATCTCACTTAGAAACTGTTGATGCAGTTGCTGAAGGAATTGTTAGAGCTAAAATTGATAAAGACTACGAAGGAAACGAAAATAAGATACTCCCAATTCTAGTACATGGTGATGCGGCCGTTGCAGCTCAAGGTATTGTGTATGAGGTTGTGCAAATGGCACAATTAAACGGATACAAAACAGGAGGTACTATTCATGTGGTAGTAAATAATCAAGTTGGTTTTACAACCAATTATTTAGATGCTCGTTCAAGTACGTATTGTACTGATGTAGCTAAAGTAACGTTATCTCCAGTATTACACGTAAACGCTGATGATGCTGAGGCTGTTTGTCACGCTATGGAAATGGCTGTTGAATATCGTATGAAATTCAACAAAGACATTTTTATTGACTTATTAGGATACCGTAAATACGGTCATAACGAAGGAGATGAACCACGTTTTACTCAGCCAAAATTATATAAGGCAATTTCTAAGCATAAAAATGCAAGAGAAATTTATGCTAATAAATTAATAGAAGAAGGAAGTATAACAACGGACTACTTACAGAAAATAACAGATGAATTTAAGGCGCATTTAGAGGCTGAATTTACAGAATCTAAAAAGAAAGAAACGTCTAAAATTCAAGAGTTCATGCCTGATGTATGGGATGGGTTTGTACGTAAGCAATTACAAGATATGTTACAGCCTGTAGATACAACCTATTCAGTAGATGGTTTAAAAGGCATAGCAAGAGTTATTTCAAAAACACCAGAAGGACACAAGTTTGTTCGTAAAGCAGAACGTATCTTAAAAGGCCGTGAAAAAATGGTTTTTGAAGATAATTTGTTAGATTGGGGTACAGCTGAAAACTTAGCATACGGTACGTTGTTAGAAGAAGGATACGATGTTCGTATTTCAGGAGAAGATGTAGAAAGAGGAACGTTCTCTCACCGTCATGCAATTATGCGTGATGAAGAAACTTTAGAGCGTGTAAATTTATTAAACACAAACCCTAAGAATAAAGGAGAGATGACTATTTACAACTCTCACTTATCAGAATATGGAGTGTTAGGTTTTGATTATGGATATGCAATGGCAGCTCCAAATACCCTAACCATTTGGGAAGCTCAGTTTGGTGATTTTGCCAACGGAGCACAAATTATGTTCGACCAGTATATTTCTTCAGCAGAAGATAAATGGAAGTTACAAAACGGATTGGTAATGTTACTACCTCACGGGTATGAAGGTCAAGGACCAGAGCATTCATCAGGTAGAATTGAACGTTTCTTACAATCGTCATCAACTGATAACTGGACAATAGCAAACTGTTCTACACCAGCAAATATGTATCATATTTTGCGTCGTCAGATGAAGCGTGATTTTAGAAAACCATTAATTGTTTTCACACCAAAAAGTTTATTACGTTTACCTAAAGCAGTAAATCCTATTGAAGATTTAGCAAACGGAACTTTCCAAGAAGTGATTGATGATACTATCGATACATCAAAAGTTAAGAAAATGGTGTTCTGTACAGGTAAATTTTATTATGACTTATTAGCAGAACGTGAAAAGTTAGAAAGAGAAGATGTAGCTTTAGTTCGTATAGAGCAATTGTTCCCATTACATAATGATAAAATTAAAGAAGTAATGGACAAGTATCCAAATGTAGAACGTTATGTTTGGGCGCAAGAAGAACCTAAAAATATGGGAGCTTGGAGTTATATGTTAGAACGTTTTGAATTAGCTAGGTTAGAATGTGCCTCGGAAGAGTACCGTTCGGCGCCAGCAGCAGGTTCAAGTGCACGTTTTAAAAGACGTCATCAAGCTATTATAGATAAGGTTTTTGATTAAAAAATAAATGCGTTAGGGATAGAAGCAAACTACCGTGTAGTGCGAAAAGCCCGACCCGATAGGGAAACGCCCAAATAAAAGAAATAAAATAATTCAGATATATAAAATTTAGAACTGATGGTTTTAGAAATGAAAGTTCCTTCTCCGGGGGAATCAATTACAGAAGTAGAAATCGCAACTTGGTTAGTTGAAGATGGTGATTACGTTGAGAAAGATCAACCAATTGCCGAAGTAGATTCTGACAAAGCAACGTTAGAATTACCTGCGGAAGAAAGCGGAATAATCACTTTAAAAGCTGAAGAGGGTGATGCAGTAGCAGTAGGAGCAGTAGTTTGTCATATTGATATGGATGCTGCAAAGCCAGATGGAGCTGGAGCACCAAAAGCAGCTGCACCAAAAACTGAGGAGAAAAAAGAAGCACCTAAGGCTGAACCAGCAAAAGAAAGATATGCAACTGGTACAGCATCTCCAGCAGCTAAGAAAGTATTAGCTGAAAAAGGGATGAATCCATCTGATGTTAAAGGAACTGGTAAAGACGGTCGTGTAACAAAAGAAGATGCTGTAAAAGCAGTGCCTTCAATGGGAACTCCAGGAATGGGATCTCGTGGTACAGAACGTAAAAAGTTATCAATGTTACGACGTAAAGTAGCGCAACGTTTGGTTTCTGTAAAGAACGAAACAGCGATGTTAACTACTTTTAATGAGGTTAATATGCAACCAATTTTCGACTTACGTAACGAGTATAAAGAAGCGTTTAAAGCAAAACACGGTGTAGGTTTAGGATTTATGTCATTCTTTACTTTAGCAGTAGTAAGAGCTTTAAAAATGTATCCAGATGTAAATTCTATGATTGATGGAGATTACAAAGTAAGTCACGATTTCCAAGATATTTCTATTGCAGTATCAGGTCCTAAAGGATTAATGGTGCCAGTAATAAGAAACGCTGAAAATTTAACGTTTAGAGGAGTTGAGAGCGAAGTAAAGCGTTTAGCATTACGTGCACGTGACGGACAAATTACAGTTGATGAAATGACAGGAGGTACGTTTACTATCACGAATGGTGGTGTATTTGGTTCTATGTTATCTACACCAATTATCAACCCTCCACAAAGTGGGATTTTAGGAATGCATAATATTGTAAATCGCCCAATGGCAGTTAATGGCGAAGTAGTGATTCAACCAATTATGTATGTAGCATTATCATACGATCACAGAATTATTGATGGTCGTGAGTCTGTTGGATTCTTAGTCGCTGTAAAAGAAGCGTTAGAAAATCCTGTAGAGCTATTAATGGATAATAACCCTACCAAAGCTTTAGAAATGTAGTATAAAGTTTATACAGATAAATAAAAAAATCCCACACAACTTGTGTGGGATTTTTTTATTTATTTTTAAAAGGATGAATTGAATAAAATGATTATCTTATACACTCTTCTTACTGTCATAAATTGTTATTAAACAGACTAAAAATTTATTTGTAAAAAGGGAGTATTATATTTTTTGAAGAAAAAAATTAAAGCTATAAAATTATGAAACTAGGAGCCTTTTCAATTAGTTTATCAGTGAAAAATATTAATAAGTCGAAAGAATTTTATGAAACGTTGGGATTCACTGTTTTTGCAGGTCAAATAGAAAGCAATTATTTGATTATGAAAAATGGTAATTCGTTAATTGGGTTGTTTCAAGGTATGTTTGAAAATAATATTCTTACTTTTAATCCAGGTTGGGATGAAAATGCCAATGAGTTAGATGACTTTGACGATGTAAGAACCATTCAACAACATTTAAAAGAAAATCACATCAAATTGAAAAGTGAGGCAGATGAAGAGACTTCGGGCCCTTCTAGCATCGTTTTCTTTGATCCTGATGGAAACATGATTTTAATAGACCAGCATGTTTAAAAGATGAAAAACAAGATGTGTCTTTCATCTTTTAAACGTAATCTATTTGTTGTTTAAGCTCCAATCGTAGTCCAAATATAGCACTTCGGCATTATCATTAGCTTTAATGTGAGAGTACTTATTTATATAATCTACTAAAGTATTACGAGAGGTAAAGTCTTCTTGGTACCATTGAAATATTTTTGAAACTTCAACTTTAGTTAACGTAATCTTATTTTTTGTGGAGTCGTTTATAAAAGCTTTCATTAAGTTTTCCAACGCTTCTTCTATATTCTCTTTAGTAAAAGCAAAATTTACAAATCGAGGTCCAGATTTAGATGCTGCATTTAAGGCAACATGAATTCTAGGGTCATCATGCCATCTACGAAGTATTTTATGCTCAATATAATCTAGCGAGTATAGTTTTTTACCAACAGAAGCAAAAGGAATCTTCCAAGCATTTCTTCCTTTACGTTTAATGTCGGTAATTTTTTTTAAAGGATAACTATCTAAAATTAATTTGATTGTATAAGCATTGTAAGCGTTAATCCAAAAAGCTTTTGCTTTATTTTGCGACCATTTATTACTAGGTATGGTGTTATTCAAATGCTTTATATATATATCTAAAACCGCCCGATTTTTTCTTAGCCCTTTATAATCCACATTACCTTGAGAATCAACATAGGTTTTTAATAAAGCATCATATACATCAGTTTGTGCCTGTGTTTGAACACTCACAAAAATTAGTAAATAGGTAAAGGTGAGAGTAATTGTTTTTCGCATTTTTTAAATTTTAAGTAAATAAATTAGTTTACGATACTTTTGACGTAGATAAATTTAATTCATTACACAAATATTTTATTGAAGCAAAAAACACCTTTTGGAGAGGTTTTAAAAAAGAGAAATTGTCATTATTATTTTTTACAATAAAGTGAGCTTAAATAAATAACAATAATACTAATAATCATATAAAAAGTAGTGTTGTTTTGCGCTTTGGTTAAGTTTATGTCACTCATAAAAACTTGTATTTTCGATTGTACAAGAGTGTAAGTTTTCTATACAACATCAGCGATTAGTAATACTTATTTAATAGGCTTCATCAAAATAAAGAAAAATTTTTAATCAGGTTTAAAAAAGTATGGTTTAAAAGAAAAATCACTATATAAACTATACTATAAAGAGTCCATTTGTCACAAATAAAGAACATTTCATACCATATATCTTTTTACAATGTTTAAAGGCAAGTGAGAGAGATATTTTTGATGCGGATTAATAAAAAACATAAAAAATGATTACGCATTCTTACACAAAAAAACCTTTTGTATTTTTAAGTTTTATACTCTTTTTCTTTATGAGTTGCACTGAAGAAGATTTACCCTCTAACATTAAGCAGCAAAAATTCACTCTAAAATCGAACTCAACAAATTTTAAGTATGCTATTAAAATAGGGAGCATTGAAGAAGTTGATGTAACTAAAGATTATCACGTGATTTATTTATTAGATGGTGACGACTATTATAATGAATGTATGCAAATGTTAAGTTTAGAAGAAAAAGAAAATACCATTATAGTGAGCATAGGTTATGCGGGCGATAATGAAAGAGGTACAGATTATTCTTACCCGTATGACAGAGATTTTGATGGAGATTCAGGAGGAGCAAAGAAGTTTATTAGCTTTTTAAATTCTGAGTTAATCCCTGTGATTGAAAAGGATTATGAAATAAAGAGTTTAACAAAAACAATTTATGGGCATTCACTTGGAGGTTATTTAGCTTTATATGTTATGCTGCAAGAAGAACAAGAAAACCCTTTTGATAATGCAATTGTGGTAAGCCCTAATTTAATGTGGTATAACTCATTTATTTTCGATTTAGAAGAAAAAGCTAAGAAGTTGAGTTTGTTAGATGGCAAATCTTTTTACATGGCTATGGGAGACCTTGAAGGAGTTGGTATGAACGCATCATTTGAAGCAATGGTTAAGCGACTAAAATTGAATAACTATAATGATTTTAATTTCAGTTATGAAAGATTAGAAAATATTTCTCACAGAAATAGTCCGATCATAGGATTTAAAAATGGATTACAAATTATTGAATAAGAAAAAAATGAAGAAAATTTTATACATAGTATTGTTAAGTAGTTTTTTTATGAATGCTCAAGAACATGATACTACAAGAAAGTGGAAATTAGAATTGGGCTATACGACTGATATAATTAATACAAGTTTTGGAAAGCATTATGGTTTTGTTTTTAAAGCGAAAAGGAAATTGTTGGAAAGTAAGAAGATTACCTTAATGGTAGGAGCAGCCTATCAAAACAGTTTTATTAATGAAGACGAAAATATGTTTACAGGTTTTGTTGATGGCTACACAAGAGACTTATCTGTTGTTGGTTTGGTAGATTTTAGTTTTTATCCTTTTAATAAAAGAAGATTTTACATGTCAATTCAACCTTTTCTTGGCTATACTAACTTAAAATCAAAAGGAAGTTTATATATAGATCACTTAGGTGTATATGAAAAGTATAAAAACTCACATTCTTACTTTAATTACGGAATGATAAATTCTCTAGGTTATACTTTTAATAGAATAACTATAACCTTTGATGTTTGGAGTTCATTAAAAGGAATTGTTGATAGCGGAAGGTTTAGACCAGGTGATTTTGATTCAAGATTGTTTTTTGGAATGGGAATAGGATATACATTATAAATTCTATTTATAAAACTTGTCAAACTTCTCTTTAAATAATTTAAATTTATTTCTAGATACAGGAACCTCATGGGAAACATTAGGAAATGATATTTTATAGTTCCTCGCATTTCCAGAGGTTCTTCTAATATTTTTAATATTAATTATATAAGAACGATGTGTACTTAAAATAAAGGGGTAATCAGATAAATTATTAAGTAATTTTTGAATAGATATTCTGTATGGTTTAATGTCTACAGAGTTAAGAGTCTTAGTGTATATGTCTACATAATTCCCTTCGGATTTAGCGAATAAAAAAGTAGCCAAATCAAGAATTAATGTCTCATTTATATTATTCGTTTTTATAGATAAAACAATCTCTTTGTTTTTTTGTTTTAATTCTTTCTCGAGCTCTTTATTGTACGCTTTAACACTTCTTAAATTTTCTTTTAAAATAACCACATAGTTTATCCAAATAATAATGAGTATAGGTGTAGTACCGATTAAAATAACATAAGAGAAAGTATTAATAAAACTTAAAAAAAAATTACTATTAACACTATTTTTGATAGGGTACAGAAAACTATTTTGAAAAAGAGCTATTGAAATAAGAATACCAAGAGTAAAGAAAAATTCTCTTAAAGTATTCCAATTTTCTTTAATTTCAGAAGTAAAAAAAATGGTGGGCACCAATTCAGTAAAAAATAAGATGCTCAAAAAAGTAACTATACTAGCCGTTAAACATGGAAAAAAATTGTTTGTAACAGTATTTTGAGAAAAGTAATAGTTAACTAAGAATATTAAAATACTTAGTATACAAGCAATAATAAGGTTTCTTTTGGTATGAAATAAATATGGGTAAGGGGTTGATAAGCTTTTTAAAAACTTATATTTCATAACATTTAAAGAATTAAAAAGGCATTATTAAATATAATGCCTTTTGTTTGTTTTATAGTTCAAAACCAATATTAACCCCTAATTTGTTGGCAATTAATTTGGTAATTCTTTTTTTAACCTCTGGTATTTTAACACTCTCTAAAACAGTATTTGCAAAGGCGTACATAAGTAAAGCTTTTGCTTCTTTCTTTGGAATACCTCTTTGCTGCATATAAAATAAAGCTTGACCGTCTAATTGACCTATGGTACAACCATGAGAGCATTTTACATCATCAGCAAAAATTTCTAATTGAGGTTTAGCATTTATAGTTGCTTTATCACTTATTAAAACATTGTTGTTTTGTTGGTAAGCATTTGTTTTTTGAGCTTCTTTTTCAACAATAACTTTACCATTAAACACACCAGTAGAACGATCGGTATAAATACCTTTATAGTCTTGGTGACTTTCACAGTTAGGCTCTATATGGTTTACCAAAGTATGATGGTCAACGTGTTGTTTCCCCTCAATAATGGTAATTCCTTTTAAAATAGAGTTAATATATTCTCCTTTTTGGTAGAAGTTTAAGTTGTTTCTAGTAATATTGCCACCAAAAGAAAAAGTATGTACAGAGCATGTACTTTCTTTCTGTTGCTCGATATATGTATTATCAACTAAAGAAGCATCATTATTGTCATTCTGAATCTTGTAATAATCTACTGTAGCATGTGTGTCTGTATAAATCTCAGTTACAACATTTGTTAACACAGCATTATTATTAAGGTTTTGGTGACGCTCTATTATTTGAACATGTGCATTTTGCTCTACAATAATTAAATTACGAGGCTGTAACATGGTTGCATGTTCTTTACCTGTAGTAAAATTAATTATCTGAATAGGTTTTTCAACTTCAACATTCTTTGGGATGTGAATGAATGCACCTTCTGTAGCAAAAGCTGTATTTAAAGACGTTAAATTATCTTGTTTAGCAATTTTGTTAAAATATTTTTCAATAATAGGTTTATACTTTTCTTTAGAAAAAGCAGCAGATAATAAACAAATATCTTTTCCATCATGAGTAGTGGTTGATAAAAAAGAACTGTATTTACCATCCACAAAAACTATTTTATAGCTATCTATTTCATGAATGAAGTATTTTTTTACATCAGCAAACTCTACAGAAGCATCTCTATCAGGAAAAATACTATAATCTTCTTTTAAAACTGAATTTAAAGAAGTGTATTTCCAAGCTTCTAATTTTTTTGTAGGAAAGCCTAATTTTTCAAAATTTTGTAGTGCTTTTGTTCTTATTTCATGTAAATCTGAATTAATATTTACATTGTCTTCAAAAGCTACGTATGATGATAATATTTTTTCTCTCAACTCCATTGTTTTTAGTTGTAAAGTTTATAAAGTATAAAAGTTTGTAAAACTGAAAAGTGGCTTATCTTATGAGCAAATTTTCACTTTTTACTTTTCAACTTTTTAACTATTTACCTCTGCTTTAATCCAATCGTATCCTTTTTCTTCAAGCTCTAAAGCAAGAGAAGCATCTCCAGTTTTAACAATTTTTCCATCATGTAAAACGTGTACATAATCAGGAACGATATATTCTAATAAACGTTGATAGTGGGTAATAACTACTACAGCGTTATCTTTAGATTTTAACTTATTAACTCCATTAGCCACAATACGTAAAGCATCAATATCTAAACCAGAATCAGTTTCATCTAAAATAGCTAATTTAGGTTCTAACATAGCCATTTGGAAAATCTCATTACGTTTTTTCTCACCTCCTGAAAATCCTTCGTTTAAAGAACGAGATAAGAATTTACGATCGATTTCTAATAATTCTGATTTCTCACGAATCTTTTTAAGCATATCTTTAGCAGGCATTTCTTCTAAACCTTGGGCTTTTCGAGATTCGTTAATGGCTGTTTTAATAAAGTTTGTAACAGTAACACCAGGTATCTCTACAGGGTATTGGAATGATAAGAATACACCAGCATGGGCTCTTTCTTCAGGAGCTAATTCGCTAATATCTTCTCCTTCTAATTCAATAGAACCAGAAGTTACTTCGTAAGTTTCATTACCGGCAATTACAGATGATAAGGTACTTTTACCTGCACCGTTTGGTCCCATAATTGCATGAACCTCTCCTGCTTTTACTTCTAAGTTAATTCCTTTAAGAATATCTTTGTCTTCTACCTGTGCGTGTAAGTTTTCTATTTTTAACATTGTTCTTATACTATTGGCTTTAAGCTGTTGACTATAAGCGTACGTTTAATTTTTAATAATTGTTGTGTTTATAATTAACACATTAGGTTAATTATCCTACAGAACCTTCTAACGAAATTTCTAATAATTTTTGAGCTTCTACAGCAAATTCCATTGGAAGCTTATTTAATACTTCTTTACTAAACCCATTAACAATTAATGCAATAGCTTTTTCAGTATCAATACCACGTTGATTACAGTAAAATAATTGATCTTCACCAATTTTACTAGTAGTAGCTTCGTGTTCTATTTGAGCCGATTTATTTTTAGCTTCGATATAAGGAAAAGTATGAGCACCACACTCATTACCCATTAATAAAGAATCACATTGAGAGAAGTTACGTGCATTTTCTGCTCTTGAATTTATTTGAACTAAACCACGATAACTGTTTTGCGACTTACCTGCTGAAATTCCTTTTGATATAATAGTTGATTTGGTATTCTTTCCTAAGTGAATCATCTTAGTACCCGTATCGGCTTGTTGATGATTGTTTGTTACAGCAATTGAATAAAATTCACCTACAGAATTATTTCCTTTTAAAATACAACTTGGGTACTTCCATGTAATTGCTGACCCTGTTTCAACTTGCGTCCAAGAAATTTTAGCATTGGTTTCGCACAAACCTCTTTTGGTAACAAAGTTATATACTCCTCCTTTACCTTCTGAGTCTCCAGGAAACCAGTTTTGAACTGTTGAATATTTTATTTCAGCATCGTCTAAAGCAATAAGCTCAACAACTGCTGCGTGTAATTGATTTTCATCACGTTGTGGAGCAGTACATCCTTCTAAGTAAGAAACGTAACTACTTTCATCAGCAACTACTAACGTACGCTCAAACTGTCCTGTTCCTCCTTCGTTAATACGGAAGTAAGTAGATAATTCCATTGGACAACGAACTCCTTTTGGAATATAACAAAAAGATCCATCTGAAAATACAGCCGAGTTTAACGCAGCGTAAAAGTTGTCAGTTGGTGGTACAACAGAACCAATATATTTTCGTACTAATTCTGGATGCTCTTGAATAGCTTCAGATATTGGCATGAAAATAATTCCTTTTTCAGCTAAGGTTTCTTTAAAAGTAGTAGCAACAGAAACAGAATCCATTACAATATCAACAGCTACATTTGCTAACCTTTTTTGTTCTTCTAAAGAAATTCCTAATTTTTCAAAAGTTGCTAATAAATCAGGGTCTACCTCATCTAAACTATTTAATTTAGGTTTTTGTTTAGGAGCTGAGTAGTAAGAAATATCTTGAAAACTTGGTTTTTTGTAGGTAACATTAGCCCACTCTGGTTCTTCCATTTGTTCCCAAATTCTAAAAGCTTCTAAACGCCATTCAGTCATCCATTCTGGCTCATTTTTCTTTTTAGAAATGGCACGAACGATATCTTCGTTTATTCCATTAGGAAACTTTTCACTTTCAATATCAGTATAAAAACCATATTCGTACTCTTTGGTTTTTAATTCTTCTCTTAAATCGTCCTCGGTGTATTTACTCATCAGTTTTTTGTATTCTTTTTGTGATGTATAGGTTTATAAAGAGAAACTCTCTCCGCAACCACAAGTTCTGTTAGCATTAGGATTGTTAAATACGAATCCTTTACCGTTTAAACCTCCAGAATATTCTAAAGTTGTTCCAACTAGGTATAAAAAACTCTTTTTATCAACAATAATTTTTACATCGTTGTCTTCAAAAACCTTGTCGTTTTCCTGTTGGGTTTTGTCAAAAGTTAAGTCGTATGATAATCCTGAACAACCGCCACTTTTTACCCCAACACGAACAAAGTCAGTTGTAGTGTCAAATCCGTCATCAGTCATTAGTTCAATGACTTTCTTTTTTGCTGTGTCTGAAACTTTTATCATCGTTTTAAATAGATTAAATCTAAGTGACTGCAAAGATAATGACAAAATATGATTTATATCATTTTTTGAAATGAATATAGTTATTAAGCAATAAAAATTGTTTATACTTTAAATCTACAGGTTGATTGTTAGAAGATTATTGTTTGAAATCAGTATTGTTTACAAAATCATCATCAGAAAGGGTTAGCAAAAAAGCTTTTAAGTCTGCTTTATCTTTATCTGAGAGTTGTACTCCTCCTTGATTGGCTTTCTTCATTAAGGGATCTATTGTAGAAGATAATTTTAAACCTTCAGAATAATGGTTTATAACTTCTTCTAAAGTAGTAAACCGTCCATCGTGCATGTAAGGAGCGGTAAATTTTAAATTTCGTAGAGAGGGGCTTCTAAACTTTCCGTTATCATTAGGGTCACCTGTAACGGTGCCTAATCCTAAATCGGTAAAATTTTCATCTAAACCGTTGTTGTGGAATTTGTTATCTGTCCATAAAGGGTTGTTGTCGCTTCCATGACAATGAAAACAGTCTCCTCTAGTTTCGTCCATAAACACATTAAAGCCATTTTGTTCTTCAGGAGTTAACTCTACTTTACCTAAAAGGTGTTGGTCAAATTTTGAATTTCCAGAAATTAGAGTTCTTTCAAACTGAGCGATTGCCTTGGTAACTAATGTTGAGTCTATTTTTGATGCTCCAAAAGCTCGTTGAAAAAGGGTCGGGTATTCAGCGTGTTCTTGTAGTTTTTTAGTTACATTTTTCCAATCACTGTGCATTTCAATTGGATTACGAACAGGAGAGAATACTTGACGTTCAATACTGAGTTCTTTTCCGTCCCACATAAAACGTTCATCAAAATTCCAAGCTAAATTAAATAGCGGCATTGAGTTTCGCGTTCCGAATTTACCATCGACTCCTTCACTAAAACGAGTGTCATCGGTAAAAGCGTTTTTTGGGTCGTGACAACTAGCGCAAGATTGTGTGTTGTCTTTTGATAAAATAGGGTCAAAAAACAATTTTTTACCCAAAGCTATTCCTTCTTTTGTTAGAGGATTGTTAGCTGGAATAACAGGAGCTATTAATTTTTGTTGAAATAATTTAGGGATTTCTAAACTAGTAGGAACAGGAGTATATATACTTTCTTCTTCTCCTTTAGAAGAACAACTAAGTAAAAGAAACAGTAGAAAAGAAAGATATATACTTTTTAGCATCATTATTATTGAGAAATATTTCCTAAACTAAATACACCACTTTTCCCATTTTCAGAAATTTCTTTCTGAGCTTCAAAATCCATCATTAAGTCAACACTTTTTTTGGTTAAATCCCAGTCATTAGGACTTTTAAACCATCCAGCTACATTCATTTTAATTTCTATTGTAGCATTGTTTTTTAAGAGGATAGAGCCAGTTTCAATTCCAAAAGAAGTATCTAAAATAGAATCTTTTTCTTTGTCATAAGCTCTTACAGCATGAAAATTATATGGGTTTTCTACCCCTAAGGTGTCTTTGTATTTACCGTCTAATTGCATAAAGTGGTATCCTCCTCCCATCATATCTGGTACATTCCAATCAGCAGAGTTTAAATCTGGATATGTTCCACTTAAATTGTTACTATTATTAAAACCGAAGGTAAAAAGTAGTTTATAGCTTCCTTCTGATATTTTTTTAGAAAGAGCGTAGGTTAAACTGTCTGGTTTACTTAGGTCAATTAGTTTGTAACTGTCAAATTTAGTTGTATCTCCTGCACCATTAACAAGGCTAATACGTGAGATTAAATAGCGTAATCTGCTTATAGAGAGTTTACTTCCTTTTTTATTAGTGAATTCAGTGCTTTCTAAGTCAGATTTTTCAATTAAAGTACCATCCCAATTTTGACTAAATTTTAGTTTTACTGAAACTTCTTTGATAGGTTCATCATTATCTGAGCTACAAGAAAATAGTAATAGACTAAGGGAAAAAGTTAAAAAGTATTTCATTTATTATTTTAGTTTGATAATTAGTAGGTCTGAAAACCCCTTGTTTGTTGTTATATCTTGGTTATTGCTGCTACTATCGCCTACAGCTATAATACTACCATTTGTTAATTCTACAGCATCGTAGCAAAAATCTATTTCTGTTCCTCCAACGGTTTTTTGCCATAATAGATTTCCATCTGTATCAATTTTCATGATCAATGCGTCATTTTGACCTTTATTGATGAAATTGTTGTCAGCGCTTCTTGAACTTCCAGATATTAAAAAATCTCCGTTCAATGTTTTTTTAATCGATCTGCCAACATCAAAACTCGAACCGCCATAGTTCTTTTGCCAAAGCAATGCTCCTTGACTTGTTATTTTTACAACCCATAAATCGGCACCACCATTGTTTTGAGAAATGTCTTGATTAAAGCTACGTGTATCTCCTACTATAATGAAGTTTCCATCATTGGTTTTTGTTATTGCTCTAGCTTCATCAATTTCTGTACCACCAAAAGATTTTTCCCAAAGTAAATTTCCACTTTTATTAATCTTAACAACCCAAAAGTCATAAGAGCCCTTGTTGTTTTTTATATCTACATCATTACTGTCTGAAGAACCAATTAATAAATAGCCGTCAGCTGCTTCTGCTACGTCGTAACAAGTATCAGTATTTGTGCCTCCAAAGTATTTTCTCCATTCAATATCTCCGTTAATATTGAGTTTAACTCCCCAATAGTCTCCACCGGCATGTTTGGCTGCTTGTTTTGAATTACCTAAGCCTCCAGATGCTGTAACATCTAGAATACTTCCAACAAAATAACCTCCGTCAGAAGTCTGAATAATTGAAAAACCTTGGTCAGCTCCAGAAAAACCAGTAGTTTTTTTCCATACTATTGTGCCGTTGTTGTCTAGTTTTAATACCCAAACGTCATCAAACCCTTCGTTTGTATTTACATCTCCATCATCACTTTTTCCGTAACCTACAATAGCAAAACCATTATCTTTTGTTTTAATAATTTTAGATGCTTTGTCATCTTTTGAACCGCCATAGGTTTTTTGCCATATAAGGTTATCATTGGAGTCAAACTTTAAAATCCAAAAGTCGTATTGAATTATATTTTTAGTGGTTTCTATATCTCCATCAATACTTTGAGTATAACCAGCTATAATATAGCCTCCATCAGTAGTGCTAATTACACTTCTACCGCTTTCATTTATAGAACCGCCCAAAGTTTGAACCAAACTAACTTTAGGGATTTTGGTTGTAGAATTAAGTTGTATACCATCATCTTTATTACAGCTGTAAATAATTAATAAGAAAATTAATAATGGGAGTTTTTTAAGCATTTATTGTTTTTTAAGGATAAATAAACCTCTATTAATGTCGCTTACCACAATTTTTCCGCTTTTAAAGTAGGGGTATACGCTCCAAACACCATTAAAATCAGCATTATCATTTTCAGGGTGTGTATCAAAGAAATTTGTTTCGGTAATAGTTTTACTCTCTATATTTGAAATGTCAATAAAACGTACACCAGCATTATAGTTTGCTAAATAAAAAGTACTTCCTTTAATATATCCATTATGATCAATTGCCGAAGTAGGTCCTGTGTATATAAAGTGTTGTTTAGGGTTCTCTAAATCAGAAAAATCAAAAACAATAGTCCTTGTATTGTGACCGAAATTTTGTTCATCTAACTCGTCTCCTAAAATAAAATATTTTTGATTTTCAGTAAACCAACCTTGATGTGTATAACCAACGTTTGCATATGAAACTTTAGAAATGTTTACAGGGTTTGCTTTATCAGTAATGTCAACAATTACGACCTCATTTTCATTACTTCCTATTAGTATTTCTTTACCTATGTAATTTGTGTCTGGTCCATTGTAGGTTACCACTTGTGCATCATGACTATAATTGTCCATTCCCCATCCACCTTCATTTATTGGATTTAGAGGATTTTGTATATTGATAAATAAAGGACCTCCTCTATATGTTCCAGATCTATTTGTACCCACAGGGTATGCGTATCCTGAATTTTCATTAATAACAATGTTGTGTGCGCTACCAAAACCAGTAAAATGCTTGTCAGCTACAAACGTTTTTGGAGGGTTTGTAATATTTCTAAGTTTTGTTAAGTCAAATACTTGCATACCATGATTTGTAGCCTCACTAACAATAAAAGCATGGTTGTTATACACCTTCACATCCCACCAACTTTTACTCGTGGTTGCAGTTGGAAGTTTGCCTAAATAAATAGGGTTTTCTGTATCGGTAATATCAACAAAAGTAGTTCCATTATCTACACACATAATAGCGTATTCTTTGTTGGTTGTTGGATCTGTCCATCCCCAACAGTCACTTCCGCTAACAGCATCAAATGTGCTTAGAGGTATGTTTAATAGTAAATCATAGCCATCACAAGAATAAATTCCTGCTTTTCCATTAGAGCACGCAGTTTTATTGGTTTTTATTGGAGTTTCGCTAGAAGAGGATGTGCAAGAAGCTAAAAACAGCATTCCAACTAAAACGAATAAGGTTTTAAAGTTTTCCATAAATTGGGGTTTAAAATCACTAAATTAAGTAATTAACTATTTATATAACATATAAAAACAGCAAAACCCTATTTTTATTTTGTATAGATTAGCTTAAGCAGAATACTTCTTTTTGTTTGTTAGTCGTTATCTTTGCAGCATGTTAGAAGATAAAAATCAAGAAAGAACTTCGTTAGCTGAGCTAGGAGAGTTTGGGTTAATAAACCATTTAACAAAACATTTTAAAATGTATCATTCTTCAACTGTGAAAGGGGTTGGAGATGATGCAGCTGTGATTAATACATCGGATAAAGAAACTGTAATTACAACTGATTTATTGGTTGAAGGAGTGCATTTTGACTTGAGTTACATGCCTTTAAAGCATTTAGGGTACAAAGCGGTAATGGTTAATTTATCAGATGTTTACGCAATGAATGCTAATGCGGAACAAATAACCGTATCTATCGCTGTATCTAATCGTTTTCCGTTAGAAGCTATTGAGGAATTATATGCAGGAATACAACTAGCATGCGATACATATAAGGTAGACTTAGTGGGAGGAGATACTACATCTTCAACAAGAGGAATATTAATTTCTGTTACAGCTATTGGTGCTGCTAATAAAGAGAAAATTGTTTATAGAAATGGGGCTAAACCTACTGACTTAATTGTAGTTTCGGGAGATTTAGGAGGAGCATATTTAGGCTTACAAGTATTAGAACGTGAAAAACAAGTGTTTCAAGTGAATCCTCAAAATCAGCCAGATTTGGATAAGTATACTTATATAATCGAACGTCAATTAAAACCAGAAGCACGTAAAGACATTCCTAAGTTATTAGAAGAATTAGAGGTAAAGCCAACTTCGATGATTGATATTTCTGATGGATTATCTTCTGAAATTATGCATATCTGTACGCAAAGTAAAACAGGATGTAAAATATATGAAGATAAATTACCATTAGACCCACAGGTTATTTCTACTTCTGAAGAATTTAATATGGATAGTACGATGATAGCTTTAAGTGGAGGAGAAGATTATGAGTTGTTATTTACGGTTTCTATTGCTGATTATGATAAAATAAAAGGAAATCCTAATTTAACAGTTATAGGTCATATTACTGAAGAAAATGAAGGGATAAACTTAGTAACACGTGCAAACCAAGAAATTGAATTAAAAGCACAAGGTTGGAATTCTTTTAATAAAGAGTAGAGGAGAACAAGATATAATAGGTTAAGCATCCATGTTTGGGTGCTTTTTTAGTTTTAAAGAGGCTTTTTTTTAATTATTTTGGAATACGAGTTTTGGTATAAAAATTGTATCTTAGTCAGACAGTAAAAAGAATATTAACAAAAAATCAAAAAAGAGAATGGGAATTTTTTCATTTATTAAAAATGCCGGGGCAAAAGTATTCGGTATCGGGAAAACAACTGAAGAAGAAGCTACAGAGAAAGCTGCAAAATTAGTAGATGCAGTAAATAAATTAGAGCTTTCTGTTGAAAACTTAGTTGTTAATGTGGAAGATGATAAGGCCACAGTAACAGGAGAAGCAGCAGATTTAGCTACTAAAGAAAAAGTAGTTTTAGTAGTGGGTAATACGGAGGGGATTGCTTCTGTAGAAGACAATATGACCGTTAAAGAAGTTGAAGTTATCGAAGAAGCTGCTATGGCACAATTTCACACTGTAGTAAGTGGAGACTCATTAAGTAAAATTGCAAAAGAATTTTATGGAGATGCTATGAAGTATCCAGTAATTTTCGAAGCAAATAAACCAATGTTAACACACCCTGATAAAATTTATCCAGGACAAGTATTAAGAATACCACCTTTAGTGGACTAATCAAAAGTTAATCAGCCAAAGGAAAAGCACTGCATTTGCAGTGCTTTTTTAGTTTAAGTAAAAATGATATTTAAAGATTGGTATGAGGTAAAATAGTAGTAAAAAAGAATAAAATTATCATCATATTTGCACCTGTTTTTAAAACCATAAAAATGAATCAAAGAGCGTTAGCACTTACAGCAGCTTCAATCGCAACACTTATTTACGGGGTTACATTTACAGTAGCTAAAGAAGTGATGGAGGGATATATTCAACCATTTGGTTTTATATTGCTTCGTGTTGGTGGGGCTACTATGATTTTTTGGCTGTTAGGACTTTTTGTAAAAGCACCATCTATTGAGAAAGCAGATTATAAAAAAGTAGCGATGGCAGCTTTTTTTGGCATTGCTTTCAATATGCTTACGTTTTTTAAAGGGTTAAGTTATACCACACCAATCAATGCATCAGTTATGATGGTAACTACTCCTATTTTAGTATTAATTTTTGCTAGTATTCTTTTAAAAGAGAAATTAGTTTTAAGAAAAATAGCAGGAGTTATAGTTGGTATGGTAGGAGCCATAATTTTAATAGCTTACGGGAATCCACTTAAAGGAGATGCAACTAATATGGTGCTAGGAAACTTTTTAGTATTCATTAATGCAGCATCGTATGGTATGTATTTGGTGGTTGTAAAAAAACTAATAGCAAAATACAACCCTATTGTTTTTGTTAAGTGGTTATATCTTTTTGGATTGATAATGGTACTACCTTTTGGTTTTTCTGAACTGTTAGAGGTACAGTGGCAAACAATGCCTGTTTCAATTTTCTTAAAAGTAGGTTTTGTAGTATTATTCACTACTTGTATTACTTACTTGTTTAACTTATTTGCATTATCAAAATTAAAACCAACCACAGTAAGTGTTTTTATGTATTTACAACCTGTGGTAGCAGCTATTTACGCATTGATTGTAGGTAGTGATCATTTAGATTTGGTTAAAATAGGAGCTGCATTATTAATCTTTTTAGGAGTATTTTTGGTAACCAAACGTCCAACAGAAACTCCCAATAAATAAACGTATCTTTGCGGATTATTAAACCGAAGTTATGATACAGTCAATGACGGGTTACGGTAAATCCGTACTACATTTACCCTCTAAAAAAGTAACAATCGAAATTAAATCTTTAAACAGTAAAAACTTAGATTTAAATACTAGAATTCCTTCATATTACAGAGAAAAAGAACTCAATGTTCGAAAAAAACTAGCAAGTAACTTGGTAAGAGGTAAAGTGGATTTTTCTATTTATGTGGAAATGACTGCAGATGAAACTTCAACTACGGTGAATACAGGTGTGGTACGAGAGTACATGCAGCAATTAAGAAATGTAACTCAAGTAGGAACTTCAGATGATGTTGAGTTAATGAAAATGGCTGTTAGAATGCCAGATGCTTTAAAAACAGAGCGTGAAGAGTTAGATGAAGAAGAGTGGAAGCAAATAGATACTCATATTGACGAAGCTTTAAAAGAAATTATTCAATATAGAACTGACGAAGCAAAATCGTTAGAAGAAGATTTTAAAACAAGAATACTAAATATTCAATCTGCTTTAGAAGAAGTTAAAAAGTTAGATGGTGATAGAATAGAGCATGTTAAAGAACGCTTAAAAAAAGCATTAACAGATTTAAAAGTTGAGGTTGATGAAAATCGTTTTGAACAAGAGCTGATTTATTATTTAGAAAAGTTAGATATTAACGAAGAAAAAGTACGTTTAGCTAATCACTTAGAGTATTTTTTACAGCAATTAGCAACAGAAGATTCCAATGGAAAAAAATTAGGATTTATCGTACAAGAAATCGGAAGAGAAATCAACACAACAGGATCAAAAGCTAATTTTGCACCAATGCAAAAATTAGTCATCCAAATGAAAGACGAGTTAGAAAAAATAAAAGAACAAATTTTAAACGTTTTATAAAAATGTCGAAAGAGTTTAAAGGGAAATTATTTGTGTTTTCAGCACCATCAGGTTCAGGTAAAACCACCATTGTACGCCACCTATTGGCACAAGAACGTTTTAATTTGGAGTTTTCAATCTCAGCTACTTCAAGAGCTCCAAGAGGAGAAGAAGTTGATGGAAAAGATTATTATTTTATCTCTGCAAAAGAATTCAAGCAAAAAATAAAAAATGACGAGTTTTTAGAGTGGGAAGAAGTGTATCGTGATAACTTTTATGGAACGTTAAAAACAGAAGTTGAACGAATTTGGGCGCAAGGAAAACATGTAATTTTTGATATTGATGTTGTTGGAGGTTTACGTATTAAGAAGAAATTTCCAGAAGAAACCTTAGCTGTGTTTGTAAAGCCACCAAGTGTTGATGAGCTAAAAATTCGTTTAAAGAAAAGAAGTACCGAAAGCGAAGACAAGATTAACATGCGTATTGCTAAAGCTTCGGTAGAATTAGCAACAGCACCACAGTTTGATAAAATCATTAAAAACTACGACTTACCTGTAGCATTACAAGAAGCGGAAGATTTAGTAGATGATTTTTTAGGAATAAAAAAGAAAGTGAAAAACGGATAAAGAATAAGTCTAGTATCTATAAATATGAAAAACATCGGATTATACTTTGGAACTTTTAATCCAATTCATATAGGGCATTTAATTATAGCCAATCATATGGTTGAGTATTCTGATTTAGATGAAATTTGGATGGTGGTTACGCCTCATAACCCTTTTAAAAAGAAAAGCTCACTGTTAGATAACCATCATCGTTTAGATATGGTATATTTGGCTACAGAAGAATATGAGAAGATTCAACCATCAGATATAGAGTTTAGGCTTCCTCAACCAAATTATACTATAAATACCTTAGCACATATTTCTGAAAAACACCCTAGTTATAACTTTAGCCTAATTATGGGAGAAGACAACCTAAAAAGTTTGCATAAATGGAAAAACTATGAGGCAATTTTAGAAGATTATAATATTTATGTTTATCCTAGGGTTTCTGAAGGAATTGTTGAAAGCCAGTTTAAAAATCACAAAAAAATTCATAGAGTTGAAGCTCCAATAATAGAAATTTCTTCAACCATGATTCGCAAAGCCATAAAAGAAGAAAAAAACTGTAAACCTTTGTTGTCTCAAAAGGTTTGGAAGTATATTGATGAGATGAATTTTTATAAAAAATAGTTTCGCCGTTTTTTCGTTGTATATTTGAAATCCAAACAAGTATAAAACGTGGCAAAAAATAAAAAAAAACGAAAACTTAAACAGAAACTTACCGATAAGTATCGTCTAGTAATAATTAATGAAGATACGTTTCAAGAACGATTTTCTTTAAAGCTATCACGATTAAATGTTTTTGTATTTGGAGGAGTGTTTTCTATACTTCTTATAGTGCTCACCACTTTGTTAATTGCTTTTACGGGTATACGTGAATATATACCAGGGTATTCATCAACAGCCTTAAAAAGAAAAGCTACCAGATTAACATATGAAGCAGATTCTTTAAAAACTAGATTATCAGTTATTGAAAGTTACACTAAAGCTTTAAAGCCAGTTTTAACAGGTCAAATTGAGCCCGAAAAGATAGACTCTATAACAAAAGAAATGAAAACAATAGCTTTTGATGAAAGTAAATTACAAGCATCAAAGGAGGATTCTTTATTTAGAGAAAAAGTAGAGAGCAAAGACTTATTTCCTTTGCATAACGGAGGGGAAAATAGAGTTAAAAATGTATTCTTTTCACCTTTAACAGGAAACATATCACAACCATTCGACGTTAATGACAAACATTATGCGATCGATATTGTAGCTAAAACTGGCACGCCTGTAAAAGCCGTAGCCGACGGTACAGTTATTTTAGCAGAATGGACAGCAGAAACAGGGTATGTAATAACGATACAACATTCTAACGAATTTATATCAGTATATAAACATAACGGAACTTTGTTAAAACAACAAGGAGACGTCGTAAAGTCTGGAGAAGCAATAGCAAGTGTAGGTTCCACAGGAGAATTAACTACCGGACCTCATTTACATTTTGAGTTGTGGAATAATGGATTTCCTGTTAACCCAACAAACTATATAGATTTTCAGTAAATAGAAAAAGAACATGAGTATAAAATCAATATTAGCAATTCCATTTGCAAAAATTGTCCGTAAACAAGTATATAAATGGGCAAACAACCCACATAAAACACAAGAAAAAGTTTTTCAATATTTGGTTACAGAAGGATGTAAAACAGCATTTGGAAAAGATCATGATTTTGTATCAATCAACAATTACGAAGACTTTAAAAAAAGAGTGCCTATTAACGACTATGAAGGTTTACGTAGTTATGTAGATAGAGTTGTAGCAGGAGAAGAGAATGTTTTGTGGAAAGGAAAGCCCTTGTATTTTGCCAAAACTTCAGGAACTACTTCAGGAGCCAAATATATTCCTATAAGTAAAGAATCTATGCCCACACATATTAAAGCAGCTCGAAATGCTTTGTTGTTTTATATCACAGAAACAAACGATGCTAGCTTTGTTGATGGGAAGATGATTTTTTTACAGGGAAGTCCAGTTTTAGAAGATAAAAACGGCGTGAAATTAGGGCGGTTAAGTGGAATAGCAGCGCATTATGTTCCAAATTATCTCTTAAAAAATCGTTTACCAAGTTGGGAAACCAACTGTATTGAAGATTGGGATACCAAAGTAGATAAAGTAGTTGAAGAAACCTTGCCAGAAAACATGACGGTAATTAGCGGAATTCCATCATGGATACAAATGTATTTTGAACGACTGATTGAGAAAACTGGAAAGACAGTTTCTGAAATTTTTCCAAACTTCAATTTCTTTGTGTATGGAGGTGTAAATTTTGAGCCATACAAGAACAAGTTTGAAGCGTTAATTGGGAAAAAAATAGACTATGTAGAATTGTATCCAGCATCTGAAGGGTTTATTGCATATCAAGACTCTCAAACCGAAAAAGGAATGTTATTGCAGTTAAACTCAGGAATGTTTTATGAATTTATTCCAGCAAATGAATTTTTTGATGAGAATCCAACAAGAATATCATTAAAAGACGTTCAATTAGGGGTGAATTATGTTATTATTTTAAACACCTCGGCGGGTTTATGGGGGTATAATATTGGCGATACTGTAGAATTTACTTCTTTAAAACCCTACAGAATAAAAGTAACAGGACGTATAAAACACTTTATCTCTGCTTTTGGTGAGCATGTAATAGGGAAAGAGGTAGAAAAAGCGTTGAATGATGCTATAAAAGGAACTGATGTGAATGTAAGCGAGTTTACAGTAGCTCCGCAAGTAAATCCTGAAAGTGGATTACCATATCATGAGTGGTTTATTGAGTTTGAAAATGAACCTGAGAATTTGGATGAGTTAGCATCTAAAATTGATGCTTCTATGCAAGAGCAAAATGTATATTACTTCGATTTAATTGAAGGCAAAATTTTACGTCCTCTTATCATTAGAAAAGTGAAAAAAGGAGGTTTCCATGAATATATGAAATCCATAGGAAAGTTTGGAGGTCAGAATAAGATTCCACAATTATCAGATAACCGAAAAATTGCGGATGTATTGCAGAATTTTTTAATTGAATAAAAAAGTAAAATGAAAATTGTAGCCACTAACATTGGAGAAAGAAAAGAAATCGATTGGAAAGGAAAAACTGTTACTACAGGTATTTTTAAGTTTCCTGTTGAGAAACCTATCTTTTTAGATGTTGAAAAAGTAAAAGATGATGCTATTTGTGATAGAGAACATCATGGAGGAATAGATCAAGCAGTTTATGCCTATTCAGAGAAGCATTATGCATATTGGAAAGAGTTATACCCAAGTTTAGATTGGAAACATGGAATGTTTGGTGAAAATCTGACTGTTTCAGATTTAGAGGAAAGTCAATTGCACGTGGGAGATACTTTTAAAGTAGGAGAGGTTATTATTGAAGTAACTAAACCACGTCAACCATGCATGAAGCTAGGAGTGCGTTTTAATGATATGAAAATCGTAAAACAATTTTGGCAACAAAACATACCAGGAGTTTACTTTAAAATATTGCAAACAGGTTATGTAAAGTCAGGTGATAAGTTTGAGCAAATAAAAAGCTGCCCTCAAAATCCAACCATCGAAGAGGTATATAAGACTAAGAGGGAAGCTAAGTTTACCTCTAAAAAATAAATTTTTTAGAATCTAAAATATTTTTTGAAGCCATAGAGGCAAATCCCATTTTATATAAAATATCGGCTCTAGTATTTTCTTTATGGTTTAATGTTTCCATAGTTTCAATAATATCTTCCTTAAAACCATTTCTATGATATGTTTTATGAACTTCTTTAATAAAAGAAGTTGGAACTTGAAAATAGTGTGAACCAATTACATCCATAGCTGCACCTCTTGAAAGTAGGTAAGCTTCGTTACCAAACTTCTTCTTGTCGACAGTAGGGTATAAGTGCATATCAATAGCAGTTTTAATAGTGGAAGCTTTATCTTCACTATCGTTTTTCTTCACAAATTCATTTGCGAAAGAGCCTCCGTAATTGGCAAAACATTGTTTACTGCACACATGGTTGTGGGTATCTGTTAAACCAATATCATGTAGTATTGAGGAAACAAATAGTGACTCTTCATCATAGTGTAGTTTTTCTGAAAGAGCAATACCAGCAGACCAAAAAAAGGTTCTATAAGAATGGTAAAGTAATATAGGGTTACATAAATCATTTGCTTCTTCTAAAGCTAGTTTAGATAGCTTAGAGTCAGGAATTTTTATAGTATCAAGATCAAACTTTATTTTAGGTTTAATACCGATTTTATATAATGTTTTAGTGAAACTCTCTTTTAATTTTGAGGTAATTAAAAGCTTTTTAAACTGTTGGATTTCTTTTCTGTTGAGTACAGATGGACTATAATTATTATGTATTTGCATTGCTTGTTTTTTAGAACAAAGCAAAGATAAAACAAAAACATACTAACTGGTATGTTTTTTAGGCTTAAGATTATTTTAAAGTAGTTAAGTAAAGTTTTAATTGATTTAAATGATGGGTGTAAGTATCTGTCTTGTTACTTAATTTTCCTAAAGCTCTAGCTCCCCAATAGCTAGCTATAATAAAATCAGCAACTTCTTCAGCATTAATACTTGAGTTAAAAGTATTATTTTGCTGTTCTTTGGTAATAGAAGTAGCAATAGCATTTGTCCATAATGACTTTGCTTCATCAAGAGCTTCTTTAAAATCATTGTCTAAAGGCGACATTTCTTGAATTAAGTTAGCTAGAGGACAACCATATTCTATGGTTAAAAAAGAATTTTGTAAAAGTAATTCTTCAATCATTGTATATAAAGAATCATGTAAACTGGTAGAAGAAGAAAGAAAACTTACAGAAAAATCAATGGTTTTGGATTGTATTACCTCTTTAATAACAGCAATTCCCATTTGCTTTTTATTTTTAAAATGATAATAAAAAGCACCTTTTGTTACTTTAGTAGTCGCTATAATTTCATCAATACTTGTAGATTGATATCCTTTCTTATAAATAAGTTCAAAAGCTTGTTGTAAAATAGTTGCTCTGGTGTTCGCGGATTTCTTCATTTGTTGTAGCTTACTCTTTATTAATTTACATACAGCACAAATTTACTATTATGTATATAACAAAGTAGTGTAAAGACTACAATTTAGGTTAAAAAGAAGTTTTAGTTAGGAGCATTCCATCCGTGTATGAAGTTCTCAGTAATAAAACTGAAGAATTTAAAAGTCAACACTATTACAAAAAGCGCTATGATTACTTTAAATATTTTCTTATTCATTTTGCTTTTGTTCTAACTCAAATACTTTTTGCAGCATTTTATCATCTCGCTGATCTACTTTGTATAAACCTTCGTCACTAAAAAGTTCACGAGCTATCAATACTTTTAAGTTATTGCGAAGTTGATTTTTTGTTCTTTCAGGAAGTCTAAAATCTTTGAGTTCTGCTAAGAATTTATTAGAAATCTTATTGTCTTTATCAAAATCATTAATAAAATCCTCAACGGTTAATGAAGCGAGTTTTTTACGATTATCATCTACATATGAAAAAGCGAAATTATTTAAAGGACGAAAGAAAATTGTAGGAATATAAGCTGAGGTATCTACCGCTACAAAATAATCAGGAATAATTCCACCGCCACCATATACTACTTTACCTTTAGGAGTCGTATACTTCAAACTATCAATAGTTTTAATACTGTCTTTGGTAAACAACTCCCCATTTTCTAGTCGATGTTCAAAATCATGACTATATTCTTCAGAATCTGCGTCTTTTTTATAAGGCTTTTGAATAGAACGCCCTGTTGGAGTATAATACCTAGCCGTAGTTAATCGAACCGCAGAACCATCTCCTAAGTCCATTTCTTGTTGTACTAGCCCTTTTCCAAAAGAACGACGTCCAATAATAATACCTTTGTCATTATCTTGCAAGGCACCAGCTACAATTTCAGAAGCAGAAGCGGAGTTTTCATCAATTAGTACATATAACCCACCGTGCTCAAAATCACCTTTATCAGTAGCGAAAGATTTTACAATATCACCTTTGTTATTTTTTGTAAATACAATCAGTTTTTCATCTTCTAAGAATTCGTCAACAATATCATTAGCAATATCAATAAAACCACCACCATTTCCGCGAAGATCTAAGACCAAATCAGTCATTCCTTTTGTAAGTAATTTGTTTAAAGAAGATTTAAACTCAATATAGGTGTTACGTGCAAAACGATCTAGTTTTATATAGCCAATACTATCGTTTAACATGTAAGCAATATCAACACTTTTAATATTTACTTTACCACGATTAATAGTAATGTTAAAAATACTATCATTGGTCTTTCTATAAATTTGCAAATCAACTTTAGTGTTTGGCTTTCCTTTTAAAGCTTTCATTATTTGGGAAGTTTGCAGTTTTTTCCCATAGAGTGTATCCTTGTCTGCAAGTAAAATTCTATCACCTGCTTTAATTCCTGCTTCAATACTTGGTCCTCCTTTAATAGGTTCTATAACGGTAATAGTATCACCAATCATACGAAATTGAACACCTATTCCTACAAAATTACCTTGCATGTTTTCGGTAACCAATTGTAAGTTTTCTTTAGGAATGTATACTGAATGAGGATCTAATTTACCTAACATCTCTGCAATGGCTCCATCTAATAAATCATCTGTGTTAACAGCATCAACATAATCACTTTGAATGTAGTCAATTAAACGCTTTATTTTTCGTTCACTTGATGAGCTTTTCCCAATAAGATTTCTTGATTTTCCGTTGCTAAAAAAGGTCCCAATAAGAATACCGAAAATAACTGCAATAGATAAATATATAGGTAAATTATTCTTGTTCATAAGGTAAATAAGTCAGTTCAACACCCGCTTTCTCTAAAAAATCTAATCCTGATCGGTCTTTGTATGCTTGTGCATATACTACACGTTTTATTCCTGCTTGATGTATTAATTTACTGCATTGTTGGCAAGGAGAAAGTGTAATATATAAAGTAGCTCCTTTGCATGATTGTGTAGAAGAAGCTACTTTTAAAATAGCATTGGCTTCGGCATGCAACACATACCATTTGGTGTACCCTTCTTCATCTTCACAATAATTTTCAAAACCAGAAGGAGTACCATTATAACCATCAGAAATAATCATTCGATCTTTAACAATTAAGGCGCCTACTTTTTTACGAATACAGTGTGAAAGTTGCCCCCATTCATTTGCCATTTTTAAATAGGCAATGTCATATTTTAATTGTTTTTTCTTCAAAATTTTCAGTACGATTTTTCTTAGATAAGCTAAGGTAGTTAGATTTGTGTTAGTTAGGCGTTAATTTTTTACCAAAAAACACGGTCAAACATCATTTGTAAAGCAAAACCAATTACGATTGATGACATGATTAAAATCCAATCACGACGATTTACACTAAAGATTGATTGCACTAGTGCTCCAATTAGTAAAATACCTAATACAATAATAATTTGTGCTACTTCTACACCTAAGGCAAATTCTAATAAAGGTAAAAATTTATCAGAAGTTTTTCCAATCATAATTTTAAAATAGTTAGAAAAACCAAGTCCGTGAATTAACCCGAAAAACAAAGCAAAAAATAAATTTTGGTTTTCTTTTCCTACCGATGCTTTTTTTGCGGTTAATACATTCATTAATCCCGTAATAAAAATAGTTAACGGAATTAAAAACTCAATTAAATCTGCTCGTACATTTAAAATTCCGTACGCTGAAAGTGCTAGGGTTATTGAATGCCCAATAGTAAACAAGGTGATTAACCACAAAACTTTTGTCCACTGTTTAAATTGATATACAACAGCTAATACAATTAAGAATAAAATATGGTCATAGGCTTTAAAATCTAGTACATGAAACAAGCCCATTTTAAAGTAGAAGATAAAATCGTTCATTCGGGGTTTTAAATTTTAATTTGTCGATCTATTTGTTGGTCTAAAGATATAAAAGTTTCGGTTCTTGAAACTCCTTTTATAGTTTGAATATCCTTATTTAACAAATGCATTAAGTCTTCGTTGTTTTTACACAGTATTTTAATGAAAATAGCATAGTTACCTGTAGTGTAATGACTTTCTACGATCTCAGGAATTTCTTTTAAACGTTTAATTGCAGAAGAGTATAAGCTAGAAGAATCTAAAAATACACCAACAAAAGCGGTAGTGGTATAGCCTAATGCTTTTGGATTTAATATCATTTTGTAACCATCAATTAAATCCGATTCGTCTAACTTTCTTAATCGTTGATGAATGGCAGCACCAGATATACCTACTTCTCGGGCAATACTTAAAATAGGTGTACGAGCATCTTTTACAAGACGTTTAATAATTATTTTATCAATTCCGTCAATTTTTAATTTTCTAACCATGAAACAAAAATAAGGAAAGTTTAATTGCCAATAAAAAATAATAAATTATTGTTTTTCGATAATTTTATTATATTTGAACCATCATCAAAATAACAAAATTGAATATGAAATCAACATTAAACATTTTAAAAGTATTTTGTACACTATTGGTAATTAGTGTAGGTGTAAAACTTTTTGAAATATTTTATAAGATAGTTCATTATACCATTTATGGAGAAAGTAAAACGAAGATATTTAAATTGACAATTCCAGAAAACTGGAGCGATGAATATTATTATTTTTTGTCTCTGATAGCTTTAGTATTAATGGGATATGTGATGTTTTTGCTTGTTGAATTTAGAAAAGTAATTTTTAATTTTTCAAAAAATAGTGTTTTTACAAAGGAGAATAGTGACCGACTACGAAAAGTGGGAAAAGGGTTAATTATTTACGGAATTATAGTCTTGTGTTTTACAACAGTACTAGGTTTAATAATTGAAGGTGGTTCAACTTTAAGCTCAGGTTCAGACCCAGCTTATAGTAGTGGATATATATTTGGGTATACGGTAGGGGCTTCAATAAATAAAGTACTACCAATATTTGTTATAGCATTATTTGTGCAATTTATTTCTTTCATTGTGGGAAAAGGAAATGTACTGAAAGAAGAAAACGATTTAACCATCTAAAAAATAATTATGAGAAAATTAAAAATTTTAAAAAGCTTAATAGACTTGATTTTTATTGTATATAGTCTTATGGTTCCTTTTCTTGCTATAGGTATTCCTCTTATATTTTTTGTAACAGAACAAGGCAATTTTAAAATTATGGGGTTAGACTTTAATGTAGGCACAAGTATAATTTCAAAAGTATTTGTAGCGATTTTTTTATTGGTGTATGTACTAGTTTATAATACAATTTATAAATTTAGAGTAGTGTTAACAGAATTTGTTAGAACTAAGATGTTTTCAGATAAAGTAATTACAAACTTAAAGGGAACAGGAAATTTATTACTTATCTCAGGTATTTTGATGATTGTTGCTAGAATTGGTTTAAAGCTAACAACAACATCAACTATAAATTTTGATTTTGGAATTGGAGCTCATTATTTAAGTATCTGTTTTGGACTTTTCTTTTTGGTGCTTTCAGAGGTATTTAGAGTTTCAAAAGAATTAAAACAAGAAAACGATTTAACCATATAAGTATGCCAATTATTGTAAACCTAGATGTAATGCTTGCCAAACGAAAGATGAAAAGTAAAGAATTGGCAGAAATTGTAGGAATTACTACTGCAAACCTGTCCATCTTAAAATCAGGAAAAGCTAAAGCGATTCGTTTTTCAACATTAGAAGCTATTTGTAAAGCATTAGATTGTCAACCCGCAGATATTTTAGAATTTGTAGAGGAGTAAAAACAGAAGATTCTGTACCTTTACAGTTATGTATGCGTTGGTAGATTGTAATAACTTTTATGCTTCTTGCGAACGGGTTTTTAATCCGAATTTGCAAGGAAAACCTGTGGCTATTTTAAGTAATAACGATGGGTGTGTTATTTCAATGAGTGACGAAGCAAAAGACTTGCAACTTCCATTTGGAGCTCCAATTTTTAAGTGGGATCAGTTTTGTAAAAACAATAATATCTCAGTGCTATCGTCAAATTATCCGTTGTATGGTGATATGAGCGCTAGAGTGATGAAAATTTTAGAACAATTTTCTCCAGATGTGGAAGTATACTCTATTGATGAAGCATTTTTACAATTCAAAGGTTTTAATGAATATAATTTTAATTCTTACGGAACTGAAATAAGAAGTAGAATTTTACAATGGACGGGTATTCCAACTTGTGTAGGAATTGCACCAACAAAAGCATTGAGTAAAGTAGCTAATAAAATTGCTCGAAAATTCTTGAAAGAAACAGGTGGAGTGTGTGTGATTGATTCCGAAGAAAAAAGAATAAAAGCATTAAAATGGACTTCTATAGAAAGTGTTTGGGGAATTGGAAGAGGTATACAAAAAAGACTACAAGCTAAAGGATGTATAAAAGCGTATGATTTTACACAGTTAAATGACGATTGGGTGCTGAAAAATTTATCGATTACAGGTTGGAAGTTGAAAAAAGATTTAGAAGGAGATCCTAAAATACAACTAGATGAGCCTACTAACAAAAAAGCAATAGCAACAACCCGAAGTTTTGAATATACATTTTCGGATCTAGATAATATTAAAGAAAGAATCTCAACGTTTGCTGTAAGTTGTGCAGAAAAATTACGTAAGCAAAACTCAAGTTGCCATATGGTAATAGTATTATTGCGTAGTGATTATCATAAAAAAGAGACTAAACAACATCGAGCAAGTAAAACTATTGTACTTCCATATCCGACAAACTCTACATTAACAATAAGTAAAAGTGCAGTACAAGCTGTAACTACTATTTTTAAGGAGGGAATAAAGTATAAAAGAGCAGGAGTAATTGTAACAGGGTTGGTGCCTTCAGACAATTATCAATTAGATATGTTTGCAAAGGAAGACCCGAAGCATGCTTCTTTAATGAGTGTAATAGATAAAATTAATCAGACTTATAAAGCAGATAAGATTAAATTAGCAAACCAAGATTTACAACGTACTTGGAAGATGCGTCAAGAGCGATTATCACCAAAATATACTACAAATATTAACGATATTATTAAAGTAAAATAAGCTTAGTTAAATAACAAATAATAAGATGTTACGAAAATTAAAACCAGTAAAAGCATCAGAAGCATTGACTTTTTTCTTACCAAAAGAGTTAAATGAAAGCGAGGGAACTATCTTTATGGATACAGGTATTTCTGCGGGCTTTCCTTCTCCTGCTGATGATTTCAGGGAAACGCGTATTTCATTAGATGAAGAACTTATTAGAAATAAAGAAGCTACCTTTTTTGCAAGAGTAAGTGGTCAGTCAATGATTGGTGCAGGTTTAGATGATAATGATTTACTGGTAATTGATAGAAGTATTCCGCCAACAAATAATAAGATAGCGGTTTGCTTTTTAGATGGAGAGTTTACGGTAAAACGATTAAGAGTTGAAGGAAGTAAAGTTTGGTTACAGCCTGAAAATCCAGACTACCCAACCATAAAAATTACAGAAGAAAATAATTTTATTATTTGGGGAGTTGTAACTAATGTAATTAAGAAAGTATAAAAAAATCCAGTAAAATTACTGGATTTTTTAGTTGTTTTTTGTTTTGAAACCTTTTGTTTAAAAAGATTAACAAAATTCGTCATAAGCAGCTGCTAAATTTTGAGCAATAGCTTGTGCAGAGCGCCCCTCGATATGATGACGTTCTAACATGTGCACTAAATTACCATCTTTAAATAAAGCAATTGCAGGAGATGATGGAGGGAAAGGAATCATATATTCTCTTGCCTTCGCTGTAGATTCTTTCTCTACACCTGCAAAAACTGTAGTTAAGTTCGTAGGAGTTTTATCTGCTCCTAAAGAAGCAATAGCACCAGGTCTTGCAGTACCTGCAGCACATCCACAAACAGAGTTTACCATTACTAATGTAGTTCCTTCTTTGGCTAAAGCATTGTCAACATCTTCAGCAGTATATAAAGCTTCAAAACCAGCATCAATTAATTGATCACGCATTGGTTTTACTAATTCTTCTGGATACATATTTTTGAATTAAAATTTAAGGCAAAGATACTTCTTTTAGTGCCAACAATCAACCCGAAATAAGTATGGTAGATAGATTGGTAATGTTTTATCTTTGTGGCTTCTAAAAAACAAACAATGGGAAAATTTGCAAAATGGCTTGGAGCAGGAGCCGGTTTTACATTAGGAGGTCCAATAGGAGCTATTATAGGGTTTGCTGTAGGAAGTCTTATTGATGGAATTTCTGTAGAAGATTTTGTACAAGAACAGCAAGAATATCAAAAAAAGACAGGGGGACAACCAAGAAGAGGAAGAGCTACATCAGGAGATTTTGAAATAAGCTTGTTAATATTAGCTTCGGTAGTTATTAAATCTGACGGAAAAATAGATAGGCGTGAACTGGACTATGTTCGTATGTATTTTGTGAAAATGTATGGTAAAGAACGAGCAAATCATGCGTTTAAATTATTCAACGGGATTATTAAGAAACAGGTATCTACACGACAAGTTTGTTTACAAATACGTCAGTATATGTCACATGCTACACGATTACAGTTACTACATTTTTTATTCGGAATAGCAAAAGCAGATGGACAAGTAACTAGTGTAGAGGAAGAAGAGATTAGAAAGATAGCAAGTTACTTGTATATTAACGAATATGATTATTCTTCAATAAAGGCAATGTTTTATGACGAATCTGATAGTGCTTATAAAATGCTTGAAATAACAAAAGAATCCACTAACGATGAGGTAAAGAAAGCATATCGAAGAATGGCAAAAAAATACCATCCAGATAAACTTCAAAATTTAGGAGAAGAACATAAAAAAGGAGCTAAAGAAAAATTCCAAAAAATACAAGCAGCTTATGAACAGATAAAAAAAGAGCGAGGAATAAGCTAGAATAAAAAAAGATAATTATTTTAGTGTTATTTAACTACAAAAGATAAGAGACATGGGGAAACAGTTAGTAGTAATATTTATTTTTCTTAGTGGCATTTGCTTAGGGCAAAGAAAATACACAGCCGACAAATATTTTGAAGTTTTTGCTTATAAAAAGGCAGCAGAACTATATGAGAAAATTTATGATAAAGGAAATAATTCGTACGAAATTGTTAGTCGTTTAGGAGACTCTCATTATTATAACTCAGAGTTTTTAGAAGCAGAGAAATGGTATAAAATTTTAATGGAAAACTATGAGAGTATTACAGAGCCAGAATATTTTTTTAGATATGCACAATCTTTAAAAAGTAATGGAAAAATTAAAGAATCTGATAAATGGCTTTTAAAGTTTAGTGAAATTAAAGAGAATGACTCAAGAGGGCAAGCTTTAGAGAAAAATGAAGGTTATTTTAATAAATATAGTAATGGAAAAAAGAAAACATTTATAAATATAACCAATCTCTCAGTCAATACTCAGTATTCTGATTTTGGTGGGTTTACCTATGATAATAAACTTTATTTTGCCTCTACAAAACCTGTTGGAGAAAATGACAAACTATATAAATGGAACAATCAACCGCATTTAAATATCTACAAAGCAAATGAAGTTTATAATGAAGAAAAACAATTAATAGATTTAGAAAAAGAAGAAATAATTTCATCATTAAGTTCACAATATCACGAATCCAATGCTGTAATTACTTCAGATGGTAAAACAATGTACTTTACCAGAACAAATTTCAATGGAAAGAAATTAGAAGGAGGAGATAATCAAATAGCATATCTTAAAATATATAAAGCAGAGTTTGAAAATGGAGAGTGGAGAAATATAAAGGAACTTCCATTTAATAATGATAATTATTCTGCGGGACATCCAACTTTAAGCGTAGATGAGAAAACATTGTATTTTATTTCAGATATGCCAAATGGTTTTGGGAAAACAGATATATACAAGGTTGCACTTTTAGAAAATAGCACTTACGGAGAACCAGTAAATTTGGGAAAAGAAATAAATACTGAAGGAAGAGAAATGTTTCCTTTCGTCGCTAAAGATAATACCTTGTATTTTGCTTCAGACGGACATCTAGGTTTAGGTGCCCTTGATATTTTTGAATCAAAAAATAATTCAGGTACCTATCAAAAACCAAATAATTTAGGTGCTCCAATAAATGGATCGTATGACGATTTTGCTTTTGTGATAGACGATGAAAAGAACAAAGGTTTCTTCTCTTCTAATAGAAAAGGAGGAAAAGGAGACGATGACATTTATAGCTTTATTTTATATAACTGTAAAGAAGATATAGCAGGTGTAGTATCAGAAGAAAAAAGCAATAAACCAATATTAGGAGCAACAGTTAAATTAATTGATTCTAATGGTAAGGTTCAAGCACAACAAGTAACGGGAAAAAATGGAGACTATAGGTTTGTTGAAGTTGATTGTGAGAAAAAATTTACAGTTATAGCAGAAAAAGAAGATTATAAAGCTTACCCAAAACAATTACAAACTCTTGATGTAAATAAACAGCTTGTTACAGTAAATTTATCGTTAAAACCATTGATTATAGAAGATCAAATTGTGATTAGTCCTATTTATTTTGATTTTGATAAACATACAATAAGAAAAGATGCAGAATATGAGTTAGAACATATTGTTTCGGTAATGAAAAATCACCCAGAAATGATAATTAGAATAGAATCACACACAGATAGTAGAGGATCGAAAGAATACAATAAAAAGCTATCTGATAAAAGAGCAAAATCAACAAAAGCTTACATTGTTTCTAGAGGGATTTCTTCAGAAAGAATAGAAAAAGCAGTAGGTTATGGGGAAGAAAAACTATTAAATAATTGTGACGATACAACAAGCTGCTCTACAAAAGAGCATCAAAAAAATAGAAGATCTTATTTTTATATAGTTAAAAAATAACAATTATAACCTATAAAGTATCAAAAACACCTCAATTTTGAGGTGTTTTTTTATATCTCAAATTCAACAATTACAAGAAAATACGTAATTTCGCACATTCAATTAATAAACCGACAAAATGAGTAAGAAGTTTACTGAATACAAAGGATTGGATTTACCAAAAGTAGCTGAAGAAATATTAAACTATTGGGAAGAAAACAACATCTTTGAAAAAAGTATTACTACACGTGAAGGAAACGAACCATTTGTGTTTTTTGAAGGGCCACCTTCAGCAAACGGTTTGCCAGGAATTCACCACGTAATGGCACGTGCCATTAAAGATATTTTTTGTCGTTATAAAACCCAAAAAGGATACCAAGTTAAGCGTAAAGCA
This sequence comes from Tenacibaculum sp. XPcli2-G, assembly GCF_024124505.1. Classification (NCBI taxonomy): domain Bacteria; kingdom Pseudomonadati; phylum Bacteroidota; class Flavobacteriia; order Flavobacteriales; family Flavobacteriaceae; genus Tenacibaculum; species Tenacibaculum sp. XPcli2-G. The sequence goes on from NZ_JAMXSH010000001.1 coordinate 859,728, forward strand.
GGTTGGGATACACACGGTTTACCTGTAGAATTAGGGGTTGAAAAAGAATTAGGAATCACCAAAGAAGATATTGGAACAAAAATTACGGTTGAAGAATACAATGAAGCTTGTAAAAAAGCGGTAATGCGTTACACTGATATTTGGAATGACTTAACTCAGAAAATGGGGTATTGGGTAGATATGGAAGATCCATATATTACTTATAAACCAAAATATATGGAATCGGTTTGGTGGTTGTTAAAGCAAATCTATGATAAAGATCTATTGTATAAAGGATATACTATTCAACCGTATTCACCAAAAGCAGGAACAGGATTAAGCTCGCATGAGTTAAATCAACCAGGAACCTATCAAGATGTTACAGATACTACAGTAGTAGCTCAGTTTAAAACAATCAAAGAAACGTTACCAGAATTTTTACAAGTCGAAGGAGATATACATTTTTTAGCTTGGACAACAACTCCGTGGACACTTCCTTCAAACACAGCATTAACGGTTGGTCCAAAGATTGAGTATGTTTTAGTAAAAACATTCAACCAATACACCTTTGAGCCAATTCAAGTGGTGTTGGCTAAAAACTTAGTATCAAAACAATTTGCAGGGAAGAAGTTTAATGAAGTTGAAGATGTAGCGGAATTGGCAAACTACGCTGAAGGAGACAAGCAAATTCCTTACACAGTTGTAAAAGAATTTGTAGGAAAGGACCTAGTAGGTATCAAATATGAACAGTTATTACCATTTACTTTACCATATCAAAATCCAGAAAATGCTTTTAGGGTAATTTCAGGAGATTTTGTGACTACAGAAGACGGTACAGGTATCGTACACACAGCACCTACCTTTGGAGCTGATGATGCGTTAGTTGCAAAACAAGCAACTCCAGAAGTTCCGCCAATGTTGGTACTAGACGAAAATGAGAACCCAGTTCCATTAGTAGACTTACAAGGGAAATTCCGTCCAGAAATGGGAGAATTTGCAGGTAAATATGTGAAGAACGAGTACTATGCTGATGGAGAAGCTCCTGAAAGATCAGTAGATGTTGAGTTAGCGATTCAATTAAAAGAAGAAAATAAAGCCTTTAAGGTTGAAAAATATGTGCACAGTTATCCGAATTGTTGGCGTACCGATAAACCAATTTTATACTATCCATTAGATTCTTGGTTTATCAAGGTAACCGATGTAAAGGATAAGATGTTCGATTTAAATGAAACGATAAACTGGAAACCAAAATCAACAGGAGAAGGACGTTTTGGTAACTGGTTAAAAAATGCGAATGACTGGAACTTATCACGTTCTCGTTTTTGGGGAATTCCATTACCTATTTGGCGAACAGAAGACGGAACAGAACAAATCTGTATTGGTTCTGTAGCTGAATTAAAAGAAGAAATCCAAAAGTCAGTGGATGCAGGAGTAATGTCTGAAGATATTTTTGCTGATTTTGAAGTAGGAAATATGTCTGAAGATAACTACGATAAAATCGATTTACATAAAAATGTAGTCGATAAAATCACGTTAGTTTCGGCATCAGGAAAACCAATGAAGCGCGAAAGTGATTTAATTGATGTTTGGTTCGATTCTGGTTCTATGCCTTATGCACAGTGGCATTATCCGTTTGAAAATAAAGAATTAATAGAAGATAAAGAAAGTTACCCAGCGAATTTTATTGCAGAAGGGGTAGATCAAACTCGTGGATGGTTCTATACCTTACATGCAATAGGAACAATGGTGTTTGACTCTGTAGCCTATAAAAATGTAGTATCTAACGGATTGGTGTTAGATAAAAATGGACAAAAAATGTCAAAGCGTTTAGGAAATGCGGTAGATCCGTTTACAACATTGTCAGAGTTCGGTCCAGATGCTACGCGTTGGTATATGATTTCGAATGCGAACCCATGGGACAACTTAAAATTTGATATTGCAGGAATAGAAGAGGTAAAACGTAAATTCTTCGGAACTTTATATAACACCTATTCATTCTTCTCACTATATGCAAATATTGACAACTTTACGTATAGCGAAGCTGAAATAGCTATTAATGAACGACCAGAGATTGATCGTTGGATTTTATCTGAATTAAATACCTTAGTTCAAAAAGTAGATAAATTCTATGCTGAATATGAGCCTACCAAGGCAACCAGAGCTATTTCTGATTTTGTACAAGATCACCTAAGTAACTGGTATGTACGTTTATGTAGAAGACGTTTCTGGAAAGGAGAGTATGCACAAGATAAAATCTCTGCATACCAAACGTTATACACCTGTATGTTAACGGTAGCTAAATTAGGATCTCCAGTAGCTCCTTTCTTTATGGATCGTTTATATAAAGATTTAGTGAATGCTACAGGAAAAGAAAGTTTTGAAAGTGTACATATAGCAGAGTTTCCAAAATACAATGCTGATCTAGTTGATAAGTCGTTAGAGCGTAAAATGGAAAATGCACAAACAATTTCGTCATTAGTTCTATCTCTAAGGGCTAAAGAGAAAATTAAAGTGCGCCAGCCGTTACAAAAAATAATGATTCCTGTATTAGATGCAGTTCAGAAGGAAGAAATTTTAGCTGTTGCAGACTTAATCAAGTCAGAAGTAAACGTTAAAGAGATCGAATTATTAGACGATGCTTCAGGAATTTTAGTAAAACAAATCAAACCAAATTTTAAAGCATTAGGACCTAAATTTGGTAAGGAAATGAAGTTGATAGCTAATAAGATACAAGGATTTACACAAGAAGATATCATTAAAATAGAAAAAGAAGGTGAAATTTCTGTGGAAATTAACGATAAAATGATTACTTTAGGAACCGCTGATGTGGAGATTTCATCGAAAGATATCGAAGGGTGGTTGGTAGCCAACGCAGAAGGGTTAACTGTAGCTTTAGATGTTACAATAAACGACGAATTACGCAAAGAAGGTGTGGCAAGAGAATTAGTTAATAGAATTCAAAACGCACGAAAAGACACAGGTTTAGAAGTAACCGATAAAATAAAATTAACCATTTTGCAGGCTGATGATTTAAAAGAATCGGTATTGGCAAATGAAAACTACATTAAAGCAGAAACATTAACAAACGAATTAGTTTTTGTTGATGTTTTAAGTAATGGTACAGAAATTGAGTTTGATACCATTAAAAGTAGAATGTTAATTGAAAAAATATAGCATTATGGATGATGTTAAAATAAGATATTCAGACAGTGATTTACAAGAGTTTAAGGAAATCATTCAAAAGAAAATTGAAAAAGCAGAAGAAGATTTAAGGTTGCTACAAGCATCATATAAAAACGGTTCAGATAACGGAACCGATGATACGTCGCCAACATTTAAATCTTTTGAAGAAGGATCTGATACAATGGCTAAAGAGGCAAACATGCAGTTAGCTATTCGTCAAGAAAAGTTTATTCGCGATTTAAAAAATGCCTTAGTTCGTATTGAAAATAAAACCTATGGTATTTGTAGAGTTACTGGTAAGCTAATTCAAAAAGAACGTTTAAAGTTAGTACCACATGCTACTTTAAGTATCGAAGCAAAACGAAAACAATAACTTTTAAAGTTAAAATAAATAGAGCCTCTTTTAGAGGCTTTTTTTGTATGAAAAAATATCTATTGTTATTACTTATACTAAGTATCCAGTTTCTTTACTGTCAAGAAAAAATAATACAGAAAAGAAAAATGTTAGTAAACGAACTCGAAGTGGTTACTTACGGTTTGGATGATATTGTAATTGAAAATTCAAAAGATGGACAACTCGAAGTAGTTTTATTAGATGAAAATCCACATACACACAATATCCTATTCAAAAAAGAAGGAGAAGTCTTTACAATAGCATTTGAATTAAATATTCCAACATTAAAAAACGAAGTCTTTCGAAAATATATAACGAGGAGGCTAGAAAGAGCCAGAGCAGTTATAAAAGTTCCCAAAAACAAACATATAAGCATTCATGGAAAAACTATCGGAATAACTTCAAAAAGTTATAAAGGAGATGTAAATATTTATATAGAAAGAGGAAATATAAAGTTAAATACAGTTAAAGGAAACTCAAATATAGATCTTTTCCAAGGCAATGTTTTTGCTAATATTGATAAACAAACAGGTTTGGGTTTAAAAACTAACAACGGAACAATCCTTATAAATGGAAAAAGAAAAATATCTCCATTTTCTAAAGAAGTGACACCTGTTTCTAAAATACTTACTATAAATTCTATTCATGCGAATATTAATATTGAATTAAAGTAATTAACAAAAAATTATAAAAATTAGACGTAACAAAAGAAGTTTCATTTTGTCTAATGGTTAATTAAAAACTAAGAAATGAATAAAAGCATACTAACCACAGCAACCATTGCAGCATTATTATTAACAAGCTGTAATTCTACTAAAAAAGCAACAAATGATTTAGCTGTTCAAACCCCCATTGTAACGACTTTAGATTTAACAAAAGTTGACAATGATAAAGTACCAGTAACTGTTAACCCAGGCAGGTTTACAATTGAAAAAGTAACATATAGATTGCCAAGAGTTGTCCAAGGAACCTATTCTGTGAGTGATTTTGGTAAATATGTAGACAGCTTTAAGGCTTTAGATTATGAAGGAAATGAACTAGAGGTAACAAAAGTTGATACGAATACTTGGGAAATTACCAATGCTGAAAAATTAGATAAAGTAACGTATTTAGTAAACGATACTTTTGATATGGAAGTTTCAGGGGGAATTGGAGGAGAAACCCCATTTTCACCCGCAGGAACAAATATAGAGTCTACAAATTATGTGCTTAACCTTCACGGATTTGTGGGGTATTTTGATTCTTTAAAAAACAATCAATATAAGTTAGATGTTGTTTCGCCTACCAATTTTAAAAGAACTTCCGCTTTACAAGAAGTTGGAACAAAAACAAGTGAAGACGGCTCAACTTTAACGTCGAGCTATTTTGCTCCACGTTATTTTGATATTACAGATAACCCTATGTTTTATGGAGAATTAGATGTAGAAGAGTTCAAAGTTGGTGATATTAAAATTGTATTAAGTGTATATTCTCCAAACAAAAAACACTCAGCTGAAAAAATTAAAGCTGTAATGGAAAAAATGATGCAAGCGCAAAAAGCATATTTAGGAAGCATTAATAGTACGGCACGTTATGATATTTATTTATACTTATCTGACGGAACTGAAAAAGCACCTAAAGGATTTGGAGCTTTAGAACATCATACATCAACAGTAGTAGTATTACCAGAAGCAATGCCAGATGAAGCATTAGCAAAAAGCATGATAGATGTAGTATCTCATGAGTTTTTTCATATTGTAACTCCGTTAAGTGTACATTCAGAAGATGTACATTACTTCGATTACAACCAACCAACATTCTCTAAACATTTATGGATGTATGAAGGAATTACAGAATACTTTGCTACATTATTTCAAGTAAACCAAGGTTTGGTAACAGAAGATGAATTTTACAGTAAAATTATGGGTAAAATTAAAACTGCATCTTCTATGAATGATGCTATGAGTTTTACTAAAATGAGTGAAAATGTATTAGACGAGCCTTATGCTTCTCAGTATTACAATGTGTATCAAAAAGGAGCTTTAATAGGTATGTGTATTGATATTTTAATGCGTGAAGAAAGTAATGGAAATAGAGGTGTGTTATCATTAATGAAAGAGTTGTCATTAAAATATGGGAAAAACAAACCATTTGAAGATGATAAGTTAATTGGAGAAATTACTGAAATGACCTATCCATCAATAGGAGCATTTTTAAACACACACGTAGTAGGAGGTACACCAATTAATTATAATGAGTTTTTTGCTAAAGCAGGATTAGTGTTAGATGAATCAAAAGTGAAAACAAATTATATCCAAAATGATGGAGCTATGATTGTTAGACCAGATAAAGCGACACAAACTATCCGATTTACAGAAGCTGTAAAAGACAACAGCTTTTGGGCTGAAAATGGAGCACAACCTAATGATGCAATCAAAGAAGTTGATGGAGTGGCTGTGACAAAGGAAAGTGCAAATCAAATTTTTACGAAAATGTTTATGTGGCAACCAGGAAACGAAGTTGAAGTAAAATTAGAAAGAGATGGGAAAGAGGTGGTTATTAAAACAACTTTAACTCAATCATATACAAAAGGAACTAGTTTAAAAGATGATCCTAATGCAACACAAAAGCAAAAAGAACTAAGAAAAGCTTGGTTAAAAGGATAGTTTCTTTTTATTAATATAAATTAAGACCAGTATGACTAAAAGTCTATTGGTCTTTTTCTTTCTATAAATCAGAAGAAAAACATAAAAATAGTTTTCTTATTTTTGTTTCCATTAAATAAAAAAAATGTCTAAAAAACACATCGCAATACTTACCGTAATTCTGGCAATTTTAATTGATCAAATTAGTAAAATTTACATCAAAACACATTTTCAGCTAGGAGAAGAAGTAGTTGTTTTTAATGATTGGTTTAGAATTCATTTTACCGAGAATAATGGTATGGCATGGGGCTTTGAATTTGGAGGGAAAACAGGGAAGTTATTTTTAACTTTATTTAGAGTTGTTGCAGTTACAGGTATTGTGTATTGGTTATGGCAAACAATAAAACGAAAGGCACATACCGCTGTTATTGTCGCTATTGCATTAATTTTAGCAGGAGCAGTAGGCAATATCATCGATTCTGTTTTTTATGGTGTAATTTTCGACTCTTCTTATCATAATGTTGCTACACTTTTTTCAGATAATCCTTACGGAGAATTATTTCATGGAAAAGTAGTAGATATGTTATACTTTCCTATTTACGAAGGAGAAAACTTTACCTTTTTTAATGCTATTTTTAATGGTGCAGATTCTTGGATAACGATTGGAGTAGCTTTACTATTTTTATTTAATAAGCAAGCATTTCCAAAAGAAGAAGAAACAAAACAAGCTTCATAAAAGTACTTTAGATACTTTTCCTATATTTATAGAAAAAGAAAACGATGCGTTTATTAAAATATCTTGCTGTTTTTGTACTAGGATTTTTAATTGCAAAATTCTGGTATGAGAAGAAGGAAGAAAAGTACGAGCAAGAAGAAATTCAGGTGGTTTTAAACGGAATCCAAAACCTAAGTAAATTAGTAGTTTCAGAAGGAAATTTCTCTGAAATGTACAGTTTTACGGATGCTAAAAAATACTTTTATGGATATCTTACATTTGAAAAAAAAGCAATGCTTTCTGTGAATGCAAAGGTTGAGGTTGGTTACGACTTATCGAAATTAGAAATTCAAATAGATAGTGTTGATAAACAAATTATTATTAAAAAAATTCCTGAGGAAGAAATTCTAATTTCCCCTGATATTAAGTATTTTGATTTGCAGCAAAGTCAGTTTAATACTTTTTCTAAGCAAGAACTAAACAAGCTCAACACTAAAGCTATTGAAAAGATTAAATCAACAATAACGGTTTCTCAACTACAAAAAGATGCTAAAACACGTTTGTTTGAAGAACTATCTAAGATTTACCAACTTTCTAAAATTTATAATTGGAAAGTGGTGGATAATACTAACTCAAAGATGTTTGAATCGTTGTTGTTAAAAGATTAATTTTTTTAAAAGTATATTTGATGTAGTTTAAAAATAAGTTATGAGAAAAATATATGGAATTGCTATGCTATTTTTGGTATTAATGGCATGTAAAAAAGAAGAAAAAGAAAAGCTAATTTATACCCAAGATGTAGACAATTATTGGAAAGCGTACGATAAGATAACTTCTACCAAAGATTCAGTTTTACAATCAAAATATTTAAAAGAGGAATTTTTAGATAAAGCTTCTATTGGGCAAAAAACAATGTTTAAAGTTAGAAACTGCACTCCTCAAGAGTACATAGAAAACATTAATGATTATCCCAAATTTTGGAACTCTATTAAGGAAAATACTATAAAAAGTAAAGGTTTAAGTTCAGAGATAGACAATGGACTACAAAAATTAAAGCAAATTTACCCAGACTTAAAACCGGCTAAAGTGTACTTTACTGTTGGAGCATTTAGAACTGGAGGAACAGCAGTAGATAGTTTAGTGATTTTTGGTGTAGATATGCAAATGTTGGATGAAAACATTAATACTTCTGAGTTAAAAAAAAGCCTAGATAATGTAAAAAATTTTCAAAAAACAAATCCAATCAATAATGTAAAGTTTACAGGAGTTCATGAGTTTGTTCATACACAACAAAAACCTTTTTCAAGAGAGAGTTTATTAGTAGCAAGCCTATATGAAGGAGTAGCAGAGTTTGTTGCTGAAAAAGCTTTAGGAGAAAAGTCTAGTATGGAAGGTATAGAATACGGTAAGAAAAATACTCAAGTTATTAAAGATCAATTTGAAATAGAAATGTTCAACAAAGCTTATTCTTATTGGTTGTGGAGTTCGATGTCAAATAAATTTAATCAGAGAGATTTAGGGTATTTTATTGGATATAAAATTGCTGAAAAATACTATGATGATTTTGATAAAGATAAAAATTTAGCAATAAAAAATCTTATAGAGTTAGATTATGGTAATAACGAAACCATCATTGAATTTGTAGATTCAGTTAAATTTTTTGATAAACCAATTTCTGAAATAAGAAAAGAAAATGAAATGCATAGACCTTATGTGGTTTCTATAAAAGAATTTAAGAATAATGATACTGATGTAGACCCAGCTATAAAAACACTAACTATTGAGTTTTCTGAACCCATGAATCATTTTAGTAATTTTAAATTTGGGCCTTTGGGAAAGGAAAATGTAATACAGTTTACTGGTTTCAAGGGGTGGTCAAAAGATAAAACTAAATTAGTTTATGAAGTCTCATTAAAGTCAAACTTAAGGCAACAGTTGTTAGTTAGTGATGTATTTCAATCTAATAAAGGATATCCATTACAACCATACCTTATAGATATAACGACGAAGTAACAAAAAACCTTGGACTAAATTATCCAAGGTTTTTTATATTAATTAGGTAACTTCTTACTCAATAAACCATAAATAAAAGCTCCTATAAGAGCTCCTAAGAGTACAATAATCATAGGGATTATTCCTTGTCCAATCAAAACAAAAATAGGAGCAGGGCATGCACCTGCCAACGCCCAGCCTAATCCAAAGATAGTGCCGCCAACTAAAGTTCTAATAAAGCCTTTCTTTTTGTCTTTGATGTTAATTTGGTTCCCTAAGTAATCTTTAATTTTTCCGATTTTAAAGAAATACATAAGTATTGCAGAAATAGCTACGGCAGAACCAATAATACCATACATGTGAAAAGATTGGAATTTAAACATTTCATAAATTCGATACCAAGAAACAGCTTCTGATTTAGATAAAATAATTCCGAAAACTATACCAATAACTAAAAATTTTATATTCTTCATCTTAACCAAATATTAAAGGGAATAGAGCCCAAGTCATTATTAAACCACCAATAAAAAAACCAATTACTGCAATTAAAGAAGGTAATTGAAAACTACTTAGTCCTGTAATGGCATGTCCTGAGGTACATCCTCCTGCATAACGAGTTCCAAATCCAATTAAAATTCCAGCAACTAATAAAATTGTAAAACCTTTTAAGGTTAACATGTTTTCAATGCTGAAAATTTCATTAGGTACATAGGTTTCTCCTGCATTTTGAAAACCTAAATTAGCTAATTCATTTACAGTTGTTCGGTTTAAATCAATTTTTGGTGTAGCAGAGAGGTAGTTAATGGCTATATATCCTCCAATTACTAAACCAATTAAAAAAACAATAGCCCAATCACGTTCTTTCCAATCTTTCTTAAAATAATCAGATACTTTACCTGCTCCAACCATGGTACACATGGTTTCTAAATTAGTTGATACTCCAAAATTTTTACCGAAATAAAAGAATAAAAATAGTATAAAGGCGATAAGTGGCCCAGATACATACCACGACCATGGTTGTAATATAAAATCCATTATAATATGTTTTTTAAATAAGTGATAATGTTTTTTGTTGCTCCCACATTTTTTAAAATATAATTGTGGTTAACTTTCCCCATTTGCTCTCTTAGTTTTTTGTCTGATTGTAATAAAGCAAAATTACTGGAAAATTCATTAGTATTTGTAACGGTCTTTGCACCTCCTATTTCTAGTAAATCAATTGCTTCTTGAAACTTACTGTATTTATTACCACCAAAAATAACAGGAACACCATATGTTGCTGGTTCTAAAATATTATGTAAACCAGTAGCGAGTCCACCACCTACATAGGCAGCATCAGCGTATGAATATATTTTGGTAAGTAAGCCAATAGTGTCAATTATAAAAACTTGATATCCTGATAACTCTTTGTTTAGGTTTTCAGAGTAAAGAACAGTTTTTTTATTGATTGAGTTTTGTAACTCTTTAATCTGTTTTTTATTGATGTTATGTGGAGCAATAATAAACTTTTCATCATCAGTTGCGTGATTATTTAAATAATCTACAATAAGTTCTTCGTCTTCTTTCCAAGTACTTCCCGCAACAACAGTGTAATGATTATTTTTAAATTCAGAAATAAAATCTAAAGAGTTGTTTTGTTGTAAAATATCGTATACGCGATCAAATCGAGTATCACCAGCAATGGTTACGTTATTAAAATTAATAGAATTTAATAAGTCTTTAGAAGTTTTGTTTTGTACAAAAAAGTGATTAAAAACAGTTAGTTTTTCACGCATAAAACCTCCATACCATTTAAAAAAGGATTGTTTTTTTCTAAAAATTCCTGAAATTAAAATCGTAGGAACATTATGCTTTTTTAATTCTGAAAGAAGGTTAGGCCAAAACTCATACTTTATCATAATAGCCATATCTGGATGTACTTTTTTGATGAATTTTTTAACGTTCGATTTTGTGTCTAATGGTAAATAGCAAATAACATCAGCAAAAGGATAGTTTTTTCTTATCTCATATCCAGAAGGGGAGAAAAAAGTAACAACTATTTTATAACCTGTATAAAGCTGTTTTAACTCTTCAATAATAGGTCTTCCTTGTTCAAACTCTCCTAAAGAAGCAGCATGAAACCAAATTACTTTATCAGTTTTGGAAATACTGTTTAGTCTTGAAAATGTTTCTTTTCTCCCTTCATAAAATAACTTTATTTTTTTGTTGAATAAAGCTGTTAATGGGAGTAATATAGATATTACAGAAAGAAGTAAATTATATAAAAAATTCATTATGCGAATTTATGAAATAAAAAAATCAGTGAAGTTACTCACTGATTTTTCATTCTATGTTGAAATATGTTATGATTCCATTTCAAAATCTTCCATGAACTTAGTGGTATAATTACCTGCTACGTAATCTGGATGATCCATTAATTGTCTGTGGAAAGGAATTGTTGTTTTTACACCTTCAATAACATACTCATCTAATGCGCGTTTCATCTTGTTAATCGCTTCTTCACGAGTTTGTGCAGTAACAATTAACTTAGAAATCATTGAGTCATAGTTTGGTGGAATCATATACCCAGCATACACGTGAGTATCGATACGAACACCATGACCACCTGGAGCATGGTATGAAGTTATTTTTCCTGGAGCAGGTCTAAATCCGTTATAAGGATCTTCTGCATTAATTCTACATTCAATTGAGTGTAATTGTGGCTTGTAGTTTTTACCTGAAATTGGCACACCAGCCGCAACCAAGATTTGTTCACGAATTAAATCATAGTCTACAACTTCTTCAGTAATTGGATGCTCTACCTGAATACGAGTATTCATTTCCATAAAGTAGAAGTTACGGTGTTTGTCTACTAAGAACTCAACTGTACCAGCACCTTCATACTTAATATATTCAGCAGCCTTTACAGCAGCAGCTCCCATAGCATCACGTAATTCTTCTGTCATGAATGGAGAAGGAGTTTCCTCAGTTAATTTTTGGTGACGACGTTGAACTGAACAATCTCTTTCAGATAAGTGACAAGCTTTACCATAAGCATCACCTACTACTTGGATTTCAATATGGCGAGGTTCTTCAATTAACTTCTCCATATACATATCGTCATTTCCAAAAGCAGCTTTAGATTCTTGTCTTGCAGAATCCCAAGCATCTTTTAAATCTTCAGCTTTCCAAACAGCACGCATACCTTTACCACCACCACCAGCAGATGCTTTTAACATTACAGGGTATCCCGTTTCTACAGCGACTTTTTCACATTCTTCAAATGTGGTAATTACACCGTCACTACCTGGTACACACGGTACTCCAGCAGCTTTCATGGTAGCTTTAGCATTCGCTTTGTCTCCCATTTTATCAATCATCTCAGGAGAAGCTCCGATAAATTTAATTTCGTGCTCTTCACATAGTTTTGAGAATTTAGCGTTTTCAGCTAAGAAACCATATCCTGGGTGAATTCCGTCAGCATTTGTAATCTCTGCAGCTGCTATGATGCGATCCATTTTCAAATAAGACTCGCTACTTGGAGCAGGTCCAATACAAACAGCTTCATCAGCAAATCGTACGTGTAAACTTTCAGCATCTGCTTTTGAGTAAACAGCTACTGTTTTAATCCCCATCTCTTTACAGGTTCTAATTACACGTAGCGCGATTTCGCCTCTATTGGCAATTAATATCTTTTTAAACATGTCTTTTAGTTTATGAGTTTATTGGGTTTAGTTGTTTAAGAGTTTAGCATAGCTAAACTTCTAAACTTAAAACTTCTAAACCAAAAATTATGATGGGTCTACTAAAAATAATGGTTGATCAAATTCTACTGGAGAAGAATCATCCACTAATACTTTAACGATTTTACCAGATACTTCTGATTCAATTTCGTTAAATAATTTCATTGCTTCAATGATACAAACAGTATCACCAACTTTTACTTCTGTTCCTACTTCAGCAAAATTAGGTTTATCTGGAGAAGGTTTTCTGTAGAAAGTACCAATGATAGGTGATTTTATAGTTACATATTTTGAGTCGTCAGTAGATTCAGCTGCTACTGGGGCTGCAGCTGGTGTAGCTGGTTGTGCTACTGGTGCAGGAGCCATCATTTGTGTAGCTGCTGCAGGAGCAGGGGCTTGAATAATAGTAGTTTCAGGAGTGTCACTTCCAGTTTTAATGGTGATTTTAATATCTTCCATCTCTAGCTTTACTTCACTTGCACCTGACTTAGCTACAAACTTTATAAGACTTTGAATTTCTTTAATGTCCATTTTCCTAAATTTTAGTTGTTTAGTTTATGAGTTATAGGCCCATTTTAAATAGATAGCTCCCCATGTGAAGCCTCCACCAAATGCGGCAAAAATTAAATTATCTCCTTTTTTCAACTCTTTTTCATAGTCAGCAAGTAACAACGGTAAAGTAGCAGACGTTGTATTTCCATACTTATGAATGTTCATCATTACTTTATCATCTTCTAAGCCTACTCTATTAGCAGTAGCTTCGATGATTCTTTTATTAGCTTGGTGTGGTACTAACCACTGAATGTCATCTTTTGTTAAGTTGTTTCTGGTTAACATTTTTTCAGAAACATCTGCCATGTTAGAAACAGCAAACTTAAATACAGTTCTTCCTTCTTGATGAACAAAATGTTGCTTGTTTTTAACAGTGTCTTCTGATGCTGGTAAAATTGAGCCACCTGCATCGATTTTTAAGAATTCTCGACCAATTCCGTCGCTTCTTAAATACTCATCTTGTAACCCTAAACCGTCGTTATTAGGTTCAAATAAAACAGCACCTGCCCCATCTCCAAAGATGATACAAGTAGCTCTATCGCTATAATCAATAATTGATGACATTTTATCGGCACCAATTAACAATACTTTTTTATATCTACCGCTTTCAATATAACTAGAGGCAGTTGACATACCGTATAAAAAACTAGAGCAAGCCGCTTGTAAATCATAAGAAAAAGCATTTACGGCTCCTATTTTAGAAGCTGTATAAGCTGCTGTTGAAGCTACAGGCATATCTGGAGTAGCAGTTGCTACAATAACCATGTCAATGTCTTCAGGGTTTGTATTTGATTTTTGAAGTAAATCTTCTGCTGCTTTTATTGCCATGAAAGAAGTTCCAAGACCTTCGCCTTTTAAAATTCTTCTTTCTTTGATTCCTGTTCTCGTAGTAATCCACTCATCATTGGTGTCTACCATTGTTTCTAGCTCCTTATTAGTTAGAGCATGTTCTGGAATATATTTTCCTACCGCTGTTATAGCTGCAGTTATTTTAGTCATAGTTGTTTGTTTTGTAGTAAAACGAGTTTTCAAAGTAATGAAAATTATTTCACTTTTTTATAGAAAAAAACATCAAAAAGAGTATTTTTTGATGTAAAAACATAAAAAAACCCTCAAAGTAGAGGGTTTTTTTATTTTTTAAACTAGTTTTTAAGCCTCAGCAGCAGCACTTTCTAATACTACTTGACCTCTGTAATAAAGTTTTCCTTCATGCCAGTGAGCTCTGTGGTATAAATGAGCTTCTCCAGTTGTAGGATCAACAGCTATTTGAGGTACAGAAGCTTTATAGTGAGTTCTTCTTTTATCTCTTCTAGTTTTAGATATTTTTCTCTTTGGATGTGCCATTTTATGTCTTATTTATCTGTTAGTAAATCCTTTAATTTATCCCATCTAGGGTCTGTTGATGTTTCTTCAACAGTTTTTTCTTCGTTTATTTTTAATTCCTCTAATTTTCTTAAAGCATCCGATTGCATAGTACCATCAACAACATTTGGGTGTACTCTTTTGCTCGGTACTGATAACACAATTAACTCATATATATATTGAGAAACATTTACTTGATAAGCTTCATGTGGAAGTATCAAGATTTCATCGTGTTCATCATTAAACTCAGGTCCAAACTTAACAACTAAATCTAAATTACCATTGATTGGTAAATCAAATAATTCATTAGTAATGTCACAAGGAACATTAACTGTTCCGCTTATGTTAAAAGCAAGCTCTAATAAAGTGCTTTTTTTAACAAATGTAACATCAGCTTTTATGTTAGCGTTGTTAAACTCGTCAAACTGAAATGCTTCAAAGAACGTTTTGTCAATTTGATATTCAAACAAATGACTTCCTTCTTTTAAACCTACAAAAGGTATGTTGAATTGTTTTAAGTCTTTCATCTACAACTATCAATTTGAGCGTGCAAAGATATAAAAAATGTTTTTACTTTTATGTTTTGAGTAAAAAAAATGAACTATTTTGCTTTTAATGCGCTTTTTGTAAGTTCTTGATACTCTTTTCGGTTCTTAAATATTTGTAATGAGGTAAATAAGGCTTCTTTAAAAGATGTGGGATTAGCATTATTTTTACCAGCAATATCAAATCCAGTTCCATGGTCTGGAGAGGTTCTTACCTTGCTCAAACCAGCAGTGAAATTTACACCATTTCCAAACGATAAAGCTTTGAATGGAGCCAAACCTTGGTCGTGATACATGGCTAAAACTCCGTCAAATTGTTCATAGGTTTTTGAACCAAAGAAACCGTCGGCTGCATACGGGCCAAAAACTAATTTACCAGTTTCTTTAATTTCAGTAATAGTAGGGCGAATAATTTCGTCATCTTCAGTACCAATTATCCCATTGTCACCACAATGTGGATTTAGCCCTAATACTGCAATTTTAGGTTTGCTAATATTAAAATCTTGTTTTAAAGAGTTGTACATAATTTCAACTTTAGATTTTATAAGCTCAGGAGTAATGGCTTCAGAAACTTTAGAAACAGGAATATGACCAGTTATTAAACCAATACGTAATTCATTTGTCATTAAAATCATTAAACTTCTTCCATCAAAGTTTTCTTCTAGATATTCTGTATGCCCTGGGAACTTAAATTCTTCAGATTGAATATTTTCTTTGTTAATAGGAGCTGTAACAATAAGATCTATTTGATTCTTTTTTAAAGCCCCAACAGCTGCTTGTAATGATTTTAAGGCAAATTTACCACCTTCTTCAGTAGTTTTACCTAAGTCTACCTTAACCTCTTCTTTCCAACTGTTTAATAAATTAACTTTACCATGAACAAGTTTATCTAAAGAAGTAATTCCATGAATACTGGTGTTAAGTCTTAAAGTCTTTTTATGATATGAAATCAATTTGTTTGAAGCAAATAAAACTGGAGTGCAAAAATCAAGCATTCGTTTGTCTTCAAATGTTTTTAAAATAATTTCGATACCAATTCCATTAATGTCCCCAACCGAAATTCCGACAATAATTTTGTTTGCTTTATCCATAGTTTACTTTCGTAGGTAAAGTTGTATTTTTGATGCTAACAAAAGTAACTAAATTTTTATAGAATGTTTACCGGAATAATAGAAACTCTTGGAATTGTAAAAGGCATTGAGCGTGAAAAAGAAAATTTACACCTTACAATAAAAAGTACAATAACCAATGAATTAAAAATAGATCAGAGTGTAGCACATAATGGTGTTTGCTTAACAGTTGTTGCAATTGATAAGGATGAGTATACAGTTACAGCTATAAAAGAAACACTAGATAAAACGAATATAGGTGATTTACAGGTAGGAGATGAGATAAACCTTGAAAGAGCAATGAAGTTAGGGGCTCGATTAGATGGGCACATAGTACAAGGACATGTAGATGGAACAGGGGTTTGTAAAAATATAGAAGATGCTGAAGGGAGTACAGTTTTTACTCTTTCATATGATTTTGATGGAACAAATATCACTATTGAAAAAGGTTCAATTACTATAAACGGTGTAAGTTTAACGGTGGTTAACTCAAAAAAAGATGAATTTAGCGTGGCTATTATTCCATACACTTACGAGCATACAACCTTTAAAAACTTTAAAATAGGTGCCAAAGTGAATTTAGAATTTGATGTGATTGGGAAATATGTGGCTAGATTACATGCTTTAAGAGGATAAGATAAAATTATAAAAATTGCATGAAAACCATGGAACTATTTAAGTCTATTGCCTTATGTTTTTCTGGAGGAGGATATAGAGCTGCTTGTTTTTCATTAGGAACATTGTCTTTATTAGAAAAAGTAGGTTTACTAGAAAATGTAAAAGCAATTTCTACCGTTTCTGGAGGAACAATTACCGGGGTTAAGTATGCACAATCTCAAATTGAAGGAAAAGAGTTTCAAACTTTTTTTGATGAGTATTATGCGTGGTTAGCAAAGGATGAGTTAACAAGTAATGCACTTAGTCACTTGAGATGGCCTTTAATTTGGAATCAGCCCGAAAATAAGCACAAGCGAAAAAATCCGATTAATGCGTTTGCTATAGAGTATAATAAGCTAACAAATAATGCAACTTTGGGAGAGGTTCAAGATGCAATTAGCGAAGGAAAAACGCATTTAGAAAGGGTGATTTTTAATGCTACAGATTTTGATAGTACACATCAGTTTAGGTTTCAAAATATAAAAGGAAATCAAAAAAGGTTTGGAAATGGAAAAGCACATAGCAAATATAAAGGAGTTATTAATGATATAAAATTAGGAGATGTAATAGCTGCTTCTACAGCATTTCCGGGAGGATTTGAGCCTATAGGTTTTCCGTACGATTTTACTCCGAAGCATAATGATTTAGAGGAAATAGGATTGATGGATGGAGGTATTGTAGATAATCAAGGTGCTTCTGTTTTTGTGTCTGAAGCGCAAAATCAATGTGAAGGAAAACCTGAACTTCATGATTTATATTTTTTGTGTGATGTTTCATCACCATATCCAGGAGAGGGTTTTAAATTTGCTTCTGATTCTTGGTTTAGTAAGTATGTGTCCTATGTGTCTAGCGCTTTTACCTTATTATTTATGTTGATAGTTACCGTGTTTTTTGGAGTACAAAAGATGATGGTTTGGTACACAATAAGTGTTGTAGTATTAGCTTTTTTGGTGTTTATTCACTTTCTGTTTTTTTCATTATCTAAATTAATGCAAAATGAAACAGGTGTAGATCAAAGGTTATATTTACCACCAAGAAGAGTTGGTTTTTATATACTTAACAGAGCAAAATCGTTGGTTCGAATGGCAAGTGTAGTTTTTCTTAAAAATGATAGGAGGCAACATGCAAATGCGATTTATAGTACTTTTCCAAATAAAATAATTACATCTACAGTGTATGAGTTACGATGTAAAGATGCTTCAGGAAATCAAACAACCCGACCAGAGAACGAGAGAGGTTGGGAGGGAATAAAGAAATATACAGGGGGTATAAGCGAAGCAATTATTAAAAATTCAAATAAAAGCGCATCGTTTGGCACAACTCTATGGTTCACGAAAAAAGATAAGGCAAATGGTATGTTAAACAGTGTTATTGCATGTGGAGAGTATACTGCTTGTTATAATTTGTTATCATATCTAATTATTCAATATGGTGACAGAGCTACTGAAATGCTAATTTTTAAAAAATTATTATCTCTTTGGAAGAAATTTCAAGAAAACCCCCATTTTTTAGTAGAGGAGCGTCAAGAAAAATTAAAAACGATGAAAGGGTAAATATTCATCGTTTTCTAGTTTTAAAAAATTAAAGTTTTTATTGTGCTTACGATAGTATTAAGAACTTTATTTTTAAAATGACCTAAGCTTATTTTTGAAATACCTACGGCTTGTAAAGCTTTCATTTGAAATAAGTCTTTCTGGCTTTTTACAAGCCATTCAAAATCTTCTACGGTAAGTTTTCCTTGTGCTAATAAAGACGTCCATCTTTCTAGTTTGTCTTTTGAATCATTCAAGAATAGTTCAATGTCTTTTTTAGATTCTTGTGAAAATTCACTAAACTTATCACTAAATAAAGAGATTAGTGATTTTTTTAATTCTTGTAATATTTTTTCGAAATCCATAGCGTATTAATTGTTTGAAAGAAGTTGTAATAATTTGTTTTTTGTAGCAGGTTCTTTTTTGCTTTCGTATTCAAGTAACAGATTAAATGCCTCAGTTATTTGCCCTTTAGCTTCTGTAATAAAAAAAGGAGAAAGCTTATCCTTTTCTTTCCATCGTTTTAAAAAACCAGCAAGTAAGTTTTTGTCTTGGTCAGCTAATAACAACCACATTTTATAGGTTATCTCGTTGTTGGGCTTGTATTTCTCGTATTCAACAATTTTAGCAATTTCATTTTGTAGTTTTTCAATTTCTTTACTGTTTTCTTCGTAAGGATTTTCAGCTTTGTCTATAAGTTGAGTAGCATCTATTTTTATTTCAATAGTTTTTTGAAATGAGTATTGATCGTATGGAGCTGTTTTAAGAATACTACAAGAAGAAAGAAAAGCAGTAATGAGGATTAAAATAAAGAAGAGTTTGTTAGTTTTCATAGTTAAGTTAATTTTTACCGAATAAATTTAATAATTTCTAAAAAAAGAATTAGAGATAAAACCCTGAAAATTTCATAGGGTTTTAATGGTAGATGTTTTTAAAAATAAACTTGAATAGTATTATAAAAAAGGGAGTTGAATTTTCAACTCCCTTTTTTATGAGGCAATATAGTGTTTTACAACCCATAAAGGAATATGTAAATCTTGTGTAAATAACTCTTCTGTTACACTTCCTACTAAAAGAGAAGTGAAGTTATTATGCCCTTTATCTGCTACAAATAAAATATCAGTTTTGTCTTTTTCTGCAATAGCTCTTATTTTTTCAGGAATACTGTCATCACCAGCAGAAGCTTTTATTGTTTCTACGTTTGAAGCTTTTGTTTTATTAAGTAGTTTCTCAAATTGCAAGCTAACGTGTTTTTCCACTTTTTCGCGAGCTTTATCTATTTTAATGTAAGGAAAAAATAACTGAGGGATTTTAAAAACATTTAATACTTTTAATGTAGGTTGTTCTTTCTTTTTGTTAATGGAAGAAGCGGTGTTGAAAGCTTTAAGAGAGGCCGAAGAAAAATCGGTTGCAATCATTAGGTTTTCTGGATTTAGATTGGCTTCTTTAGGAATAGAAAGAATATTGCATTTTGCCATTCGTAATAGTTTTCCTGAAACCGACCCAGATCCTTTGTAAGTGTTTTTATTACCTAAAATAATTAAATCAGCATGATATTTATTAGCAACATAGCTAATTAAGCTCTCTGTATAAGCATCGTCAGAAACTAATAACTCATAATTACAATCGGCATCAAAATGTTTGTTGATGCTGTTGTCTAACTCCTCTTCAATAATATCTTCAATACTAATGTTTTCTAACTGTTCAGAAAATAAGTTGCTTATTTCATACTTTTTTACATTATGAATAAAATATACATTCTCTGTTTCATGGTTTTTTGCAAGCATGCTACAATACTTAATAAGTGTAACATCTAGTTCGGAAAGATCTAAGGCAACTAGTATATTTTTAATTTTCATAATTTAAGATTTTTGTTTTTTCGAATCTATTAATCTTTTCACAGTTTCCTGGTATTCTTCCTTTTCTTTTTGGTTTAGACGTTTGAGATGTTCTTTATAATCTTCTTTTAATCCTTTAAAAAGAGAATAGCACATTAATAACAAAAGTAAGGTAAAAGGAAGTCCGGTTGCAATAGATGCTGTTTGAAGAGCTTTTAAGCCACCTCCTAATAATAAAACGGCAGCCACAGCACCTTCTGCAAGTGCCCAAAATATTCGTTGACCTACTGGGGCGTCAATTTTTCCTCCAGAAGTTAAACTATCTACCACTAAAGAACCAGAATCTGATGAGGTAACAAAGAAACTAGCAATAAGTACAATAGCGATAATATTTAGTGCCATGGAAAAAGGGAAATCTTCTAAGAAGACAAAAAGAGCGGTAGCAACATTGTCATTTACACCGTCTGCAATAGTTGTATCTCCACCTAAAATCTCATGTAACGAGGTTGCTCCAAAAGCCGTAATCCAAAATAAGGTAATCAATGTAGGAACAATCAATACTCCAAGAATAAACTCTCTAATAGTCCTTCCTTTAGAAACACGGGCAATAAACATACCTACGAAAGGAGACCAAGCAATCCACCATCCCCAATAAAAAATAGTCCATGAGTTTTGCCATTCTGTTCCAGTATAAGCTTCAGCCCATGTGGAAAGGCTAATTAAATCATTTGCATAACTACCTGTATTTTGTACAAATGACTTTAAAATGAAAATGGTAGGCCCTAGAATTACTACAGCAAGTAATAAAAGTACTGCAATGCGCATATTCATTTCACTTAAAAATTTAACACCTTTGTCAACTCCTGAGATTACAGAAATGGTAGCAATTAATGTAATTCCAACTATTAACCATATTTGTAGCGAAATTCCTGAATCTAAACCAAAAACATGCTCTAAACCAGCGGCAACTTGTTTAACACCTAGGCCAAGAGAGGTTGCCAAACCAAAAACAGTAGCTAAAACAGCAAAAATGTCTATAATATCACCAATTCTACCATGAATTCTATCTCCTAAAAATGGGTAGAAAACAGAGCGGATTGTTAAAGGAAGTCCTCTGGAATACGTAAAATAAGCTAAAGATAACCCCACCAAAGCGTAAATACCCCAAGCATGTAATCCCCAATGTAAAAAAGTAACATTCATGGCTTCTTTGGCAGCAGCAGCTGTATTAGGGTCAGCTAAAGGAGGAGAAGAAAAATGATAAACAGGTTCAGCAATACTCCAAAAGAGTAACCCAATACCCATACCAGCACTAAAGAGCATTGAGAACCAAGAAGTGGTTGAGAACTCTGGTTTAGCTTTTGCTCCACCAATACGTAAGCTTCCGTATTTACTAAAAGCTAAGTAAAGCATAAACGCAACAAAAATATTTACCGCCAAGATAAATAGCCAACCAGTTTTGTTAGCTATAAAATTTTGTGTTATATCAAAATATGATTGAGCTCTTTCTTTAAAAAGCAAAGTTAAAGCTACACTAAGTATAATTACAATTGAAGATGTGAAGAATACAGGTCCGTTAACATTGAGTCCAAAAATTGATTTCCGTTCGTCACTTCTAATTATTTTTTTTGCTTTCTTCATGTGTTAATGTTTTGTTCTATTAAAAATAATATCCAATATTTATGTTAAATCTCATGTCCCAATTAGCATTAGGAGTTCCGTTGGCTAAAGCATTTGTCCATACAGGTCCTAACCAAGGATGATCTTTTCCTGCTGCAAAGTCTATATAAGTATAAACATTACCAGCTGTTACCAAGAACCCAAAAACATTCATAATACTGTCTTCAAAATTCTCAGCTGTTTTATCCATATAACCAAAGTCATTATAAACTTGTATGCTAGAAATAGGTTTCCATTTTAAAGGGAAGGTATATGCAGCGCCTAAAGTATATGTTGTTGCTTCTGTTGCAGTAAGGTAAGGAGCTCCATAAGCAGTTAAGGCTATAAGATCTTTATAAGTAGTATTCTTTGTGTTGTATTTGTATTTAGATACTTGCGCTTTAGCATCAAAGTTTTTCACGTTTAATTGATAGTGTAAGGCAAAGGCATGATGGCTAGAGGTGTCTTCGGTGTCTAGATTATAGAGATCACCATATTGTGCAGAAAAACCTATTTTGTGTTGTGTGTTTTTATTTCCGAAGTGATAATTTACTTTTCCATTTAATTGGTTTGTTTCTTTATACCTTAAGTCTAAGGAGCCATCCCCATTAATGTCTATAGAGGCAACATCGTATGAGTATCGACTATCGGAAACATCAGAGTTACTTCCAAAATTAAGTTCTTCAGCATTTTTGAAAAAAGCTAAAGCATATTCCCATTTTTTGCCTTTGTGTGTGAATTTTAAACCCATATCATGATCATCTTCTAGACCAAGGTAATAGTTAATACCAAAAAACCAGCTATGAGAATTGTATTGAGTAATACCAAAAGGTACTTGCGTTAATCCTAATTGAATGTTGTCTTTTTCATTAAAATCATACCCTAGCCAACCTTGTTTAAGCATACCTCCTCCAAAACTTTGAGAGTAGAAACGATACTCGGCATTAAGTTTTATTCCTTTGTATTTTGCTTTAGCGTTAATTCTGAAGACGTCGAAACCGAAATCGCCTCCGCGTTTTTTTTGACCATCTTTCCAAGAAGATAGGTTATAGTTAAATCGTAGTGCTCCGCCAATTTTAACCTCAGGCTTTTCTTGTGAAAACATAACTGTAACAAAAGAAAAAGCAACCAAGATTAGGCTTTTTTTTGTGAAATTCATTATTAATATTGATAAATGTAAAGGAAGTGTACTTGTAAAAGTACATGCTCAAGTGAAAGGAGAAGAGAGTTCTCTTTTTAGTTTAAAAGAATGATGGTTGTCTTGAAGGGGGAATGAATTTATCTGATTGATTCCTAAAAACTAAAAAGTTAAAACTGAATACTCGTTTGTTCTTTTTGTCTTTGAGTTTTTTTATCATAAGGCCGCAAAGGTACTGATTAAAAAGGGGAGGTAAAAGAAAAATTTTATAAAAAGCACTTGCAAATGATATGTAAGTGCTTGTTTATGTGTTTTGTGTAAACAAAAAAAGCTTCACAAAAAGTGAAGCTTTAAAGGTGGTCCCACATGGGCTCGAACCATGGACCCCCTGATTATGAGTCAGGTGCTCTAACCAACTGAGCTATAGGACCTGTTAAATTTGGATTGCAAAAATAAAACTTTTTTTAAATAAACACCTATTTTTTTACACTTTTCTGCTCATTAAATTTTTTCCAAAAGTACGTAACCCTTCTTTATGTTGATCAGAAATGTTAAGGTGATTTAAGCTTTTGAAAGACTTATCTGTGTAGTACTCAATAAGTTTGTGTGTTTCTTCTGGGATGTTGTTTTTCCTAAAAATAGATGAAACAATAGCTACTTTTTCAGTGTTATTTTTTTGCTTTCTATTGTAAAGATCTAGTAAATTTTCTTTGTCAGAACTATTTGCAACTTCTAAAGCTTTTAAATAAAGATATGTTTTCTTATTTTCGATAATATCTCCTCCTACTTGTTTTCCAAAAGAATCTGGATCACCAAAGGTGTCTAAATAATCGTCTTGTAGTTGAAAAGCGATTCCTAAATTTAAACCGTAATTGTATAAATGTTGAGCTTGTTCTTCGTCAGCTTTAGCAACAATAGCGCCCATTTTTAAAGCAGCAGCAACTAAAACAGATGTTTTTAATGTAATCATTTCAATGTACTCATTAATGGTTACATCATTTCTAGTTTCAAAGTCAACGTCTAATTGCTGACCGTCACAAACCTCCAAAGCAGTTTTGCTAAATAATTGTGCAAGCTTTTGAAAAACTTCAGGCTCATAATTTTCAAAATATTGGTATGCCAAAATAAGCATAGCATCACCAGATAAAATACCTGTATTTATATTCCATTTTTCGTGTACAGTTTCCTTTCCTCTTCTTAAAGGAGCATCATCCATTATGTCATCATGTACTAAAGTGAAGTTATGAAAAACTTCAACAGCAAATGCAGCAGGTAGAGCTTTTTGATAGTTATTAGAAAAAATATCAGCAGCAATTAAAGTTAAGACTGGGCGAATTCTTTTTCCTCCTAATCTTAAGATGTAATCTATTGGTTGATAAAGATTTTTAGGCTCTTTTGTAAACTTCTGAGATTCTAAAAAAGTTATAAAGTCTGATTGATATGATAATATGTCCAAATCTGAAAATTTTTGTAAAAATAAGGTAAAGATAAATTTTAACTATAACCTACATGTTAAAAAAGTTTAAAACCTTGGAAACTTTTTTTGTTTCTGAAGTTTCCTGTTGTACATTTGCATCCGATTATGAGAAATAAAATAATTAATAAAGCAGGAGAAATGTTTTTAACCTTAGGGTTTAAAAGCACAACGATGGATGATATAGCGAAAGAACTTGGCATGTCTAAAAAAACATTATACAAGTACTTTTCAAATAAAACAGCTTTGGTAGATGCTAGTACAGAATCGGTTCATAATACAATAAGTGAAACGATTGAGATGGTCAAAAGCCAAAATTACAATGCTGTAGAAGAAGAGTTTGCTGTGAAGGCAATTTTTAAAGAAATGTTTAAAAATGCAAAAACTTCCCCTATGTATCAACTAAAAAAATACTATCCAGAAACCTATACAAAACTAATAGAACGAGAAGTTTGTATGTTTAGAGATTGTAACGTAGATAATTTAAAAAAGGGAGTTGAACAAGGTTTGTACCGAACAAACATAAAAGGAGACCTTTTAGTAAATTTTTACTTTACATTAGTTTTTGGTGTGTTTGAAAGTGAATTGTACAGCAACGATATGCAAGAGGTTATGGAAATTGAATATGAAATTTTAGAATATCATATTAGAGCGATAGCGACTCCAAAAGGGGTAAAAGAATTAGAGAAACAATTAAAAAACATAAACAAAAACTAAAAATAATGAGGAAATACATATATAGTGTATTTGTGTTCTTTTTTACAGGGTATATAATTGCTCAAGAAAAAGAAATGAGTTTATCAATGCAAGAGGCAATTGATTATGCTATAAAGAACAGTTACGATAATAAAGTATCTTTAAACGATATTGAAGCAGCTAAGAAGAAAAAATGGGAAACTACTACTATTGGTTTACCACAAATAAACGGGAAAGTAGAATATCAAAATTGGCTAAAACAACAGGTGTCTTTATTACCAGTAGCAGCTTTTGATAATACTCAAAGCACAATAGATGTGGTAGAGGAATATTTTGATGGAGTAATTAGAAACGGAAAACAAGTTGTAACTCCAACAGGATTCGTTCCTTTAAGGTTTGGAACAAAACAAACAATGAATGCTTCAGTAACGTTAACACAGCTGTTATTTGACGGGTCATATTTAGTAGGGCTGCAATCAGCAAAAACATACTTGAAAATTTCAGAACAAGCAAAGTTAAAAACAGAGTTAGCAACACGCGAAGCTGTTATTAATGCTTATGGAAATGTATTAGTTACAGAAAAGTCAATTGAAATCTTAGAAAATAACAAAAAGATATTAGAGAAAAACTTGAATGAAACCCAGAAAACCTATGACAATGGGTTAACAGAATTAGAAAACGTAGAGCAATTACAAATTACTTTAGGTAATGTTGAGAGTAACTTAAGAAACGCTGAACGATTAAAAGAAATAGCATACCAAATGCTGAATGTTTCTTTAGGAAACTCGATTGAAACAAAATTAACACTAACTTCTGCGTTAGATAATCTGGTTATTGATAATACCGATTTAAGTTTATTAGCTACTCAATTTAATATTGATAATCATATAGATTTTAAAATTGCTCAAAATGATAGAGAAAGTAAGCGTTTGCTAATGAAGTTGGAGCAGAGTAAAGCTTTACCAAGCTTATCAGCGTTTATAAACTATGGAGCTAATGCCAATTCAGACGATTTTAATTTCTTAGATAGCAATCAAAAGTGGTTTGACTATTCGTTATTTGGAGTAACCTTAAATGTACCTATTTTTAGTAGTTTGGGAAGAAGTTCAAGAACAGCGCAAGCAAAAATAGCATTGGAAAATGCAGACATTCGATTAGAAGAAGCAAAGCAAAAGTTAAACTTACAAGTACAAAGAGCTAAAAGCGAGTATCAATTAGGAATTGAAAATTACGAAACAGCGAAGAAAAACTTAGCATTAGCTGAACGAATAGAAAAAAAGCAACAAGTAAAGTTTTTTGAAGGGATTTCTTCAAGCTTCGATTTACTACAAGCACAAAATCAGTTATACACACAACAGAACAATTATGTACAATCAATGTTGAACGTAATTGCTAAGAAAGCACAATTAGAAAACGCATTAAACATACCACTAAAATAAAATCAACTATAATGAGAAAAATATATTCACTATTCGCAATTACATTGCTTTTAGCCTCATGTGGAGGTAAAAAAGAGCAATCTGTACAAGACGTAATAGCATCTAACGATTTAGCTAAAATTAGAGAGAAAAAAGCGTCGTTAGATACACAAATGCAAACACTATCTGATGAAATTAAGGTTTTAAATGATAAAATTTCAGAGTTAGACACGAATAAAAAAGTTCCATTAATTACAGTTCTTTCAGCAAAAGAAGAGGTTTTTGATCATTATTTAGAATTGCAAGGAGCTGTACAAACAAAACAAAATGTGTTAATTTATCCAGAAATGCCTGGACTTCTAGTACGCATTTATGTGAAAGAAGGACAGTATGTTAAAAAAGGACAAGCTTTAGCAAAAATTGACGATGGAGGTTTGGCTAATCAATTAGCGCAAATTGAAGCACAAGCAGCATTAGCAGAAACAACATATAAACGCCAAAAACGTTTGTGGGATCAAAAAATAGGATCTGAAATTCAGTTTTTACAGGCAAAAACTAATTATGAAGCACAAACCAATGCGGTTAGTCAATTAAGAAGACAATTAGCAAAATCGGTAATTACTGCACCTTTTTCAGGAGTAATTGATGATGTAATTAAAGAGCAAGGAACTGTAGTTGCTCCAGGAATGGGGTCAGAAGTCTTTAGAATTGTAAACTTAAAAAACATGTATATCGAAACAGATGTACCTGAAAGTTATATTACTTCTATTAAAAAAGGAAAAAATGTAGAAGTAGAGTTCCCAGTATTAGGAGAAAAGTTAACATCTAAAATTCGTCAAGCAGGTAACTTTATCAATCCAGCAAATAGAACATTCAAGGTAGAAGTAGGTGTGCCTAACCATGAGGGTAAGATTAAGCCTAACTTAACAGCAAAGTTAAAAATCAACGATTACTCTAATGAGAAAGCAATTTTAATTCCTCAAAGTATTATTTCAGAAAATGCTAATGGAGAACAGTATGTGTATGTGGTAGAAGATATCAAAGATGAGGTAGGAACAGCTAAGCAAACAATTATAACTACAGGGAAAACGCAAGGAGATATTATTGAAGTTTTAAGCGGAATTGAAAGCGGAACGAAAATTATTGAAGAGGGAGCTCGTAGTGTAAAAAACGGACAAGAGGTTAAGGTATTAACTCTTTCAGAAGAAGCAAAATAAGACACCAAAAATTATTCGTCTAATGACTGATAAAAAACAAAAAAAGCAAGTAGATAAAGAGTTTGGTTTATCTTCTTGGGCAATAAATAATAAAACAACTATCTATGTAATGATGGTTATGATACTTATAACAGGTATTTCTGCCTTTTTAAGTATGCCAAGAGAAAATTTCCCAGAAATTAGAGAAACCAAAATTTATATAAGTTCTCTCTATCCAGGAAATACAGCAGAAGACATTGAGAAGTTGATAACTGATCCGTTAGAAGATAGACTTAAAACGGTAAGTAATGTAGTAGAAATTACATCTACATCGCAAGAAGATTACTCAATGGTAATTGTTGAGTTTGATGAAAACATATCAGTAGATCAAGCTAAACAAAAGGTAAAAGATGAAATAGATCAAGAAACTTCAGGTGAAGATTGGCCTACATTTAATGGAGCTAAAGTAGAGCCAAATGTTTTTGAGCTAAGTATCTCTGAAGAAATGCCAATTTTAAACATTAATATCTCGGGAGATTATCCAGTAGATAAATTAAAAGAATTTGGTGAGTATTTAGAAGATGAAATTGAAGATTTACAAGAGATAAAAAAAGTAGATATCCGTGGTGCAGAAGAAAAAGAAGTTGAGGTAGCTGTTGATATTTACAAAATGATGGCAGCACAAGTAAGTTTCCAAGATGTTATCAATTCGATAAATGGAGGTAACTTAACAATGTCGGCCGGTAATTTAATTGCTAGTGGACAGCGACGTACTGTTAGAATTTTAGGAGAGATTGAAGATCCACAAGAATTACAAGACTTTGTCGTAAAATCAGAAAAAGGAAACTCAATTTACCTTAAAGACATAGCAAAGGTTTCTTTTAAAGATAAAGATAAAACTACCTATGCACGTGAGTTTGGAGAAGCAGTAGTGATGCTGGATGTTAAAAAACGTTCAGGAAAAAACATGGTGGAGGCTGCTGAGAAAATTCAAAGAATAGTAGAAGATACCAAAGCCAATGTATTTCCGAGTAATTTAAAAGTAACCATCGCTAACGATCAATCTTCAAAAACTATTGGTCAGGTAGATGATTTGGTAAATAACATCATCTTTGGGGTTATCCTAGTAGTTTTAGTATTAATGTTCTTTTTAGGGTTCAAAAATGCCCTATTTGTTGGATTTGCAATACCAATGTCAATGTTTATGTCATTAATGATTTTGAGTTGGCTAGGATATACCATGAATACCATGATTCTTTTCGGATTAATTATGGGACTTGGAATGTTAGTAGATAACGGAATTGTTGTTGTTGAAAACGTATACCGTTTAATGGATGAAGGGATGCCTAGAATTGAAGCTGCCAAAAAGGGAATTGGAGAAATCGCATTTCCAATTATTATCTCAACCTTAACTACAGTGGCAGCCTTTGTTCCATTAGGAATGTGGCCAGGAACCATGGGGCAGTTTATGATTTATTTCCCTGTAACATTATCTGTAGTATTAGGTTCGTCATTATTTGTGGCAATATTTTTTAACTCAGTGTTAGTATCACAATTTATGAGTGTTGAAGATAAAAATATGCCATTAAGACGTATTATAATCTTGTCGTCAGTAGTGGCGGTGATAGGGTTATTGATAGTACTTTTAGGAGGAACGTATAGGGCGTTAGGAACGGTAATGATATTTACAGCTATTATGTTGTGGGTGTATCGATTAGCTCTACGTCCTTGGGCAAATCGTTTTCAAAATACGGTGTTACCGCGTTGGGAACGTTTTTATGAAAAAATGTTAAGAGGAGCTCTAAGAGGTTGGAGACCTTACATTATTTCGTTAGGTACGTTAGTTTTATTATTTATTGCTTTTGGAGGTTTTGGAGCCTCAATAGGAAGTCAACGTACTAAAGTTGAGTTTTTCCCTGATAATACACCAAATCAGATTATCGTGTATATCGAGTACCCTCAAGGAACTGACATTGAAAAGACAAATCTGATTATGAAAGATTTGGAAGAGCGTGTATATAAAGTATTAAACTCACCAGAATATGTTGATAATGGTTATAATTTCTTAGTAGAAAGTGCTGTTTCTCAGGTAGGAGCGGGATCGGGAAATCCACAAACTGATGGAGGTTCAACCGCAGAAATGCCTCATAGAGGAAAAATTACGGCTTCTATGCGTGAATATAAATTCCGTAGAGGAGCAGATAGTAAAGAATTACAAAGAAAAGTAACCGAAGCACTAAGAGGAATTTACCCTGGATTAGAAATTTCTGTAGAAAAAGAAGCAGTAGGTCCACCAGCAGGATATCCAATTAATATCGAATTGGAAGGAGAAGATTACGCAGAATTAATCAACACTGCTGAAAAAATGCGAGACTTTATCAACTCAAAAAGTATTGCAGGTATTGATGAGTTAAAGATTGATGTAAACAAATCTAAACCATCAATGTTAGTAAACGTTGATCGTAAAAAGGCAGGAGAATTAGGGGTAAGTTCATCGCAAGTAGGAAACCAATTGCGTAATGCTATTTTTGGTTCTAAAGCGGGAATTTATAAAGAAGATGGTGATGATTTTGATATCTACGTTCGTTTTAATAAAGAAAACAGGTATAATAAAAGTGCAATTTTTAACCAAAAAATTACTTTTAGAGACATGTCTTCAGGGATGATTAAAGAAATTCCTGTATCTGCAGTAGCAGAACAAACAAATACTTCTGGGTTTAGCGCTATTAAACATAAAGATGTAAAAAGAGTAGTAACGGTATATTCAGCTTTAGCTCCAGGATATACAGATGCAGCTGCAATTGTATCAAAAATTCAAAATGAAATGAAGACGTTTACTGAACAACCAGATTCAGTAAAAGTAGATTATACTGGGCAAATTGAAGAACAAAACAAGCAAATGGCGTTCTTAATGAAAGCATTTTTTGGAGGGTTAGGATTAATTTTCTTGATTTTAATTTTCCAGTTTAACTCAGTTTCTAAGCCAGCAATCATCATGCTAGCAATCTTCTTAAGTTTAATAGGTGTATTTGGAGGATTAATTATAACAGCTAAGCCGTTTGTAATTATGATGACCATGATGGGAATTATTTCGCTGGCTGGTATTGTAGTAAACAATGGGGTGGTATTACTTGATTATACCCAGTTACTGATAGATAGAAAGAAAGTAGAGCATGGTTTATCTTCTGATGAATTTGTAGATGTAGATACTTTAGGTGAAGCTGTTATTAGAGGAGGTAAAGCACGTTTACGCCCAGTATTATTAACAGCAATAACAACTATTTTAGGATTAATTCCATTAGCAACAGGGTTGAATATTAACTTCTTTACCTTAGCTAGTGAGTTAAATCCGCACATATATGTTGGAGGAGATAATGTGATTTTCTGGGGGCCATTAGCGTGGACAGTTATTTATGGATTATTCATAGCAACCTTCTTAACATTAATTGTAGTACCGATATTATTCTACTTAATCACTAAGTTTAAAATGTGGTTACGTAGCGTTTTATAATTGATTTTTTGTTAACTGTAAAAAGGGTTAAAAGTAAGTTGCTTTTAACCCTTTTTTATATTTTCGTGCTATGAATAAATCCGTTTTTACAGTTGAAGAAATAAAAAGAAAGATTGAGCAGTATTGTGTGTATCAAGACCGATGTCATAAAGAAGTAGAACAGAAATTAAAAGAGTACAAGTTAATTCCAGAAGCAAGAGAACATATTTTATTACACTTGCTAGAGCATAATTTTTTAAATGAAGAACGCTTTGCAAAAAGCTTTGCAAGAGGGAAATTTAGAATAAAAAAATGGGGGAAAGATCGAATAGTTAGAGAATTGAAGTTTAGAGATATTTCTACTTATAATATTAAATCAGCTCTGAAAGA
This sequence comes from Tenacibaculum sp. XPcli2-G, assembly GCF_024124505.1. Classification (NCBI taxonomy): domain Bacteria; kingdom Pseudomonadati; phylum Bacteroidota; class Flavobacteriia; order Flavobacteriales; family Flavobacteriaceae; genus Tenacibaculum; species Tenacibaculum sp. XPcli2-G. The sequence goes on from NZ_JAMXSH010000001.1 coordinate 891,393, forward strand.
AATCGACGAAGAGGAATATATCAAAACCTTGTATAATTTGGTCGAAAAAAAGAATGTATCAGTTTCTGAAACAAATCACTTCAAAAGAAAAAAGAAAATTGTTGACTATCTTTTATATAGAGGGTTTGAAAGTAGTTTAATATACGAAGCCTTAAAAACTATTGATTCTTAAATAGACTATCAAGATTTATTTCACTATCAAACTTTTTCTTAGTGTAAACTGTATTAATCTTATCGTTAACACTGCTAAAAAGCATCATAATTTTTTCAACCTGATTGTTAACCTGATTGGCAGAAATTGATGGAATAAAGGTCATATCTGCTAAACGTAAAGTTTCATTTTCAAAAACATTAATACGAGCTTTAAAGGCAGGTGTTTTTAGAGTTTCTATATTTAAACTGTCCTTTAGTTGTTTTGTAAGTGTTTTTAACTCTAAAGCATTGTTTAAAGCTTCAGTAGGAGTTGTGTTTTTCAACTCTTGTAAAAAATCCTCAACAATAAAATATTCTTTCCAAGGCTTAATTTCGTCAACGTACTTTTCATTTATTTTAGAGTAATCAGTATGCTCAACCGAAATGTTCATTTCAGTTTTGGTAGGTAACTCTTCTTTTTGCTCATTCTTTTTTTTACAAGAAGTAACTGAAATTAATAATGAAGCAATAACAAATAAAAAACGACTCATTTTAATAAAATAATTAAGCGATAAAAGTACATATTTTACTTGGTATTCTTTACAGAATTAAATTAGAAGTTTGAAATCAGTAAATTAGCTATCCCTTTTGTAGATAGTTAAAAAAGAGCAAATGCTTTTTGCGAAATCTTAAATTTAATAACTTTGCAAACATCTATTTTTGAATAATTTAAAATGAGTGAAACGATATTAATTTTAGGAGCTTGCGGGCAAATAGGAACAGAATTAACCCAAAAATTACGTGCTATTTATGGAGCAGATAATGTAATAGCTTCCGATATTAGAGAAGGAAATGCAGAAATGATGAGCTCAGGGCCTTTTGAAATCATCGATGCTACTAATCAAGAGCAAATTTTAAGTGTTGTTCAAAAACATAAAGTAACTCAAGTATACTTAATGGCTGCAATGTTATCAGCAACTGCTGAAAAGTACCCATTAAAAGGTTGGGATTTAAACATGACTTCGTTATTAGCGGTGTTAGAGTTAGCAAGAGAAAAATATATTCAAAAAATATACTGGCCTAGTTCAATGGCTGCTTTTGGACCAACATCACCAAAAATGAATACGCCACAGCAAACCATTATGGAACCTTCTACGGTTTATGGAATAAGTAAAGTAGCAGGAGAGCATTGGTGTAATTATTACCATGATAAATATGGGGTAGATGTACGAAGCATTCGTTATCCAGGAATTATAAGCTGGAAAACGTTACCAGGTGGAGGAACGACTGATTATGCTGTTGATATTTACTTTGATGCATTGAAAAAAGGAACTTTTGAGTGCTTTTTGTCAGAAAATACACGTTTACCAATGATGTACATGGACGATGCTATCAATGCAACTATCCAGTTAATGCAAGCAGATGAAGAAAATATTAAAACAAGAACTTCATACAACTTAGCAGCAATTAGTTTTACACCAGCTGAAATAGCTGCAGAAATTAAAAAATACATTCCAGAGTTTACCATCACCTATAATCCAGACTTTAGACAAGCCATTGCTGATAGTTGGCCTCAAGTAATTGATGATTCAGCAGCAAGAAAAGATTGGGGATGGAGACATCAGTTTGACTTAGCTTCTATGACTAAAGATATTATTACCAATTTACAAGCTAAGACTGAAGAATCAGCAAAAGTGTAAGGTTGTATTTATGTTTTAGTCTATGTTATTCAAGTTTTATAATGAATTGTAACTTAGGTTACCTAAGATTTATTATAGATAAAATACTTTTGTAATAACAATACATTTACGATGAAAAAAATTATTCAAAATAGCTTAGAAAAGGCATTCTCTTATAGTGAATATAGAGATTTAGTAAGTGACTTAATAGCACAAGGAAAATCTACAGGACCTAATCAATCAGATGATTTATTAAACTATAGTAAGTTAAATGATAAACGTATGAAGCGTTTAGACAAAACGGTAAAATTAACTGAAGAAACACTTGCTAAAATTAAAGATGTAAAAGAGTCGCAAACTTGGTTAGTGTTAACAGAAGGATGGTGTGGTGATGCAGCGCAAAACCTACCGGTAATAAATAAAATAGCAGAAGAAAATCCAAACATTAATTTAAAACTAGTTTTACGAGACGAAAACTTAGAGTTGATGGATGAATTTTTAACGAATGGAGGAAGATCAATTCCTAAATTGATTGCTTTAAATAAAGAGAACGAAGTAATCAATACTTGGGGACCAAGACCTACCGAAGCAACAAAAATGGTTGTTGATTATAAAGAAAAACATGGTAGTTTAGATGCTGATTTTAAAACAGATTTACAAGTTTGGTACAATAAAAATAAAGGAGAAAATACACAAGAAGATCTTATATCAATGCTTCAGTAATAAAGTGTATAATCAAGCTAGAAATTCCCCTTTTTGTTTTTCATCAAAAAGGGGAATTGTTTTCTGTATCTTTGCGCTCATAATGAATAAATATGTTTGTAGAATTCAGTAGTTTATCAGAAGAGGCAAAAGTTTGGGTATACCCATCAAGTCGAAAATTTTACCCACAAGAAATTGACGGGCTAAAAGAAAAATTACACCATTTTGTAGAAGAGTGGAAGCCTGAAGATACTGATTTCAAAGCTTCTTTTGAGTTAAAATACAATCGTTTCATTATTTTTTCTGTTGAAGAAGGTTTAGTATTAACGAATGAAGATATTGATAAACAAGTGGCATTTATTTTACAACTACAAAAGGAACATAAAGTGGAGTTGTTAGATAAAATGAATGTGTGTTTTAAGCAAGGAGAATTTATTCAGTACAAAGACGTCAAAGAGTTTAAAAAGCTGCTTAAAAAGAAGTCTGTATCAGCTAAAACAATAGTTTTTGATAATTTAGTGCAAACTAAAATAGAATTAGAAAATTATTGGGAAGTACCTATTACAGAAAGCTGGTATAGTAGATTTTTATAGGCTATTGATAAACTCATCAACACTTTGTGCGTTATCAACAGAAAAATCTCCAATTTTGGTTCTTCGTAATACAGATAAATGTGCTCCAGAATTTAAAGCTTCCCCATAATCGTTGGCAATAGAGCGAATATAAGTTCCTTTACTGCACACAATTCTAAATTCTACGTTAGGTAAATCAATTTTGGTGATTTCAAACTCGTTGATTTCCACTTCGCGAGCCTTAATTTCAGTAGTTTCACCCTTTCGAGCTAATTCATATAAACGCTTTCCATCTTTTTTAATAGCTGAAAAAATTGGTGGTTTTTGCTGAATTTTACCAATAAACTGCTCAGTAGTTTTGTGTAGTAACTCTTCTGTTATATGCTCTGTAGGGAATGTTTCGTTAATTTCAGTTTCTAAATCATAACTAGGTGTGGTAGCACCCACAATAAATGTACCTGTGTATTCTTTTACTTGCCCTTGATATTCGTTAATGTTTTTGGTTTGTTTTCCAGTACAAATAATTAACAAGCCAGTAGCTAAAGGATCAAGAGTTCCAGCATGTCCCACTTTAATTTTTTTGATATTAAAATGCTTACGAATATGCCAGCGAAGTTTATTCACTACCTGAAAGGAAGTCCATTCTAAAGGTTTATCAATTAGTAAAACCTGTCCGTTTTTGTAATCTTCTGCAGTCATCTAGAAAAATAAAGAATAGCCAATGGCAATTAAACCTACAATAGCACAGTATAATGAAAAATATGATAGTTTACTCTTTTTAACTAAGGCTATCATCCAAGTACACGCTAATAATCCAGAGATAAAAGCAGCAACAAATCCAGCAGATAATGGAACGATCTCTGAGCTTTGAAAGTTAATATCTCCACTTAAAATATCTTTAGCAACTTTTCCTAAAATTAAAGGTACCACCATTAAAAAAGAAAAACGAGCAGCTTTAGTTCGGTCTACACCTAATAATACAGATGTTGAAATAGTAGCTCCTGAACGTGAAATTCCAGGTAACATGGCAATAGCTTGAGAGATTCCTATAATTACTGAGCTTTTAAAAGAAACACTTTTGTTTGTGTTTTTAGCTTTATCAGCCAATAAAAGTAATACAGCAGTTACCAAAAGCATAAAACCTACTAATAAAACTTTTCCTCCAAAAAAACTTTCCAATTCTTTTTCAAAGGCTAAACCAATTACCACAGCAGGAATCATAGATAGCACAATTTTTACAGAAAACTGCATTTCCTCATTCCATTGAAACTGAAATAAACCTCTAAAAATTTCAGCAATTTCTTTTCTAAACACTACGATAGTACTTAATGCTGTTGCAGCATGTAATACGACGGTAAAAGTTAAGCTCTCTTGAGGTACAGAAGTGTCTCCAAATAAAGCTTTTGCCAATTCTAAATGACCACTAGAGGATACAGGTAAAAATTCAGTAAGACCCTGGATAATTCCAAGGATAATTGCTTCTAATAAATCCATGCTTATTTTTTAGGATTGGCAAAAATAGCATAAATTTCTATACCTAATCCAATAATAACTAAGGTAGGAGCTAAACGAATTCTACGCCAACTATATATTTCTGGATTGAACACATTAGGATCATCACTACCGCCACCTGCCATTAAAATAAATCCTAAGGCAATTACAGCGATACCAATAAGCATAATGATATAATTTCGTTTACCGAATAGAAATTCTTGTTTTGGTGAATTGTCTTTTTTCATAAATATTTTAGTAATACAAATCGTTAGTTTGTAAATTTAAGAATCGTTGTGTAGCAAAGAAGGTACTAATCCATGTAATAAAAAATGCAACCAATATAACTCCACCAGCTACATAACCTAATGCAACGTAATCTGTTAGTAGCTCTAATGTAGGTATGTATTTATCTACATAATAAATTAGAATACCTAATCCACTTATTGCTATAAAAGCTCCTAGTAATCCTAGTTTTATACTTTGCCAAATAAAAGGTTTACGAATAAAGCTTTTTGTAGCACCTACCATTTGCATGGTTTTTATATTGAATCGTTTTGAATAAATCGATAATCGGATAGAACTGTTTATTAAAATAATAGCAACCAACCCGAAAAAACCACTTAATACTAAGAGCCAAAAACTAATACGTTGAATATTTTTGGTAAGTAATTGTACTAACGGTTTGTCGTAACTTACTTCGTCTACAAACTTGTTTTTATCAAAAGATTTTTCAAGCTCACTCATTTTTTCAGGAGTCACAAAATCTGCTTTTAGATAAATGTCTATTCCATTTTTTAAGGGATTATCTCCCAAAAATTGTAAAAAATCTTCACCTAAATCTTTTTTATACTCTTTGGCGGCATCTTCTTTAGAAATATAAACCACCTTATTAACAAATTCTTCTTTTTTAATAGATTCTTTAAGACTTTTAATATTTTTATCAGCAACTTCATCTTTTAAGAAAAGTGTCATAACTACTTTTTCCTTAAAATGATTTGCAACTTTTGTTGATTTTAAAAGAACTAAGCCTAAAACACCAATCATAAAAAGTACAAGTGCAATACTTACTACTACTGATATGTATGAAGATTGTAATCGGCGTTTTTGAAAAGAATCAAAAGAAGTTGTCATTAGTAAATACTGATTTTAAGGCGTTGCAAGATACAAATATTTAATTTTTAAATACTTCCTATTCTTCTATCTCTTGGCATAACTCTATAAGTACACCATTGGTAGTTTTAGGATGTAAAAAAGCTACTAGTTTATTATCGGCTCCTTTTTTAGGAACCTCATTCAAAACTGTAAAACCTTCACCTTGTAAACGCTTAATTTCTTCTTTTATGTTGTCAACTGCAAAAGCAATATGGTGAATTCCTTCTCCTTTTTTTTCTATAAACTTGGCTATAGGGCTATCAGGCTTTGTAGCTTCTAATAATTCAATTTTATTAGGACCAGATTTAAAAAATGAAGTTTTTACACCTTCGCTAGCAACTTCTTCAATTTTATAATGTGCTTCTCCAAAAAGAGAAGCAAATAATGAGTTAGATTTTTCTAAATCTTTAACGGCGATACCAATATGTTCAATTTTGTTCATAACGTAAAAGTAAAAAATATAGAGAACTATCTATAAACTTTCTATTGCTATTTTTTCAGCCATAATAATAAGTACATCTGATTGATTTATCATTGAAAGTATTTGTGAGCTAATTCCTTTAAGTTGTTCATGATTACAACAAAACCTCCAAACTTGTTCTAGGAATTGCGTAAAATCTTCATTTGTGTCGTATTTAAACTGCTTGGTTTGGTAAATTACTGCTAAAAGTTGCTCTATCAAGGTTGTTGAATTATCTAAAATGGTAGCATAGGGAGTGTATACTTCCCATAAGTCTTGTTGAGCTTCTGTTAATGTTGAAGCTCCTAATTGTAGAGTCTCTTTTTTCTTATTTCTACTATTTGGGATGAATGAACTTAACATGGCTCTTTTAACTGCAAATTTTGATGAATCTGGTAAATTAAGTGCTTTCAATACTTCTTCTGTAGCTAACAACCAATTGCGAATATTTTTAGCGCTTTGTGTATTTTTTTTCTCAATTTGATTCGCTAACTCATGTATTTCGTTCAATTGAGTTTTGAGTTGATTGATTATTTTTGTAATTGATTTTCTCATAACTATTCTGGTAATAGTTTGGTTTCTCTTACACCATCTTCATTTTCTGAAGTATACCACTCCATGCCTTCTTCATTTAAAGTCATTTTAATCTGAACTATATTTTCAGGTTTGATTTCGTTTAGTTTATGAGCTTCTACAATAACTTTCGTGTTTTTTTGTGTTATTTGTCTACTTTTAATAGATGGTCTTAATTCTGAATTAAGCTTTTTAACTAATACGTCGTAACTCACCTTTTCACTATAAATAGAAATAAACTCTTTAGATAATTGTTGTGAAAACCTTGATAACACAGGGTCAACTTCACCAGTTGCTTTTATGTTTTTTTCAAGTTCATCTGTTCTTTGTGCTATTATTGAGCGAAGCATAGTAGATGTCTTTCTATCAAAAGAAGTAATTTTTGAAGCATCTTTTAAAATTGTATAGGCTTGTGAATTGAAAGCAACATTATCAATAGGTTCGTAATCGGCTTCATAAGTCTCTTCTAATTCTCCAATGGCTACAGGAATGGTGAGTTCAATATTTTGTGCTTTAAAACGAGGAATAGAAAAGTGTTTTAAGAGCTCATGACGTGAAAACTTCTCAGCAATCTCTAAAGATTTCAAATCAGACATTAAACGTGCTTCTGCAATGCTGGTGGCAATTCCACCTAAATATTCATTTAAATTTACCATAATAAAAATTTTAAAAAAGAGGTTGTACGGTTTGGTACGGTACAACCCCGTTATAAATGTTAAGCTACAGCAGCAATACTATCCTCTAACATATTTAAGATTCTACTTAACCCTTCTGGTAACTCGTCGTTTACAGCACGAACTTTTACACCTAGGTTATATGTCTTATCTACCTTAACACCTTGAGATGTGTTTCTTTTGTAAGATGCTGAAGCTTTAAAGTTTACAATTTTGTAATTGATTCCTAATTCTGCACTAGCTGCAAACTCAGATGATACGTTGCTCGTTTCAGTAGAGCTTAAACGAGCATTAAAATCAATGTTTACTTCATCAATACGGATTGATGGAATGGTAAGCATTGTTAGAAATGGTACTTTGATTTCAATTTCACTTTTTATAAACTTTGGATTGTTAGCATCAACAGCCTTGTCAGGATCATAATCAGGATTAGGTACTGATTTTTCATACTGAAAATCAACGTAACGTAAAGAGTCTGGATTGGCAGGGTCATTGCTTTTTTCAAAACCTACTTCTTTAATAAAGTTTACAGTAGCCATCGAAGCTGCTGTTTGTGCTTGTATCGCAGCTTGTAAAGGACCTCCAACATATACATTGAAATCCAAACTGTTTAATTCTGGAACTAAATTTGGCATATTTTTTATTTTGTGTACCTACTCTGTTTATAATTAGGCTTTTCGGTTGTCGCCCAGTATTTCGAAATAACTGATGGCAAAATTGAATGAAATTTAGAGTTTAGTTTTGAGGAGTATCACGGTAAAAACATTGTAATAAACCTAGGTTTTTAAGAAGGTTTTTCTCCTTGTAGGCTTTGAGGAGTAAAAAATAAGATATATTTTAAAAAGAAAGAAAAAAAACAAGAGTCTATGTCATGAAAAAGTAATAGTTAAAACATTTATAGGTATAAGGGGTTTTTCCTGTATTTATGTTGTTAACTGTCTGATTTGTTGTTTGTAGAAGTAAATATTTTAATCTAGTTAAAAAAATGTAAGTATTTTTGAAATATAATAAAATTAGCGAAATTTAAGAATTATGAGAAAAATTTTACAAAGTATTTTAGGGCTTATATGCCCAAAACCACAAGAGCCATCCAAACCAAAAACATTACTCACGTATAAAGAAATCGTATTGATGCTTTCAGAGTATGATGAAACACGTTTAAAAATTTTAACTAATGAGTTAGGTTTTGAAGATACTAGGGTTAATACATTTGGGTTTCAAGAGTTAAAGAACTACTTAGACTATGTAGAAAAGATAGCTAATAAAAAAGGAATTCAATTAAAGGGTATTAGCTTTATTAAAGGTGTTTATAATAAAGAAAACACATATATTGATAAATATGAAGGTTACGAAAACTTACTATATACTCCAACAGCAATTGTTGATGGTGTTGAAGTTGCTATAGATGTTTTAAAGTCAAAAAAAGGGAAAATAGTTACTTTAAAAGAAGTCTTAGAACATAACGGTTATGAGTGGCGTTATGACTCAAGAAAGAAAAAAGAGACACAGAAACATGAAACTAAAACTATGATGATGCGTACTGAAATAACTCTTGAAGATTCAGAAAGTGGAGTAGGGAATAAGACAAAAATAGCACCACCACACGATTAATTTTTAGAATATTTATGATTTCTTATTTCTCATTGGTTATCCAAGTAATTACTCTGATTGTCTCTTTAGTTATGTTAAAGAAGTATAACACGATTTTTTTAATGCTTTTGACTATCTTATGTTTTAGTACAGTGGTTGTAGAGGTGATTGGAGATTATCACGTTAAAAATGGAACATCAAATTTTATATATTATTACGTATTTACATTAGTCGAATGTAGCTTAATTACTTTGATGTACATAAATTTAGCAACAGATAACAAGACAATTAAGATTCATAAGTTATTTTTTCTGTTTTTTTTAATATCATGGCTTATTGTATGGATAAATCGTGATTTTTTCAGATATTGTTTGTTAGTAGAATCAATAGTAATTGGTGTTTATGTTTTACTTTTTTTAAGAAATTTACTGCTATCTGATAAAATTCTTAGTTATAAAAAATCCCTGTCTTTTTGGATTTCAATAGGTTTTATGGTTTTCTATCTTCCATCAATCCCTTTTTTTATAATTCTTGAGTATATGCAAAATAGAAAATTATTTTTTGTATTAGATGTTTTAACAATTTTAATGGGATTACTTATAATTTATGGATTATTATGCAGCAACAAGAAGGAGAGATATTAATTATTTCGACATTAATTATAATAATTGTTATTGTTTTTTTAATTGTACTGTTTACAATTTTTCAACGCCGTAAAAATAAACTGTTGCAAGAAAGAGATAAAAACAAAAAACGTTATGAACGTGAAATTGCTGAAACTCAGATAGAAATAAGAGAAGAGACTTTAAGAAATATTAGTTGGGAGTTGCATGATAATATTGGTCAACTCCTAACTTTAGCAAAAATACAATTACAACATGCCTCTCCTGACAATATGGGAGAAATCTCAGAAATTATAGCAAAAAGTTTAACAGAAGTAAGAGCCTTATCAAAAATAATTAATCCTGATTTTATTAATAATATCAAATTAAGAAAAGCTTTAGAATTAGAGATTGAACGATTCAATAGATTGAATTATATCGAAGCAAGTTTAAGAGTAATAGGAAAAGAAATAGAAATAAATCAAAAGCATGGAATAGTAATTTTTAGAATCCTTCAAGAGTTTTTTTCTAATACTATAAAGCACTCTAAAGCATCTAAATTAGATGTGTTTTTGAGTTATAAAGAAGATTCAATAGAAGTAAAAGCTCAAGATAATGGAGTAGGCTTTGATATGGAAAGAGCTAGATTTAAAGGCTTAGGATTGCAGAATATAAAAGCAAGAGCAAAACTAATTAATGCGGAAACAAAGTTTATGTCAGAGCCCCAAAAAGGTACAGGTTTAATAATAAATTACTATATTTAAAGAACTTTAGTGTATTTCCCCAACAACTAATAACGAAATATAACCCACAAAAATTATGAAATACTCAGTTGTTGTTGTAGATGATCATACGTTATTATCACAAGCTATTGAAGGTATGGTAAATACTTTTGATAAATTCAAGGTGCTTTACACTTGCAAAAATGGTAAAGAAGTTGAAGAAAAGTTTTTGGCATCACCTAAAAATATACCAGATTTAGTTTTAGTAGATGTTAATATGCCTGTGATGAACGGTATTGAAACTACAGAGTGGATAGTGAATAACTACCCACAAGTACATGTTATGGCATTGTCTGTAGAGGACGCTGACGGCACTATTTTAAAAATGTTAAAAGCTGGTGCTGTAGGGTACTTGCTAAAAGATACTAAGAAAGAAATTTTAGAGAAAGCGTTGTTAGAAATGATGGACAACGGATTTTATCATACCAGAAATGTTACCACGTTATTGTTAGATTCCGTTTCAGGAAAGAACTCACGAAATAACCTAGCGTTTAAGGATAATGAAATAACTTTTATGAAGCTAGCATGCTCGGAATTAACATACAAAGAGATTGCTGAAAAAATGTTTTTAAGCCCAAAAACAATTGATGGTTATCGAGATAGTCTATTTACCAAACTAAATGTAAGAAACAGAGTGGGCTTAGTTATGTATGCTATAAAAAATAAAATTTACACTCCGTAATTTTATGCTTAAATTTGCAGCATGGAAGAAACAAATAGACAGCGAAAAATAGCAGGAGTGTTGCAACAGGATTTGGTAGACGTTTTACAACGTGCAGCTCAAGATGGAATGAAGGGAGTGATTATATCGGTTTCTAAAGTTTCAGTTACTGCCGATTTGGGAGTAGCAAAAGTATACTTAAGTGTTTTCCCTTCAGAAAAAAGAGATGAAATTATTGAAGGAGTAAAATCTAATACACCCTTAATTCGTCATGAATTAGCACAACGAACAAAAAATCAATTACGAAGAATGCCAGAATTGTTGTTCTTTGGAGATGATAGTTTGGATTATATTGAGGATATTGATAAGTCTTTAAAAGGAGAAGATGTAGACCCAATAAAAAATCCAGATGTTCTGCCTCGTCGTCAAAAACGTTAATAATTTTTGTTACTTTGGCTAGCTAAATTTATGAATGCTTGAACTTTCCTTTATACATAGCTAAGAGATACTTATTTTCTAAAACAAGTACTAATGCAATAAATATAATCACAGCAATAGCTGTTTTTGGTGTTGTCGTTGGTACCTTGGCTTTGTTTGTTGTATTATCTGGTTTCTCAGGATTAAAAACGTTTAGTGATTCATTACTTAATGCTTCTGATCCCGATATAAAAATTACCGCATCTAAAGGAAAGACTTTCCTGTACTCTCAAAAAATAGATAGTATTTTACAGCAAAACAAAGAGATAGAAGCTGCATCAAAAGTAGTGGAAGAACGTGTTTTTTTAAAGTATAAAAACAAAGAGCACATAGCTCAAATTAAAGGAGTAGATTCTAATTATCCAAGAATTATTCCGACTGATTCTTTGCTGACAGTAGGTGCTTGGATTGACGAAGAGTATAAAAATACGGCGGTAGTTGGGTATGGAATATCGTATAAACTATCACTGGGTATTTTTAATTTTGGGGAAGCACTTCAAATTTTAGTGCCTAAACCAGGAAAAGGATTTATCAATGCTAATAATGCTTTTCGATCTGTTTCTACACAAATAGTAGGAGTATATACAGGTGCGGAAGAATTTCAGAACAAATATGTGTTTACTGAAACTTCACTTGCTCAAGAATTGTTAGGATACGACGATAATCAAATTACGGGTGTTGAACTTCGCTTAAAAGAAGGGGTAAATCTTGATACATTCCAAAATAACTTACAAAATGTTTTAGGAGATGAATTAAAAGTGCAAACCCGCGCACAGTTAAATACGTTATATTATAAAGTGATTAATACCGAAAACTTCATTTCGTATTTAATCTTTACGTTAATTGTTGCTATAGCTTTGTTTAATGTGATAGGGTCAATTATCATGATGATTATCGATAAACGTCAAAACCTAAAAACGCTGTTTAATTTAGGAAGTAGTATAAACGATATAAAAAAGATATTCGTACTGCAAGGTTTCTTACTAACACTTGTAGGAATGACAATAGGAATTGCTTTAGGTGTTATCATTGTAATAATACAACAACGTTTTGAGTTGCTAATGATTACACAAAATCTAGCATACCCAGTAGAGTTTAAGTGGATAAACTTATTGGTAGTGGTTGTTACAATTTCAGCTTTAGGATATTTAGCAGCAAAAATTGCAAGTTCAAGGATTTCAAAAAGTTTTATTGAACGATAAGTTTTTATTTACCCTATTTCAGGAATCGTTGCATTTCCAAACTTAGCTTGTACTTCGTCAAAAGCTGCAAAAACATCTTTAGGATCGTCAGAAGTAACCATTTTCATTCTGTGTTCTTTAAAATGTGGAATTCCCTTAAAATAGTTTGTATAGTGTCTTCTTGTTTCTACAACACCTAAATGTTCACCTTTCCAGTCAATAGACATTTCTAAATGACGACGAGCCATGTCAACACGTTCAGAAATTGTTGGTTTAGATAAATGTTCGCCAGTTTTAAAATAATGTTTTACCTCATTAAAAAACCAAGGGTATCCAATAGAAGCACGACCAATCATACAGCCATCTAATCCGTATTTGTCACGCATTTCCATGGCTTTTTCAGGAGAATCAACATCCCCATTTCCAAACACAGGAATATGCATTCTTGGGTTGTTCTTTACTTCAGCAATTGGAGCCCAGTCAGCATTACCCTTGTACATTTGAGCACGCGTACGCCCATGAATAGAGATTGCTTTACAGCCAACATCTTGCAAACGTTCGGCAACTTCAACAATTCGAATAGAATCATGGTCCCAACCCAAACGAGTTTTTACAGTAATAGGTAAGTTGGTGTGTTTAACCATTGCTTCGGTAAGTTTTACCATCAAGTCAATATCCTTTAAAATTCCAGCCCCAGCTCCTTTAGAAACTACTTTTTTTACTGGGCAACCGAAATTGATATCAATAATATCTGGATTCGTTTTTTCAACAATCTCAACTGAACGTAACATAGAATCTAAATTTGCGCCAAAAATTTGAATCCCCACAGGGCGCTCCTTTTCGTAAATATCTAGCTTCATTACACTCTTTGCTGCATCGCGAATCAATCCTTCCGAAGAAATAAATTCAGTATACACCACATCAGCACCGTTTTCTTTACATAAAGCTCTAAACGGTGGATCACTCACATCTTCCATTGGCGCTAATAACAGCGGGAAATCAGGAAGTTCTATGTTACCTATTTTTATCATGCTGCAAAGTTACTTTTTTTTAAGTAATTATGTATATTTCGCTTTTTAACTCACAAACTTTTTTATTGAAACTTCCTTTTGAGCCTATTTTGTTCGGTTACACGATTAATATTCATCTTGTTTTAGAATATTTAGCATTTTTTTTAGCTTTTCGTTATTATGTTTTCTTGCGTAAGAAAAAAGAAGACGATATTTCTTCTCAGAATAGGTTGTCAATTATTTTAGGAGCTGCAGCTGGAGCTTTAATTGGTTCTCGATTGGTGGGAGTGTTAGAAAATCCTTTAGTCACTTTTTCTACAGAAAACATAATTCAAATTTTGAATACAAAAACAATTATGGGAGGCTTGTTTGGTGGCTTGTTAGGTGTTGAAATTGCAAAAAAAATAATAGGAGAAACAAAATCGTCGGGTGATTTGTTTGTGCTCCCAATAATTGTAGGAATTTTTATAGGGAGGATAGGATGTTTTCTTTCTGGAATTAATGAATTTACTTATGGAAGAGAAACTGCTTCTTTCTTAGGTATGGATTTAGGGGATGGAGTATTAAGGCACCCAGTTGCATTATATGAACTGGTGTTTTTAGTAGGGTTATTCATCAGTTTAAAATACCTAAAGAAAGAATACATTTTACAATCAGGAGAACTTTTTAAGTTTTTTATGTTAGCTTATTTTGGTTTTCGCTTTTGTATAGAGTTTTTAAAACCCAATACTTTTTTAATTTTTGGTTTAAGCACTATTCAAATACTATGTATAGTTTGTTATGTATATTACACAAAATTTATAATTCTAAAAATAAAAAATGCCAGAAAGAAAATATAACTACTACGATTTTACATTGAGTTTATGTCCTGAATGTTTAAAAAGAGTAGATGCCAAAATAGTATTTGAAGACGACAAGGTTTATATGCTTAAGCGTTGTAGAGAACATGGAAGTTCAAAAGTGTTAATAGCAGATGATGTTGAATATTATAAAAATATCAGAAACTATAACAAACCTAGTGAAATGCCCTATACGTTTAATACAAAAACAGATTATGGATGTCCTTATGATTGCGGATTATGTCCAGATCATGAACAGCATTCATGTTTAACCGTTGTTGAGGTTACCGATAGATGTAATTTAACTTGCCCTACTTGTTATGCAGGTTCATCACCTACGTATGGACGCCATCGAACACTAGAAGAAGTAAAAGCGATGTTAGATGCTGTGGTGAAAAATGAAAAAGAACCTGATGTAGTACAAATCAGTGGAGGAGAGCCAACGATACACCCTCAATTTTGGGAAATTTTAGACTATGCAAAATCACTTCCTATCCGACATTTAATGTTGAATACTAACGGGATTAAAATAGCGAAAGACGTTGCTTTTGCTGAACGATTGAAAACCTATACACCCGATTTTGAAATTTACTTACAGTTTGATTCGTTTGAAGATAGTGTGTTGAGAGAGTTGAGAGGAGCAGACTTGAATGAAATTCGCAGACAAGCAATCGAAAACTTGAATAAGTTAAATCTATCAACAACTTTAGTAGTTACGCTTCAAAAAGGATTAAATGATCACGAAATAGGTAAAGTAATTGATTATGCCTTGCAGCAAAAGTGTGTGAGAGGGGTTACGTTTCAACCAACACAAATAGCTGGAAGGTTAGAAGGCTTTAATCCAGAAACGGATAGAATGACGCTTACTGAAGTTAGAAGAAAAATAATGGAACAAACAGATGTTTTCAACGCTGACGATTTAATTCCAGTACCTTGTAATCCTGATGCTTTGGTAATGGGATATGCTCTAAAATTGGGAGGAGAAGTGTTTCCGTTAACTAGGTATATTAATCCCAATGATTTGTTAGATAATAGTAAAAACACCATTATTTATGAGCAAGATGAAGCGCTACACGGAAAAATGATAGAGTTATTTAGTACGGGGAATTCTGTTGAAGTGGCAGAAGAAAATTTAAAATCAATCATGTGTTGTTTACCAAATATTGATGCACCAGAGCTAGGGTACGATAATTTATTTAGAGTTATAATTATGCAGTTTATTGATGCTTATAATTTTGATGTACGAGCGGTAAAAAAATCATGCGTGCATATAGTAGACAAAGACAATAAAATTATTCCTTTTGAGACAATGAATCTCTTTTATAGAGATGATAAAAAAGAATATTTAGAAAAGTTAAGACAAGAAATATAAGAAAAAGGATATGGTATTTTTAGAAGTAGGCGATCTTTCAGGTTTATTCGTAATTATAGGTTTAATTATGTTTGGTCCACCCGTGTTACTAGCTGTTATTGGAGCAGCTATTAGAAAAAAAAGTAAAACAGCTTCAAAAATATTTTATATACTAGCTGTTTTGTATCTGATAATTGGATTAGGTATATGTGGTAGTATGCTTACCTAAATAAGAGTATAATTTTCGCTATTTATTTTGTTTGTAGTAGCCTGCAAATAAAGTATCTTTGCAAATTACAAGTAGTTAGAATTACGACGAATGAATCCATTCTAGATATTGAGCTAATAAAAGTTTATGTTACATGTTTAGAAATGGCTTGAGAAACTTTACATTGAATGAAGAACATTAGAAATTTTTGCATAATTGCACATATTGATCATGGTAAAAGTACCCTTGCAGATAGATTATTAGATTATACAGGGTCGGTTACTGAGCGTGAAAAACAAAATCAGTTACTTGATAACATGGATTTAGAACGTGAACGTGGAATTACCATTAAATCACACGCTATTCAGATGGACTATGTTTATGAAGGTGAAGATTATATATTAAACCTAATTGACACTCCAGGTCACGTAGATTTTTCTTATGAAGTTTCTCGTTCTATTGCAGCATGTGAAGGAGCATTACTAATTGTAGATGCGGCACAAAGTATACAAGCACAAACTATTTCTAACTTATACCTAGCGTTAGAAAATGATTTGGAAATTATTCCAGTATTAAATAAAGTAGATTTACCTTCAGCAAACCCAGAGGAAGTAACAGATGATATTGTTGATTTGTTGGGATGTGAGCCTGAAGATGTAATTCACGCAAGTGGAAAAACAGGTTTTGGAGTAGATAATATCTTAAGGGCAATTATTGAAAAAATTCCTGCACCGAGTGGAAGTCCCGATGCACCTTTAAAAGCATTGATTTTCGATTCAGTATACAATTCGTATCGTGGAATTGAAACCTACTTTAGAGTAATTGATGGTTCTATTAAAAAGAATCAACAAATAAAGTTTATGGCTACAGGTAGACAGTATGGAGCAGATGAGGTAGGAACTTTAAAACTAAGCCAAGTTGTAAAAAACGAAATTAAAACTGGAGATGTAGGTTATTTAATTACAGGAATTAAAGCAGCGAAGGAAGTAAAAGTAGGAGATACTATTACCGATTTTGCCAATCCAACTACTGATAGAATTGAAGGATTTGAAGATGTAAAACCAATGGTATTTGCAGGAATTTACCCTGTAGATACTGAAGATTACGAGGAACTACGTGCTTCAATGGAAAAGCTGCAATTAAATGATGCTTCCTTAGTCTTTCAACCAGAAAGTTCAGCTGCACTTGGTTTTGGTTTCCGATGTGGATTCTTAGGAATGCTACACATGGAAATTATTCAAGAGCGTCTAGAACGTGAATTTAATATGACGGTAATTACTACGGTTCCTAACGTAAGTTACCATGCATTCACGAAGAAAAATCCTGATGAGGTTATTATAGTGAATAACCCATCAGATTTACCAGATCCATCAAAGTTAGATAGGGTAGAAGAACCATTTATCAAAGCTTCAATTATTACAAAGGCCGATTTTGTAGGACAAGTAATGTCGCTTTGTATTGAAAAACGCGGACAAATTGTAAATCAAACTTATTTAACTCCAGAGCGAGTGGAGTTAATTTTTGATATGCCGTTGGCAGAAATCGTTTTTGATTTTTACGATAGATTAAAAACAGTATCTAAAGGTTATGCATCGTTCGATTACCATCCAATAGGAATGCAAAAATCGAAGTTAGTTCGTGTAGATATGTTGCTTAATGGACAAATTGTTGATGCGCTTTCAGCTTTATTACATGATAGTAATGCGTATTCAATAGGAAAACGTATCTGTGAGAAGCTAAAAGAACTGATTCCAAGACAACAATTTGATATTCCTATTCAAGCAGCAATTGGAGCAAAAATTATTGCTCGTGAAACAGTTAAAGCTTTACGTAAAGATGTAACTGCAAAATGTTATGGAGGAGATATTTCTCGTAAACGTAAGCTTTTAGAAAAGCAGAAAAAAGGTAAAAAACGTATGCGTCAAGTAGGGAACGTAGAAATTCCACAGCAAGCGTTTATGGCAGTATTGAAGTTGAATGACTAGTTTTTTTGAAATTAGAATAGATAAACAAGAACATATAAAAACCCCGTTTTGATGAAATCAAAACGGGGTTTTTATATTAGATTATCAAATTTCCAAATTGTTACATTGAATTTTAATCCCTATTTCCTAAAACTTGCAAAGCCCAATACAATAGCATTGCTAAAGAACCTAGAGCAGCTACTAAATACGTTCTTGCAGCCCATTTTAAAGCGTCTTTAGATCCAGCTAGTTCTTCACGAGTAACCATGTTTTTATTTTCTAACCAAGCTAAGGCTCTATTACTCGCATCATACTCAACAGGTAAGGTAACAAAGCTAAAAACAGTACCTAAAGCCATAAATGCTAAACCAGCTAAAGCAATATAAAAACCAATACCTGTACTACCAGAAGCAGCACCAAAAGCAATACCACCAATTACCATCCATTGAGAAAAACGAGAAGTAATACTTACCATAGGTACTAGTTTAGATCGCATTTGTAAATATTGATAAGCTCTAGCATGCTGTACAGCATGCCCTACCTCGTGAGCAGCTACAGCAGCTGCGGCAGCATTTCGTTGGTTGTACACAGCTTCACTCAAGTTTACAGTTTTGTTTTGAGGGTTGTAATGATCGGTTAACATACCTGGTGTAGAAATTACCTGAACATCGTAAATACCATGATCAGCTAGCATTTTTTGTGCAATTTCAGCACCACTCATCCCGTTTCGTAAATGAACTTGAGAGTATTTTTTAAACTTTCTTTTTAACGTATTACTCACTAACCAACTGAAAAGAGATATAATACCAATTAGAATATAAAATCCTATCATAATCTATATAGTTTTAAAATTTTGTATCATTTTTGTTGGTTAAATTTACAACATAAATTATTCCAAATTATTAACGGTATAAAAAAATGTCAAAATGGCAAATCAACCTAAAATTTTAATAGTTTACACAGGCGGAACTATTGGTATGGTTAAAGACTATAATACGGGAGCGTTAAAAGCATTTGATTTTAGTCAAATCTCAAGTAAAATTCCAGAATTACAGCAGCTTAATTGCGAAATTAATACAATATCGTTTGATGAACCAATTGATTCATCAAACATGAGTGTACATTATTATATACAAATAGCAGATATAATCTCCGATAATTATGACAAGTTTGACGGATTTGTAGTGCTAACGGGCTCAGACACCATGTCGTATACATCGTCTACAATAAGCTTTATGTTTGAAAATTTACAAAAGCCTGTGATTTTTACGGGATCACAATTGCCTATTGGAGATTTACGTACAGATGCTAAAGAAAATTTAATTACATCTATACAAGTAGCATCAGCCTATGAAAATGGCAAACCAGTAATTCAAGAAGTAGGATTATATTTTGAATATAAATTATATAGAGCAAACAGAACTACAAAAATAAATGCTGAACAATTCGAAGCATTTGCTTCTATGAACTATCCTCCCTTAGCAGAAAGTGGTGTGCATTTAAATTTTAATTACCCATTATTACTCAAACCTCGGGGAGATCAAAAAGAATTAATAGTAAGAAAGAATTTAGATAATCATGTAGCTATTTTAAAGTTATTCCCTGGTATAACAGAGTCTGTAGTGAGAAGTTTTATGAATATTCCAGATTTAAAAGGAATTATTTTAGAGACCTATGGATCAGGAAATGCACCAACTGAAAAATGGTTTGTTGATTTATTAGAAGAATCAGTAAGTAAAGGGATTTACATTGTTAATGTAACGCAATGCAAAGGAGGAAGTGTAATTTTAGGGCACTACGAAACAAGTTCAGAATTAAAACGTATTGGCATCGTTGACGGTAAGGATATTACAACCGAAACAGCCATTGCTAAAATGATGTATTTGTTGGGAGAAAAGCTTTCAAAAGAAGAATTTACGCATTATTTTCAAATACCTCTTAGAGGAGAAATGGTTTAGTTTGTAAATAAATCGTTAATTTTGTGTATGTAACTGCTTGAAATACTATAGAAAAGAGTTAAAAAGGGGTAGATTAATAGAAATACTATAGTTTTTTTTTAATGTACCAACATTTTTTTGTTACTTGCCACTCTGTAAAATTAAAAGCGTAATAAGTACAAGTGAAGAATTACTTATTTTGTAAAAAAATAAGATATTCATAGTAAAATTTGTATTTTTAACCCGTTAACTATTTAAAATTAATTATAACAAAATGAAAAAAGTAGTAAATATCCTAACTGTTACAGGATTTATGTTTTTAGGAGCTATTCAATCAACTTATGCTCAAGAAGCTGAGAAAACTTTTCACCAAGAGTTAAAGCAACGTTTTATTGAAGGAGACCCTAAGTTTATGGGAATTGTATTGGTAGCCTTAATTTTAGGTTTAGCTATTGCAATTGAAAGAATTATTTATTTAAATATGGCTACAACAAATACTAAAAAATTAGTAGCAAGCGTTGACGAAGCATTAAGTTCAGGAGGTGTAGAAGCTGCTAAAGAAGTATGTAGAAATACAAAGGGTCCTGTTGCCTCTATCTTTTACCAAGGTTTAGAAAGAGCTGATGAAGGGTTAGAAGCTGCTGAAAAAGCTGTAGTAGGATACGGTGGAGTACAAATGGGATTATTAGAGAAAAATGTTTCTTGGTTATCTTTATTTATCGCATTAGCACCGATGTTAGGGTTTATGGGGACTGTAATTGGTATGATTGATGCATTTGATAGAATTGCTGTAGCAAACGATATCTCTCCAGCGGTAGTAGCAGGTGGTATTAAGATTGCATTATTAACAACAGTATTTGGTCTTATCGTAGCGATTATTTTACAAATTTTCTATAACTACATTATTTCGAAAATTGATAGTATCGTTAACAACATGGAAGATGCATCTATCTCTTTAATCGATTTATTAGCTAAGTATAAAAAATAATCAATCAATATGAATAGTAAAATATTAACATTACTAGTAGCTGCAATTTCACTTATCGGTGCTGCATTATTTTTAAATGTGGCAAGAATAGATAAAGAAGATTTAGAGGCAGTATCAAGTGCTGTTTCTCCTTTAGTAACTTATTCTTATTGGTTATTGATTGCAGTAGTAGTAACAGCAGTTGCAGCTTCAATGTGGGGGATGTTTAAAAATCCTGCAGCATTAAAAAAGGTATTATTAGGTGTTTTAGCATTAGCAGTTCTTTTTGCAGTGTCTTATTTCTTATCTTCAGATGCACAAGTGATTGGAGCAGATGGAGCAGAATTAGCAGCACAAGGAAGTACATCTAAATGGGTAGGAACAGGGATTACATACAGTATTATCTTAGGGGCAATAGCTGGTGCATTCTTTGTTTGGGATTTATTAAAAGGAATAGTTAAATCATAAGTTAATATGGCAAGAAGAGAAAACCCAGAAATTAATGCAGGTTCGATGGCAGATATTGCCTTCTTGCTACTTATCTTTTTCCTTGTAACTACTACTATGGATGTTGATTCAGGTATCCCTAAAAAGTTAGCTGAAAAGACTGATGTAAAGCCACCAATTATTAAAGAAAAAAATATTTTTCAAGTAAGCATTAACCGAAACAATCAACTTTTAGTTGAAGATCAGGCAATGGAGTTGAAAGACTTAAAAGATGCTGCTATTAAATTTATTGATAATGGTGGGGGTATTGGTAACCCAATGCCAGGAATGGAAGCAGGAACTACTTGTAATTACTGTAAAGGTGATAAAGACCCTGAGTCGTCAGATCATCCAACAAAAGCAGTAATCTCTGTTGAGAGTGATAGAGGTACTGAGTATGGTACGTATGTGGCTGTGCAAAATGAGTTGTTAAGAGCTTATACAGAGTTACGTAACAGGTTATGCCAAGAAAAATATGGTATGAGCTTTACAGAGTTAGAACAAGCTTTTAAAGACAGTGCAAGAAAAGATGAGTCATTAAGAAAGAAAGTTGAAGATATTAAGGCGAGTTATCCTCAAATTATTTCTGATACAGACCCAACAAATGTTCAATAATAGTAAAACAATAGAATATGTCTAAATTTAAAAAGAAGAAAAAAGGATTGCCAGCATTATCCACGGCGTCTTTACCAGATATTGTTTTCATGTTATTATTCTTCTTCATGGTAACTACTACCATGAGAGAAACAGATTTACAAATAGATTCACCTCGTTTACCAAGTGCCAGTGAGGTAAAGAAGCTTGAGCGTAAAAGTTTGGTGAGTACAATTTATGTTGGTAAAGCTAAAGACCCAAAGTATGGAACAGGGTACAATAGAATACAGTTAAATGATAAAATAGCGACTCCAGATGAAGTTCCTTCTTTTATCTATCTTGAAAGAGATAATGTTTCTGAAGCAGAAGTACCTTTTATGACAACTTCTATAAAAGCAGATAGAGAATCGAGTGTAGGTACATTAGCTGACATTCGTGAGAAATTAAGAGATGTTAACGCTCTTAAATTAAGTTTATCTACTCACAAGGGAGATGTTATTAAGAAGTAATTACTTTTAAATAAAACAAAAAGAGCAATCTATTGATTGCTCTTTTTTTATACAAAAAAAAGTATCTTTATCGTTAGTTAATTATCTATGAAGTATATAGTAAGTTTTTTCGTGTTTTTTCTGTCATTAACTACTTTTTGCCAGAAAGATTCTTTACAGTTAGGGGATAAGTATTGGGAAGATCAGTTATACATTGATATAACATATAACTTATTAAAAGATCAACCAGATGGAATCGGGAAGACTGGTTTCTCTTATGGTCTAGGTGTCGGTTACATGAAGGATATACCCTTTAATATAAATGGTAGAACAGCAATGGCTATAGGTTTAGGGTATAATTATGACTCATTCAGTCATGAGTTAAAAGTGCTAGAAGGAAATGTAAAAGAGTATGAAACTGACCCTGACATTTCATCCAACAAAATAAAACTTCACAATTTAGAAATGCCTATTCAGTTTAGATGGCGATCTTCAGATGCAAATACGTATTCATTTTGGCGTTTTTATGCGGGTTTTAAAGTCTCTTATAACATAAGTAATAGTTTTCGATACGATTCACCAACAGGAAGAGTTAGTTTTTCAAATGTTGAAAAATATAATAAATGGCAAGCAGGATTAACTTTGTCTGCAGGTTATGGTACATTTAATTTCCATGTATATTACGGATTGTCACCTATGTTTAAAAATGTAACTCTGAATGGAAAATCAATAGATAGTAAAATAGTTAAATTAGGCCTAAGCTTTTATTTACTATAATACACAATAGGCAATAAAAGGACTTAATAAGCCAATAAAAAAACCTAAGTATACTTCTCTTACCTTATGAGCTTTTAAATGTAATCTTGAGCTTGCAAGAAGGCCAGCTAAAAAAATAAATGATATAATTATAGGGAGTACATAAACAGCTTGTATTTGTTGAAACAATAAGAAATATCCAACTGCAACTCCCATAGACAACAAATGGAGGCTTCCTTTAATTTTAAAAGGAAATAGCAAGTAAATAAAGCCTAAACCAAATACAGTTCCGTAAAAGAGGTAGCTAACGTCTTTTAAAATACTCATACTAGCAAACATTTTTCCTAGAATTAAAAATAAAGTCATCATAAAGAAAATTGGAAATTTTCGTTCGTTTATACTATATACGCGAAAAGATTTTATGTGACCAATAGACTTTAAGAAAACTAGCAGAAGCATAGGTATAATGTATGTAGCTACAAATACTATTGCCAATATAGTATATTGTTGTTGTTTATTTAAGCTTATTGGAGAAAGCAGGAAATACAATATAACTCCTATAGTAGGCATTACAATAGGGTGAAGAATGGTTGATATGAATTTATGCCATCGCATTAAATTTCTTTGCGTAACCTCGCGACAGGAATGTCTAATTGTTCACGATATTTAGCAACTGTTCTTCTAGCGATGGGGTATCCTTTTTCTTTTAAAATTTTAGATAATTTTTCATCGGTAAGAGGTTTTCGTTTGTCTTCCTCTGTAATTACAGTTTCTAAAATTTTCTTAATTTCTCTAGTTGAAACATCTTCTCCTTGGTCGTTTTTCATCGATTCAGAAAAGAATTCCTTAATCAATTTTGTACCGTAAGGTGTAGAAACATACTTACTACTAGCAACACGAGAAACAGTTGAGACATCCATACCAATTTCGTCAGCAATATCTTTTAAAATCATAGGTTTTAACTTACGCTCATCACCTGTTAAAAAATATGCTGACTGACGATGCATAATTGCATTCATTGTTACTAAAAGGGTCTGTTGACGTTGTTTTATAGCATCAATAAACCACTTTGCAGCATCTAATTTTTGCTTTATAAAGAGTACAGCATCTTTTTGAGATTTAGTTTTCTCTTTAGCGTCCTGATACCCTTTTAACATATTGTTATATTCTCTAGAAACATGTAATTCTGGAGCGTTACGAGAGTTCAAAGTTAAATCTAAGTTCCCATCAATAATTTTAATTGAAAAATCGGGAACTATTTGCTCTGCTATTTTATTATTTCCAGCGTAAGAACTTCCAGGTTTTGGGTTTAGTTTGCTTATTTCGCTAATAATCTCCTTTAATTGTTCTTCAGAAATATTGAATTTTTCTAGAAGCTTCTTGTAGTGCTTTTTAACAAAATGATCAAAAGCTTCTTCTAAAATTCTTATCGCTAATGCTCTGCTTTCATTTTCAGATTTAGCTTTTAATTGAATGATTAAACACTCTTTTAAATTTAAAGCACCTACACCAGTAGGGTCTAATTTTTGAACAACATTTACCAAAACATTATGTACTTTTTCCTCAGTAGTAAAAACATTTTGGGTAAAAGCTAAGTCGTCAACTAGATCTATAATATCTCTACGGATATAACCACTATCATCAATACTACCTACCAAAAACTCAGCAATAGCACGTTCTTCTTCGTTAATTCTAAAAGTATTTAATTGATTTTTTAAAGATTGATGAAAGCTAGTACCTGCTGCATAAGGAATTTGCTTGTCTTCATCATCTGAAGAATAGTTGTTAGTTTGCGTTTTATAACTAGGGTATTCATCATCACTTAAATACTCATCAATGTTTATATCTTCAGCATCTATTTTTTCATTACCCGAATCGTCATAATCAACATCATTGGCTAAGCTATCCTCAAAATTTTCAGGCTCGTCTTTACCAGTATCTAATGCGGGATTTTCTTCAATTTCTTGTTTCAAACGTTCTTCAAAAGCTTGCGTAGGCAATTGAATTAACTTCATCAACTGTATTTGTTGTGGAGATAATTTTTGAAGTAATTTTTGATGTAAACTTTGTTTTAGCATATATACAAAGATATGAAATAGGACAAAAAAAATCGCCATTCGTAAAGGAATGACGATTGATATTTATAAGTTTTATGATTTTTTTAAAACTCAGCGTTTTGAGGTGTTCTTGGAAAAGGAATAACGTCACGAATATTGCTCATTCCAGTTGCAAATAAAACTAAACGTTCAAAACCTAAACCAAATCCAGAGTGTACAGCTGTACCAAATTTACGAGTGTCTAAGTACCACCATAATTCTTCTTCAGGAATATTAAGTTCTGCCATTTTTTCTTTTAAAACGTCTAAGCGTTCTTCTCTTTCAGAACCCCCTACCATTTCTCCAATTCCAGGGAATAAAACATCCATAGCACGTACCGTTTTACCATCTTCATTTAAACGCATGTAAAATGCTTTTATATTTGCTGGATAATCGAATAAAATCACAGGACATTTAAAGTGCTTTTCAACTAAATAACGCTCATGTTCTGATTGTAAATCAACACCCCATTCGTTAACAGGAAATTGAAATTTCTTCTTCTTGTTAGGCTTAGAATTTCTTAAAATATCTATTGCTTCTGTATAGCTTACACGCTTAAAGTTATTATCTACAACAAATTTTAATTTTTCAATTAAGCCCATTTCACTACGCTGTGCTTGAGGTTTCGTTTTTTCCTCTTGTGCTAAGCGATTATCTAAGAAAGCCAAATCATCTTTACAGTTGTCTAATACATATTGTAATACATATTTAATAAAGTCTTCAGAAAGGTCCATGTTAGCATCTAAATCGTTAAAAGCTACCTCTGGTTCAATCATCCAAAATTCTGCTAAATGACGTGTAGTATTAGAGTTCTCAGCTCTAAAAGTAGGCCCGAAAGTATATATTTTACCTAATGCCATCGCATAGGTTTCACCTTCTAATTGACCAGAAACTGTTAGGTTAGTTTCTTTTCCAAAGAAATCTTTAGAATAATCAATTTCACCTTCTTCGTTTACAGGAGCTTTGTTTGCTTCAAACTGAGTTACTTTAAACATTTCTCCAGCGCCTTCAGCATCAGAACCTGTAATAATTGGAGTATTTACATAGTAAAACCCGTTTTGTTGGAAGTACTGATGTACTGCAAATGATAATGCAGAACGTAAACGCATTACAGCACTAAAAGTGTTAGTTCTTACTCGTAAATGAGCATTTTCACGTAAAAACTCTAAACTGTGTTTTTTGGGCTGAATTGGATATTCATCAGGATTTGAATCTCCTAAGATTTCCAAATTGTTTACCTGAATTTCTACTGTTTGTCCTTTACCTTGACTTTCAACCAAAGTACCTTGAATGCTTACAGCTGCTCCAGTATTTATTCTTTTTAATAAAGTTTCGTCGGTATTTTCAAAATCTACAACACACTGAATATTATTAATAGTAGAACCATCATTTAAAGCAATAAAACGATTGCTTCTAAAAGTTCTTACCCACCCTTTTACGTGTACTTCTTGTAAAAATTTGTCAGATTGTAATAAATCTTTAACGCTACTTCTTTTCATGTCTTTATATCTTCAATAAAATCAAGCAAAGATACTTTTTTGCTGTTAATTAGCAACAAAGAGACCCAAGAATAAAGAGTTAACTTTTATAAGTTAGCTTTAATAAAAAAACAACCATATTTATTTAAAATGGTTGTTTTTGAATATTTACTTGTCTTCTTTTGGAGGTAGTATTTTAAATTTAGTTTCTTTTAAAACTTTCTTATTAGCTATTCTTTTCTCAAAAGAAAGTAGAAGAGAAGGTAATAATAGTAAGTTTGAAACCATAGCTAATAATAATGTAATTGAAACTAGACCTCCTAATGCAATAGTACCTCCAAAACTTGAAATAGTAAATACTAAAAAACCGAAGAAAAGGACTATTGAAGTATAGAACATACTTACTCCAGTTTCTCTTAATGCTGAATAAACAGCAGGTTTTATTTTCCAGTTATTGGCCAGCAGCTCTTGTCTATATTTAGCTAAGAAGTGAATAGTATCATCTACTGAAATACCGAAAGCAATACTAAAAACTAAAATTGTTGAAGGTTTAATAGGTATATCAAAGAATCCCATCAATCCACCAGTAATTAATAAAGGAAGCATGTTAGGAATTAATGATATTAATATCATTTGAGGTGAACGGAACATCCACGCCATAAAAATAGATATTAATATAATAGCTAATGATAGTGAAATAACTAAGTTTTTAATTAAATAGTTGGTTCCTTTTAAAAACACTAATGCTTTCCCTGTTAATGAAACATCAAATTTTTCATCAGGAAATTGCTTATTGATTACAGCTTGTAGTCGTTCTTGGATAATATCCATTTTATCAGTACCAATATCTTTCATAAAAGTGGTAATACGTGCATAACGACCAGTACTATCCACAAAATTTTTTAGCATTCCAGAGTTACTATCTGAGTTTTTAGTGTACGAAAAAATGTAGCTTTTTTCTTGACTTGTTGGAAGTTGATAGTATTTAGGATTTCCGTTATAGTAGGCTTGCTTAGAGTATTTTACAAGATTGGTTATAGATATAGGCTTGGATAATTCAGGGAAAGTTTCAATAGTTTCATTGAGTTTTTCCATCTTTTTTAAAGTAGAAAGCTTCATAACACCTTTTTCTCTCTTGGTGTCAATTAAAATTTCTAGAGGCATAATTCCCCCAAACTCATATTCAAAAAACTTAATGTCTTTATAAAACTGTTTTCCTTTAGGCATATCTTCAATCAAACTACCTGATACACGAATCATGTAAAGGCCAATCATACTTAAAATTATTATGGAAACAGTAGTGATATAAATGGCAATTCGTTGTTTTTTTACCATACGTTCCATCCAAGAAACAACATTTCCCATCCATTTTTTTTCTAAATGGTTCAAATGTTTCTGCTCTGGAAGAGGCATAAAACTATATATAATTGGAATGATTAATAATGCTAGAATAAAAATACTGATGATGTTTACAGAGGCTAAAACACCAAACTCTCGCATTAGTCTACTTTTAACAAATATAAAAGTGGCAAAACCAGAAGCGGTAGTAATATTGGTCATTAATGTAGCATTTCCAACTTTTGAAATTACACGTTGTAAAGATTTAGCCTGATTTCCGTGTTTTTTTACTTCTTGTTGATATTTATTAATTAGAAAAACTGCATTGGGTACACCAATTACAATAATTAATGGTGGAATTAGAGCAGATAATACTGTAATCTCATAGCGGAATAATCCCATAAACCCAAAAGCCCATGTTACTCCAATGCTAACTACAAGTAGTGTAATAAAAGTGGCTCTAAATGAACGAAAAAAGAAGAAAAAGATAATGGCTGTTATTAATAATGCACCAATTACAAAAATTCCCATTTCGTCAGTTATATTCTGAGAGTTTAAGGTTCTAATGTAGGGCATACCAGAAACACGAACATCAATATTATGATCTTTTTCAAAAGAGTTTATAGTTGGAATTAGAATGTCGAACACAAAATCTCTACGAATAGGGGTGTTTACAATATCTTTGTTTAAATAAATTGCTGTTTGTAAAGTGCCTTTATCGTTGTATAATAGGTTGTTATAAAAAGGTAGCTTCTCAAAAAGTTGTTTTTTTATATTTTTTATTTCTTCATCAGTCGAAGGAGCTTGTTCAAAAAGTGGTTCAACAACAAATTTTCTTTGTTTTCTATCTGCTTTTAACTGCTGAACATCAGCAATAGAAACAGTAAAATCCACTTGTGTTAAACTATCTAAATCTTTAACAAGTTTATTCCAAGCATTGAATTTTTGAGGAGTAAATATTGTAGAATCTTTTACTCCTAATATAATGAGGTTGCCTTCTTCTCCAAAAATTTCTAAAAACTTATTGTATTCTATATTAACCTCATGGTCTGTAGGAAGTAAATTGGCTTCTGTATAGGAGAAGCGCATATGTTTCATTTGAGTGACTAAAAGCCCTGTAATTATAGCAATAGTAATTAAAACTAAGTAACGATTTCGCAATAAGAAGCCTGCGATTTTAGTCCAAAAAGTCATCCAAAAAAAATTTCAGCAAAGTTATGCTAAATGAATTAATAAAACGAAAAAAAGAGCATCATATGATGCTCTTTTTTAACTATTTCTTAAAAGAAATTATACAGTCATAATTTCTTTTTCTTTAACAGTATACTTTTCGTCGATTATTTTTACGTAATCGTCAGTTAATTTCTGAACATCAGCTTCAGCATTTTTCTTCATATCGTCAGAAATATCAACTTTTTTAATTTCATTGTTTGCGTCTTTACGAGCATTACGAACACCTACTTTAGCGTGTTCAGCCTCTGCTTTTGCTTGTTTAGCTAATCCTTTACGACGCTCTTCTGTTAATGGTGGAACATTAATTATAATATTTTCTCCATTATTCATTGGGTTAAAACCGATGTTAGCAAGCATTATTGCTTTTTCGATTTCTTGTAACATGTTTTTTTCCCATGGTTGAACTGATATGGTTCTAGCATCAGGAGTGTTTACGTTTGCCACTTGTGATAATGGTGTTTGAGAACCGTAGTAATCTACCATAATCGTACTTAACATAGCAGGAGTAGCTCTACCTGCTCTAATACCTGCTAGTTCTTTTTCTAAGTGGCTAATAGCTTTATCCATTGCCTCTTTAGTCGAATCTAAAATAAAATCAATCTCTTCGTTCATTTTGTTCGTATTTAAAACCTCAAATAGGTTGAGGGTAATTTTTCGGTTTATTCGTTGTCAACTATTGTTCCAATATTTTCTCCAGAAACAAGTTTTAGAAGGTTTCCTTGTGTGTTCATGTCAAAAACAATAATTGGTAATTTGTTTTCTTCGCTCAAGGTAAAGGCTGTCATATCCATTACTTTTAAGCCTTTTTCAATAACATCTTTAAATGTAATGTTTTCATACTTAACAGCATCTTTATCTTTTTCAGGATCTGCTGTATAAATACCATCAACACGTGTACCTTTTAAAATGGCGTCTGCATTTATTTCAATAGCCCTTAAAACAGCTGCAGTGTCGGTTGTAAAATACGGATTTCCTGTTCCTCCACCAAAAATTACTACGCGTCCTTTCTCTAAGTGACGATTAGCTCGACGCTTAATATATGGTTCTGCAATTTCTTTAATTTCAATAGCAGTTTGTAAACGAGTGTGAATTCCTTGGTCTTCTAAGGCACTTTGTAAAGCTAAGCCATTAATACAAGTAGCTAACATTCCCATATGGTCACCTTGTACACGGTCCATACCTTGGCTAGCACCAGCAACTCCTCTAAAAATATTTCCACCACCAATTACAATGGCTACTTCTACACCCTTATCTATAACTTGTTTTATCTCTTGGGCATACTCTTTAAGTCTGTTTGGGTCAATTCCATATTGACGCTCACCCATTAGTGCCTCACCACTTAATTTTAAAAGAATTCTTTTGTATTGCATTTGTTTTGTTGAAAGTTGTGCAAAGCTACATATTTTTTTTATTCTAATTTTAACACATAAAAAAAAACCATCCAAAAATGGATGGTTTCATATAAAATTGTCGTTGAGAATTATCCTAAAGTAACCCTTACGAAGTTTTTAACTTCAACATCACCGTAAGAAGAAACGTATTCTGCAACAGTTTTCTTTTCGTCTTTAATAAACTTTTGATCTAATAAACATTGTTCTTGATCTAAAGTAGTATTGTCAGAGATAAATCTTTCCATTTTACCTGGTAAGATTTTGTCCCAGATTTGTTCTGGTTTACCTTCAGCTTTTAATTGCTCTTTAGCTTCTTCTTCAGCTTTCGCTAAAGCTTCATCAGTTAATTGTAAACGAGAAACAAATTGAGGAACGTTCTTTAAAGTTTTACCTAAACGTACTAATTCTTCGTTGTCTTTTTTAATCGCAGCAATTCTAGCTTCAGTTTCAGAAGCTACATAAGCAGGATCAAAATCTTTGTAAGATAAAGAAGTTGCTCCCATTGAAGCAGCTTGCATAGCTAAGTCTTTAGTTAACTCAGCAGCATTATCTACAGCAGCAGTTAAACCTACCATTGCAGCAATTTTACCAACGTGAGTATAAGCTCCTACGTATGGTGCTTCAATTCTTTCGAAAGCAGTGATATCGATTTTTTCACCGATAACTCCTGTTTGCTCGATTAATTTTTCAGCAACAGTTACACCACCAAAATCAGCAGCTAAGAACTCTTCTTTTGTTTTGTGGTTAAAAGCGATGTCAACAAATTCTTGCGCTAATGCTTTGAATGAATCGTTTTTAGCTACGAAATCTGTTTCACATGCTAATACGATA
The DNA here is from genome assembly GCF_024124505.1 of Tenacibaculum sp. XPcli2-G. NCBI lineage: Bacteria > Pseudomonadati > Bacteroidota > Flavobacteriia > Flavobacteriales > Flavobacteriaceae > Tenacibaculum > Tenacibaculum sp. XPcli2-G. Next base: position 923,091 of record NZ_JAMXSH010000001.1, read on the forward strand.
GCAACACCATATGTGTTGTCATCGCTAATTTTAGTGATTGCCACACCTTCAGTAGACTCACGATCTGCTCTTTTAGCAGCAATCTTTTGTCCTTTTTTACGTAAAATTTCAATAGCTTTATCAAAATCACCTTCAGCTTCTACTAATGCTTTTTTACAATCCATCATACCAGCTCCGGTAGTTTCTCTTAATTTCTTTACGTCTGCAGCGCTAATTTTTACTGACATTTCTATCGTTATTTTTTAGTTGTAAATATATTGTTGTACAAAGTTGTAAAAATTTAAAGGTTCCAATGTAATGAAACCTTTAAATTAAAAAATTATTTTGCTTCTTCTTTTGCTGGAGCGTCAGCTGTTTTTTCAGCTTTAGCTTTTTCCTTATCAGCTTTTCTTTCTGTTAAGCCTTCAGCAATTGCATCAGTTACATACGATAATACTTTATCGATAGATTTAGAAGCATCATCATTTGCAGGAATTACAAAATCGATTGGTCTTGGGTCCGAGTTTGTATCAACCATTGCAAAGATTGGAATGTTTAATTTTTGTGCTTCAGCAACAGCAATGTGTTCTTTCTTTACATCAATTACAAATAAAGCTCCTGGTAAACGAGTCATATCAGAAATTGAACCTAAGTTCTTTTCTAATTTTTCACGTTGACGAGTAATTTGTAATTTTTCTCTTTTAGATAATGCATCAAAAGAACCATCAGTCTTCATTCTATCAATAGAAGTCATTTTCTTAACGGCTTTACGGATAGTAACGAAGTTTGTTAACATACCACCTGGCCAACGCTCAGTAATGTAAGGCATGTTTACAGCTTTAGCTTTTTCTGCAACGATATCTTTAGCTTGCTTTTTAGTAGCAACGAATAAGATTTTACGTCCTGAGTTAGCTATTTTTTGTAACGCAGCAGAAGCCTCGTCAATTTTAGCTGAAGTTTTGTACAAATCGATGATGTGAACACCATTACGCTCTGTATAAATGTATGGAGCCATGTTAGGGTTCCACTTTCTAGTTAAGTGTCCAAAGTGAACACCACTTTCTAATAATTCTTGAATGTTTGCCATTTTAATAAATGTGTTTACGTTCTGTTTTCGCAATATTTCAGTAGTTATTAAGTCTGAAATATTTAGATACTAAACTGTTAAAAATTGATTTATAAATAACAGTCTCGAAACATTTAAATACTGAAACAAGTTCAGTAAAATATTAACGTTTAGAGAACTGGAATTTCTTACGTGCTTTCTTCTGACCGAATTTCTTACGTTCAACCATTCTTGGATCACGAGTTAATAATCCTTCTGGCTTTAATACAGCTTTGTTTTCTTCGTTAATAGCTACTAATGCTCTAGTAATTGCTAAACGAATAGCTTCAGCTTGACCAGTAACACCACCACCGTATACGTTTACTTTTACATCGTAAGCCTCTAAGTTTTCAGTTAACATTAAAGGTTGTTGAACTTTGTATTGTAAAGTTGGTGTAGTGAAATAGTTTTTAAACTCTCTTTTGTTGATAGTGATGTTTCCACTTCCTTGAGAAACATAAACACGAGCAACAGCTGTTTTTCTTCTACCTATTTTGTGTACAGTTTCCATAATTATTTAAGATCGTTAAGGTTAATAGTTTTAGGCTTTTGAGCTTCTTGACCATGCTCTGTACCTGCGTAAACATATAAGTTTTTGTATAACGCGCTACCTAAACGGTTTTTAGGTAACATACCTTTAACTGCTTTTTCGATTAATCTTGTAGGATCTTTTTCGAACATTTCTGAAGCAGTTAATGATCTTTGGCCTCCTGGATAACCTGTGTGACGAATGTAAGACTTGTCTGTCCACTTTTTACCAGTTAGGTTAATTTTTTCAGCGTTGATAATAACAACGTTGTCTCCACAATCTACGTGAGGAGTATAATTTGGTTTGTACTTACCTCTAATAAGTTTTGCAACTTTAGAAGCTAGACGACCCAATGTTTGCCCGTCCGCATCAACTAAAACCCACTCTTTGTTTACGGTAGCTTTATTAGCTGATACTGTTTTGTAACTTAATGTGTTCATAATTACACGATTAGTTTTTGTTTATTAATAATTAAATTTTATCCTTTAAAAAGGTCTGCAAATGTACGATTAATTATTTGATTGACAAATAGCGTGTTAGTTTAATTTTTCTATTGCTTATTTTAACTGAGTAAAGAGTATAAAAAAAAGCATGCTAAAGGCATGCTTTTTTTGAATTATGTGTTTAAAAATTACTCCACTTTTTGATCTAATAAATCAAAGAACTGATTTAATCTTGGTAAAATGATAATTTTTGTACGTCTATTTTTGGCTTTGTTAGCAGGACTGTTGTTTTCTACTAAAGGAACATAACTACTTCTACCAGCTGCGATTAATCTTTCAGGAGCAACATTATACTTTCCTTGTAACTCACGAACGATAGCAGTAGAACGTAAAACACTTAATCCCCAGTTGTCTTTTAATGCCGAACCAGCACTTACAGGAGTGTTATCAGTATGTCCTTCAACCATTACATCCATTTGAGGCTGTCCGTTAACTACAGTAGCAACTTTTTCTAACACTTTAGAAGCTTTGTCGTTAATAGTGTAACTTCCACTTTTAAATAATAACTTGTCGGAAATTGAAATGAATACAACTGTTTTTTCAACATTTACTTCAATATCTTCGTCATCAATACCGTCTTGTAATTCTCTTTTTAAGTGAAAAGCAACTACTAAGTTTAAAGAATCTTTTTTAGAAGCAGCTTCTCTAATTTTGTTGATGTACTTATCTTTCTTGCTTAATTGAGATAATGTCTCTTTAATGTTATCATTAGCGCCTTTAGTTAAAACTGTTAAGTTTTCAACTTGTTGTAAAGTGTTTTCTTTATCTCTCTTTAGTTCTGTAACTCTAGACTCTAAAGAAAATGCCTTTTCTTCACAGTTTTCTTTTTCAACTAAACATTTGGTCAAGTTAGCTTTTACAGCTAGTAATTCTTCTTTAGTTTGTTCGTGTTTAGCTTTTATAGCTTCTAATTCTTTCGTTGAAGCACAAGATGCTAATAAGATTGAAGCAGTAAGGAATAAAAATATTTTTCTCATTTTATTCTATTTTTTAGATATATTAAACGTTGAGCAAATTTATAAAAATGAAGACACAAAAAAGAGAATTAACAATCTTTTATGAAGTGTGAATATATTATTTTTGTGACTAAATTTTTTAAAGATGATTAAAAGGATAACGCTTTTAGTAGTTTCATTATTGTTAGTAATAGCTTGTAAGGAAGAAAAAAAAGAAAAGATAACTAAATTACAAGGAGCTGTTTTTGGGACTACATATCATATAACCTATTTGAATAAGGTTGATTATCAAAAACCTATTGATAGTTTGTTTAATTTGGTAAACAAATCATTGTCTACATACATGCCTACTTCTGATATTTCAAAAATTAACCAAGGAGATACCACTGTAATAGTTGATGATATGTTTGTAGAAGTTTTTGAAAAGGCTAAAAGAATTTACAAGGAAACTGATGGTTATTTTGATCCGACGATTGGTAGACTGATAGATGCTTACGGCTTTGGCTCAGGAAAAGAAAAGAAAGATTTGACCTCTGAAGAAATAGCGGCTTTGATGGAGAATGTAGGATTTGATAAAGTTGTGTTAAAAAACAGAAAAGTTCATAGAGATAGTGAAAATATAGAGTTTAATGTTAATGCTTTTGCTAAAGGTTATGGAGTAGATGTTGTTGGGAGGTTTTTAGAGTCGAAAAACATTGATGATTACATAGTAGAAATAGGAGGAGAGATTAGAGCTAGAGGAACAAAAGACGGAAAGCTTTGGAAAGTAGCGATTGAAAAGCCAAATGCTGATGGAACACGTTCTGTTCAAAAAATAATTGAGCTGGATAATGAATCTATGGCAACTTCAGGGAATTATAGAAAGTACAAGTTAAATACTGAAGGAAAAAAGATAGTACACACGGTAAATGCCAAAACAGGACTAGCAGAAGAGAGTAATTTGTTAAGTGTGTCAGTTCGATTAAAAGGTGACTGCGCCGATGTAGATGCCTATGCAACGGCTTTTTTAGCAATGGGTTTAGAAAAAACAAAAGAGTTTCTAAAAGAACATCCAGAGCTTAAAGTGGTGTTGTTATATCATAATGAAGTAGGAGAACTAGCAGAATTCGTAAACTAGTTTTTGTAACATACAGGCAAAATTTCGCCTTTCATTAAAGCAAATCGTTCTAGTTTTTCTGGAGCGATTTTTTTTGTGTAGTCTATTTCATCAACTTTAAATCCTACAGAACGTAGTTTATTAAAATAATCACGACCGTACACACGTACATGGTCGTACTGACCAAATATTTTTGCGCGTTCTTTAGGGTCGGTAATAGAATTATCTTCAAAAGTAACTTCTCTTGATAAATCCTGCGGAATTTGAAAAATACCAAATCCACCAACTTTCATTACTCGATACAATTCTTGCATCGCCTTTGTGTCGTTAGGAATGTGTTCTAATACATGGTTACAAAATACGACATCAAAAGAGTTATCTTTAAAAGGAAGATCGCAAATATCGGCTTTTACATCCGCAATAGGCGATTCTAAATCAGAAGTAGTGTACTCTAGGTTCGCTTGTTTTCTAAAAAGATCTAAAAAACATTGCTCAGGAGCGATATGTAATACTTTTAACTCTTTATCGGAAGTAAAGAAGTTACTTTCCTGTTGTAAAAAAAGCCACATTAAACGATGTCTTTCCAATGACAAAGTAGAAGGAGAAAGTGCATTTTTACGTTGAACTCCATATCCGTAAGGTAAAAACTTTTTGAATGATTTTCCGTCAATCGGATCTGTAAAGTTATCTCCTTTTAACCACCAAGTAATAATGGGACGAGCCCAATAACTGGCTTTGATTAATATAGGTCTAGGAATAGTATTAAGTATCGTTTTAAATAAAGACACAAATTATATAACTAATGGTTGTTGTCTAAATTCGTCTTCTTCATTACTTTCGATACCTAAAGCATCGTAAATATACTTAAAGGTAGATAGTAACTCTGGTTTACCATCAACTATGGCTACATCATGTTCAAAGTGTGCTGATGGTTTACCATCTAAAGTGGTAATTGTCCATCCATCACTATGTTGACGGATTTTATGAGTTCCCATATTGGTCATAGGCTCAATAGCAACTACCATACCTTCAATAAATTTTTTACCACGACCTCTACGTCCATAGTTAGGCATTTCTGGATCTTCGTGCATCTTACGACCTAAACCGTGCCCTACCAGTTCACGAACAACACCGTAGCCATGTTTTTCAGTAAAGTTTTGAATAGCAAAACCTACATCACCAACACGATTCCCTACTTTAAGTTCACGAATGCCTACATATAAACTTTCTTTAGTGATATCAAGTAGTTTTTGAGTTTCAGGGGCAATTTCACCTACAGCAAACGTGTAAGCGTGATCTCCGTAAAAATCATTTTTTATAGCACCACAATCAATAGAGATGATGTCACCTTCTTGTAAAGGTGTGTTATTTGGAATTCCATGAACCACTTGTGAGTTTGGGCTCATACAAAGTGTATTAGGGAAATCATATAGACCTAAAAAACCAGGAATAGCTCCTTGCTCACGAATAAAATCTTCAGCAAGTTTATCAAGTTGTAATGTAGTAACACCAGGTTTTACTTCTTTGGCAAGCATACCTAAGGTTTTTGATACTACTAAAGCACTTTCGCGCATTAATTCAATTTCTTCTCTAGTTTTTGGTTTAATCATGGTAAAAATATTGAGGCGCAAATTTACAGTTATTTTTGATATGGATGTTTGTATTCTTGACCAGATAGTATTTTTAAGAAATCTTCTTCAACTGAGCTACCTTCAATAGCGTGTTCTACAAAACGACCAACTTCTTTTCCGCCTTTATAAAAAATGAAGGTTGGAACTCGAATTACATTGAAACCTTCTTCTAAACCATTAGCTTTTTTCTGACGGTTCACTGTAACTAATTCAAGGTTTTTATAATCGAATTCGGCTTCGTCTAAGATTTTATAAAAATTAGGAATCTCTCTTTTACTATCTCCACACCAAGTTCCCATAAAGCTTTTTATTTTTATGTCTTTTAAATATGGTTTTAGTTTTTCTACGGTAGCTTTATCTGTTTCGTAATATGAATAAAAATCGTTGAACCACTCACTTCCGTATGGTTCTTGTTGAAAGTCTTTTTTAGTAGCAATACCAACTAAATTTCCATTTTCATTTTTTGTTGCTAGGTTCTTTGGTGTCGATGCACAAGAAATAATAAGTAAGGCTATAAAAAGGTATACGATTTTTTTCATGAAATATATTTTTAAATAAGCGAATGTTGTGTCATTTCTTTAGGTTGTTCAATACCCATTAATTTTAAAATAGTTGGAGCAATGTCGCCTAAAATACCACTTTTTATTGATTTTAACTCCTTGTCAATTAAAATCATAGGGACAGGATTGGTGGTGTGCGCTGTATGTGGTGTTCCATCTGGGTTAATCATTGTTTCACAGTTTCCATGATCTGCAATTAAAATAGTGGTATAGCCATTATTTAACGCAGTTGTTACTACGTCTTCAACACAATTGTCAACTGCTTCACAAGCTTTAACAGCAGCTTCGAAAACACCTGTGTGTCCTACCATATCACCATTAGCAAAGTTTAAACATACAAAATCAACATTACCGCTTTGTAGCTCAGGAACAATAGCGTCGCGAATTTCATAAGCACTCATTTCAGGTTTTAAATCATAGGTAGCTACTTTTGGAGATGGACAAAGCAAACGTTTTTCTCCTGTAAATTCATCTTCTCTTCCACCAGAGAAAAAGAAAGTAACGTGTGGGTATTTCTCTGTCTCAGCAATTCTAATTTGTGTTTTTCCAGCTGATTCTAATACTTCACCCAAAGTGTTTTCAATGTTCTTTCCATCGTAAATAACATGGATGTTTTTAAAAGTATCATCATAGCTTGTCATGGTAACAAAATATAACGGTAGTTTTTTTATGTTGAATTCAGGAAAATCTTTTTGGCTCAAAGCTTCTGTTAACTGACGACCTCTGTCGGTTCTAAAATTGAAGAAGATAACAACGTCGTCTTCTTTAATTGTTGTTTTTGGCTGTTGATTTTCATCAACCATTACTATTGGTTTGATAAACTCATCAGTAACATCTGCATCATAGCTTTGTTGAATACTAGCTAAAGCATCCGAAGAAAAAGTTCCTTTTCCGTTTACTAAAGCTTCGTAAGCAAGTTGCACACGTTCCCAACGATTATCACGATCCATTGAATAGTAACGACCAGTAATTGTTGCCAATTCACCCGTAGTTTCTTGCATGTGTTCTTGAATATCGTTGATGAAATACTTTCCTGATTTAGGATCACAATCACGACCGTCAGTAAAAGCGTGTAGGTATACATTATCTAAACCAAAATTGTTAGCTGCAGATAGCAAACCTTTTAGGTGATCAATATGAGAATGAATTCCTCCATTAGAAACCAATCCTAAAAAATGGATATTTTTATTGTTTGTTTTAGCGTATTCAAAAGCGTTTAGAAGTTCCTTTTCTTGTGCTAAAGTTCCTTCTTTTACAGCTTTGTTAATTTTGGCTAAATTCTGATATACAATTCTACCAGCCCCTAAGTTCATATGTCCAACTTCAGAGTTTCCCATTTGTCCTACAGGTAAGCCAACATGTTCACCATCGGTTCTTAATTGTGCATGTGGAAATTTATTGTATAACGAATTTATAAATGGAGTTTTTGCGTTGTATATAGCCGATACTTTTGGGTCTTGGGTAATCCCCCATCCATCCAAAATCATTAAAATTACTTTCTTGTTCATGTTACAAATTTACTTCTTTGTATTAAAAGTAAAATCTTTTGGATTAATAATTATGTCAAAAGAGGTAAAATTGAAAAAGTTATTGAGGTAGTTTTGCTACGTAACTAAAAAAAACAATAATATGAATAAAATAATTTTATTAGTAATAGCGATAACGAGTTTTTCAGTTGCGAATGCTCAAGTGGGAGAAGGTACAAATTGGTTGAAATTAGGAATCCATGGAGGTGCTCCTGTTGGTGATGCTTCTGATGTTTCTTCTTTTGTTTTGGGGGTTGATTTGAAATATCAGTTTTTAAATGCAGAAAGTTTTGCTATAGGAGCTTCGACAGGGTATACTCATTATTTTGGGAAAGAAGAAGGTATTATTGAATTCTCTGATTCAGGACTAATCCCTGTAGCAGGATTGTTTAGGTTTTACCCAACAAAAAACTTCTTTTTAGGAACGGATTTAGGGTATGCTTTTTTTACTGAAGGAAGTGAAACTGGTGGATTTTATTACAGGCCAGAAATAGGGTATCACAACGACGAGTGGAATATTTTCGGGTATTACCAAGGGGTTTCGTCTGATGGTATTTCTCCTTCTTCTGTAGGTGTTGGAATAAATTACAATATTATTCAAGGTAAGTAACAAGAAGATAGGGGATCTGTTATTAACACAAGGTTGGATTTTTTATAAAATTCAACCTTTTTATATTGATTAAACTAATGAGATAATATAAAGTAATGTTAAAAAGGTGGCTATCAAAGCCAGAATGTTTTTTATAAAATTAACTTGTTGTTGTCTTTTTATCTTTAAACGAATGTTTTTAAGCTGCTTTTCATTAGCAGTTTTTTTAAAAAATAATTTGTCGTTTTTTTCTTTTTGAAAACGTTCTAACTTTTCAAAAGCGCTAGTTCTTTTTCTTTTATTGTTTTTTAAACTCGTAATCATTGACGATACTGACCCACTGAAACTCATAGCAACTAATTTAAATATATAATTATTAGTATACTCGATTAATTAAATGTTACAGTAACAACATTACTTTTTATATTTACGTATAGCTTCTTTAATTTTTTCAATTCTATTTTCAGGGTCAGGGTGGGTGCTTTGAAATTCAGGAACTCTATTTGGACCAGCTGCAGCTTTTAAAATTTCCATTACGCCAATCAAGTTTTCAGGGTTATAACCTGCATCAATCATTAATTTAACACCTAACTCATCACTTTCTAATTCATCACCACGACCGTTTTTTAATAAAGTTTGTTGTCCAATACTATTCGCCAGTTCTCCTAAATCAGCGCCGACAGAAGCTCCCATGGTTAAAAGTTTCCAAAAATTAGCATCGGTAATTCGTTCGTTAGAATGTTTTCCTAAGACATGTCCTATTTCATGACCTAGTACACCTGCTAGTTGATCTTCGTTTTTTAATTGAGTGAATAAAGCATGAGTTATAAAAATTTGCCCTCCAGGTAAGGCAAAAGCATTGATTGTTTTTTCATCTCTTAATAAATGAAAATCGAATTGGTAACCTGATTTTTTAGCTACCGTGTTGTTTACGAGCTTTGCACCTACTTTATCTACAAGTACTTGAGCATTTTCATTAGGATACAAGCCTCCGTGTTGCTGAGTCATCATAGGAGCTTGTTGTAGTCCAATAGCAATTTCTTGTTCTGGAGATAAACTAACTGCTTGTGTTTTCCCTGTATAAGGGTTTACCTCTTGTTGACTGCATTTACGTAGATAGGCAAAAGCAACAATAGCTATACCTACAAGCAAACGAGTTTTTAAACCTCCTTTAATTTTCATCAATAAGTTATTTTATTAGTCCCGAAAGTAAAAGTACAAAATATATAATTTAACGGATATCAATTTTTTGTGAACTATAAAAAACTTAAATTTACACAGCAAAACAAACAACATTATGGAGCCTCACTTTGAGTTAAACGAAGTTACTAAGAAGTTACCCAAGCATTTACATAAGTTCGTGGTAAAACAACCGTATGATGAATATACGGCTCAAAACCAAGCTGTATGGCGTTATGTAATGCGTATGAATGTAGATTATTTAGGGAAAGTAGCGCATGCTTCGTACTTAGATGGATTGAAAAAGACAGGCATTTCCGTTGAGAAAATTCCTCACATGCAAGGAATGAATCGTATTTTAAAAGAAATAGGTTGGGCGGCAGTATCTGTTGATGGATTTATACCACCAAATGCTTTTATGGAATTTCAAGCATACAACGTGTTAGTGATTGCATCTGACATGCGTACGATAGATCATATTGAATACACGCCAGCTCCTGATATTATTCATGAAGCTGCAGGACATGCACCAATTATAGCAAATCCAGAGTATGCTGAATATTTACGCCGTTTTGGTGAAATTGGCGCAAAAGCGATTTCTTCAGCAAAAGATTACGAAATGTATGAAGCTATTCGTTTGTTGTCTATTTTAAAAGAAGATCCTAATTCTACTCAAAAAGATATTGATGAAGCACAAGAACAAGTTGAGTGGTTGCAAAATAACATGGGAGAGCTTTCAGAAATGGCTCAAATTAGAAATTTACACTGGTGGACAGTGGAGTATGGATTGATAGGGGCCCTAGAAAATCCAAAAATTTATGGAGCAGGGTTATTGTCTTCTATTGGAGAGAGTAAATGGTGTATGAAAGATGAGGTCGAAAAAGTTTCATATACATTAGATGCTGCGAATGTAAGTTTTGATATTACAAAACCTCAACCTCAGTTGTTTGTTACTCCAGATTTTGCTCATTTAAGTTTAGTGTTGGAGCAGTTTGCTAATAAAATGGCAATACGAACTGGAGGGTTAAAAGGAATAGAAAAACTAATAGATTCTAAAAATTTAGGAACTATCGAGTTGAGTACAGGTATTCAGATATCAGGAATTTTTACCAATGTAATAACTGATGAGAATAATAAAGCCATTTATGTACAAACAACAGGTCCCACTGCCTTAGCGAATAGAGATAAAGAGTTAATAGGTCACGGAATTACTTATCACGCTGAAGGTTTTGGTAGTCCAATAGGAAAGTTAAAAGGAATTAATATTCCGATAGAAAACATGAGTCCGCGAGATTTGAAAGCTTATGGGATTTATGAAGGAGAGCAGGTTACGTTAGAGTTTGAAGGTGGAGTAAAAGTAGTAGGAGAAGTAATTACAGGAACAAGGGATTTAAGAGGTAGGATTTTACTAATTTCTTTTAAAAACTGTATGGTAACTCATGGAGACACGTTGTTATTTCACCCAGATTGGGGAGTATACGATATGGCTGTGGGTGTAGAAGTGGTGTCTGCTTTTGCTGGTCCTGCTGACGTGGCTTCATTTGGAGATGTAGGAAAAGTATCGGAAACCAAAACGCACAAAATTCAATATTCTGATTCAGATAGAAAGTTATATAGTTTATATGACAGAGTAAGAGAACTAAGAGAAGGTGGCACGGTTTCTGAGGAAGACATTGAGGAAATTTTTACAGAAGTAAAATCAAATTATAAAAATGATTGGTTGTTGTCGTTAGAGCTGTTAGAATTGGCAACACTAAACAATTTTTCAATAAAAGGAGCGTTACGTGAATATCTTGAAGAAATGAAAAGTAACAAGAGTTACACTACGTTAATAGAAAACGGTTTACTTTTGTTGGAAAATTACCAAGAAGTATAAAATGGGATTATTTAATTTATTTAGAAAGAAGAATATGAGTAACGAAATACAGGAATATTTAGCTAAAGGAGCAGTTGTTTTAGATGTAAGGACTTTAGCGGAATGGAATGAAGGGCATAGTGAAGGAGCTAAGCATATTGTTTTAGCTACGATTCCTACAAATGTAGAGGAAATTAAATCGTGGGATAAGCCAGTAATTGCAGTATGTAGAAGTGGTGGTAGAAGCGGGCAAGCAGCAGAGTTTTTACAAAACCATGGGATTGATGTAATTAACGGAGGGCCTTGGCAAAATGTTGATCAATATTTAGTGAAATAAAATAAGAAGATTAAAAATTCATAAAAGGAAATGCTTGTAAAAGTGTTTCCTTTTTTTGTTGTAGTTTTTTCAAAAATAACTGATGAGCTTCAGATTCTGAGTTAAAAGGTTTGTGGTTTACTCCTCTTTGAATGGTTTCGACTTGCTGCATCGTTTTGCATGAATCTTCTGTAATCCAAACCTGTTTAAATTTTTCCCATATGTAATTCACAGCAGTTTTATTTGGGTGAATCATATCCTCATTATAAAAACGATAATCACGTAATTCATCCATCATAATTTCATATGAAGGAAAATAGTAAATAGCATTTCTCGGTTCCACTACTTCATGAATAGCTGAAAGTAAGTGTGCTTTACTACGTTGGTTTTCTGTAAAACCATCTTTTAAATGTCGTACAGGAGATAACGTATAAATAACTGAAATGTTTTTATTTACTGACTTAACAAGAGAGTTAATAGCTTCTAAGCTTTCAGAAATTTCATGAACGCTTAATAATTCCTTTAAAAATTTTTTCTGAGGAACTTTGTGGCAATTGGCTACAAAATTATCCGAGGCAATTTCTCTATATACCCATGCTGTACCTAGTGTAATGATAAGATGTGTGGTGTTTTGTAGTTGCTCAAAAGTTTGTTGTATGGATAAATTTAAGCTGTTTAATAATCCATTTTTGTTTATAGCGCTTAAACTTGAATGTGCTTCAAAAGAGTGCCATCGTTCATTGTGAAAAAAAACATCTTTGTCGGTATATTCTTCTTTGTTTAATGCTTTTGTAATTAAGTTTTCAATAGCCTTAGGGTGGAATAAAATACCAAAAGGGTTTTGTTTTGATTGAAACTTGTAGTAGTTAAGTTTGTCGCCAATATTTTCAGAAAAACAAGAACCAAGTAAAAGTAGTTTTGACTGATAATTAATTTGATTATGTTTTTGCTTCGTAAGTGGTATTCGCGTTTGAAGATTCATAAATTTAAAGAAAAATAACAATCAAAAATAAGTATAAAATCTTCATAAGAAGTGGTGTAGGTTTGTAATTAGTTAAAATTTGTATCTTTGTTCAAAAGAATTAAGAATACATTGAACAATATAAAATCAGTTTTTACAATTAAAGATCTTGAAAATATTTCAGGAATAAAAGCTCATACAATTAGAATTTGGGAAAAACGCTACAATCTGTTATCGCCAGAGAGAACCGATACCAATATTCGTTATTACTCTTCAGAAAATTTACAGAAATTACTAAATGTTGTCTTGTTGAATAAAAATAGTATAAAGATTTCTAAAATAGCAGAAATGTCTGATGATACTATTGTTTTAAAAGCAAGAGAGTTAGCTTTTAAAATGGCAGTAAACGATGAAGCTGTTAATTCTTTTAAGTTAGCAATGTTTCAATTCGATAAAATATTATTTAACAATGCTTACAATAGATTGTTGAAAACAAAGACTTTTAGAGAGGTTTTTAAAGATGTTTTTATTCCTTTTTTAAATCATGTAGGGTTATTATGGCAAACAGATACCTTATTGCCAGCACATGAACACTTCATATCTAATTTAATTATACAAAAAATTCAGATTAACATAGAGAAGTTAGAGTACGTTAGTAATAACTCAGATACAAGTTATGTGTTGTTTCTTCCAGAAAATGAAATTCATGAATTAGGGCTTATGTATTTAAATTATGAGCTTATATTAAGGGGGTATAATACTATTTATCTAGGGCAAAGTTTACCCTTGGATAACTTAAACTACTTTTTTAAAAATGAAACAAAAATTTGTTTTATTACTTCCATGACTGTTCAGCCATATGAAGATAAAGTAGAAGAATATTTTTTTGAAATAGACAAAATGTTAGAAAATACTAATCATGAGCTAATAGCAATAGGAAATAAAGCGATGACGGTTAGTCATATTGATTTTAAAGCGAAAATAACGATGTATCCTTCTTTGGTGGCGTTATTAGAGCGGTTTTAATATCGTGTTTAACTTTTTTTTGTTTTTATTAAACAAAATAAGTAACTTTGAAGTGTGTTTTAAAATTAAAGCACATTTTTTTGGCAAAAACTATTTTTGTTTAATGTTTTTTGTTTTAAGATAAACAAAGTCTGCGGTAGCTGAAAAACAGACTTAAAAAAATAAAAGAGTATGCAATTAATCTAAAGAGTGTAATTATGAAATCAAAAAAATTAACATTGGTATTTTTTTTAGGACTTTTTTTAAGTTTTAATCTTTTGACGTCATGTAGTGATGATGATCCTGTGGTAGAAAAGCAGAAAAATATAGTTGATACAGCAGTTACAGATGCAAATTTAAGTATTCTTGTGTCTGCTTTACAAAAAGCAGATTTAGTATCGGCTTTGGAAGTTGATGGAGCTTTTACGGTTCTAGCACCTACAAATACAGCATTTCAAAACTTATTGGATAGCAATGATTCGTGGAGTACTTTAGATGATATTCCGGTAGAAACACTAAAGTCAGTATTGTTGTTTCATGTAATAAGTGGAGAAGTAAAGGCAGCTGATTTATCCAATACCTACGTAAATACATTGTCAACAGGTCCAAACGATGAAATGTTGTCATTGCAAGTGGAAGTTGATGGGGCAGTAGAGTTTAATGGAGATTCAAAGCCAATTGCTACAGATATTATGGCTTCAAATGGAGTTATACACACAATTGATAAGGTAATGTTGCCAGCTAATGTAGTAACCTTAGCGTTGAATAATAGTAGTTTTACCTCTTTGGTTGCAGCTTTAACAGATAGCCGTCATACTACTGATTTTGTTTCTTTGTTAAGTCAAGAAGGACCTTATACAATATTCGCTCCAACAAATGATGCATTTCAAGCATTATTAGATAGTAACGATTCTTGGAACTCGTTAGCAGATATTCCAATCGCAACATTAGAGGCAGTGTTAAAATATCATGTATTTGCTGGAGGAAATGTGCAATCAGATGAATTAAGTGATAATCAAGAAATCACAATGTTTGATGGAAGTATAGTGACTGTTGATTTATCAAATGGAGCAAAATTAGAAACAAGTTCAGGACAATCTGTTGTAATTTCATTGACAGATGTACAAGGAACAAATGGTGTAGTTCATGTAGTAGATAGTGTTCTTTTACCATAAACTTAATTTAATGTATTGATTGCGAGCGATTTTTTTGTTCGCAATTAATTTTAATTATCTTTATAAGAAATAATTTGAAAAAAAAGGTATATATAGTAGGCTCAGGTTTTTCTTCTTTATCAGCTTCTTGCTATTTAGCAAAAGCTGGATATAAAGTGGTAATCTTGGAAAAAAATGGCACAATTGGTGGTAGAGCAAGGCAGTTATTAAGAGAAGGTTTTACTTTTGATATAGGGCCTACATGGTATTGGATGCCAGATGTTTTTGAAAAGTTTTTTGCAGACTTTGAAAAGAAACCTTCAGATTACTATGAGTTAGAAAGATTAAACCCTGCTTATGAAGTATACTTTGGAGAAAAAGATTCAATAGTAATTCCAGGAACATTAGAGGAGATTTATGAGGTTTTTGAAAAAGAAGAAAAAGGAAGTTCAAAACACCTGAAGTCTTTTTTAAAATCAGCAAAATATAATTATGATGTTTCTATAAATGATTTAGTTTATAAGCCAGGAGTTTCTCCCTTAGAGTTGGTAACTCCAGTTACTATGGGAAAGATATTTCAGTTTTTTTCTACTATCAGACATGAGGTAAGAAAGAAAATTAAAAATAAAAAACTAATTCAAATTTTAGAGTTCCCAGTATTGTTTTTAGGTGCAAAGCCTAGTAATACACCTGCTTTTTATAATTTTATGAATTATGCCGATTTTGGCTTGGGTACATGGCACCCAAAAGGAGGAATGTATAAAGTAATTGAGGCTATGACTACACTAGCATCGAGCTTAGGTGTGAAATTTCAAACCAATGTAAATGTTGAAGAAATTGTAGTAAACGATAAAGGTGAAGCAGTTGGGGTTGCGGTAGATGGAAAATTAATGAAATCTGATGTAGTGTTAAGTGGAGCAGATTATCATCATACTGAAACTTTACTGCCTAAATATTTAAGGCAATATTCAGAAAGTTATTGGGATAAAAAAACATTTGCGCCTTCATCTTTGCTTTTTTATGTAGGGTTTGACAAGAAGTTAAAAAATGTATGTCATCATACCTTGTTTTTTGATACAGATTTTGATGCGCATGCGAAAACAATATATGATGTTCCTTGTTGGCCAAAAGAACCATTGTTTTATGCTAGCTTTCCCTCAATTACAGATGGTTCTTTTGCGCCTAAAGGAAAAGAGGCTGCTACTTTTTTAATTCCATTGGCGCCTGGTATAGAAGATACTCCGGAGCTAAGAGAACGTTATTTTAATATTATAATAGAGAGGTTAGAAAGACTAACAAATCAATCAGTAAAAAAACATGTGTTGTTTAAAGAAAGCTTTTGTGTAAATGATTTTATTAAGGAATATAATTCGTATAAAGGAAATGCCTACGGTTTGGCAAATATTTTAACACAAACAGCATTTTTAAGACCAAAAATAAAAAGTAAAAAAGTAGAGAATTTATTTTTTACAGGACAATTAACGGTACCAGGACCAGGAGTTCCTCCGTCTTTAATTTCAGGAAAAATAGCTTCAGATTTAATTTTAAAAACGTATAAAGATGAAACAATTATTTGATGAGGTTTCTTATGCATGTAGTAAGTTAGTAACTCAAAAATACAGCACCTCATTTTCGTTAGCTACGAAGATGTTATCACCAAAAATACGTACAGATATTTATAATATTTATGGTTTTGTACGCTTTGCGGATGAAATAGTAGATTCTTTTCATCAGTACGATAAGAAACAATTATTATTAAAGTTCGAAAGAGATTATTACGAATCTAAAAATAGAGGAATTAGTTTAAACCCTATTTTAAACTCGTTTATACATACTGTAAATAAGTACAAAATTTCTGATGAGCAGGTTCAGGCTTTTTTAAAAAGTATGAAAGCAGATTTGTATAAAACAGCATATACAACTACAGAAGAGTATAATGAATATATATATGGTTCTGCTGATGTTGTAGGGTTAATGTGTTTAAAGGTTTTTGTAAATGGGAATCAGCAAAAATATGAGGAGCTAAAAGAGCCTGCAATGCGTTTAGGGTCAGCGTTTCAAAAAGTAAATTTTTTAAGAGACTTAAAAGAAGATTTTAACGAATTGAATAGGTCTTACTTTCCAAATATCAATTTTGGAGATTTAAGTACAGAAGGAAAAAATGCAATTATTAAAGAAATAGAAGATGATTTTGATGTTGCTTATAAAAACGGAATTTTAAAGCTGCCTGTTGAAGCAAAATTTGGAGTATATATGGCATATAGGTATTACAAAAAACTATTAAAAAAGCTAAAAAACACACCTTCAACAAAAATCATGGACACAAGGATTCGAATTTCAAACCCGATGAAAATTAATCTTCTAGCAAGAAGTTATGTAAGGTATAAATTAAACTTTTTATGATAAAAAGTGGTATCTTAGGAGTACTGTTATTTATGTCGATAATAAGCTTCAATAATGCACCTAATCATGTTAAAAAATACCATGAATTAGTTACAAAAGAAGCTGAGTTAGCCTATATAGCCAATTATAAAAATAGTAAAGAAGTGAGTATTCAAGGCTATATAATTTCTCTTGAAATGAAACAGGCAAAATATAAAATAATGCCTTGGAGTAAACTAAAAGTTTTTAACACAAATAAAAACAAATTAGAAGAGTTGATTTTAAAGAATCCTAATAATGTTCACCTAAGGTATCTAAGGTTAATAATACAAGAAAATACACCAAGTGTTTTAGGATATACATCTTCTATTAAAAAAGACAAGCAGTTTTTAAAAGAAGTGCTTCAAAAAAAAGACAGTGTAAGTTATTTACATACATATATAATTAACAATACATCATTATGAATATAGTAATTTACATAGCAGTAACTACACTAACGTTTATTGTTATGGAGGGGGTTACTTGGTGCACGCATAAATATGTGATGCATGGGTTTGGTTGGTACTTACATGAAGATCATCATCAACCAGGATATCCACATGTTTTTGA
The DNA here is from genome assembly GCF_024124505.1 of Tenacibaculum sp. XPcli2-G. Taxonomy (NCBI): domain Bacteria; kingdom Pseudomonadati; phylum Bacteroidota; class Flavobacteriia; order Flavobacteriales; family Flavobacteriaceae; genus Tenacibaculum; species Tenacibaculum sp. XPcli2-G. The sequence continues at coordinate 941,026 of NZ_JAMXSH010000001.1, forward strand.
AAAAAACGATGCTTTTTTTGTTGTCTTTGCAATACCTAGTATGTTATTGTTTTACTTCGGAATTCGACCAGAGTTAAACTTTTTGTTTTTCATAGGTCTGGGAATATTATTTTATGGTATTGCTTATTTCTTGGTGCATGATGTGTTAATTCACAGAAGGTTCAAGTGGTTCGACAAAACAAACAATCAATACTTAAAAGGATTGCGAAAAGCACATAAAATTCATCATAAACATTTGGGGAAACACGACGGAGAATGTTTCGGTATGTTGTTTGTGCCCTTTAAATATTTTAATAAAAGACAGTGAGTCAGTATTTATATCTAATATTAAATCTAGGCAGTTTAAGTATTCCGCTATTGTATAGTGTTTTTGAAAAAAAACTACACTTTATACAATATTTCAAACAAGCAGCGCTTAGTATTTTGTTAGTCGCCTTGTTTTTTTTAATCTGGGACAGTTGGTTTACGCAAATGGGAGTATGGGGATTTAATCCAGATTATCATTTATCGCTAAAACTGCTGAATATGCCAATAGAAGAATGGATGTTTTTTTTCTGTATACCCTATGCATGTTTGTTTACACATGAAGCGTTGAAGTTTTTATTTCCAAAGTTTAAAATGTCAAAATCTGCGACAGTAATCATAAGCTTTTTCCTCATTGTTTTAGTGAGTTTATTGTTGATTTTTAACTTCGGAAAGTGGTACACCACAGTAAATTTTGTGCTGTTTTTACTTTTGTTAGGTTATGCGCTAAAGAATCATTTAAATACATTGCAAGAATACTACCCTAGCTTCTTGGTAATATTAATTCCTTTTCTACTAGTCAATGGAATTTTAACAGGAAGCTTTATAGAAGAACCGGTGGTTTGGTACAATAACGCAGAGAATTTAGATTTTAGAATTTTTACGATACCTATAGAAGATGCTTTTTATGCATTTACAATGTTATTTTCAGTACAGTTAATTTTTAATTTCTTAAAAAACAGAAAACTTGAAAGAAAATAAATACATACGTTTTTTAATATTCTTAATAGCTAACCTTTCAGCCTTAGGTATTGGTGTTTGGTTAATGAATGAAGGACCAAGAACAGATTGGTACTTGTCTTTAAATAAAGCTCCATGGACACCAGCAGGCTGGGTTTTTGGAGTAGCTTGGACAATCATTATGGTATTGTTTTCTTTATACATGACAAAAGTGAGTTTTCAGCATGAATTTTTAAACAAAAAGGTACTCATTTTATATGTAGATCAGTGGATTTTAAACGTAAGCTGGAACTATATTTTCTTTAATCAACATTTAACAAAATTAGGCTTGGTTGTAATCGCTTTATTATGGCTACTTATTGGGTATTTCACTTTTGAGTATGTAAAAAGAGTAAGGTGGTATACTCTATTTATACTTCCATATTTAATATGGATGACGATTGCAACTAGTCTCAACGCATATATTGTATTAAATAATTAAACTATGGCCAAAAAAAAGAACATAACACAAGAAAAAATAATAGAATGGTATATGAATACGGTACTATTATCAGGTCAACCGAATTCAATATTTTCTTTTGCGAAAGAAAATAACTTTGAAGAAGCGGAATTTTATAAACACTTTTCAAGCTTTGAAAGCTTAGAAAAAGCTGTTTTCGGAATTTTCGCTAAAGAAACCTTTCATTTACTACACAAAACAGAAGCTTATAAAGACTATTTGCCAAAAGATAAACTATTGAGTTTCTATTTTACCTTTTTTGAATTATTAACAATAAATAGGTCGTATGTATTGGCGCAGTTAAAAAGGATAAAAACAGATTTTTCGAAATTAAAAGTATTGCAAGAACTGCGTACAGAGTTTATTCATTTTGTAAATGAAATAAGCCTTGAAAAAATTGATTTTAAAAATGATAAAATCAACAAAATTCAAGATAAAACTATTGCAGAGGGGTATTGGATGCAGCTATTGCTTATTTTAAAGTTTTGGATAGAAGATGAGTCATCAAACTTTGAGAAAACAGATTTATTTATAGAAAAATCAGTAAAGGCAAGTTTTGATATTCAACAAATAGCACCTGTAAAAAGTGTGATTGATTTAGCGAAATTTTTGTGGAAGGAAAAATCACCAATGACATGAAAACCTTAAACAGAATACCTACGTCAAAAATAGAACGAGCTACCAAGTTGGTTTCAACAGGAGTGAAAGTTGGTGTAAATTATGCCAAGTACTACGGCAATAAAATCACTAAATCAGAAGAGGAAGCTAAAAAGCAACTTAATGAAGATAATGCTGCTGATATTTACGATGGATTAAAAGAACTAAAAGGGTCAGCATTAAAAGTAGCACAAATGCTAAGCATGGAAAAAAATATTTTGCCCAATGCTTACGTAGAAAAATTTTCATTATCACAATTTTCAGTTCCACCATTATCAGGACCTTTAGTAATCAAAACGTTTAAAAAATACTTCAGTAAAACACCAAACGAAGTTTTTGATACGTTTACAGCAGAATCAGTAAATGCAGCAAGTATAGGACAAGTTCATAAAGCCACTAAAGATGGAAAAGAACTAGCTGTAAAAATTCAATATCCAGGGGTTGCTGATAGTATTTCAACCGATTTAGCATTGGTGAAACCTATTGCGATGAAAATGTTTAACATTAAAGGAGAAGGTTCAGATGAATATTTTAAAGAAGTTGAAGAAAAGCTTTTGGAAGAAACTAATTACGAATTAGAACTTGCGCAGAGTAATGAAATTGCTCATGCCTGTAAACATATTCCAAACTTAAAATTTCCAAAATACTATCCAGATTTGTCATCAGATAGAATTTTAACGATGGATTGGATGGATGGAGTTCACCTGTCAGAGTTTACTAAAAATGAGCAACCTGAAGATGTTGCAAATAAACTAGGGCAAGCTTTGTGGGACTTTTACATGTATCAAATGCACAAGTTAAAAAAGGTACATGCAGATCCGCATCCAGGGAATTTTTTAGTGTCCAAATCAAATGAATTGATCGTTATCGATTTTGGATGTATGAAAGAAGTTCCTGAAAGTTTTTATATGCCTTATTTCGAACTAGCAAAAAGAGAAAATATAGATAATCCAGCTTTTTTTGAAAGTAAACTCTATGAGTTAGAAATCTTGAGAAAAGATGATACACCAGAAGAAATAACCTTTTTTAAAGCATTGTTTTATGAAATGTTATCGCTCTTTACACAACCTTTTCAGCAAGAAGAATTTGATTTTTCAGATGAGGAGTTCTTCGGAAAAATAGCAGATTTAGGTCAGAAATATGCCAAGAGTACCGAGCTTAAAAAGATGAACGGAAATAGAGGATCAAAACACTTCATTTACATTAATCGAACATTTTTTGGTTTATATAACCTAATGCACGATTTAAAAGCAAACAAGGTAAAAATTAATAATTTTAATACAATATAATGCATATTACACGTCAGCAAATAGACGAGTTTCCTCATCTGTATAAAATAAATTTGATGAACAGTATTTCTGGTTATAAACCAGCAAACCTTATTGCAACAAAATCAACTGATAATATAACCAATGTTGCGGTTTTTAGTTCGGTGGTGCATTATGGTTCAAGTCCAGCAATTTTAGGGTTTGTATTACGTCCCGCAACCGTTGTTAGGAATACGTATAACAATATAAAAGAAACAGGGTATTATACTATTAATGCTATTAATGAAGTAATGATTGAGGAAGCACATCATACTTCTGCTAAATACCCGTCAGAGATTTCAGAATTTGATAAAACAACATTGTCAGAAGAGTTTAAGAATGGTTTTTATGCTCCTTTTGTTGCGGAATCACCCTTACAAATAGGAATGAAGTTTTTAGAAGAGCATTATATAAAAGTTAATGGAACTATTTTAGTGTTAGGAGAAGTTACTGATTTGTATTTTAAGGACTCTATGCTTTCAGAAGATGGTTTTTTAAACTTATCAAAAGAAAAAGTAGCTGCAATTAATGGGTTGGATACCTATATGGTAGCAGAGAATTATAAAAGACTGTCTTATCAAAGACCAAAATAATAATGAGGATTCTAATCACAGGAACAACGGGTTATATAGGTAAAAGATTAATACCTATGCTGTTATCAGAACAGCATGAACTTGTATGCTGTGTTAGAGATGTACGTAGAATTCCATTAGAATTTAAAGATAATACACAAATATCTTTTCTAGAAATAGATTTCTTAAAGCCTAAAAAAGAGCTGCCTAAAAATATTGATGCAGCTTATTACTTGATGCACTCTATGTCTACAAGTAGTAGTGACTTCTCTAAGTTAGAATCGGATTGTGCAAATAATTTTAAGAGTCTATTAGAAAAAACTATGTGTAAGCAGGTTGTGTATTTGAGTGGTATTGTAAACGATAATTCATTGTCAAAGCATTTAAAATCGAGATATGAGGTAGAAAAAATACTACAATCAAAAACGTATGCAGTAACAACTTTTAGAGCAGGAATAATAGTAGGAAGTGGTAGTGCGTCATTTGAAATTATAAGAGACCTTGTAGAAAAACTTCCTGTAATGGTAACTCCAAAATGGTTGTATACAAAAACACAGCCTATTGCAATAAGAGATGTTTTAACATACTTAACAAAATCTTTATTAGAAGAGAGAGTGTACGATAAATCATTTGATATCTATGGTCCAGAAATTCTCACATATAAAGAAATGTTATTACAGTTTGCTGAGGTAAGAAAGTTAAATAGAATTATATTCACAGTGCCATTTTTATCACCAAAGCTATCATCTTATTGGTTGTACTTTGTTACCTCAACTTCGTTTAATTTGGCAAAATCACTCGTAGATAGTATGACCGTTGAGGTTATAGGGAGTAAAAGCAATATTAATGAAATAATTGAAGTAACACCTATTACTTATAAACAGGCGGTAAAAAAAGCTTTTGTTAAAATAGCGCAAAATTCCGTTATATCAAGTTGGAAAGATGCTAAGGTAAGTGGTGTTTTTAGAAAAGAATATTTTCAATACATAAACCTTCCTAAGTATGGGTGCTTTATTGATGAAAGAATCAGAAAAGTTTCAGATGAAAACATAACACTTAAGAAAATATGGGAAATAGGAGGTAAGCGAGGTTGGTATAAATTTACTTTTTTATGGAAAGTAAGAGGTTTTATAGATCAAGTTTTTGGAGGTGTTGGGTTGCGTAGAGGTAGAAGAGATCCGACTGAGTTAGAGCCAGGAGATGCGCTTGACTTTTGGCGTGTATTATTAGCGGATAAAGATAATAAACGTTTATTGCTCTTTGCAGAAATGAAACTACCAGGAGAGGCATGGTTAGAGTATGTTATTAAAGACGGCTTACTTTATCAAAAAGCAGTATTCAGACCTAAAGGAATATGGGGTAGAGTTTATTGGTTTGCTGTTTTACCGTTTCATGGACTTATATTTAAGCAACTCATTAATTTTTTGTCAAAATAATTTGTACAAAATTGAAAAAACAGCACTTACCAACCAAAATTTGTAAAGTTTGTGGGCTTTCTTTTTCATGGAGGAAGAAATGGGAAGCTAGTTGGAGTGAAGTAAAATACTGTAGTAAAAAATGCAGGAAAAACAAAAACAAGAATGCACCTTAATTTGGTTTAGAAACGATTTAAGAGTTCGTGATAACAAACTGTTAAAAGAAGCAATAGCAACTAAACGTTATTTGGTAGCTTTTTATGCGTTTGATCCTGTGTTTTTTAAATGTCAATATTCTTTTGAGAGAACAGGAAAATTCCGTCTTTGTTTTTTAATTGAAACATTAAAAGAATTAAAAGAGAATTTAGCTAAATATAATATACCTTTTTATGTAGGGGTAAAAAAAACAGAAACCGTTGTTAGAGAGATTCAAAACGATTTCTTAATTACTACGCTAGTTTATCAAGAAGATGAAACTAGTGATGAAAAAGATATAGAAAAGAGAGTAAGAAAAGTAGTTGGTAGTAAGGTAAAAAAGATAAGGGTAACAAATCAATATTTGTATGAGCCACATCAAATAGATACGTTATTTAACAAAAAATACCCGTTGTCTTTTTCATCTTTTAGAAATAAAGTTGAAAAAAAATTAGATATAGACACAGAATTAAATTATCATTTACCCTATCAGGATATATATTCTCAGGCATTTTTTGAAATACCAAACTGTTCTCGTGCAGAAAAAGCTTTAGGAAATTCTTTTCCTTTTAAAGGAGGAGAAAAGCAAGCGTTAGTAAGGTTGAAAAGTTATTTTTTTGAAACAAAAAAAGTGATTGACTACAAGAAAACAAGAAATAATTTATTAGGAATAAATTGTAGTACAAAATTTTCACCTTGGTTATCTAATGGATCTATTAGTGTAAAAACAATTTATAAAGAACTAAAGAGATTTGAAGACGAATATGAGGCAAATTCATCAACATATTGGGTGTATTTTGAGTTGTTATGGAGAGAGTTCTTTAAACATGCAGTTCGTTATCACAAAAATAACTTCTTCAAATTAGGGGGGATTCAGAAAAAAACGATACTAAGTATTCATGATAATAAGGTGATAAAAAATTGGGTTTTAGGTAATACTACATCCGATTTTGTAAACGCTAATATGATAGAGTTAAGAAAAACAGGTTGGATGAGTAATAGAGGAAGGCAAAACGTAGCATCTTATTTTGTACATAACTTACAGCAAGATTGGAGGATTGGGGCAGCCTACTTTGAATCTTTGTTAGTAGATTATGATCCGCACAGTAATTATGGTAACTGGATGTATATAGCAGGAGTAGGAAATAGTTCTGAGAGTAAAAAGTTTGATATAGAATGGCAAGCTAATACATATGATAAGTATGGGGAATTTAGAGCTAAATGGATTGATAAGTAATGGACGTAATACTTAGAGTGCTTTTAGGTGATCAGTTAAACGAATCTCATAGCTGGTTTAAGCAAAAAAACAAAAAAGTAGTGTATGCTATGTTTGAAATGAAGCAAGAAACGGAGTATGTAAAACATCATATACAAAAAGTTGTAGGGTTTTTCTTAGCAATGAGGAGTTTTGCTAAAAAACTAGAAGAGAAAGGTCACGCAGTAGAGTATTTTAAAATATCAGATTCGCATAACACGCACAATCTTATAAAAAATATTAAAGTATTACAAAAAAAATACTCAATTACAAAAATTGAATATCAGTTGCCTGACGAATTTCGTTTAGATGTGCAATTTAAAAATGAACTCAAGAGCTTGCAGATACCAGTTAAATCGTATGATACAGAACATTTTTACACTACAAGGAATGAGTTAAAAGAGTTTTCTGAAGGTAGAAAGAAAACAGTTATGGAAGATTTTTATCGCTATATGAGGAAAAAGCATAAGATACTTGTAGAAAATAATGAACCAGTTGGCGGTAAATGGAATTATGATGCATCTAACAGAAAAAAATGGAATCAAGATGAATTAGTTCCTTTGCCTTATGAGACTAATATTGACTGTAAAGCATTATTAAAAGAGCTTAATGAAGCAGAAGTGGTTACATTTGGAGAAGAAACATTAACTTTTACTTATCCAATAAATAGAGAACAAGCAATAAAGCAACTAGATTTTTTTTGTGACAATTTGTTAGAGTTTTTTGGAGATTATCAAGATGCAATGCATTCATCACAAGATTTTCTGTTTCATTCTCGATTATCATTTGCTCTTAATTTAAAATTAGTAACCCCGAGAGAAGTTGTAGAGAAGGTTGTTGATGTGTTTTATAAGAAACCTTCAATAGCCGTTTCTCAGGCAGAGGGCTTTATTCGTCAAGTATTAGGATGGAGAGAGTATATGAGAGGTGTTTATTGGCAATTAGGAGAAGATTTTAAAAAAAAGAATTTTTTTAATAATAAAGTTTCATTACCAGATTTTTTTTGGACAGGAAAAACAAAAATGAATTGTGTGAAGCAATCGTTAAAAAACTCGTTAAATAATGCATACGCGCATCATATACAGCGTCTTATGATTTTAGGTAACCTAGCGTTATTGTTAGAGGTTCATCCAGATGAGGTAGATGCTTGGTATTTAGGAGTATATATAGATGCTGTAGAGTGGGTGCAATTACCAAATACAAGAGGGATGAGTCAGTACGCGGATGGTGGGATAGTGGCCACAAAACCTTATGTATCTAGCGCAAGTTATATTAATAAAATGAGTAATTATTGTAAAGAATGCTTTTATAATTACAAAACAAAAACAGAAGAAGATTCGTGCCCGTATAATACTTTGTATTGGGAGTTTCTTTACAAAAATAAAGAGAAGTTGAAAAATAACCACCGAATGCGTATGATGTATACTTTATTGCAAAAAATGGAAATATCAAAAGACTTCTCAGAAATTCTAGAAAAAGCAAAAACAATTAAACAAAAAGTTAATAACTATTAATTTTTTGTTTAATTGTTTCTTTCATTAATTAAACAAAAATTGTATTTTTGATTCAAAGCGCACATTGGATTGAAAATAACAGGAGAAATAGCAGTAGTTTGGTTTAAAAGAGATCTTCGGTTGCAGGATAACGAGGCTGTTTTTAATGCAATAACTTCAGGTAAGAAAATATTATTTGTTTATATTTTTGAAGAAAGCATTATACAAGACGAACATTATTCTAAAAGACATTGGGATTTTGTTAAAGAATCTATACGAGATATAAACCAAGAGTTGTTGCTGTATAATACACAGGTTTTAACAGTAAACTCAGAGGTACTTTCTTTTTTTAGGTATTTAATGTCGGTGTCAAATGTTACTGATGTCTACTCTCATATAGAAACAGGTATTCTTGCAACTTATAATAGAGATAAAACCTTTAAAAGGTTTTGTAAGAATAATGTAATAGAATGGAAAGAAAATATTCATAATGGAGTATTTAGGGGGCGAGAAAACAGAGAAGGTTGGAAAGAGGATTGGGAAAACTACATGAAATCAAGTCAGATAATATTTGATTCAACAAATGTTTCTTTTGTAACAATAACAGAAATAAAAGAAATAGCAAAAAACTTGATAATTGTAAATTTAGATACAGAAGAAGAAAAGCTATTTCAAAAAGGAGGACGAGCTACGGCTCTTAAGTATTTACATAGTTTTTTTAACAAAAGGTATGAGGGGTATGCAAAAAATATTTCAAAGCCAACAGAAGCAAGAGAGAGCTGTAGCAGGCTGTCACCTTATATTGCTTGGGGGAATATCTCAGTAAGAGAGGTGTATCAGTTAGCAATAAGTATTCGTTCTAGTTCAAGAAATAAAAGAGCAATAGATGCTTTCATTTCAAGACTTAAATGGCAGGCACATTTCATCCAGAAATTCGAAATGGAATGTATAATGGAGCAAGAAAGTATCAATAAAGGGTTTCATAAGTTAAAGAAAAATATTACTAAAAAATACATATATGCATGGAGAAACGGAAAAACAGGTATTCCATTTATTGATGCGTGTATGCGTTGTTTAATTCATACAGGATATTTGAATTTTAGAATGCGAGCTATGTTAGTGTCTTTTTTTACACATAATCTTTGGCAACCATGGCAAGAAGCATCAAAATATTTATCAAAATTGTTTTTAGATTTTGAACCAGGAATTCACTTTCCTCAGTTGCAAATGCAGGCAGGAGAAACTGGAATTAATACGATTAGAATTTATAACCCAGTAAAAAATGGTTTAGAGCACGATCCTGAAGCAGTTTTTATTTCAAAATGGATACCAGAACTTAAAGGATTACCATTAGCGTTTAAGCACGAACCATACAAAATGACAGCTTTAGAACAAAAAATGTATGGGTTTACTCTTGGTAATGATTACCCAAAACCAATAGTAGATATAGGTGTAACTAGAAAAAATGCCTCAGATACTATTTGGAAAATGCGTAAAGATCCAGAGGTGATAAAAGAAAGCTATAGAATTTTAAACAAACATGTAGTTAAATAAAAAAATGTTGTTTGATATAACATACAATAATAAAGAAAGTGTATTAAAAATCAATGAATTAGTAGGTGAGCCTATGTCTTTTTTACAATCTTTAAAAATTAAAGGAGTTGGTTCAAGTAGAATGATTGTTGAAGGAGTAAGTGAAAGCTTTAAAAGTATTTTAACAACAATTAGCGATTTAAATTATGGAAGTATAGAAATACGTCCTAAAGGAATTATAGTTTACATAACTAATAAATTACAACGCTTTTGTTGGGTAATACCTTTTTATAAAATAGTGGTTTTTAATCATGAATTCTTTAGTATTCATTCCGATAACCACTTTATTAGGTTTAGAAAAGATAATAAATATAATCAGAATAAAAAATTTATAAAAAAAATGATGGATTTGAAAATGACATCAACACAAAGTTATTTTTTATGACATTAAGAGAGATAGATAGAGTTATTGAAATGGCTTGGGAAGATCGAACAACTTTTGACGCTATAAAACTTCAATTTGACTTAAAAGAACAAGAAGTAATTAATTTAATGCGAAGAGAATTAAAACCATCAAGTTTTAAATTATGGAGGAAAAGAGTACAGGGTAGAAGAACAAAACATCATGCAAAAAGAATATTTAATAAAGGAAGGTTTAAATGTACCAGACAAAGAAGTATAAGTAATAATAAAATAGCAAAACGATAAATGAAGCAAGCAAAAGTGGCTATTACGAGAAAAGAACATTTTAATGCAGCCCACAGGTTGCATAATACGAAATGGTCTGAAGCAAAAAACAAAGAAGTTTTTGGCAAATGTAATAATCCAAATTTTCATGGACATAATTATGAGTTAGAAGTAACTATTGTAGGAGAAGTAGATGAAAACACAGGATATGTAATTGATACAAAAGTTTTATCTAACCATATACAAAAAGAAATAATAGATTGTTTAGATCATAAAAACTTAAATAAAGAAGTAGAAGAATTTAAAACACTCAATCCAACAGTAGAAAATATAGCAATTGTAATTTATAACAAACTAAGGTTAGTGATAAATAATCATTTAGAAATTAAAATAAAACTTTATGAAACACCTAGAAACTTTGTTGAATACCCCTGTTAGCGATAATATAAAGAACTTATCGATTGAAGAAATTGGAGATGATCATATTTATACAGGAATTGAAACGCCTATGGTAGAAGATGCTTTTTTAATTTCTGATGAGGAAAAAAAAGAAAAAATAGCACAATTATTTTCAGAAATAATGCAAACTATTGGGCTTGATTTAAATAATGACTCTCTTAAAGGTACTCCACAAAGAGTAGCTAAAATGTATATAGATGAAATTTTTTCAGGTTTAAATCCAGCCAATAAGCCTAAAATAGCATTGTTTGAAAATAGGTACCAATATAACCAAATGTTGGTAGAAAAAGACATACAGTTTTATTCTAATTGCGAACATCATTTTGTACCAATAATAGGAAAAGCACATGTGGCTTATGTTTCATCAGGAAAAGTTATAGGCTTATCAAAATTAAACAGAATTGTTCAGTTTTATGCTAAAAGACCCCAAGTACAAGAACGCTTAACTAATCAAATAGCCAGAGATTTACAAGAGATATTACAAACAGAAGACGTAGCTGTAATTATAGATGCAAAGCATTTATGTGTTTCTTCTAGAGGAGTTAAAGATGATTCGTCATCAACAGTTACCTGTTTTTATGGAGGCATTTTTAATACCTCAGAAAAAATTGTTGAACTTCAAAATTATTTAAAATGAGTACAATAAACTTACTTCAAGAAGCTTTAGAATTTGAGAAAAATTACAAATCTTTTAAAACAAGAAATGAAAAAATTTTAGCATCAAGGAAAGCGAAAGAAATTATTTTATCAATTAATGAAGTGTATAAAAAGAGTAAAGATAAAAAGTTGATGGATGTTATGAAACGCATAACAACTGTTAAACAAAAAGTAGAAAAACGATTAAAAGGACGATTATGAAAACAATTGTTGTAGTTGGTGGTAGTAGTGGTATTGGTAAGGCGATAATAACCAAATTAAAACACACACATAAAATAATTAACATTAGTAGAACAGCACCGTCTAATATTGAAAATATAAAACATTATGCATGCGATGTAACCAAAGACGAACTTCCAGAATTAGAAAAAGTTCATGGATTAGTTTATTGTCCCGGAAGCATTAATCTAAAATCCTTTTCAAGATTAAAATTAGAAGACTTTCAATCTGATTTAGATATTAACGTTCTTGGAGCAATTAAAACGCTAAAATCTTATGAAAGTTTGCTAACTCAAAACAATGGAAGTGTATTGTTATTTAGTACGGTAGCGTCATTTTTAGGAATGCCTTATCATGCAAGCATAGCAACTAGTAAATCAGCAGTAGAAGGGTTAACCAAATCGTTGGCAGCAGAATACGCTACGAAAGTTAGATTCAATGCAATTGCTCCTACGGTTACTGATACACCTTTAGCAGCTCGCTTATTACGAAATGAAAAACAACAAGAGAGTATGCAGAACAGACACCCATTAAAAAAATACCTAAAAGCAGAAGAAGTAGCTAGTTTAGCTACCTATTTATTGTCTGACGAAGCATCAGCAATTACTGGACAAGTAATTCCTGTAGATGCAGGAATTGTAAGTGTAAAAATTTAAAAAGTAAATAATGAAATGGCTTTTAATTTTAAGTTTTCTTATGTGTTTAAATGATGAAATTATAATTTTTGATAAAGATAATAACACCCAAAATTGGTATGTTGTTAATGATACTGTGATGGGAGGAATTTCTACATCAGCTGTAAAAATTAATGATAAGGGAAACTTAATCTTTTCGGGGAAAGTATCTACTGAAAATAATGGTGGATTTTCGATGACGAGAATGCCAATAGCCATAGGTTTAAACAAACAACATTCAAAAATTGTATTAAAAGTAAAAGGAGATGGTAAACAATATCAACTACGATTAAAATCAAATGAGTCTCAACGTTACTCATACGTACAAGCATTTAAAACAAATACACAAGAACAAGAAATTACATTACCATTAACAGGATTTTATCCTACCTTTAGGGGTAGAAAGTTAAATTTTGGTAATTTCTCTGATAATCAAATAGAAGAGGTAGCAATTTTAATAGGAAATAAAAAAGACGAAGATTTTTCGTTAGAAATCATAAAAATAGCAATTCAATAAAATGAACACAGTAAAAATATTCTTAATCATGGCACTATTTAGTTTATCAGGTAAAGCGCAAACAGTAACTCCTAAAGAATCGTTATACGACATAAATATTGAAGGTATTAATGGAGAAAACTTAGACCTTAACAAGTTTAAAGGGAAAAAAATATTATTTGTAAATGTAGCATCAAAATGTGGTTTTACCAATCAGTATGAAGGTTTGCAAGAACTGTATTCAAAACACAAAGATAAATTAGTAATCATAGGATTACCTTGTAATCAATTTGGAGGCCAAGAACCGGGAACAATAAAAGAAATTCAATCGTTTTGTAGTGTAACCTATGGAGTAGATTTTCCTATGACAGAAAAAATTGAAGTTAAAGGAGAAAATCAACACCCGTTATATCAATGGTTAACACAAAAAGATAAAAATGGAAAAATGAGTTCTTCAGTAAAATGGAATTTTCAAAAATACTTGGTAGATGAAGAAGGAAAGTTAATTGATGTTTTTTACTCAATAACCAAACCAATGAGTAAGAAAATTACCAAATTAATATAAAAAATGAAGAAAAAACCAGATAATGTAGTTTTTAATGAGGAAACAAATGAATATGATGCGTATTTAAAACCATATGCAACTAATTTTACAGCACCAGTTATTAAAGAAAGTAATTCAATAAGCTGGAAAAAACAAAACATTTACCAGGCAAACGCTCAATTTTTAGCATCTTTTGAAGAAATAAAACAACAATACAACAATCTTGTAAAAGAGTATCAATATAATGAGCTTATTTATAGTGCTAAATTTAACTTTGAGCCAATTGTAGGTAAGGTCTATCATTTGTATAGAAAAGAAAAAAACACGTTATTCTTATCAATATTAAGCCCCAATGAATGTGGTTTCAATTTTGTTGGCAGTTTTCAGCTTAACTCAGACAAAGTCTGGAAAAAAGTAAAATAAACAATGGTACTATTTAAAAAGCATTCGGGTATTTATACCTTATCTACTGAACAAATATTAAACGTTCGGTTAGAAAAAGCATGGGAATTTTTCAGTGCTCCAGGAAATTTGCAAAAAATAACCCCTTCACATATGGGGTTTCAAATTACTTCAGAGGTTGATAAAAAAGCCTATGCAGGACAAATAATTACCTACAAAGTAGGAATTTTACCAGGTATTAAGTCTAGTTGGGTTACCGAAATTACACAAGTAAAAGAACAACAATTTTTTATAGATGAACAGCGATTTGGTCCTTATAGCATGTGGCATCACGAACACTGGTTTGAAGAGTTGCCAAATGGAAAAACGTTAATGAAAGACAAAATTTCATACAAGATACCTTTTGGTTTTTTAGGACATATCGCCCAATCAATCTTTATAAAAAGGCAGTTAAAAAAAATTTTTAAACATCGCTATAGTACGTTAGAAAAATTATTTAATGGAAGATAAAGTATCTATTTTTTGGTTTCGTCGAGACTTACGTTTAGAAGATAATAAAGGTTTGTATGAAGCGCTACAATCAGGTAATAAAGTAGTTCCGTTATTTATTTTTGATGAAGATATTTTAGAAAGCCTTCCTAAAAATGATGCTCGAGTAACTTTTATTTACGAAACCTTGCAAAACTTAGATGAAGAGCTGAAAAAGCATCAATCTTCTCTGGTAGTTAAAAAAGGAAAACCATTAGCAATTTGGAAAAAACTAACTGAAGAATTTATAATTGAAGCAGTTTACACAAATAAAGATTACGAACCTTACGCGACTAAAAGAGATAAGGAAGTAAAAGACTTTTTAGTATCAAAAGGAATAATATTTAATGCTTTTAAAGATCAAGTAATTTTTGAAGAAAACGAAGTTTTAAAGAATGATGGAACTCCGTATACAGTTTTTACTCCGTATAAGAATAAATGGTTACAAAACTTCTCAGAAAAGAAAGATACGCAAGACTTTACGATAGACTTTGCTAATTTTTATCAGTTTTTATCTGAATTTCCATCATTAGCTTTCATAGGTTTTGAAGAAAGTACGATTAAAGTAAAACCATACAACCTATCTAGTTTGGATTCGTATGATGAGGTGAGAGACTTTCCCTCGCAAGATAAAACGTCGTATTTATCACCTTATTTACGTTTTGGATTGGTAAGTACTCGAAAAATGATCCGTTTTGCTTTGAAAACCAACCAAACTTTTTTAAGTGAGTTAATTTGGCGTGAGTTTTTTATGCAAATTTTATATCATTTTCCGAAAGTAGTTACTCAGAATTTCAAGCAAAAGTACGATGCTGTTCCTTGGAGAAATAACGAAGAAGAATTTAAAAAATGGTGTGAAGGTAAAACTGGGTACCCTATGGTTGATGCGGGCATGCGAGAGTTAAATGAAACTGGATACATGCATAACAGAGTTCGTATGATTACTGCTGGGTTTTTATGCAAACATTTATTAATAGATTGGCGTTGGGGAGAAGCGTACTTTGCAGAAAAGCTGTTGGATTATGACCTGTCAGCAAATAACGGAAATTGGCAATGGGCAGCAGGTACGGGTTGCGATGCAGCCCCGTATTTTAGAGTGTTTAACCCAGAATCTCAATTAAAAAAGTTTGATAAAGATTTACAGTATGTTAGAAAATGGGTAAAAGACTTTGATGAATTAACTTACCCACAACCTATGGTAGAACACAAGTTTGCGAGAGAACGAGCGATCAATACCTATAAAAAAGCACTACAATAAAAAAAGGTTCAGAATTTTCTGAACCTTTTTAGTATATATTAAGCAATATAGTCTTTTGCTCTCTCTAATGCCTTTGGAATTCCTCCAGGGTTTTTACCACCAGCGGTTGCGAAGAAATTTTGTCCACCACCACCACCGTGGATTAGCTTTCCTAATTCTCTAACTACCTTTCCAGCATCATAGCCTTTTTCATTAGCCAAATCTTTAGAAATATAACACGTTAACATTGCTTTTTCAGCAGAAGGAGCGGTAGCAAATACCACAAATAAATTGTTAACTTCTCCTCCTAACTCAAATAATAAGTTTTTAATGCTGTTAGGATCTAAATCTACTTTAGTTGCTAAAAACTGAACTCCATTTACCTCTTGTAATTGGTTTTTAAGTTCGCCTTTCATGTTTTTAGCTTTATCCTTTAATAGTTGCTCAACTTGCTTTTTTAAAGCAGCATTTTCATCTTGTAAACTACTTACTGATTTAGCAACGTCTTTAGGGTTTTTCAATAATTGTTTTACTGCATCGTAGTTGCGCTCAACATCTTCAAAGTAATCGCCAACAGCTACATTAGTAATTGCTTCAATACGACGAATACCAGCAGCAACAGCACCTTCCGATTTTATTTTGAAATACCAAATATCACCAGTTTGTTGTACGTGCGTACCTCCACATAATTCCATAGATTGTCCAAAACGGATGGTACGAACACTATCTCCATACTTTTCTCCAAATAAAGCTACAGCACCTTCGTCAATAGCTTGTTGCATTGGTATATTTCTTTGCTCTTGTAATGGAAGATTTTCACGAATACGAGCGTTTACAAACTCTTCAACAGCTTCTAGTTGATCATTGTCTACTTTAGAAAAGTGAGAAAAGTCAAAACGTAAATAATCAGGACTCACCAATGAACCTTTTTGTTCTACATGGTCTCCTAAAATAGTACGTAACGCTTGGTGTAATAAGTGAGTAGCTGAGTGATTACTAGCAGCTAAACTTCTATGTTCTTTATTTACAACAGCCTTAAAAGTTTCGTGTAAGTTTTTAGGTAAATTCTTTGTGAAATGAATGATAACATTGTTCTCTTTTTTGGTATCAAGCACATAAATAATATCACCATTAGGAGATTCAATATATCCTTTGTCACCAACCTGTCCACCACCTTCTGGATAAAAAGGAGTCATGTTGAATACCAGTTGATATTGGTCACCGCCTTTTTTGGTACTAACTTTTCTGTAGCGAGTTAGTTTTACATTAGTAGTTAATATGTCGTACCCGATAAACTCTTCAACATCATCATCTAATAAAGTAACCCAATCACCCGTTTCACTAGCAGAAGCTGCACGAGAACGCTCTTTTTGAGCTTTCATACCAGCATTAAATTCCTCTTCATTAATTTCATACCCCTTTTCACGAGCGATTAACTGCGTTAAATCAAGAGGGAATCCGTAAGTATCATATAATTCAAAAGCACGTTTACCAGATACAGTTTTACCATTAGTAGTTGCAATAACTTGATCTAATAATAATAGTCCTTGATCCAATGTACGTAAGAAAGAAGTTTCTTCTTCTTTAATTACATTGTGTACCAAAGTATTTTGTTTTCTAATTTCAGGGAATGCACTTCCCATTTGATGTGCTAAGGTTTCTACTAACTTATAAATAAAAGGCTCTTTTTGGTTTAAGAAAGTAAATCCGTAACGAATAGCACGACGTAAAATTCTACGTATTACATAACCTGCACCGTTATTACTAGGTAGCTGACCATCTGCAATCGCAAAAGCAACAGCACGAACGTGATCAGCAACTACACGAATAGCAATATCAATTTTTTCATCTTTTCCGTACTTAGCACCAGTAATTGTTTCTATCTCTCTAATTAAAGGAGTAAATACATCAGTATCGTAGTTAGATTGAACACCTTGTAATACCATACATAAACGCTCAAATCCCATACCAGTATCGATATGTTTCGCTGGAAGTTCTACTAGAGAACCATCAGCTTTACGATTGTATTGCATGAATACCAAGTTCCAGATTTCAACAACCTGAGGATGATCTTCGTTTACTAGCGATTTTCCATCAACCTTAGCTTTTTCTTCAGCAGAACGAATATCAACATGAATCTCAGAACACGGACCACAAGGACCTTGTTCACCCATTTCCCAGAAGTTATCTTTTTTGTTACCCATTAAGATGCGATCTTCAGCAATGTACTGTTTCCAAATATCGTAAGCCTCTTGATCCATTTTTGTACCGTCACTCTCGTCACCTTCAAAAACAGTTACATACAAAATGTCTTTATCTACTTTGTAAACTTCAGTTAATAATTCCCAAGCCCAAGCAATAGCTTCTTTCTTAAAATAATCACCAAAACTCCAGTTACCTAGCATCTCAAACATGGTGTGGTGGTAAGTATCGTAACCAACCTCTTCCAAATCGTTGTGTTTACCAGAAACACGTAAACATTTTTGGCTATCAGAAATTCTACCATTTTTAGGAGTTGAGTTTCCTAAGAAAAACTCTTTAAATGGCACCATACCAGCGTTGGTAAACATTAAAGTAGGATCGTTCTTTAACACCATAGGTGCTGAAGGAACTATTTCGTGTTGTTTTGATTTAAAAAAATCTAAAAATTTAGCTCTAATATCTTGAGATTTCATACAACTCTGGGTATCTGTGTTTTGTTAAAATATATTTAAAAAACCTCTTGTAAAAAGAAGTTTTAAAAGATTTTGTAAATTTGTGAGTTTTCAAATTGTACATCCCCTTAGGATGCTTCATTTAAAAAGCACAAAAATAGTACATTTAGCATTATGGCAAAAGTAAAATATTATTATGACCCAGACACTTTATCATATAGAAAGATAGAGGTTAAAAGAAGTGAAAAATATAAGAAAACTATCTTGGGACTACTTAGTTTTTTATTAATTGCTTTTTTCGGTTTTATAGGTTTTAGCCAGTTTTTAATGTCTCCAAAAGAGCGTGCTCAAAAGAGAGAATTAGAAAACTTAAAATTACATTACGAGTTGCTTTCTAAAAAAATGGAAGAAAGTGCTCAAATCTTAACCGATTTACAAGAAAGAGATAACAATATTTATAGAACATACTTTGAGGCAAGTCCAATACCAGAAGAGCAACGAAAAGCAGGTTTTGGTGGTGTAAACAGGTATAAACACTTAGATGGTTTTGATAATAGCTCAATGGTAAAAAAGGTAACAAAAGAGTTAGATATTTTATCAAAGCAAATGGTAGTACAATCTAAATCGTTAGATGAAATTGTTGAGCTAGCTAAAGAAAAAGAAAAAATGTTGGCTTCAATACCTGCTATTCAGCCAGTAAAAAATCAAGATTTAAAAAGAATGGCATCAGGTTATGGTATGCGTTTGCACCCTATATTAAAGTCGTGGCGTATGCATAATGGAATGGATTTTACAGCACCTACGGGTACACCAATTTTTGCATCAGGAAACGGTATTGTAAAAAAAGCACATAGAAGCTCTACTTTTGGTAAAGTAGTTTACATAAACCATGGATATGGTTACGAAACTGTCTATGCTCACATGAGTAAAATACTTGCCAAGAAAGGACAAAAAGTAAAACGTGGTGATTTAATAGGGTATGTAGGAAATACAGGACGTTCTGCAGCACCACATTTACACTACGAAGTACATAAAAATGGTAGACCTGTAAATCCTATTTACTATTACTACGGAGATTTAACTCCAGAAGAATTTGTAGCCATGCAAAAAGCTTCGCAACAAAAAGGTCAGTCGTATGACTAAACACGTAACAAGCTGTGAAAAATGTATGTAGACTTACCCGATAAACGATATTATAAAATAGGAGAAGTTGCTAAAGCTTTTGGGGTGAATAGTTCACTTATACGATTTTGGGATAAAGAGTTTGAAATCATCAATCCTAAAAAAAATGCCAAAGGCGATCGATTGTTTACACAAGAAGACGTAAAAAACTTTAAAATTATTTACAACCTTGTAAAAGAAAGAGGTTTTACCTTAGATGGCGCAAAACAAAAACTAAAGAAAAACCCAGAGGGAGTCTTAAATAATCAGGAAATTATTAGTAGATTAGAAACTGTAAAAGCAGAATTAATTAAAATTAAAAATCAATTATAATTACAAAAAATCAAAAATTATGAAAAAATGGTTAGTGCCTTTAATTATTATAGGAGTTCTAGTATTTGGAATTTATTCATGGGCAAAAGGATTTTATAATACAGCAGTAACATACCAAGAAGACGCTAAAACTACATGGTCTAATGTAGAGAGCTCTTACCAACGAAGAAACGACTTAATTGGCAACTTAGTAAAAACGGTACAAGGAGCTGCCGATTTTGAAAAAAGCACGTTAACAGACGTAATTAACGCAAGAGCAAAAGCAACCTCAGTAAATATAAATGCAGGAGATTTAACGCCAGAGAAAATGGCACAATTTCAACAAGCACAAACAGGGTTAAGCGGAGCTTTATCTAAGTTATTAGTATCTGTAGAGCGTTATCCAGATATCAAAGCAAATAAAAACTTTTTAGAATTACAAAGTCAGTTAGAAGGAACAGAAAACAGAATTAACGTAGCACGTGATCGTTATAACGAAAGCGTTAATAAATATAACAAGCATATTAAAATGTTTCCTGGTAACTTGCTAGCGGGGATGTTTAACTTAACTGAAATGGCACGTTACAAGGCTGATGCAGGTTCAGAAAAAGCTGTAGATGTAGATTTTAAATTCTAACAATATGTCTAACGTAGAAGATTTTCTTACTGCCAAAGAAGAAGAGGAAATCGTTCAGGCTATTCGACAAGCAGAGCGAAATACTTCTGGTGAAATTCGTGTACATATAGAGAGAACTACGGAAGGTTCTCACTACGACCGAGCACTAGAAGTATTTCAAATGCTAAAAATGTTTAATACCCAACAACGAAATGGTGTGTTATTGTACATTGCTGTTGACGATCATAAATTTGTAATTTTTGGCGATGAAGGTATTAACAACGTAGTTCCTGATAACTTTTGGGAAACAACCAAAGAAGCCATCCAAAACCAATTTAAACAAGGAAACTTTAAACAAGGAATTATAGATGGTGTGCTAAAAGCAGGAAAAGAATTACAAGCTCACTTTCCGTGGACTACCGATGATAAAGATGAGCTAAGCAACGAAATATCAAAAGGCTAAAACCTTCATAGAAGGAAGAAATATGATAAAAAATATAACGTCATTATATAAAAGAACAAGTAAGTTACAAAACGTAAAAGTTGTTCTTTTTTTTATTGCATTTTTATGCGGACACACTCTTTTCTCACAAGGGTTTCAAATTCCTGAGACACCTAAAGAGCAAACGAGTGTTTACGATTATATCAATCTTTTATCACCCAGTCAAAAAGCAAGCTTAGAAAATAAGCTAATTAAATATGCCGACACTACTTCAACACAAGTAGTAGTAGCAATTATAAAATCTACTGAAGGAGAAGAAATAGGGTATTTAGCTACCAATTGGGCACATGAATGGGGAATAGGAGGAAGCAAAGAGCAAGATAACGGAGTGTTTGTATTATTAGCAAAAGATGATCGTAAAGTAACGATACGAACAGGTTATGGAACCGAGCACCTATTAACCGATTATGTTTCTAGACAAATTATAGAGTACGACATTATTCCTTACTTTAAACAAGGAGACTATTATGCTGGGTTAAACAGTGGAGTAGATGCTGTTTTTAAAGTAATGAGTGGTGAATACAAAGGTGCTAGAAAGCAATCTAAAAAAACAGATTTTAGCTTTATTATCTTTATCATCATTCTAGTAGTATTCTTTATCATTATCTCAAGCGGAAGTAAAGGAAACCGTGGAGGTGGAGGAAGAGGCTACAGAAAATCGCATGTAGCAAGAGGTCTTTTAGAAACCATTATTTTAAGCAATGCAGGTAGAGGCGGTTTTGGCGGTGGAAGCTTCGGTGGAGGATCGTCAGGAGGCTTTGGAGGCGGAGGCGGCTTCGGCGGAGGTTTCGGCGGCGGAGGCTTTGGTGGTGGTGGAGCCACAGGAGGCTGGTAGTAACTTCATTTATTTGGTAAAGGTTAGTTAACGTTAAAGCAACGTTGAAATAGTACTTATGCAGGGAAATTAAAAGACCCCTATGTATGAAGACTAACATTAAAAGAAGAAGCTTTTTAAGAAACTCATTATTAGCAACTGGAGGACTACTTTTAGTCCCTAACTTTATTAGTTGTAAAGATGATGATATTGATGAGCTACCTATTCCAGGTAACTTAGCAGAAAAAAACTTTGAGCAAGGAGTTGCTAGTTTTGACCCCACAAACTCGCAAGTTATTATCTGGACTCGTTACACCACGCAAAACGCTTCAGCAGCCTTAGTTTGGCAACTCGCAAAAGACAAAAATTTTAAAAATATTGTTCGTCAAGCAGAAGTAACTACCGACGCTTCAAGAGATTTTACCGTAGCTGTTGAAATTAAAGACTTAGATGCAGGACAAAAACTATACTACCGTTTTGTAAGTGTTGACGATAAAGCAACATCACCAATAGGAGAAACCCTAACATTTAGCGAATCAATTAGTGAAGTAAAACTAGCAGTAGCATCTTGTGCAAACTTTGCCTACGGTTACTTTAACGTATATGAAGAAATAAAAAAATCTGATGCAGATGTTGTCATCCACCTAGGAGATTATATATACGAATACGGAGAGAACACTTACGGTTCGTTTAGAACACCAGAGCCAAAAGGAGAAATTATTTCGTTAGACGATTATCGCACCCGTTACCGCCAATACCGTTCAGACGAGCAATTAAAAGAATTGCACAGAACCAAACCTTTTATTTGTGTTTGGGATGACCATGAGGTAACTAACGATGCGTATAAAGACGGAGCGGAAAACCATCAAGAAAATGAAGGAAGCTTTACTTCAAGAAAACAAAGTGCCTTAAAAGCGTATAGCGAATACTTACCTAACATGACGAATTTGGTAGATAATTCAATTATTTACAGAAACTTGAAAATTGGAAGTTTGATAGATTTAATTATGTTAGATACGCGTATTGTTGGTAGAGATAAGCAGCTAGAATATTCAGCGTATTATGATGAAAAAGGAGCGTTTGATGCAACAGCTTTTCAGCAAGCATGGTTAAACCCACAACGTACCCTTTTAGGAACTACCCAATTAGGATGGTTAGAAAGTGAATTAGCAGCAAGCAATAGTACATGGCAACTAATAGGACAGCAAGTTTTAATGGGAAAAATGTTAGTTCCTGCTGAATTATTAACACTGTTAGCAACAGTGGTGGCAGAAGCATCGGCAACAGGTGGGGCAAGTGAAGCAACTTTTAATCAATTTAAAAAAACGATAACAGAATTAGTAACGATTAAAACAAGAGTTTTACAAAACGACCCTACGTTAACAGCAGAAGAAAAAGCAAGAGTACAAACCGTATTACCATATAACTTAGATGCTTGGGATGGTTATTTTATGGAGAGAGAACGCATTTTAGCGAGCTTTAAAAGTAAAAATGTAGTAGTGCTGGCAGGAGACACTCACAATGCGTGGTATAGCGATTTAAAAGATAATTCTGGAGAAAAAGTAGCCGTAGAGGTAGCTACAAGTTCAGTATCATCACCAGGATTAGAAACTTACTTAGGAGCATCTGCAACAGAATTAGAAGGCGCTTTAGGCTTGTTAATAGATGATTTACAATACAGTAATTTCTCTCAAAGAGGCTATATGAAACTTACAGTAACAGCAGCAGGTATACAAACAGACTGGAACTTTGTTGATACTGTTACCAACAAAACCTATTCGAATAGTATAGGAAAAACAGTAACCTTATAATTACATAACCTGTTGTGCATTTTTGAAGTTTTTAGCCAAAAGAATGTCTGTTCGAGTGATTTTCGATAGAAAATCGTATCGAGAACAACAATCTAAGTTGTAAAATTTTATTCTCGATACTAATTTTACGGGTTTTTACCCGCAAAATTCACTCGAATTGACAAATTTTACTCAAAATGTACAACGTTTACATAGCATTACCAATATATTAAAAGGCTCCTGAGTTATTCAGGAGCCTTTTTGTATGCTATAAAAGAAATACGAAATCAACTAATGTTATACTTCTTCGATAGTTGGAGTACTAGATTTAGACCTGTTATCTACTACCAAATTATATTGCTTAGCCAACACATCAATCTCATTAAGTAAGGTTGGGTAGGCTTCATTTTCTGAAAGTGTTGCATGCGCTTCAATATGTAATACAAGTTTTCGAGAGTATATTCTTGTAAAAAAACTACCATCCCGACATGCGCCTGCGCTCCGCTTGTTGCTCTTTCGTAAATTCGGGTGTTGGTATGGTACTTTTATACAATGGTTTTGGAAAGCCTAATGCTTTTCTACGTTCAAAATCTTGCTGTCTGTATGGGTCAAAAGCAGTACCTGGTGGCAAGGGGCGATTTTTATCCATATACCAGACAAATAAACTCCATTCTTGGTAAGGGTCATCGTAACTAATAGTACGTAAAATATCTATTTTTCGGGGTCTAAAGGTATTTACAAACTTTAGTTTTTCATCACCTGGAGCACCATCAATATCTCCACTAATAGAGATTACTGCTTTTAGTTCTGAAAACTTACCTTGTAAAGGTTTTCCATAAAACGAATCGGGGTAACTAACAGTACCATTTAATCTGTCTAATACCAATTCTTTATGTTTGCTTTTAACTGTAAGACGATAAATAAATAAAAAGGAACCTATTAAAATTAGAGAATAATATGCAATATAGCTTCCAAAGCTAATAGTTTTAAGAGTTAAACCAAAAGAACCTATAAATACACCAAGTAATCCAAAAAAACCATATACTTTTGGTAACGCCATTTCATCTATTCTATAAAACTTATCGTTTGCTTCTTTAACTAACACTCCTTTGTTTGGGTAAACATCTTCTTTATTTACCAAAGTAGGTTGAGTTAAAATTTTAAAAGGTTGGTGGTGTTTGCTAATTTTTTACAACTATTTACCATCCTGCAATGCGCCTGCGCTCCGCTTGTTGCTCTTTCGTAAATTCAGGTGTTGGTATGGTGCTTTTATACAAAGGTCTTGGAAAGCCTAATGCTTTTCTGCGCTCAAAGTCTTGTTGTCTGTATGGGTCAAAAGCAGTACCCGGTGGCAAGGGGCGGTTTTTATCCATATACCAGACAAATAAACTCCATTCTTGGTAAGGGTCATCGTAACTAATAGTACGTAAAATATCTATTTTTCGAGGTCTAAAGGTATTTACAAACTTTAGTTTTTCATCACCTGGAGCACCATCAATATCTCCACTAATAGAGATTACCGCTTTTAGTTCTGAAAACTTACCTTGTAAAGGTTTTCCATAAAATGAATCGGGGTAACTAACGATACCATTTAACCTGTCTAATACCAACTCTTTATGTTTGCTTTTAACCGTAAGACGATAAATAAATAAAAAGGAACCGACTAATATCATCAAAACAGACAAAGAACCGTAATAAATATCTATATCATTACTATTAAATAACCAAACCCCACAAAATATACCAAGTAATCCAAAAAAACCATATACTTTTGGTAACGTCATTTCATCTGTTCTATAAAACTTATCGTTAGCTTCTTTAATAACATATTTTCTACTAGGATATACTCTTTCTACATTTACCAAAGTAGGTGAGGTTAAAATTTTAAAAGGTTGGTGGTGTTTGCTCATTTTTTACAACTATTTACCATCCTGCAATGCGCCTACGCTCCGCTTGTTGTTCTTTCGTAAATTCAGGTGTTGGTATGGTACTTTTATACAATGGTCTTGGAAAGCCTAATGCTTTTCTGCGTTCAAAGTCTTGCTGTCTATATGGGTCAAAAGCAGTACCTGGTGGCAAGGGGCGGTTTTTATCCATATACCAGACATACAAGCTCCATTCTTGGTAAGGGTCATCGTAACTAATAGTACGTAAAATATCTATTTTTCGAGGTCTAAAGGTATTTACAAACTTTAGTTTTTCATCACCTGGAGCACCATCAATATCTCCACTAATAGAGATTACCGCTTTTAGTTCTGAAAACTTACCTTGTAAAGGTTTGCTATAAAAAAAATCAGGATAACTAACCGTACCATTTAACCTGTCTAATACCAGCTCTTTATGTTTGCTTTTAACTGTAAGACGATAAATAAATAAAAAGGAACCTATTAAAATTAAGGAATATGTTTGAAAATATTCCCAAAATCCAGTATGTTCATATCTTAAAAGTACTAACCCAAAACCTAGTATAAGTAATCCAAAAAAACCATATACTTTTGGTAGTCCCATTTGATTTATTTTATAAAACTTATCAGTAGCTTCTTTAACTAACACTCCTTTGTTTGGGTAAACATCTTCTACATTTACCAAAGTAGGTTGAGTTAAAATTTTAAAAGGTTGGTGGTGTTTACTCATTTTTAGGGGTGTAAGTATGTATATGATGTAAATATTCTAATTCAAAAATAGTATTTTTATGTGCAACTTGTTCGTGAGTTAGTATATTCGGTTTAACGCTTGTATTATTATTTTTATGGGGTGCAAAGTGTGTTTTATAACTTAGCCATTTATAGGTATTGACCATAATAGCCATATCTTGTTGCGCAATAGTAAAATGTATAAATTTATAACGTGCTTTGTTTTTAAGCGGTGCAGGACTATAATCATTCGTTGCTACATCGTTTATTACACGAACTGCTAATAAAATTTCTGCATTGGCATATTCATGCCCACCAAAATAAAAATAACTATTATTATTTGGGTAATAACGATAGGCTTGTGGTACTTGAAATTCGATAGTACATTTGGGTATGGGTTGGGTTTTTCTAAAGTTGTAAGGGTCAGGTTTAGGAAAATCGAAGAGAAATGTATCAATTTCAACACGCTTACCATTAGTCTTAATACCATAAGGGTAATACCAAGCCTTAACATCTAAATCATCAGGGCTTTGTACAACGCTTGTTGTAAAAATATTGGCTTTAAAAGTATTGCAAAAAATACTAAAGATATCAGCTTTTGAGTTATAATGTCTGTTTATAATACGTTCTACTTCTTCATGTGATACTAATGCTTCTCGCTGAATAACCATACCAAAAAATAAATCGCTTAACTCTACAAAAGCAACTTCAAGGTCTTTAAATTGTTGGTATTTATTGGGGTCACCCGTAATAGCATTTTCAATATTACCCAATAGGCGTTGTTTGTAATCATAAGAAAGTTCATTGTATTTTGGCAACAGCGTGTAATCGCTTAACGGAAAGTTCTTAAAATAGGCTTCTAATTGTGTATCGGTAAAATATTTTTGATTTAGATACACTAATAATAAAATTCCTCCACCAATTAAAAGTGCTGGCACAAAACCTAAAGCGAAAAAACCTGAAAAGCCAAGTTCTACAACAGCCACAGAAACATCTGCCGCTAAAAACACTCCTGAAAGCCCTACAATACCCGAGTTAACAAGCATTGCATCATAATCACGATTTACAAACGAATTATAAGTTTTTGCTGAACCTTTAAAAACACTGATAAATGAACTTACTATGGTTAAACCACTTGTTAAAATTTTTAAATTTGAAGCATATTCTTTCCTAAAAAGTTTGTCATATGTTTTAGTGTCTTTAGCAAGGCGACCTAATGCGGCAGTTAGTTTAATACTGGCAAGTACCATATTGGTTAAACTAGCTCTACTATCGTCCTTTCTCCATTTATTAATGGCTTCCATTAAAAAGAAACTTTCTACCACTAAAATAATACCTGCTAATGCCCCTGATTCATTAAATCGTATTGCTTCTGCTTCAAAGCGTTTAGGTAAGTTTTTAAGGTTTATGGTTACTTTACCGTCTTTTATAAATTGTTCGGTAGTTTTAAGGTTCATTCGCTGTTCATACTCTAAATGCCAACTATTTTTGTGCCTTTTAAGATTAACATCTACTCCATTGAGTTTGTTTGCAAGTTCTTTACCTTCTTTTACAAGAAATTCGTCAAACTGTGCAATAGGTTTAAATACAAATGTTGGTACACCTTTGTTTCTAAAATAAGAAATTCTACCACTTATTTTTTTTGAAACATAACCAGGCTCAAAATCTCCGTGTTTAGCATAAGCTTTAAACATTTTACGCATAACACTTGATGTTTTACCTACGAGGCTTAACCTTGCCATGTTATGAATATCAATTGTTTTTTCGAGTAACTCTACAGAGCTTTTAAAAACTTCGGGTTTATCTTCTAGCGTTTTATTAATATAGTTTAACCATTTGTCTTAGTTAGGTTTAAATACTGTATTCAAATCTAAATGATTGTCATAAATATTAGGGTATTCACCTAAAACAATAAAATGGTCTAATGTTAATTCTTTACCATCTTCAATTACATCAACAATACTATTAGAATAGTTTTTTTTAGCTTTTTGATAAGAATCAGCAAGCATTACATTACCTAAATCGTTTCGATAATTATTTATTATCTCTCGTTGTTCTTTACGTTCTTTAACGGCTAATATTTTTTCTACTTTCTCTCGCTTAACACCTTCTTTATCGGTTGATATTTTTTGCAAAATTCTACCCAATGAAGGAATACCATAAAGTGGAATATCAGTAGAATCGTATGTTTCTATATTTTTTTTATCATTATATACAAAATCATATGTTGCTTGTGCTAAACGATGTAAATACACATGTTGCTTTATGTGTTTTTCTGAATGTTTGGTTAAACTCTTCTTATAATATAAGTGATTAAAAACGTTTTCTGTTGTGTTTCCTGTTTCTAATGCAGCAACAATAGATTTGAGTCTAGTTACTTCTCTTTGTACCCCAAAACAAATATCATTGACACAACCAATGGGGTCAGTTAAGGTAATAAAGAGGTCTTCAAGTAACTCGTTATCTCCACTTTTTTCTTGTTGCTTTTCATCTGCTGCAATACTGTATAAAATATCTTTGTATTTGTGAGCCATAGGATGATTATTAGGAACAACAATACTGGTTTCTTTATAATGTGTTACAGCTGCATCTTTCGATTCTTTGTTTTTGGGCAGTCCTTTGCACACAAATTTAGTGGTACATTGTTCGGCTCTTTTTTCGGCACTGGTTAAAATTTCATTAACGTATTTAACACTCCATTGTACAGGTGAATAAGCTAAACAATATGTTTGCTCGTTAGATTGGAGTATTTTATACATTAACTTTTTTCCTGTAGCTTTACGAATATCTAGATATTTTCCATCTTCTTTATTTCTTTCCCATTCAATTTCTTCAAACATCCCAAACTCATCAACTTTAAATTCTTTAAAATCATCTTTTGGGTTCTTCTCATTAATCATATATACATACCCTGCACGTAATGGGGTTCTAGCTATATAAAAATTCTCAAGTTTGGGGAGTTTAATTGTGTTTTCAAGAACTACCTCACCTAAAGGAATTGTAACTTTTTGAGTATTGTGGTTTTTTGTAGTATTGTTAGTTTCTTTTTCTTTAACTACTTTACCAATTGCCGGTTTTTTATTTTGATCTAAAAAGATACTATTATAAAACTCTTGTGTGTCAGGTGAATGATAGGTGGATGTTTTATGGTCTACATTATAGTCAAACAAGCCAAAACGTAAAAAGTGTAATCTAACACCTTGTGGTTCCGTTATAATTGAGGGTTGTTCTTTACTGCTAATTTCATTGTAATGAGCAGTAAAACTGTAGGTAGTAATTTTTTGACAGGAGTCTTTTTGTTGCGTTTTTTCTAATGCAATGTTTTCTTTCATAATTTATTATTTTCTTTTTTTTCATGTTTTTTGCATAGCAAAAACATGACCATAGCAATAATAGCTACAGCATAGCACAGGGGGAGAATATTTTTTTTGGATTACAATTTTTCAAAAAAGCACGCTAGCAATTTTTTAAATAAGTACTCTTTTGATGTTTCAAATGTATAGATAGAAAGTTTATTAATCAAAAAAAGTTTGTTTTTTTATAAATAATGTTGTTTTTGTTAAAGGAATTCATGTGTTATAAAGAGATGAGGTGTTTAGGACGGAAGAAAGAATTTTAACATAAATCTTTTTATTTTTACAGCTACAAAACTTATGATATGAAAAAGCTATTATTACCATTGTTAACCATTTTATTAATTACCAGTTGTACCAATTATGGACAACTGAAGCTAGTGTCGTACTTATCGGAAGATTTAAAAGAAGTTTCTGGAGTAGAGAAAAGTAACGACTTAAATGTACTATGGATGCATAACGATAGTGGTAATGCAGCGGAATTATTTAAAGTTAGTACGCAAGGAAAAATTTTACAAAAAAGGGCATTAGCATTAAAAAATCATGATTGGGAAGACATAACTTCTGATACCAATGGAAACATATACATCGCCGATTTTGGTAACAATAATAACAAAAGAAAGAACTTAGTAATTCTAAAAATTAAGGAAGAAGAATTGCTAAAAGGAGACAATGTTGAGGTAGAAAAAATACAATTTTCATACCCCAATCAAACCAAGTTTCCGCCCAAAAAGAAAGACCGTTTTTTTGATGCAGAATCGTTAATTTATAAAGATGGGTTTCTGTATATTTTTACCAAAAGTAGGGTTAAAAATAAGCAAGGTAAAACAATGTTGTATAAAGTTCCGGCAACAAAAGGAGAGTATACTGCTAAATATATTTCCGAGTACACAAACTGCGATGCTTTACATTGTGCAATTACAGCAGCAGCAATATCTCCTGATAAACAAAAAGTAGTTTTGTTAACACATCAATCCGTATTAGTATATGCCAATTTTAAAGAAGATGATTTTTTTAGCGGAGATGTAAAAGAGTATTCTTTTAACCATGTTTCTCAAAAAGAAGGAGTTACTTTTAAAAATAATACAACGCTTTACATAACTGATGAAGCCGCTAAAGGAGGAAACAGCAAGCTATATGAATTTGTAATAAAAGATTAAAAAAAACAGTTACCAAAGCTATGTGCAATGATAACTGGAAAGGGGAGGGGAATTGTATATTGTTAAATACTTACACGTAATCTATTTGCCTAGAATAACCCGCATTTATAGCCAATAAAATGGAGTCTTCTCGACTAAAACTAAACGGAATAACAGAGCTTAAAGGTTCTTCAAGCTTCTCTTCTATTGTTTGTTTAGATAACATTAAAGCCTGCTCTACCAATTTATGATATTCGGTTATAAAGTATTTTTTAGGTAAGTTTTCAAACTTAGCAACATCAAAATCATAAAATTTAGTTCTTGTAATAGCTTTGTATTCTTGGTTGTTATGTATAAACAAATAAGTAAGGTCAACGTGAATAGTAGTATTAGCACCACTAGGATCATCTGGCCAATTATAAATTAATAGGTAGGCTCCATCAATACTAACTTTAGGTTTAGAAATCTCTTCAATCTTTTCAAAACTTGTTAAATCACAAGATCCTGTTTTAATAACTTCTTCTATAGTTTCAACTGTACTCATTTTTATCATTTTATTTTAGTCAAATATCTTAGAAAATAGATTTTTGTTTTATAAATGTTTTGTATGCGTAGATGTTAATTTTATAAGTGCTTTGTTAAAGTGAATGAGATGAAGGCAGAATAAAAATATATAACTACTTTAGTTGCTTAATTTTTTACAGAAAATGTTTTTGGTAACCAGAACCAACTTTTTATACGCTATTAGTATTTGTATTTTTTTTGCAGCTTGTACGAAAAATAAAGTAGATAAAAAACTACAAGAATATTTATATACTATTGATAGCATTTCTCAGCAAAAACCCAATGAAGGGTTAAGAAAAATTGATAGTTTATTAGAAAAGAAACAAAATTCTAAAAACGAAGCGCTATTATTATTTAGTAAAGGAGAATTATTTTACTTAAACGATAAATTAGTAGAGGCTAAAAATATTCATTTAGAAACGTATAGGTTATTTACAAAACTAAAAGACGATTATAATAAAGGTAGGAGCTTAATAACATTAAGTGCTACTTGTATGAAATTAAATGAGCTAGAGGAGGCTCAGAAGTACGCATTAGAAGCTTTAGAAATAGGGAAAAAAATAAAAAATACAAGGTTACAAGCCAAGGCAAATAATCAGCTATTCAATCTTCATTTTATATTAAAAGACTACGAACAGGCATTGTTTTACATAAAAAGGTCTGAAGAATTATTTACCGATCCAAATGATCCTAATTCAATTATAGCAATTAAAAGTAATATTGCAGGTGTCTATTTAATGTTAAAGCAATATAACAAAGCCCTAGAACAATTTTCAGAGGCATTGGCTTTGGGTGAGTCTGCAAAAGACCCTAAGACAATTGTAAGTGTTCTTAATAATATTGGATATACGTATTTGGAAGCAAAACGTTTTGAAGAATCAGAGAAGTTCTTACGAGGAGCAGTAAAACTTAACCAAAAAATTAAAACAATTAACGGAGCTCCGTATAAAGGATTAGGAACCCTTTTTTTGGTAACGAATAGGTTAGATTCGGCAGCAGTAAATTATAATAAGGCAATGTCAATCTACAAAAGTAAAAACAACCTTTCAGAAGAAGTAGAAATACGAGATAAATTAATATCAATAGCCATACTTAAAAAACAGTATGAAGTAGCACTTAACCATCAAATCATACGAGATAGTATAGAGGTGGTAAAAAATAAAAAACAAAATAAAAAACTACTTCATTTTGCCAATGTAAACTATAAAATAAAAGAAAAAGAAATAGCGTTAACACATCAAAAAGAAATAAATAAACAAAATTGGTGGTTAGGAATTAGTGTAATTGTTTCGTTGGTACTTATTTTAATTATAGCATTGTTTATTGGATACAATAATAAATTAAGAGCAGCCAATAAAGCATCTAAATTAGAACAGCGATTGCTTAGAGCCCAAATGAATCCACACTTTATATTCAACACCTTAGCGGCGATACAAAACATAACGTTAGAAGGAAACCCAGTAAAATCTTCAAACTATATAGCTAAGTTTTCAAAACTCATTCGACAAAATTTTGATTATGTTCGAAAAGAAGAAATTAGTTTAGAAGAAGAACTAGCTATGATTTATAACTATATAGATACACAGCAATTACGCTTTAACAATAGTTTTAGTTATCACATACATATTTCTGAAAACTGTGATACAAAACAAGTAAAAGTACCTCCAATGCTATTACAACCTTTTGTAGAAAATGCTATTGAATATGGTTTGAAAGAAAAGAAATCAGGAGGAATATTGAGTCTCAATATTCGAAAAACAGCACAAGAGCTGTTTTTTGAAATAGAAGATAACGGAGTAGGAAGAGAACAAAAAAAGAGTCAAGAAAAAATAGCAAAAGATTTACACGCTACCGATATTTTTATTGAAAGACTACAGATAAGAAATAAAGGGGAAGAAAAATCTTTTACAATAGAAGATTTACACGATAATGATGGAAACCCATCAGGAACAAAAGTTGTATTTAAATTAAAGTTATAAAATGATAAAAGCGGCTATAATAGAAGATGAGTTTAATGCGCTAAACACTTTAACAAAGCTGTTGCAATACACGCAAAAAGATATAGAAATTGTAGCTAAAATTGATAATGTAGATGAAGCTATAGATTTTTTAAGTAACAACAATTTAGACTTGGTATTTATAGACATTGAGTTGATTGGTGGAAATGCTTTTCAAATATTAGAAGCTTTAGAAACCATAAACTTTAAAATGATTTTTACCACAGCTTACGATGAGTTTGCTATAAAAGCAATTAAGTTTGATACGGTAGATTATTTATTAAAACCCATAGATTCTGATGAGTTAAATGCTTGTATAGGTCGTTTTAGAACTGAATTTGAAAAAGATAAAAAATATACACAAGCGCTACATAAAATAAGTGAATTAGATAAAAAAGAAGCTCAAAAAACATTGCTTATTAAAACTACTGAAGAGCAACATTTTTTGCATGTAGATGATATTGTACGTTGCCAATCTGATGGAAGTTATACCGTTTTTTATACTACAGATAAAAAAATAATGAGTGCTAGAAATTTAAAGTATTACGAAAATATTTTAAGCACACATGCCTTTGCTAGGGTACACCAATCTCACTTAATTAATATAAAATATTTAGCTTCAGTAAGTGCCAATACAGTTAAATTATCAAGTGGTGAAAACGTTCCTTTATCATCAAGAAAGAAGACGTATTTAAAGCAGTTTTTAGAGAACTTTAATACGAATACAAAATAGAAAGTAACACATATAAAACTCATTAAAAGAGTACTAAAGTTCCCTGTAATTTTGAGGTAAATAATAGAAAGTAACCTTAAAAAAACAATCATATGGGACTTAAAGAAAAAAGATTTACAAAAGCTTTTCAAGAAGAAAAATATCCTGCATTAAAAGAACAAATAAACAATGCAGCAGGTTTTGATGTAACAATAGATGTAGAGTGGGACACTATGTTTGAAGATAAGTTTTTACACTTATATGATGATAGTTACCCTAAAATTTACTTCCAACCACTTATTGATGCTTTTTCAGCCATAGCAACTGATGATATGGGAAAAGAAGCATTAGCAGAATCGTTAAAGAAAGTGGTTATTACCAACAAAGACGATCACCACAACCCAACGCATGCTTATACTTTTGAAGAAGGAGTTTTACAAGTAAACCATAGCCCAATTTTAAACGCAGATAAAGTTCAAGACAGAACAGATGCACTTGTTGATTTATTAGAAAACAACTTATAGTCTAATAAGATATAACAAAAAATAAAAATTGCTATGGAAACAGATTATATCAATCAATTTAAAGCGCAATCGCCAGCGGCTATAATTCAAGATATGTTTAATGAAAAGAAACAACTAAAAGTTGCTTTGTCATTAAAAAATGGAGTTTATATAGAAGGTTTTGTGGTTGATGTTGCTAAGGAAGAATACCAAACATTTGTGTGTATGAAAACCGAAGAACAAGAAGTATTGTTTTTCGACCTCCAAGAAGTATCCGTTTTACGAATTAAACACCCTAAAAAAATAGCTGTTTCTTTATCTAAAGGAAGTATCAGTCGCCCGTTAGGAGAGGAGCCCATAAGTACTTTACAATTAAAAAGATGGATTGTAGAGCAAGAATCGTTGCTAGATGCAACAATCAACTTATCGTTAGAAAAATCAGTATTGCAAGAAGCAAACGCTCGATTAAATAGTAAAGATGTTATTACTAGTTTGTTAAAAGCAAAACAATTAATAATAGAGGATGAAATGGGATTAGCTGCATGGAAAGAAATAAAAACTGTAGCTATTACTAATACAGAAAAATTGCAGGTAAGTAAAGAAGGAAATGTATTAAAAATTGGTATTGAAATTACCAAAGCTCTACCAAAAGAGTTAGAGCATCTTTTTGTTGAAAAGATAGAAGAAATATTGTAGAATACTAAAATTATTAAAAAATGGGTCTTAAAGAAAAAAGAGCAGTTCAAACATTTAAAAACGAATCATTTCCAGCATTAGAAGCGGAAATAAACAATAAAGCAGGATTTAATGTATCATTAAACATAGCATGGGATACGTTAGTAGAAGATAAGTTTTCTCACCTTTACAATGATACGTTTCCAAAAATATATTTTCAACCGTTAATTGAAGCAATCAAAGCTGTAAACATTGATGAAATTGGGGGAGAATTGCTAAAAAATGGATTAAAAGAAGTAAAAATTGTTAATGAAAATAACGAGCACAATTTAGAAAGAGCAATCACTTTTGTAGATGGGGTGTTAACTATTAATCACAGCCCAATTATGAATGCAGATAAGGTGGAAGAAAAAACAGAAAGAATTGTACACCTTTTAGAAACTCATTTAGAAGAATTTGCAGGAAGTGAAGCTAGTGTTGAAAGTACAGAAAATCCAAATAATATTGTAGGAGGGAAGGTAGATAACACTATAAAGTTGAGCTTACCTCAGTTGCACAACCAATATGTAGCTTTAGCTTTTGAAAAGCAAGATAACTTAGCAGATATTGTTGAGGATTTACCTTGGACTTGTGATATGCTTCAGGGAACGGTAACCTACGGTGATTTAACTTTTAAAATGCAGGTATTAGGAACCTACTCTCACAATGAAAAATCATGGTTATGGGCTTGGGCAAATAAACAAAGCGGTATTCCAGAACAATTTTTAGAAGCTTCATTACAAATGAAAGCTTTAGGAGAACGCCATGGAATAGAAGATTTACTATCATCAAAAATAGAAACAGAACACGATCCAGGACATTATTTCTCATTCGTAGCAACAGGAGTAAATCAGGCAAGTTGTTATGCACCATTACCTTTTAAAGGGCTTACTGTGTATGTATTATTATATACGGATATAGTTGATGAAAAAGAGATAAACATTCCTGCTTTAATTTGTTCACACTTCTCAAAAACAACTACTCGTATGGATTTTGAACACAAGCATGCATTGTTTTGCTATTTAGTTCAAAAAGGATATGAAGTTGAGGTATCAGGAAATAATATCGTTGCTAAAAAAGGAGAAGATCAAATTTTAGGAATTTTTGACCTAAAAGGAAGATTACTAAAACTGTCTAACTCAACAGTTCCTGTAGGAGCTTAAAAAAAGAAAAAGTATGTATCAATCTACCACACTATCAGAATTAGAAAAAGAGCATCAAGACGCATTAACTCAGGCGCAAAATAAGATGATGGAAGATTTGAATCTTGCACAACAGAACGGTGATAACGATTTAATTCACCAAGCAAGTGTTCATTTTCAAAACGTAGCTAAAGAATTAGCAGAACAATACACTAAACGTATTGAAGAAATTAACGAGTTAAACCTTAAAAATGTAACAGAAAACATTCAAGAGGTGTATGATAATTCTAGAGCAGATATTGACTTAAACGCATTGGTATATGACGGTGATCGTGATTACGTTTTAGAGTTTCAAGAAGATGAGTTAATTCAAAAAACCTTAGAAAGAATAAAAGAAAACAATCCAGTCTTTAAATCGAGAAGACATTTGTTGAAATCAAGTTTACGATTAACAAAAATGTTAGCTCCAGTGCTTCACGAAATTGGAGAGCATTGTAAAGAGGTTTTAAAATTGAAAGCTGATATTGAGTTTTTTGTGTATCAAAACGATAAATTCAATGCGTCATGTTATCCGCCAGATGAAGATAAACTGTATATTATTTTAACTTCAGGAATTTTAGAACGTTTTACAAAAGACGAGTTAGCTTTTGTCATTGGTCATGAAATAGGGCATGTATTGTTTGAACACTTTAATTATCCAGTAAAACATATTTTAGACGAAGGTGCAAACGATTTAGCGCCAATTCATGCGATGAAGTTATATGCATGGAATCGTAACGCTGAAATTAGTGCAGATAGAGCTGGCTTATTATGCTGTAAGAGTTTTGAGGCAGCAGCGAGAACATTCTTTAAGCTATCGTCTGGAGTAACTTCTGATTCTTTAGATTTTAAACTAAACGAGTATATCAATCAGTTTTCAGATTTAGAAGAAGTTTTAAATGATGACACACACGATCCGTCAGATTGGTATAGCAGTCACCCGTTTAGCCCACTTCGTATTAAAGCTTTAGAGCTGTTTAATAAGAGTAAAACGTACGAGTTATTTAATCCTGAAATTAATGGAGAAATAACAGAGGAAGCGATGGAGCTAGAAATACAACGAATTATGTCGTTAATGGAGCCAGAAGACTTAGGAAATGAAACTGAACATTCAGAAAAAATTCAACGTTTTATGTTCTTAGGTGGTTATATGATTTCAAAGGCAGATGGCGTTGTGGATGATTCTGAAATACAGGCGTTGAGTAGTGTGGTGTCTCCATCGGTTTTTGCTCAGTGTATGTTAACTATTAAAGGATTAACAGAGCAAGATATTATTGATGAAATTATAGCTTTGGCTAAAGAATTAGATATCGTAATTTCTGTGATGCAAAAATTAAATATTCTAAGAGATTTATCTATTATTTCTTATGCTGATGGAAGCATAGATGCTTCAGAAGTTGAGGTGCTATATAACTTAGCAAAGCAACTATATATAAAAACTGAATTTATTGATAGAATTATCAGTGACGCACAAGGCGTTGATTAATAACATAATTTTTGTTTACCATGCTAGCCAAACTATACATATTTAACTGTGTATGGTTTGGCTTATGTTATATATTAAAAGAACCCATCCAACAATAAGTAGTAGACCTCCTAAAGGAGTAATAGGACCTAAAAAGGTCATTTTTTTACCTTTAGCGCCAGATAATACTAAACCATAAATGCTAAAGGAAAACAGTATAATTCCAATTAGAAAAGCGTAATATACTGCTGAGCTAGGTGCGTCAAAATAACTTCCAACGAATAATAAAACGAGTGCATGATACATTTGATATTTTACACCTGTTTCAAATGATTTTAATTGCTCTTCATTTAAAATTTTCTTTAAAGCATGTGCTCCAAAAGCTCCAAATATTACAGCAAGCATACCAAATAAAGCTCCTGTAATTAATACAATTTGTTGTGTCATGTTTTTTAACAATTAAAAAGAAAAACCAATACTAAAAGCTACCCTGTCTTCTTGAGAAGTTCCTCTAAAGTATGAAATATTAGCTGTGAATAAGTCAATTCCGCTTAGCCAAAAAGAACCACCATAACTAGTATGCCATTTCTTTGAATTAGGTGAATACGGAGACCATACTCGACCGTAATCAAAACCACCAGTAATACCAACTTTTATAGGAATAACTCCTGTATGAATACGTCCAAAACGTAAACGTAAATCGTTACTATGATAAAAACTTTCGGTTCCAGAAAAACGTTCTCTGTTAAAACCACGTAAATTACGATCACCGCCTAAAGTAGCCGCTTGGTAAATTTCAAAACGATTCCCTACATTAATTTGAGTTCCAACTTTAGAAGCAAAAACTAATGAGCGGTTGAATACTAGGTTTTGATACATAGCCAAAGAACTTTTAATGTAACCAAAGCGTCTGTCGAAATCTTCTAAGTTGGCTTTAGCTCCAACAGCTAAATCGAAGTTCATACCTTTGGTAGGAAAACTACTATTGTCTACTCGGTTGTGATTAAAGTTTAATTCACCTCCCCAAAAATAATTAGTATCAAAAATAGCTGTAGGTTGATTGTCAAAATTATTAATAAATCTACCAGGTGTATCTTCAATCTCAATAGCCTTAAAAAGACCTGAAATTTTAAAGATACTTCCACCTCGTAAGCGCTTTAATAAAGAAGGAGAAAAACTAATTTCTTCTTTTTTAACACGATAATGATCCAAATTGAAACTTTGGTCGTAAATACTTTCATTTCCCCATCCAAAGAAATTAAAGGAATAGTTATCGCTAGTGGCTTTGGCACGTAAGTGTAAGCTCCAATTGCCAATTAACTCCGTAAATTCACCATTGTATTCTAAATCGTATCCACTAGTTGAAGAATAGTAGTTTGCAGCTAATGTGTGTTGGCTAGCGAAAGGTTGTTTTTTAAAGCCTTGTTGTGTATGTGTAACCGAAGCACCAAAAAAGAAACCGTCATCTGGATTGCTACCTAAGCTCGGATAAAAAACAGTAGTGTTGTTGTTAATGTCATGCGCATCATAGGTGTTTTTGAAGTAACTATTTGAACGTAAATCCGCAGTTTCAGAACTAGGGTTTATTGTATTTTTCTTTGATTTAAAATCGTAGATTTTAGTCTTCTTTCCCCAACCTGCAACAGATGATTTATCAGTGTATACATCGTGATTCTGTCCCCCTATAATTCGTAGTAAAATACCATCATGTACATCACCAGAAATTAAAAACTCATCATCTCCATTTAAACCATAAAGTTGTATTTCTTTGGTTTCTTTTGTTTTGAAAACACGGTTATAAATTTCATTATCTTTTCTTAAAACAACAACGCTAGTTTCTTCATCATTTAAACGTTTAATAATGAATTTATCGTCTTTATCTGTACCAACTACATGTACAACTTTGTTTAGTTTGGTATAATAACGTTTAGCAATTTTTTTTAATTTATCTCTTCGAGCTTTAATTTTAGCAATGGTTTCTTTTCCATCAATATCATAAATAACCTTTGGTAATTGTTGGATTGATTTTTCAATTACTTCATCAGTTAAATGTTGTTGAATGTACTCAGCTTGTTTATTCCATTCATCGAGTGTTAATTCATTTAAAAAAGCAGTATCAAAAAAGCGAGCATAATTGTTGTACCATTTCATGTTTTTGATATCGTTGTCAAAAGTTTGCATATTTCTTACTA
Source organism: Tenacibaculum sp. XPcli2-G (assembly GCF_024124505.1). Taxonomy (NCBI): domain Bacteria; kingdom Pseudomonadati; phylum Bacteroidota; class Flavobacteriia; order Flavobacteriales; family Flavobacteriaceae; genus Tenacibaculum; species Tenacibaculum sp. XPcli2-G. The sequence goes on from NZ_JAMXSH010000001.1 coordinate 981,141, forward strand.
AGGGTGCAAACTGTTGAAAAAGCGGAATCATAACTCCATCAAACTTAGAAAAAGGTTGGTCTCTATCTCTTGGAATTGGGCGATAATACTTTTTACCATCTTTGGTTTTAAAAGAAGCCCATCGCCATTGATCTTCATGTCTATCCCAGTCACCAATAACCATATCAAATAAGCGAGAGCGAATTACCCATTCTTGGTCGATAGAGTGCTTACCGTTTTTTCTAATTTTTTCTAACACATCAAATGTGCTAATAATATCGTCTGAATTTCCAAAGTTGTCTAATTCACTACGGTCATCAGCAGGTCGTTCTTCTAACAAGTATAACTGTCCGCCAAAGATGTCGTTATGCTTACCTAAAGCGGGTTGCTTAGGCATGTAGTATAATTTGGGGTTGGTATGGTAAATATTTACGGATTCTGCCATATCAGGAAGAACAAAAGCAGCATATGGGTGCGACATGGTAAAAATATCTTGAACTACATCAACTAAAAATGTTCCTTTTAGAATACCACCCATAATACGACTTCCATCTTTAACCATTGAGCGTAACACGTATTGTTTACCATCAGGGTTTTCTAATCGTAACGAATTGGTTTGGTTACCACCACCTCTTCTGATAGGAGTTAAGCCTCCATAGACATTCTCTAACTCCAAAACAGGAACTCTTACTGTTTTTCCGTACTTATCTCTGTTTAAATCTCCCCACATAAATTTATGAAAACCACTAACCTCTGTGGATTCTGGAGGATAAATTGAGGTTTCTACAAATTTCTTATGCTCTTCGTATTCAGGAAAGCTAGTATATTTTTTTGTTTGTTTTGGTTTTACAATTTCTTTACTGAATAAAAGTTTGTGACCATCTGTGGTATTGGCAGCATAGTATTCAATAACAGCTGAACCATCTTTGTAGTAATTTAATTTAGCATATCCATGATTACCATAGGTAAATTGAGCTCCATAACCAACCAAAGCAGCTGATTGCTTTGAACCCGAGCCACTAATTACTTGTTTAAACCCGTTTTGTTCTATGTATTGTAAGTTGTGATCGTGACCAGAAACAAATACAACATTGTCTGTGAAATCATTAGATACTGTTTGTATTTGAGTAACAAAGTCACTATAACTTTTATTAAAAATATCGGTTTGTATACCTACGTGTGAACGTAACGCATTTTTTAAAGTACCTAGAACAGGTAGTGGACTCATGTGATCTTTTACAGAAAAACTTCCTCCATGTGGACCATTACTATATAAAGGATGGTGTACAGCTACTACAACATTTTTATATCTATTCTTTTTAAATAAACTAGAAAGCTCTTGAATAAAGTGTTCACGAGTTTTAATGTCGCAGTTATCGTTCATTTTTGGCTCTTTGTCCCAGTTCATAATAAACCAACGACTATCAATAAGAATTAAAGTAAGGTCATCGTTAATTTTTACTTTGTCTAGTCCACAACCACCTTCAGGTAAAAAAGAGTTTTTACCTAAAGCTTTTTCAACCAATCGCTCCTGCTCTTTTAAGCCATCAACACCATTATACCAGTCGTGATTTCCAGGAATAAAAATTGTATTTCCTTTAAAGTCTTTCAGAGCGTCAATTTGTGTTTGTAAACGATGCTCTGCCAAGGCTCTATCTTTGTGTTCTTTACTTGGTATTCCGTAAGGGTAAATGTTATCTCCTAAAAATAACGTAGTTGATTTTTTAGGAGCTTTGGTTAATTCTTTTTGAAAATAAGTTAAGGTAGGAGTTGTTTGTCCCATTTCGGCATTACCAGCGTCTCCAATTAAATAAAAGGAGTGTAACAATTCTTTATTTATTTGAATTGTTTTTGGTGAAGTCTTATCTGCGTACTTAGCTTTATAGGATGCACAAGCACTAACTACAACAATTATAGTTAGATACATGCAAAACTTGGTAAAGTTCATGTCTTATTTTTTAGTTATGTAAAAATAAGGCTTTTTAGAGTAAAATTACTGTTTTAATAAATACTGATAATCTTCAGGAGTATCAATATCTAGTAAGTTTAAAGAGGAGTTTACTTTGAAAATATTATCGTCATGTTGTAATAGAAAATTTTTAGCTCCTTTATCACCTTTTAAGTTTAGTAACTTATTAAAATATTCTTTTGGAAATACGGCAGGAACTCCAACACTTCCTTGATAATTGGAAGTAATTATTTTAGAAGGATTTCTTTTTGAAACTTTAATTAAGGAGTTTAAATACTCTGAAGTAACATGAGGCTGATCGGCTAGCATTATTAGAGCATTATCAAAGTTATGTTCTTGTAAAAACTCAATACCCTTTATAATGCTAGTACTTAAACCATCTTGGTGTTTTGGATTATATATTGTTATAATAGCATTTGTTGTAAGTTTCTTTTCAATGGCGTCTTTATTAGCCCCCAATACGCAAAACACATTTTTTATTACTGATTTTTGAGCTTGTTCAATAGTCCATTCCAGTAACGTAGTGTTTTTATAAGGAAGCAGTTGCTTTATTTTTCCCATTCGAGAAGCACTTCCAGCAGCTAATATGAGAATTGCTGTTTTTTGCATCTATTTATTCATGGATTCGTCCAGTAATCTTTTTTAGAGAAAAAACTTCTTTGTTACGAATTACGGATAGTATTTCTGCTAAGATTGATAAAGCAATTTCTTCTGGGGTTTCTGCTCCAATATTTAATCCAGCGGGAGTATGAATTTTATCTAAAAATTCATCAGTAATATCGGGTGAAAATTCAAACAGTTCGTTAAATAGTTTTTCTCGTCGTTTAGCAGCACCTAAAATACCTATATAAATAGGATTTTGTTCTTGTAATTTAATAAGCCAACGTAAATCGTAAGTGAAATTATGATTCATAATAACAATAGCAGTATTGTTATTTACTTGAGAAAGTTGAATTAATTCTGGAGTTTGTGCAACTACCGATTTAGCTCCGGGAAAATCGATTAATTCTTTTGGATCTTTTATAGAGGTAATTACATCGACTTCCCAGCCTAACTGAGTGGTTAGTGTACATAGTTTTACAGCATCGTGCTCTCCGCCAATAATAAGCAAACGAAATAGTGGTTGTAAAGTTTGTTTAAAATTAGCTAACTGACCTGTTTTTTCAGTATTAAACTCTTTGCTGAAAGTAAATATTTGTTGATTGTTAAACTGAATTATGGAACCGAAATCTCCGTGTGCTTCATCTTCTTTTTGAAAAAAAGATATAATATCATATGGTATTCTTTCTTTACTATTTTTAGAAAAAGCATCAATAAATTCAGTTGAAAGATAAAAGGGTTCTAAAAGAACATACAATATTCCCTCACAACCTAAACGGTAACGACCATCATAGGTCACTATTTTTGGTTTGTTGTTTTCAAAAACAGATTGTGCTCTACGTTGTATTTCTTTTTCAACACAACCACCGCTAATAGCACCGATTATTTTTCCATTAGAAGATAGTAACATTCTAACTCCTGGTTTTCTGTAAGAAGAGCCATCTAAATCTACAACCGTTGCTAAAATATTTTGTATGCCTTGTTGTTGATTTATAGAGGCTTGTTGTATTATTTCTTTAAATTCGTGTGTCATTTCGTGTAAAAATACTCTTTTAAAAGTACGCTTTTTTATCACTTTATTAAAAATTAATACTGGTTAATAATTTATTATTTTAGCAAAAACCTTTTTCATGAACAGTTTGATACAAGAAACAGAGCAATTTGTAATTGATTTATTAAATGAAAATTTAGATAAAAACTTTGTATATCACAATATTGCCCATACTCAACGAGTGGTTGAGAAGTCACTCGAATTAATTGAAGGAGAAAATTTCTCAGAAGAGCAGCAACAAATTTTAACATTAGCAGCATGGTTTCATGATGTTGGATATACAGTTAATCCTGAAAATCATGAAGAGGAAGGTATAAAAATAGCAACAGAGTTTTTAAAGAGTAAAAAAGTATTAGGAAGTGTTATAGATGAAGTATCTAAATTAATAGCTTCAACTAAAATGGGAGCAAAACCTAAAAGACAATTAGAGAAGGTTTTAAGAGATGCGGATTGTTCTCATGTTGGAAGTAAAAATTATACAGACTTTAATGAATTATTACGAAAGGAAAGAGAACTAGTATGTAAGAGAAAAATTAAAACTGTTGAATGGGATGACGCTAATCTTGAGTTTTTAACAAAACATCGTTTTTATACAAGCAAAGCTTCTAAGCTTTGGGAAAAACAAAAAAGTAAAAATATAGCTCAACTTTTAAAGAGAAAACAAAAAGAGTTGCAAGAAGCCGCTAAACTTAAACAGAAAAAAGAAGAGTTAGCATATAAAAAAAATAAGATTGAATTACCAGAGAGGGGTATTGAAACTATGTTTCGTGTAGCACTCCGTAATCATATTACGTTAAGTGATATTGCAGATACAAAGGCAAATATTTTACTATCCGTAAATGCAATCATTATTTCGATGACATTGTCAACGTTAATCCCTAAATTAGATAATCCATCTAATTACTACCTAATAATACCTACGTTAATTTTTTCAATTTTTACGGTAATATCTATTGTGTTATCGGTTTTAGCAACAAGACCCAATGTTACTGAAGGGAAATTCACAAAAGAAGATGTAGCTAATAAAAAAGTAAATCTTTTGTTTTTTGGGAATTTTCATCAAATGCAATTGCCTGATTTTGATTGGGCAATGAGCGAAATGATGAAGGATCGTGATTATTTATATGGATCACTTACTAAAGACTTATACTTCTTAGGATTAGTGTTAAATAGAAAGTATAAGTTGTTGCGTATTACATACACAGTTTTTATGATTGGTATTTTGGTAAGTGTTGTTGCTTTTGTATTTGCTTTTTATCAACAAGAACAAGCAACAAAGTTAGGAGAAACTGTTTCTGTAATGTGTGCTATTTAAACTCCTGAATAAGTTCGTCAATAGTCATTGTTTTTTGAGTATCAAAGTCTTTGTTGTAAATAACCTCTACACGTAAGGCTTTTAATCCAGAAACACCTTGCAAATCTTCAATATCTAATTTTTCTATATTACCTAATAGTTTCTTAGATTGTAAGTACTTGATATATTTGTAATACTCATCTGCATCTTTGTCTTGAGAGTACACAATTGCTATCTTACCAGGGACTGTTAATCGTTCTTCAGTTCCTTTAATGTGAGCCTTATCAATACGTTTCTTAATAATTTCGTAACGAATATTATAAGCACCATCAACGTCAAACTGTTTTTCATCCATTCTAAATTTTATAGCTAAAGGATTGCTGTGAATTAAAATTAAAGAAGCTACTCTAAGTTTATGTTCCATTTTTTCAGCAGCTTTTAAAGCTATATTTTCCATTTCACACATCACTTGTAGTTGCCATAACCTAAGGTTGTATAAATATAAGTCGTCATATTTTTTTTCTTTTGTTAAAGATTGTCCTATGTACATATTATACTCAACACCATCTGTTTTATAGCGTTCAAAATAATGAGGAAACATCTTTTGCGCTTCTTCTTGCCTAATATCTATAAAAGAAGCTAGTTTATCGTTTAATAAAGTAACACTATCTTCATAAGATTTTCTTTTCTCATATACAACCTGCAAATCAGGATCTAAACGATTGATATAAGATTTTACTAATATGCTTAAATCATTGTTTACTTCCTTTATGTGGTTAAAAACAGGATAAATTTCACGTTTTAAAAAATCTAAAATAGCAATTTCATCACCAGCTTTTAAACCTTCTTTTACATCTGATAAATATTCTTGAACTCTAAATTGTAACTCTTTGTAAATAGGGAGGCTCTCAACTTTACAGGCTTCTAATAATACTGAAATAGCTAGAGAAAGTTGGGTTATTAAGTCTTCTTTAATAGCAGCGTTTCTAGCTACCGATGAACCTTTAATATCAGACTGTCCATATAAAGGGTGTACGTCAGGAAAAATAATATCCTCAATTTTAACTTTTTCCTTTGCTTCATATGATTCTCTATGAAACCTTTCAGCGGCTTCATAAAAACGCCATTTTACAGTAGGATGAATAGATGTATAATTTTCTTGAATTGTAGCCTCTAAGATATTTTTATGTTCTTCAGAGAAACGATCAACCGCAATTTTAAACAGTGGAATTAAGTCTTGTAATTTATTTTGATTAATAGAGTTTAGTTCAAAAGGTCTAGGAGAAGCAAACTCAATAATAGCTATACTGTTTTTTGTTGATGCTTGTATAGGAACCAAAATTATACTGCCAATATTTTTGTCTTTTAAACGTTGATAAAGGTTTTTATTTTCAGCTTGATTTCCATACTTTTCTACATCAGAAATAGCAAGAGTTTCATTGTTTATGAAAAGTTTTTCTAAAGTGTAATTACAAAAAATGCAATCACAAGAAACATCTTTATCGTAATTTAATACTAAACTTTCTTCTTTATTTATGTGTGAAGAGGAAAAGTTATTAGAATCTGTTTCAAAAATAGAAAACCCTAAAGAGAGGTCTGGAATTCCAAAAAACCTTTGAAAGATGCCTTCTAAGGTATGAACTAAATTATCGTCTTTTTTTATAAGGCTAGTTCTTATTTCTGAAATAATTTCATCTGTTGTAACGTCAAACAAGTTCATAATCCCAAAACCTTTAAAAATATAAGATTTAGGAGGGAATTTTTCTTTCCAAATATTTATATCTTCAAAATTATCAAGTAATATTTTTATATCCTCTTCAGTGATTTTAGGAGTGCCTTCTGCGGGAAAAATTTCCATAAAATCAGCATTAAAAGCTGCGCGATATTTTTTTATAGTATTAATTGTTTTATCAGGGATATCAAAGAAAAAAGGTCGTTTTAAATCGATAGGATAATCGTAAACACTAGCTAAAATTAAACTACATGCATAAATGTACATTAAATCACTTTCAAAGTTTCGAACTTTTAATTCATAATCATTTCCAGCATTTTGTAAAATTTTTTCAAATCGAGTTGTAAACTTGAAAGAAGTAAATGTAAATGGAATGCTTACTGCTTTAATTTCATTTTCTAATAATAATTCAGGAAACAAAGGTTCAAGCAATAAATCAATAGCTTCTTTATGTTTTTCTAATATTGATTCATCAGAAAACCCATTAATCAATTCAGGAGCTTTTTTTGCCTCTCGAACTATGTTTATTGATGATTGATGATAAGGATGTTTTTCATACTCTTTAGAAGCATATTTTTGAAATAAAGCGACTACCTTTTCAAAACTTATTTTTAGTTTAAAAGGAAGTTCTAGATTTTGAATGTCTTTTGTTCGTCTTATGTTCATAGAGTAATAAAAAAATAATCAATACAAATTTACAAAATTGTAAGTAATCAGTCGTTTTTATTACTACTCCCTTTCAAAAACAATAACTTTAAAAGCTTTAAAATAATTTTTCATACAATTATGTTTTAGAGTAGAAGTAATGTTTTTACAAATAGGATTATAAATTCAAATAAAATTTATTTTTAATAAATCTAAATAAGTAATGATTGTTATATTTGCTGAGTTAATTTAACAGAAGTTTTTCCCATTAAAAGAATAAAAACATATAGGCTTACAAAAGAGAAAAGTTTTGAAAAACTTTATAGAACTCATTGGAAGAGCTTATATCTCCTATGTTATTCTAAAACCAATAGTAAAGAGGCCGCAGAAGAGATTGTTCAAGATGTATTTATTTCTTTATGGAAAAGGGTTGATAAAATAGAATTTACTAGTCAAACTCAAAATTACTTATTAAAATCTGCTCGCAATAAAATTGTAGACTACTATCGCTCTAAAAATTCTTATAAGAATAAAAAAAAATTGGAGGAAATAACATCAGATTGTGTTTTAAAAGAAACAAAGTCAATAGAGCATAATCTGGCAGTTACCAATTTTTTAGAGAATGATTTACAATTAGTTGTTAATCGATTACCAAATAGATGCCAAGAAGTATATCGATTAAGTAGAGAGCAACAACTTTCTACAGCAGAAATAGCTATTCAGTTGGAGATATCACCAAAAACGGTAAAGAATCACCTTACTAAAGCTTTGGCTTTTATTCATGAAAACTTAAAAATTATTTAAAATTTGATTATCGTTTAGGACTCTGTCAAACTATATCCGTTCCTATATATAAACCAAAGTAGTTTATATGGAAATAACACCTGAACTTTTAACACGATATGCAGAAGGAAAGTGTACAGAAACTGAAAGAAAAAGAATAGAGGAATGGGTGAATACCACCGAAAACGAGATCAAATTTCCTGAAACCAATATTGAGACATCATCACATATTGAAGAGAAACTTTGGAATGCCATTGCAAAAGATACAATAAAGTCAACAAAAAGAAACTTCTTTTTTAGATGGAGTGTAGCAGCAACATTTACTGTTTTTTTATTAGTGTCAGCCTTTTTTGTTGTTAACAAACCAATAATATATACAACACAGGCAGGTGAAGTAAGAACAATAGTACTTAAAGACAGTACGAGAATTACCTTAAATGCATTATCGTCTCTTGAAGTATCAAGAGAGTATGGAAAAACACATAGAAATGTAATATTGAAAGGAGAAGGTTACTTCAAAGTAGAAAAGAACGCTCAACTTCCATTTGTAATTAAAACAGAAAAAACAGTAACAAAAGTTTTAGGAACTAAATTTAATTTATCTGCTTATACAGGAGAGAATAACGTTATATTTTTAGATGAAGGAAAAGTGTTTTTTTTCTCAAAAAAAGAAGGAAAAGAAAAAGGAGTGACGCTAAACCCAAAAGAGAAAGCAATACTTGTTAAAGAAAGGTTGGTAAAGAAGGTTTTTAAAGAAAATAACCATACGGCATGGATGCAACAAAAATTAATTTTTAAAGATGAAACCTTAAGTAGTGTAATAAAAGTGTTAGAACGATTTTATAATTGTAGCATAGAAATAAAAAAAGAAGAGTTAAAAAGGAGAAAATATAACGGAATTCATACAAAAGAATCAATAGAGACAGTAATGAAAGATATTGGTTTTGTGTTGAATTTTAATTTCAAAAAGACAGGGGATAGAATAATAATTTTTTAAAAAAAAATAAATACAAATGACATAGAAAACAAAATAAAAAAACCAGTATTCTGTCGGCAAAACTTCATACTGGTTAAAAGTAATTCAACCAAAAACACGATTAAATCACAAACTATAAATATATGAATAAAATAAATTATACAGCTATTCATAGAACTGTAAAAAGTATACTAATAATAGTTTTTTGCATTACAGTTCAAAGTTCATTTGCACAAGAATCTATATTAGATAAAAAAATTTCAATAAACTTCATAAATAATACGATACCAACTGCTTTAAGAAAAATAGAAGAAAAAGCAAGTTGTAAATTCGCTTTTGAGTCCATCGATGAAAAGAAGAAAAACATTATTACCAAAGAGTATAAAAAAGTAACATTACGAGAAATACTTAATGAAGTATTAGTTAAATATCATATTTATTATAAGGTAAGAGGAAACACTATTTTAATACAAAATCAAGCAGAAAAAGGTGTAATAACAGGAACTGTTTTAGATGATAAAGGACTTCCTTTACCTTATGCATCAATAGTATTAAAAGGAACTAGTTTTGGGGCATCTTCTGATAAAGATGGGAGGTATAGTTTTTATGCACCAGAAGGAAATTACATTGCTATAGCGTCTTCAGTAGGATTTGGTAATGAACAAAAAACAGTAACAATTTTAGCAAATCAAAAGAATATATTAGATTTTTCTTTAACTGAAACTGCTGAAAGTTTAAATGAAATTGTGATAACAGGAACAAGAAATCAAGGGTATATTGTTCCGTTAACTAATGCATTAAAAACACCAATAAAAACACTAAAAGCTCCAGCTTCAATAGCTGTTTTAAGTGACAATTTTTTAGAGGATATTGGAGCTAGAAATTTAAGCACAATTATAACATTTGTGCCAGGTGTTAGTAATGCCGATAATGGTGGAGGACAAGTAGAAAATGTGATAATTAGAGGTTTTCCACAATCAGAATCTTATATAAATGGTATTCGACAACAAAGAGCTCCAGAAGGAGTTAGAGCTATAGAAACGATAGAAAGAGTTCAAATATTAAAAGGACCCTCTGGTGTTGAGGCGTCATTAACTTCTTCAGGAGGTTTTATGAATATTATCACAAAAAAACCAAAAGACACTTTTGCTGCTGAAGTAATTTTAGGAGGAGGAGATCATAATTTTATGCGTGTAGTTGGAGATGTTACAGGTCCTTTAGTTGAAGGAAAATTAAATGGTCGTTTAATTGCAGGTTATCAAAAAAGGCAATTTTGGAGAAATGGACAGGATGATAGGCCGTATGTAACTATTGCCCCATCGTTTGATTGGAAAATAACAGATAAAACAAACCTTATTGTAGAATATGAATATAATTGGGCTAATGATCCTTTAGATAGAGGAACTATTTATATTGAAGGAGCTGGGTTGAAAAATAATTTTTTACCTAGAAATTTTACTTTTCATGGAGAAAAGGACGATTATAAAATAGGCTCTAATAGGTTTGATATAACGTTAAATCATAAATTCAACGATAAAATTTCAGCAACGGTACAATATCATAATTTTTCTCAAAAATCAGAAGAACATTCATTTAGAAATGCTGATGCAGAAGGTGGTTGGGGGCCTCTTTTTAAAGAAGATGGAGTCACTTTTTCAGGAAATTCAGTAGTACCAATATTTTTTGCTGAAGTTGGAGCTGACATTGGTACAGAAACGGTACAGGTAAATTTTAACGGAGACTTTACAAATGAAGAAGGTGTTGGACATGCTTTTAATTTTGGAGGAAGCACTGCAATTAGTGATGCTACTTATACTGATGCTGATAGAGACTTTGTGTATAGAAGTTTTGAAAATACTTTAGATGTTTTTAATCCAGATAATAATCAAGAGCCTAATGTTGTAGGAGAAAGTATACGCCCAAATTTTAGAGTTGGAGATAAAATTAATGCAGTTTTTGGGCAATGGCTGGGTAAATGGACACCTAAGTTTAGAACAGTTGTAGGTATGAGATATGATGATGTAAAAAAGATAACAGAACAAAACTTAAATGGTATTAGCCCAGAAGTATTAGCAAAATTAGAAGCACAATCTGCACCTAATCCAATTAACTTAATTAACCGTAATTATAATGATGATTTATTTTCATTTAGGTTAGGATCATCATATGACGTAACATCAACATTAACAGGTTTTGTAGGTTATTCATCATCAGCACAACCACAAAATGGAGTAACTCGTAAAGGAAATGGAATTAAACCTATTAGAGCAAACTCTTTTGAAGGAGGTTTAAAATGGCAACTGTTTAACGGAAAAGCTTTAGCAACAGCATCTGCTTACTTTTTAGAAAGAAAAAACATAGCTATTTCAGACCCAAGCAATACGCCTGAAGAACGTTTTATGTTACCGTTAGGAAGCGCAGAAATAAAAGGAATAGAGTTTGAATTAACAGGAAAGTTAACTAGAGATTTATCTTTTATGGGAGGTATGAGTTTCCAAAACTCTGAAATAACAGAAAGTGATCAAGATATTATAGGAAACAAGTTTGCAAACATTCCAGAGTTTCAATTTAGTGGGTTTTCTAATTATAATGGAAAAAGTATAGGTTTATCAGGGTTAGATATTGGTTTGGGTGTAGTACATCAAGGAAAACGTGAAGCTAACAGTGGAAATCAATATCAACTACCAGGGTATACTCGTATGGATTTTGCTTTAGGTTACACATTTAAAAACAATTTACAAATACGTTATAATGTGTTTAATGTTTTTGATACAACTTATTATACCTCGGCACAAGACAATATTTTAAGAGGATCCGATCAAATTGGAGTAGGAGATAGGCGTCTTTTTCAAATTACATTAACTAAAAAATGGCTTTAAAAATTAAGCAAAAAACTTTTTTTACTATTCATTCTTGGATAGGTATTACTTCCGGACTTTTACTATTTGTTATATGTTGGTCTGGCAGTATTGCCGTTTTTTCTCATGAAATAGATTGGTTACTAAATTCTAAACTTCAAAGTGATTACATAAAAAACGATAAAAAAGAAGTTAATTGGCAAAAAGCATATAATTCTTTTCATATAAAATATCCAAAATCTGAATTAGGAGAATTAGCTGAAGCTGAAAGAAGTGGTTATACATTGCATGGGTGGGGAAGGAAGCAAAGTGGTGAACTTTTTCGTTTTTATATGAACCCTTCATCTTATAATATACAAGAAGAAACAACATATTTTAATGTACAACGCTTTTTTAGAAGTTTCCATATGTCTCTTTTTGATCCAGATGTATCACGTATTTTTGGAGTAAATTTTGGGTACTTCATAGTGGGATGTTTAGGGTTTGTTTTAGTTCTTTCAACTCTCACAGGTTTTTTATTTTATAAAAAATGGAGATCAGGTTTTTTTAAGTTAAATATTAAAAAAGGAGCTAGAAGGCTTTGGTCAGATACTCATAAGTTAATCGGATTATGGTCATTATGGTTTGGTTTATTAATAGGACTTACTGGAACTTGGTATTTGTTGGAATGGTGGCTTCCAGAGCCGCCACATATTGATACTTCACAAATTACACAAAAAAATAAGGAAAAGTATTTAAGTATTAATGAACTGGTAGAAAAAGCAGAAAAAGAGTTTCCTGAATTGGAAATTCAGCGTTTGTTTTTTTACAATTACAATAAAGGACTTTTATCATTTGAAGGTGATAATGGAGCATTACTTGTAAGAAAAAGAACAGCACATATTACTCTGAATACTTTAACAGGAGATGTAATTAAGATTCAAAAACCTGAGGAGTTAACCATGTATCATAGATGGTGGGAAACTGTAGATGTTTTACATTTTGGCAATTTTGCAGGATTGTGGTCTAAATGGTTGTATTTTATTTTCGGACTTTCATTGTCTGTGCTGTGTTTAACAGGAGCGTATTTACAAGCAAAGCGGCAAAAGCTGAAGTCAGGGGTGAAAAAATATAGAATATCAATAATTATAGCATACAGTATTACTGTGATAATTTTAGGGTTGTCTTTTTGGGGAGGAGTTGAAGAAATAACTCGCTATGGAGTTAACGGTAGTTTACCTAAAACACCCGCTCCCATAGTTTGTTTTATTGTTTTATGGGGAGTAACAACAATAGGTATACTTATTTTTTGGATGAAAAAAGTAAAATAATTTTTAAACAAAGCAATAAAAAACACGCTGTATTTTCTTATACAGCGTGTTTTTTTATGAGGTGCATTTTGTAAAATTATAATGATAAATTACATTTTTTACCTAAAATATCATTTATACTGGGGTTATACGCATTGTTATAAATAAAGTTGTTTTCATCAAAATCTTTATGCTTAATTTCGGTTAGTAGCTTTTTTAATCCACAAAAATTAACAAGTTTTTTATTATTTGAAATGTCTATAACACCTCTTTCAAAAGTATAGTTTGAAAGAGCATCTAAGGTTGTAATTTTAGGATTGTTTTGAATAAAAAGTTCCTTATTTGTGGGGCTGTTATCGTAAACTATATTTTGTACTCCATTAAGAGAAGTTAAATTAGAATTATCTTTTACTTCTATTAAATAACTAACAGACGTTAAAGATGATAAGTTAGAAATACTTGCTAAAGAAGCATTGTTAATAATTTTAATAGCGCCAACACTCTTTAAACTAGAAAGACCATTTAACTTAGTAAGTTTAGTATTGTTTTCAATAGTAAAGTAAAGTTCACAAGATGTTAAGTTCTGTAAACCTTCCATAGTTTTTAAAGAAGTATTATTTTTAATTACAACAGCGTTGACTTCTGTTATTTGTTCTAAACCGTTTAAGTTTTCTAAAGAATCATTTCCAATAATATTAACTTTATGAAGCTTACTAAGATTCTGTAAAGCAGTTAGATTATTTATAGAAGGATTCAAACTGATTGATAACTCTTGTCGAATAGTTTTTAGTTTATGAAATCCGCTTAAGTTTTGTAACGACTTATTGTTTAAAATGCGAAGAGAACCTAAAGCTGTAATTTTTGATAAAGCTTCAACATTGGTAAGCTCATTGTTGTTAATAATAACGAGTCTAGCTTCATTAGAAGTTAATGTTACACCTTCAAAACCACTTAAGTTTTTAAGAGAGGTATTTATAATAAACAAGTCTCCATGTATTTGACTAAGGTCATTAAAATTAGAAAGATTTTTTACAGAGGAAGTTTTACCGTTTATAATTAGATTTCCTTTGATAGCATTGTACCCTTTAGAGGTAAAGTTATCAATATCTTCTTGACTTTTTAACTCTATATTACCTTCAAATTGTTTTTTATCAGTAAAAAATTTGTATTCAGTAGAAGTAATAGTTTTGTTATTTATGTCCTTGGCGATTACTTTACCTTGGTATTCAGTTAAGCCTTTAAGCTCTTCAAATTCGAAAGTGTTACCGTCAATATATTCAGCTATTAGTTCATCGCCTAAGTAAAGGTCGTAATAGGTGGTTTTGTTTTGTGAATTATCAGTATTAGTCCATTCTATTTTGCTGTTTAACGGATTAGTTGAACTAATTTTTACAGTTAGTAGAGTAGAAGCAGGTAGTTGGTTTTCTTCTGATTTAGAGCAAGATGTAAAGAGTAGGATTATAACTATTAATATATATAAATTGTATTTGGGCATTGTATAGCTAATTTTTAATTTTATTTAAGTAAATATTGGGATAAATTAACAAAAAAAGGAAACGATATAAATGGCGTGAAAAGTTAAATTATATGTTAAATATAATGCTTAGGTATGGGAGTAAAAAATAAAAAATCCCTGACCAGTTTTTGATAAGGGATTTATAGTTCTTTTGAATGGAGATTTAAAAACGGAAATCGTAGTTTTGTATTTTACCTTTTTTACCTAAACTATTAAATTTCCAACTAAACCCAAGCATAAAATATTGTTGCAATACGGTGCTTTCGGAATCTTCTATGTAGTTTGAGGTTGCTCTACGTTGAGCGTTGGTGTTTTGATTTAATAAATCATATGCTTTTAAGCTAATAGTACCTTGATCTTTTAAAATAGAATAAGCTAATGTAGCATTCCAAAACCAAGCAGCTTTATTAAATCCAATTACGTTAGGGTTGTATGTGTAACGAATGTCATTTAACCATTCTAACTTTTTTGGGATGTTTGTTTTTGTTCTTATATTAACAGAATGTCTAGTGAAGTCTTGATTTTGATCAGTGTTAACGTCGTATTTAGTATTTGAAAAAGAAATACGATACTGTGTTTCTATAGAAGCCAGTTTGTCCCACTCTAATGTGATTCCAAAATTAGGGGTTAACGAAGTTGTTTTAGCTCCTTCTTTTATGTTATTTAAGATATTAAAGTTTTTATTGGAGCCAATGTTTCCACCAGCTCTAAATTTAATACTAGAAATGGAGTCTAGTTTTATTTTTTTTGTATAGCTACCACCACCCCATAAATCATAACCCCCATCATTGTTTTCATAAGAGGTTTTTCTGACTAAATTATCGTCAATAGAGGTGTTTGTTATTACTTGATTTTCATAAAGAGTACCACTTATATAAAACCAAAAACCAGTACGAGCTTGCCAGTTAAACTTGTTAAAATTAATATATGCTCTGTGATTTTGAGCTGGTTTTAAATTTGGATTACCGGTAACAATATTGGAAGGGTTGGTCACATCAGAAAAAGGTTGAACTTGATTAATGCTGGGAGCATTATTGTTTAAACGATAATCAAAGTAAATAGAGGCTTTGGAGTCAAATCTATACCTGAAACTAGCATCTAAATCTAAATTATTGTATTCTTTTTTTAAGCTTAATTCAGGGCGTAATTTATCATTGTTTTCTAAGGTTCTGTTAACAAAACCAGTACCAAAATTTAAACGCCACTTTTTAGATCTATACACTAAATCTACTGAAGGGGTTTTAGTAATATCATTATATGTAAAGTCAGAACTCAATTCAGTATTAAAGTCACTGTACTGTTGCGTTGTTGAGTTAAAATCAAAAGTGTTTTCTTGGTTTTTTCGTTCATCACGTTGATAACTATACTTAGTATCTAAAAATAATTTCTTAGCAATTAGAGGAAAACGATAGGTTAGACGTGAGGAAAGTCCTGTTAAGTTATTTTCAATAATGCTTTTTTGGTCTCTATTTTCTGTGCTAGCATTATTTCCAAAAGTTTCAATTATAGACTTGTTAAATTCTTCGGTATCTGTTTTATCAATACTGTTAGTTATAGAGGCTTTAATAAAGGAACCTTTAGCTCCAATTTTTTTGGTAATATCTAATCTGTTTTGAAAATTGTTTGCTGTTGCTTTAGAATAGGCTGAACTCACGTAGCTATTCGTAAGTGTATTATTTTCATTTAAAGATTCTTCTTGTCTACGGCTATTACTTTCACGTTTGTTAAAAATGAACGTAGGTCTAACATTAATTAAAAGAGTAGAATCTATTTCAATGTCAAACTCTGTATCAAAACTATGATTGTGATTTTCATCATCAGAAGTAGTAGTAGAGTTGGAAAAATACTTCCTATCAGGAAGTGTGTACTCTCTATTACTTTTCGATTCGTTGTTTGAATTACTTCCTGAGTAAAAATAGTTTGCGTTTACATCTAAACCTTTACCAAATTCATCAGCATAGGTTGCACCAGCAGTTTTTGATTTTATAATACCGCTACCGCCTCCAAAACTTCTTCCATTAACATTAAAACTACCATTTCCACCTATCCAAATATTACCACCTCCTCCAAACATTTTTTGAATTTCTCCAAAGCTAAAACCTAGAGAATTGATATTGTTTGTGCTGGCTAATATGCTAAATCGTTGATTGTTATCAAAACGGTTTACCATGGCAGCTCCTTCAAAGCGTTTGTCGGTTCCAGCGCCACCAGATACTCTACCAAACCAACCTTTATTATTTTCTTTTTTTATGGTAAGGTTTATAGTTTTGTTATTTGCATCTCCTTTTTCACCAGTAAAAGCTTCTGATTTAGATTTGGTATCTGTTATTTGAACTTTTTCAATAATATCTTTTGTTAAATTTTTAGTGGTAATACTAGGATCATTTCCAAAGAAAGGTTTACCATTAACCAAAATTTTATTGACTTCTTTCCCGTTTACAGTAATTTTTCCATTTTCATCTACTTCAACACCAGGAAGTTTCTTTAAAAGATCTTCAACATTGGCATCTTTTTTAGTTTTAAAAGATTTAACATTAAATTCTAAAGTGTCTTTTTTCACAGTAATTGGAGCTCGTGATTGTATAACTACTTCACTAAGAACATTACTTTCTTCTTTTAAAAAAATTGTATCTAAATTGAGATTAGAGGTTTTGTCTAGCTCTATAAATTTAGAGTAACTATCCATACCAACGTAAGAAATAAAGAGTTTTACACCCTTACTAAAAGATTTTCCTTCTAAAGAGAATTTTCCTTTTTCATTAGAAATGGTGTAAGTAATAATTGAGCTGTCTTTAGCTCTCTCAAGATGAATTGTTGCTGCCTCAATAGCAGTTTTATCTTTTTCAGAGTTAATAGTACCAGTAATTTTAAACGGATAAGATTGAGCAAAAATTGAACTGGTAAGTAATAAGGTAAAAATAAAAAGTAGTTTTTTCATTGTTTATAGCAAAATGATTTTCAAAGAGCTACAAATAAAAAGAAAAAACTACTTTCTAAGAGTTAAATATTGTTAAACTTATTTCTGTCTGAAATAAATACTAATAGGTACTCCATTAAAGTTATAATGTTCGCGTAACTGATTTTCAATATAACGCTTGTAAGGATCTCTAATATATTGAGGTAGATTAGCAAAGAAAGCAAACTGAGGAGTGTGTGTTGGCAACTGCATACAGTACTTTATTTTTATGAATTTACCTTTAGTTGCTGGAGGAGGATTATGCTCCATAATCTCTAACATCGTTTCGTTTAACTTACTTGTTTGAATGCGACGTTTTCTATTTTCAAAAACTTCAACAGCAGTTTCAATAGCTTTAAAAATACGTTGTTTGGTTAATGCAGAAATAAAGATAATAGGAACATCTGTAAAAGGAGCAATTGCCTGACGAACTTTAGCTTCAAAATCACGCATAGTATTGGTTTCTTTTTCAACTAAATCCCATTTATTTACTAAAATGACAATACCTTTTCTGTTTTTCTCAGCTAACCAAAAAATCTTTTCATCTTGTCCTTCAAATCCACGAGTTGCATCAATAACCAATACCGCAACATCACAATGCTCAACAGCACGTACAGCACGCATTACTGAATAGAACTCTAAGTCTTCTTTTACTTTCGATTTTTTTCTAATTCCAGCGGTATCGACTAAGTTGAATTCAAATCCAAAACGATTGTATTTTGTATCAATAGAATCTCGTGTGGTTCCTGCAATATTGGTTACAATATTTCTGTCTTCTCCAATTAAAGCATTAATAAACGATGATTTTCCTGCGTTTGGACGTCCAACTACAGCAAAACGAGGTAATTCGTCTTGTTTTTCTTCATCTTCTTCAGGTTCAGGAATTTCTTCTGCAATAGCGTCCAATAACTCTCCTGTTCCGCTTCCGTTAATGGAAGAAATAGTGTAATAGTCTCCTAATCCAAGGTTGTAAAACTCAACAGCATCAGCATCACGCATTGCATTGTCAACTTTGTTTACAGCCATAAATAATGGTTTTTCAACCTGACGTAAAATTTTGGCAACCTCAGCATCCATAGGGGTAATACCTTGTTCAACATCAACTACAAAAACAATAATATCAGCTTCATCAATAGCTAACTGAACTTGTTTACGTATTTCTCCTTCAAAAATATCATCAGATCCAACAATATAACCACCAGTATCGATTACAGAAAATTCTTTTCCGTTCCATTCAGATTTTCCGTAGTGACGATCCCTTGTAACTCCACTAACAGAATCAACAATAGCTTCACGACGTTTTACTAATCGGTTAAATAAAGTGGATTTACCTACATTTGGTCTTCCTACAATCGCAATAATACTCATTTTGCAAAAAATTTATGCAAAGATACAATTTAGTATATGATTTGTAATGTTTTTTAGATAGTATATAGTTTTTGCTATATTGTTGGCACCTAATATTTTATTTAATGGATGATAAATTATACAACCAGATTTTTTTAAAACCTCGTTTTCAATTAGAGTATGAAATAAATTCTCAGGTTTTGTTAGAAGAAATAAAGAAGCATTTAAACGATGTTTCTAAGTACAAAATGAAGGTTGTAGATAATCATGTGGTTATTGATGTACCTGAGAAGGAATCGCATTTATGGTCACCGCAATTGCATATTGAAATAGAAGAGGTTTCAGAAACTTCATCAAATATAAAAGGTTTGTTTGGTCCCAAACCTCAAGTGTGGACTTTTTTCATGTTTTTACACTTTTTGGTGGGAACAGCTTTTGTGATTTTTGCCATTATAGCTTACAGCAATTGGTCATTAAAAAAAATAACGATGCTGCCTATAGTAATGCTGGTTGTTTTGCCTATTGTATGGGTTGCTTTATACTTGTTAGGAAGCCTAGGGAAATCAACAGGAAAAAAACAAATGGATGAATTGAAAGAGTATACGAAACAGTTATTACGAACAATAAAAAGAGGCTAGTCTTTGTATCCAAATCGTTTTAATTGACGTTCGTTAGAGCGCCAGTTTTTATTGATTTTTACATGTAAATCTAAAAAAACCTTTTTATCAAAAAATTGCTGAAGGTCTTTGCGGGCTTCTGTTCCAACACGTTTGATTGCACTTCCTTTGTGTCCGATGATAATTCCTTTTTGTGTTTCGCGTTCTACCATAATAACAGAACGGATTTTTATAATATTATCTTCTTCAATAAAGCTTTCAGTTTCAACTTCTACAGAATAAGGGATTTCCTTTTTATAATGTTGAAGAATTTTTTCACGAATTTTTTCATTCACAAAAAAGCGTTCAGGTTTATCGGTTAACTGATCTTTTGGGTAAAAAGGAGGAGAGTCTGGTAAAAGCTCAATAATTTTATAAAAAACGGTATCTACATTAAAGTTTTCAAGAGCAGAAATTACATACACAAAAGAATTTGGAACCTTCTTTTTCCAGTATTCAATCTTAGCTTCAACCTCTTCTTGAGTCGATTTATCAACTTTGTTTAACAGTAAAATTACTGGAATTTTGCTATTAATTATTTTGTTGAAAAAAGCTTCGTTTTTAAGAGCTGTTTCACCGACTTCTACCATGTAAATAAGAACATCGGCATCTTCAAAGGCAGATTTTACAAAATCCATCATAGATTCTTGCAACTCATAAGCTGGTTTTATGATTCCTGGAGTATCCGAAAAAACAATTTGATAATCGTCTCCATTAACAATCCCCAAAATACGATGTCTAGTAGTTTGCGCTTTTGAAGTGATGATAGATAGTTTTTCACCAACTAGTGCGTTCATCAAGGTAGATTTCCCAACATTTGGGTTTCCAATAATATTTACAAATCCTGCTTTATGTGTCATGATGCAAAGATAGGTTGTTTTGTGTAAGAAGTATTTATTTTTTTAGATGCTTGTTATTTAGAGAAATATATTTATATGGAAAATAAATGCTTTTTTATTTGGTGATAACAAGAAAAAGGATGTATATTTGCAACCGCAAATCGCGGGATAGAGCAGTAGGTAGCTCGTCGGGCTCATAACCCGAAGGTCACAGGTTCGAGTCCTGTTCCCGCTACTAAGCAAAGGTTTTCAATTTAATTGAAAACCTTTTTTTGTATATTATTTATTCCATAATGCAAAAAATTTAAGTAAAAAGTAATTATTAATCAAAGCAAGAATAAATATATCTATTAAAATAAAAGACTGCGAGTGGTTCTTTAAAATAACGAAAAAGAAGTCCCCACGTAGGCTATTACAAATTTAAATCTTACGAAGATAATTCAGAACTATTACAGATACTCCTTCTATTTTCGATAAAAATTACAAGATAAAATATAAATGGTATCAGATATTTTAGATTTTACTAGTTTAACCGAGATTTAATTAGGTTACATCACTAGTTAAAATTTAACTGATAACTCCATCTACAAAACCGATTTGATATTCATAAAATCATTTGTAGCATCTGAAGATTAAACATTTTTTTTGTTTTATAAATTAAAATATATGAATTATGAAACAAAAATTACTTTGGCTCTTATTGCTAGTAGTAACAGTAGCTTTTTCACAAACGGTACCGACTAATGGTTTATTGGTAGGCTACAATTTTACCGACGGTAATACAACCGATATAGGTGGAACAAACAACCTAACCCCAGTAGGAACAACTTCAGTAGTAATTGCCGATAGGTTTAATAGTTCAGGGGCAAATGATGCCATTCAATTAAACACAAGTCATTTAGTAGGGGCAGATATCAATACTGGATATCCTACTTTTGCGTTTTGGGTAAAAACAACTACCAATGATACTAATTTTAAAGTTATTATAGATGATAGTAAAAACACAACAGCAACACCTCATAACTACGCTAACGCTTATGAAACAGGAGTTACCATTATGTTGCAAAGAGGTAAAATAGTAGCACAATCAAGAGTTATAGGAGGAACAACCGAGTATAGAACAGCTGTAAGTGGCTTTATTGCAGATGGTAATTGGCATCACGTTGTGGCTATGTTTAGAACAGGAAGAAAGCAAGGGCAATCGAATAAATTTTCAGAAGCAAGATTATGGATTGATGGTGTTATGGTTGATAACGATGATAGAAATCTTTCTACAACAGGTTCAGTTACAGGATTAAATACAGGCGGACAATTTGCTATTGGGAATAATAGAAATAATTCGGTAGCAAACATCTATAAATATAATGATATTATTGATGATATCTATATTTATAACAGATGGTTAACCGTAGCTGAAATACAAGGTTTATTACAAGGTTTTTGTTTTTCACCTACCCTTAATGATTTTACCATAAATACAAGTTCAATAAGCAATACTTCCGCAGAAATTACTAATACAATCGGTAATGGTCTTTGCGATATTGCGTATCACAAATCGTCTGACTCTTTTTCATCAGCAACAATTGTACAAGGAGTTACCACAGTACATACACTTTCAGGTTTAGACCCTTCGCAAAATTATGATGTTTATATCAGAAAAAATTGTAGTGCTTCAAGTATTTCAGGTTGGTCACTTAGAAAACGATTTAGAACACGAGGGAGAATTTATGTAAAAGCCAATGCAACAGGAGATAACAGCGGTTCATCTTGGGTAAATGCCTATACCGATTTGCAAGATGCTATAAGATATACCAACGACAACGAGCAGATTTGGGTAGCAGGTGGAATATATAAACCCCACGCTTCTAACAGAGATGCTACTTTTAGAATTACAAAAACAGGAACTAAAATTTACGGAGGTTTTGCAGGAACAGAAAACCTTATAGGGCAACGTGTTTTAGGGCAAAACACAACTGTTTTATCAGGAGATTTACAAGGGAATGATACTAACCAAGCAACTTATATTGATAATTACAATAACTCAACAAGAAAAAATGACAACAGTTATCATATCGTAAAAATTGAAGCAACGGCTAACGATGTAGTTTTAGACGGATTAACCATTAGTGATGCACATACTAATAGAAATGCTACAGAACCCGGTGGAGCAATTATAAAAGAAAAAACCGTAGCAAAATTTACCTTAAAAAATTGTATTATAGAAGATAATGTTTCAAGAAAAGAAGCGGCGGGTCTTTTTGCAGAGATGAATTTAAACAACAGAAACGCTTCGTCTCGAGGAAGATTAACTGTTGAAAATTGCCAATTTAAAAACAATATGGCTCGTTGGGGAGCAGGAGCATATAGTATGATAAGAGATAATACTAATGTAGATATTGTATTTGTTAATAATTTATTTGTCAACAATATAACAGGAGATTTAGCCTCTTCTCTTCAAGGATTAAGCGGTAGTGCTGCTTGGTTTAGAATGGTTGGAAATACTACAGATTGTAATTTAGATATTGTAAACAATACTTTTGCGAATAATGAAGATTTAGGAACAGGTCAAAACCTTAATGCGACTACACACGGTGTTGTAGGAATTTCACAAAACACTGGAGCAACAGGAATTATGAGAGCCAAGGTGTCAAATTGTATTTTTTGGGCTAACGAAACATCAGGAGGAAATACTACAAGAGCGGTTACAGACTTTTACCAAAACCCTGTAACCTCACTTAATGTTTTTAATTCTATTGGAGATTTTTCTGATAGTAGTATTACAGCAACAACAAATGTTCAAAATAGTGACCCTTATTTTACAAGTATGATAAATGATTTTACAATATCATCTCAATTTTCACCAGCTCTTAACACAGGAGATAACTCTAAAATTCCAACAGGAGTTACAATTGATTTACTTGGAAATTCAAGAATTCATAATACAATTGTGGATATGGGATGTTATGAATACGGGGCAACGGCACCAGTGTATAGAGATTTAACAATTACTTCTACTAATGGTACAGTAACAGCAAATCCTCAACCTTCAGCAAACGGCATGTATTTAGACGGAACAAGTGTAACTTTAACAGCTACACCAAATTCGGGTTATCAGTTTGATAATTGGGTAATATCACCAAGTCCTGCTACAGCTCCAAACGGAACAACGGCTACAGTGGTGTTAAATGCAGACACTAATGTAACGGCTAATTTTAGTGTAATTCCACGTCCAACACCTTATATTACAGGACTTCCACAAGGAAACACAACTGCTGGAGATTTTTCTGCAACAGTAGAATTTAACTCACAAAGTGGAGTTACAGGCTTTACTTTAAATGATATTCAGGCAACAGGAGCAACATTAAGTAATTTTACGACAGTAAATGCAAATGAATACACATTTAAAGTAACACCAACAAATACATGCGTAGGAACACCAATTACATTAAAAGTTCCTGAAAATGTAGCTTTTGATGTTAATAATTCTAGTGTAGGAAATACGGCATCAGCATTAAAAACAATTACTGTAAAAGAAAACGTAAAGCCAACGGTAAAAACACAAAACTTAACGGTTCAGTTAGATGCTAACGGAAATGCAAGTATTACTCCACAGCAAATTGATAACGGAAGTACCGATAACTGTTCAATAGCATCAATGAGTTTAGATAAAACAACGTTTGATTGTAATGATACGGCAACACCAAATACGGTGACCTTAACAGTAGAGGATACTGCAGGGAATACCAATACTGCAACAGCAACTGTAATAGTTCAAGATAACATCGCACCAGTAGTAGCAACTAAAAATGTTACCATTAATTTAGATGCGAATAATCAAGCAACAATAACAGCATCAGATGTTTTAGATACAGCAATTGATAACTGTACATCATCAACAAACTTAACAACAGTTTTAAGTAAAACAACGTTTGATTGTAGTAATTTAGGAACAAATACAATTAATGTGCAAGTAAGAGATGCTATTGGAAATACAACTAATGAATCAGCCGTTGTAACAGTAAACGCAAATCCAAATGCTACATTACAAGCAGTTGCAAAAAATATTACTGTATATTTAGCAACAGACGGAAGTGCAACAATTACGCCACAAGATGTAGATAATGGTTCAGGAAGTGGATGTAATTCAAACCCCACATTAAGTTTAGATATTACAAGTTTTAATTGTTCAAACGTAGGAACAAACAATGTAGTATTAACAGCAACAGATGGAATAAACACCGCAACAGTAAGTGCTGTAGTAACTGTAGAAGATAATATTTTACCAACAGTAACAACTCAAAATTTAACAGTACAATTAGACGCTAGAGGTAATGGAACGATTACCCCACAGCAAATTGACAACGGCAGTACTGATAATTGTTCAATCGCATCAATGAGTTTAGACAAAACAACATTCGATTGTTCAAACATAGGAGTAAACCAAGTTCTATTAACAGTGGTAGATGTAAACAACAATACAAGTACAGCAGCTGCAACAGTAACAGTAGAGGATACTATTGTACCCACAGTAGTAACACAAGACATATCAGTTCAGTTGGGTGCAAATAATCAAGTAAGTATTGCCCCAACACAGATTAACAATGGTTCTTCAGATAACTGTACTAGTGCTACTGATTTGACTTACAGTTTAGACGTAACAACATTTAGTTGTTCAGAAGTAGGTAATAATACTGTTACATTAACGGTAACAGATGCATCAGGTAATAGTGCAACTGCAACAGCTCAAGTAACGGTTACAGCAAATCCAAGTGCCCCATTAGCGGTAGTAACACAAAACATTACTGTACAATTAGACGCTAGTGGAAGTGTAACGATTCAACCAAGTGATGTAGATAACGGTTCAGGAAGTGGGTGTAATTCTAATCCGACCTTAAGTTTAGATAAGACAACTTTTGATTGTTCAAACATCGGAACCAACACGGTGACCTTAACAGCAACCGATGGTGGTGCTAGTGAAACAGCAATGGCAATAGTAACTGTAGAAGATATCATGGTGCCAACAGTAAATACTAAAGATGTAACGGTAACTTTAAGTAACGGTCAAGGTTCAATTACAATATCAGATGTTAATGATAACAGTACCGATAACTGTTCAATAGCCTCTATAGGTTTAGACAAGACAACTTTTGATTGTTCAAATTTAGGAACGAACACAGTAACCTTAACAGTAACTGATGACCAGGGTAATACATCAACAGGTACGGCTACGGTAACGGTTGTAGAAACGGATGCGCCAACAGTAGTAACACGAGATATTACAGTAGCATTAGACGCCAACGGGGAGGCGACTATTACAGCTCAACAAGTAGATAATGGTAGTAGTGATGCATGTAGTGGAGTTGCAAATATGTCGTTAGACACCACAACATTTCAATGCCCAGATTTATCAACTCCAACAACAGTTACCTTAACTGTAATTGACAACAGCGGAAACACAGCTACGGGAACAGCTAGAGTAACTTTTACAGCGCCAGACGAAGATAATGACGGTATATCAGACGCTTGTGATACAAGGCAGGTGGTCTCACCAAAAGGCTTCTCACCAAACGGAGATGGACAAAACGATACTTGGGTAATTGAAAACATTGAGAAGTTTCCTAATAGTAATATACAAGTTTTTAACCGTTGGGGAGAACGTGTATATGAATCAAAGGGCTATCAAAACAACTGGAGTGCTACTTCAAATCAAAGAGGAGGGAGTAGTACAAAACTACCTGTAGGTGCTTACTATTATATCATTAATTTGAATGATTCGGACTACCCACCAGTACAAGGATGGCTATATATTAATTATTAATAATTGAAAAAGAAAATATTAATTTGAAAATTAAAGAAATGAAATTCACTCATATAAAATATATAATTACTAGCCTTATTTTTGTTCTATCACTAAATGCTAAGGCACAGCAAGATCCATCTTTTACGATGTATCAATTAAATATGAATATTATAAACCCTGCTTTCGCGGGTTCACAAAATGTGTTAGACGCAACTATGTTAATACGTGGTCAATGGGTTGGTATTAAAGATGCACCCTCAACCCAAACTTTATCTATTTCCTCACCTTTAGGTAAGAATTTAGGTTCAGGATTGTCTTTGGTAAATGATAAGTTTTCAGTAGCCAAAGAGACAGATGTGTACATCGATTTTTCGTACAAGTTACAAATATCAGAATCGATGGATTTATTCTTGGGCTTAAAAGGAGGTGGAACATTTATTAATGTAGATTTACAATCGTTGAATATTAATGATCCTCTTTTTAATGAAAATATAAGTAGATTTAATCCGAATTTTGGTGCAGGAGCTTATTTAAAGGGTAAGAACTATTACGCAAGTTTATCGGTGCCTGTATTATTACAAAGTAAGCGTTATGAGAAAGAGGGGAATGTTGTAACTAGTGCTTCAGATAAGCCACACATATACTTAGCAGGAGGTTATACATTCAGTTTAGAAAATGACTCTAAACTAACTATTACTCCATCATTTATGATGCGTTACGTATCAGGTGTACCTTTGTCGTTTGATGCTACTGCAATGATTGGCCTTTTTGATAAAGTAGAGTTTGGTGTGTCACATAGATTAAAAGAATCGTTTAGCGGACTATTATTATTTAAGTTTATTAAAGAATTTAAACTAGGATATGCTTATGAACATGCTATTAACGATATATCAACCTACAGTAATGGTTCACATGAATTTGTATTTAAGTTCAAGTTTTAATAAGATTCTAAATTCAATAGTTAGTATTATGAATTAAGGATATAAAGCTAAAAAAAATGAAGGTTGATTTAATAAGGATAGAGTTAACTTTTTAGATTATTTGAATACATACAAAAAACGTTTTATAAACTCGTTTATAAAACGTTTTTGTAATTATTATATTAATATTTTCATCTTTGGTTTATAAGTAATCTAGTCATAAATGACTCTTTACGGCGTTAAAAAGATTAAAATCAAGAATTATTAACTTTTATTTGGATAAAACAGAGAATAAAATGT
The DNA here is from genome assembly GCF_024124505.1 of Tenacibaculum sp. XPcli2-G. Classification (NCBI taxonomy): domain Bacteria; kingdom Pseudomonadati; phylum Bacteroidota; class Flavobacteriia; order Flavobacteriales; family Flavobacteriaceae; genus Tenacibaculum; species Tenacibaculum sp. XPcli2-G. Next base: position 1,008,651 of record NZ_JAMXSH010000001.1, read on the forward strand.
ATATTTGCAATCCCAAATCGCGGGATAGAGCAGTAGGTAGCTCGTCGGGCTCATAACCCGAAGGTCACAGGTTCGAGTCCTGTTCCCGCTACTAAGCAAAGGCTTTCAATTTAATTGAAAGCCTTTGCTTTTTATTAGAATAATAGATTATTTTTTTTCTATATAAAAATAAGATCTTCTATTTTGTTGATGTTCTTGTTCGGTACACTTTTTTTGATTTAGATCATTGCAGTTGTTTAATAACTGTTCTTCTCCGTAACCAACAGCACTTTTAATCCTTTTTGGAGAAATGCCTCTTGATAATATATAGCCTCTTGTAGATTTGGCTCTTTTGTCTGATAATAATTTATTATATGTTTGGGATCCTCTACTATCGGTATGAGACTCAATTCTTAAACTTATATCAGGGTTGTCTTTTAAGACAGAAACGATATGTTCTAACTCGTATTCGGCGTCTTCACGAATATTATATAAATCAAAATCAAAGTAAATAGGGTTTATAATGATTTGATCATCTTTTATTAAAGATTCAAGTTGGATGTTCTCAGTAATTAATCTTTTGTTAATGTTAAGTGTTTTTGTTTTTTTTTGAGAGTTTCTATAATCTTTTTTTGAAGCAACGACCACAAAATTCTTTTCACAATCTATTTTTTCAAATAAATAACCACCATCTTTATTAGTTGTTTTAGTAAAAATGGGTTCTCCTTGTTTGTTTATAAGCTGAACGGTAGCATTGGGAATAGGGTTTCCTGTTTTTGAGTCTGAAATAACTCCTTTAATGTTTTCTTTACAATCGTATATTTTAAAACTATAAATATCATCATCTCCTTTACCTTCTTTTCTGTTGGAAGAAAAGTAGCCTTGAGTATGCTTGTCGTTAATAATGAAAGCAAAATCATCAAAAGGACCATTAACAGGGCTTCCTAAATTTACTGGTTTTGTATAAGAGTTACTAGTGATTTTTGCCTCAAAAACATCTAAACCTCCTAAGCCAATATGTCCATCAGAAGAAAAATATAAAACATTATCATTACCTATAAAAGGAAACATTTCTTTGCTTTCTGTATTAATAGTTTTGCCCAGATTTTCAGGTTTTCCATAGATATCGTTTTCTAAAATTGCTATTTTATAAATGTCGGTATCTCCGTAGCCATTTGGCATATCAGAAACAAAATAAAGTGTTTTTTCGTCAGGACTAAGGGCAGGATGTCCGCAAGAAAAACTATTACTATTAAAAGGTAGTTCTTTTATATCTCCCCAAAAGTTTCCTTTTTTAGTAGCTTTATAAATTTTAAGGTGAGAAATATTATTTTTATCTCCTATTAATCGCTTGCCATCAAAGTTATCTCTGGTGAAGTAAGCTGTTTTTCCATCTTTAGAAACAACAATATTTGATTCGTGATATTTAGAGCTTAATTCTTCAAGAATGATAGGTTTACCCACATCCAAAACTTTAATAGAATCGTTATTTTGTTTTGCTTTATAAATGTTTAAATATGGTTGCTTATTCCATCGATAGAGTTTTTTACCTTTTTCTGTTTTGGGTTGGGTAGAAGAAAAATATAAATGATTATCATAAATGTATCCACCAAAGTCTGAATAAGAAGTGTTGCTAGATAGGTTGTGGATGTTTATATATGTCTTTTCTCGATTAGAGTATTCAACAAAATAATTAGTGTTTTCTTCTAAAGCCTTCACACGACTATCGTTTTTGTTTAATTTTAATAGCCACTTGTCAGATTCTTTTATTTTACCATTAGTTTTTAAAACTTGGGCATATCTAAATATATGTTTAGGTTTAGCAGAATTTTCGTATAGTTTCATTAACTCTTGATAGTTTTTTTCTGCCATAACATATTTAAAATTAAAGTAGTAAGAATCTCCTAATCTACTTAATACAGTATAAGAATTATCTCCTTTGTTGTATATGAATTGATATAATTCAGCAGATTTTTTATAAGAAAACTCTTCAAAATATCTATTAGCAGCATACTTTCGTTGGCTATTAATGGTTATTGGTATAAATACTATTATAAGTAAAAAATGTATTGCTTTTTTCATTTTATTTATAATTTAAAAGAATCTAGGAGACTTCATTGCTAGCTCTTTGAATATTTCCCATTTAATCATTAATTCATAGGTTCCAGAATTGTAGTTGCTGTAATTAGAGGTAGTGAGGTCGTAGGCTAACCCTATGTGTAAATTTCTAGAAGCTTGAAGTCCTATCAAAGCACTAATAGAATCATCCCACCTCCAAGCTATACCTGCTGTAAATTTTTCATTGAAAAGGAAATTAGCTGATACATCTAGGGATAAAGGTGCACCATTTACAACTTTTGTTAAAAATGCGGGCTTAAACTTAATACTTTCGTTTAAATCAAATACATATCCACCAATTAAAAACAAGTGTATTCGTTCTTTTGCGACATCACCTCCATTATTAGAGTCATCATAATGATCTGTGTTAATAAAATTAGGAATAGCTGCTCCCAAATACCAGTTAGAAGTATAGTAATAAATACCAGCTCCAATAGTTGGTAAAAATCTATTAATGTTTCCAGTTAGACTTTTATCGTCTCGATCCTTAACAATACCTTTGTTCCAATCAACATTTAAATGTCTTGCTCCAAGTTTCAACCCAAAAGCTAAATTTCCCTCATCACTGGTACGAACTGTATAAGAAGCATTGATATCCAGAAAAATCTCATTGGCGGGGCCTATTCTATCATTAGTAAGGTTAATACCTAACCCAACGCCGCTAAAGCCTAGAGGAGTATCGAAACTTAGCGTTTGAGTGTCAGGAGCACCTTCAATACCAACCCATTGAGTTCTTGCAAGAGCATTTACTATAGTGTGTCCGCTTGATCCAGCATATGCAGGGTTCACACTCATAGTGTTATACATATATTGAGTATATTGCGGGTCTTGTTGAGCATTTACATTTATTAATATTTGTATTAAGAATATTAATGTGTATAGGTGTTTTAATTTCATATTATTTTTTTTATCTATTAATGTATAACCAGCCTACTTTTGGTTTTGATCCATCACCTAAATCGATAACATAGAAATAGGTGCCTGAAGGTAATTTTTCATCAACATTAATTGTTGTTCTTCCATTAGAAGTTCCGTTAAAAACAACGTCTTTATTGTTATAGCCAGAGGCTTTGTATACAGTGTTACCCCATCTGTTGAAAATCTCAACAGTATTATTACTATATTCAGGTCTGTCTATACAAGAGATGAAGAAAATATCATTATCACCATCACTACCAGGAGTCATGATGTTATAGGGAGTACCACATGGTTTTGTGTTAGGGTCCAGATAGTCAGGAATACCATTGTCATCGGTATCAAGAGCATCGTTGGTTGTTGGGTCAGAGTCACCAGGATTTTCATCTGAAGTATTAATACCATCGTTGTCATCATCAATATCTTGAAAATCTGGAATACCATCTCCATCATTATCAGGAATGTCTACAGGGGTACCTCCGTTATCTGTGTCATAAGTATCATCCAAACCATCTCCATCTGAGTCATTTCCAGAAGGAAGGCTATCAGGTATCCCATCACTATTATCGTCATTTCCTTCAATAACATCTGGAACTCCATCATTATCACTATCAGTATCAAGACTATCAGGTATACCGTCTTCATCAGTATCTATGTTGCCATCTCCTTCATCGGTATCTAAAATTCCATCATTGTCATCATCAATGTCGGTAATATCAGGAATTCCATCATTATCAGAGTCTAGTAAACTGTATGAATGAGTATCAGTAGCAGAAGCAGTATTTCCAGCAGTATCAGTAGTAGTAACGCTTGCTTCTACAGTCATGTCTGAGTCAGCTGCTAAGTCTGAGCCTGAAACATTTATGCTGTAGTTTCCACTAGCGTCTACCGTTCCTGTATAGGTATTTCCATTGATTATCAAGGTTACAGTGTCACCCGTATTAAAGTCACCAGTTACAGTTCCAGTCACAGGGATGTTAGTTCCAGCTTCTACTGCGTCAATGATATTGTCTGGAGTGATGTCATCAATAACAATAGAAAGGGTAGGAGCTGTGGTATCTACATTATACAGGTGAGTATCAGTAGCAGAAGCAGTATTTCCAGCAGTATCAGTAGTAGTAACACTTGCTTCTACAGTCGTATCTGTATCAGCTGCTAAGTCTGATCCTGGTACATTTATACTGTAGTTTCCACTGGCGTCTACCGTTCCTGTATAGGTATTCCCATTGATTATTAAGGTTACAGTATCACCCGTATTAAAGTCACCAGTTACAGTTCCAGTCACAGGGATGTCAGTTCCAGCTTCTACTGCGTCAATGATATTGTCTGGAGTGATGTCATCAATAACAATAGAAAGGGTAGGAGCTGTGGTATCTACATTATACAGGTGAGTATCAGTGGCTGAAGTAGTATTTCCAGCAGTATCAGTAGTAGTAACACTTGCTTCTACTGTCGTGTCTGTGTCAGCAGCTAAGTCTGACCCTGGTACATTGATGCTGTAGTTTCCACTGGCATCTACGGTACCGGTGTAGTTGTTTCCATTGATTACTAAGGTTACCGTGTCGCCGGTATTGAAATCTCCGCCTACCGTTCCAGTGACTGCAATGGTTGTCCCTGCTTCTGTTGCATTGACAATGTTGTCTGCCGTGATGTTGTCTACACTTATGGTAGGAACTGGAGCGGTCGTGTCTACATTATAAACATGATTCGTGTTTGCACTTCCTGCATTCCCCGATCCGTCTGTTGTCGCTACACTTGCTTCTACTGTCGTG